>CALWOA010000060.1 GCA_944382965.1 uncultured Oscillospiraceae bacterium | reverse complement strand
TCTCATGGAAGCTGTCCTATATTTCGGACTGTTACAAGATATGGTGACTTGCTGAGTTAAGTCGATAAGCACATTTTTTTATTATTGCACAGCTTTATGTTTTTGGACGAATGTCCAGATGGTAATCAATTACCCCTGCTTCCGCGTTTTCTATGGTAATATGATATACCAAATCAATGGAACCACCATCTGGTACAATATCATAGAATACTCTGGTTGCCTTCACTGTAAGCATCAACGTTCCAAACGGCATCTGGTACAAGGAATCATGACTGGTTCCCTCCTGAAAAACCATGTGGGAGTTCAGCTGGCCGCTTCTGGTCAAAATCACTCTACCTTGTTCAACACGAAAAGTAGTAGTCACACCTTCCAGGCCTGTTAGTTCGCTTTCTTCATAGGAAATCTCCCAGCCATCCTGGCACAGTTCCATGACCCCTTCTGTCACCAATTCAATGATTTCTGGCTCCTGTCCAGCGTAGGACTGGCGACCCCGAACCGTCAAAACAACAGGACGTTTCATCGAAATGCCTCCAAAGCCAAACGAATCAACTCGTCAATCAACTGCGGATACGGGAAACCACTGGCATCAAAGAGTTTGGGATACATGGAGATAGAGGTAAAACCAGGAATGGTGTTGATCTCGTTAAACACGACTCGATTTTCATCATAGGTTACGAAGAAATCTACCCGGCTCAAACCTTGACATCCCACAGCACGATAGACCTTCACAGCTGCATCTCGTACAATTTCCCCCACATCATCCGGAATCCGGGCGGGAATATAGGCCGTTGATGTGTCCGTCAGGTATTTGGCATCATAATCATAAAAATCCGCACCGGAATCGATCTCTCCGCAAATGGAAGCCACAGGGTTCTCATTTCCCATCACTGCAACTTCAATTTCCCGGCCATTGATAAACTCCTCAACCAAGATTTTACGGTCATACTGCGCCGCTAACAGAAGAGCGTTGCGCAATGCTTCCCGATCCGCGACCTTGGAAACACCAACGGAAGAACCAGTTCCCGCCGGTTTCACAAACATTGGATAGCGGAAGCGAAGTTCCACCGTTGACAGGGTGTTCTCCATTCGATTTTCCAAATCGCTGCTGTTTACCAACTGCCACGCAGCTTGGGGTACCCCCGCCTGATCTACAACCAGTTTTGTCAAGGTCTTATCCATTGCCACTGCAGATGCTGCGACATGGGGGCCGACATAGGGGATGCCTGCCATTTGTAATAAGCCCTGCATGGCTCCATCCTCGCCGTTTTCTCCATGAAGGACAGGAAATACTACATCGATACGCTGCCGGACAACACAGTCGCCCTCAAAGCTCAGCAAGCCCTGTCCGCGCACCGGGGAGATGGCCGCTCTGCGATTATTGGGATGATTTTTCCAAGTCCCTTTGGGGAGCATGGAATAGTCATCGCCGCCAAACAAAATCCAATCCCCTTCCCTTGTGATGCCTACGGGGAACACAGTATATTTGTTTTTGTCAATATTGTTCAATACGGATTCTGCCGAGCGCAGAGAAACCTCATGTTCCGGGCTAATGCCGCCAAAGAGGATACAGACACTGAGTTTTTTCACACAATCGCCTCATTCTTAAGATAATTCACAATTTTCGTCTGGAAATCTAAGAAAACAGTGCTATAATGGGAGAAAATAAAGATCTAGATTTGCCGATCACGAGTTAGGAGGATCGTTATGAATATTGAGTTGACCAATAAGGAATTCCGTCGCCTGTTGGATCTCGTCTACATTGGTAATTGGATTCTCAATTCCACTCGGGGAGAAGATCGCTTTCAGGATTATGATGCCCTGGAAAGCAAAATATTTTCCTATTCGCCCGCACTTTCTGAGAGCTGGAACGGTACAATTATCCCTTCTCGGGACTATACCGAGGGAGGAATTCACGAAGCCATTGCTTGTTATGAAGATACCGTTTTCTATGAAATCCTGGCAGAAGAGCTGTCCCGTCGAGATATGGACTATCCGGAAATCACAGAAGAAAATTACGATGAAATCGTGGGCCGCATGAATCGCTACATGTCGGAATTTGAGGCCTCCGGTGTAGACCATCTGGTATTGGAGGAATAATCCAATACCAGATTTTTCTTACAAATTCAGCAGTGCCTCTCCCGCACGGAAAATATCTCCGGCGCCCATCGTAATCACCACATCACCTTCCCGGGCATTTTCCCGGAGATACGCTGTCACATCCGGCAATGTCTCGCAAAATACAGAACCTGGGACTTGGGCAGCCAGATCCGCAGAAGAAATACCCGTGGTATTCCGTTCCCGCGCTGCATAAATCTCCGCCAATACAACAACATCGGGCTTTTTTAGCTCGCGGACGAAATCATCAAACAACGCTTTTGTCCGGGTATAAGTATGAGGCTGGAACGCCAATATCAAGCGGCGGGAAGGCATTGCCGCACGAACTGCATTGATGGTTGCCGCCAATTCGTCAGGATGATGGGCATAGTCATCATACACGTCCGCACCGTTATACTGTCCCTTAAACTCCATGCGCCGTCCTGCGCCGTGGAAGGACTCCAGACCGTGGGAAACTGCCTCACCTGGAATTCCCATCATCCACGATGCAGCTGCCGCTGCGAGGGCGTTGAGGGCGTTGTGGCGTCCAAGAACCCCCATATCCAAATGGCAGTAAAATTCTTCGTCACAGATGACATCAAAATGCTGCCAGTCCGGATGCATATTGGCTGCGTGAATGCGGTTGTGTTCACCCAAGCCGAAGGAAACGTAATCAATCCCCTCCATGGCCACAACTGTATGGGGATCATCACCGTTGGCAACAACGCCAAAGGTTGCCAGGGAAGCAAACTTATGGAAAGACTTCTGAATATCTTCCAGATCTTTGAAGTAGTCCAGATGGTCAGCTTCTACATTCAATACCACTGCCAAAGTTGGGAAGAAGTTCAAGAAAGAATCACAGTATTCGCAGCTTTCCAGCAAGATGGTATCCCCATGCCCCACACGGTGTCCAGCGTGAAGCAGCGGCAGATAGCCGCCAATCATAACCGTGGGATCCAGGTTTGCCTCCATCAAAATGTGCGTCATCATAGACGTCGCAGTAGTTTTACCGTGTGTGCCGGAGATACAAATTGCATTCTTGTAGGACTTCATAATTTCGCCCCATGCTTGTGCCCGCTCAAACACAGGTATTCCTGCCGCACGGGCAGCAGCAATTTCCGGGTTGTCATTGTGTGCAGCGGCAGTGCGGATAATACACTCCGCACCTTCAATATTCTCCGCATGATGTCCAATCGCAACGGGTATGCCCTGTGCCTCCAGTTCCTGGGTAGACGCAGATGCGCTCATATCCGATCCTGTAACTTCCATGCCCATACCTTTTAGAACAAGGCCCAGCGGGCGCATAGACACTCCACCGATGCCTACCAGATGTACATGCCGACCGGGCTCCAAGTATTTGGCAATTTTCTTGTTTTTAAACATACACGTCAAATCCCCCGCATGATAATCTTTGCACAGTCTAAGGCATTATACAACATTCCTAAGTAATTTACAACAACAAAAATTGAAGAATGGTAACAATTTCAAAATGTTTTTTCCTACTTTTTTGACGCATTGTACAACAAAAAACCGCTCTGCAATGTGCAGAGCGGTTCTTGAGCAAAATCAAGAGGGATATTAATAGAATTTTCTCTTGTTCTTACGAGCAGCTTCAGACTTCTGCTTACGCTTCAAGCTGGGGCTGACGTAATGCTCGCGCTTCTTGACTTCAGCGATGACGCCCTCCTTGGCACAGCTACGCTTAAAACGGCGCAGAGCGCTTTCCAGAGATTCGTTCTCCTTCACGCGAATTTCAGACATTGTTTTCCCTCCCTCCGATGGCATCCGGCTAAATCCTGGATGCTTTCAGGGCCTTAAGACCAGGCTTGAATATTATATACGGATTTTCTCCAATTGTCAAGAAAGATTTCGATAAATTTACAAAAATCTTCTCCAACCGCAAAATGGTAAACGCTTATTGCTTTTCAACGACTCATGAAAGATTTTCACAGCTGTGAATGAAAATAAAGAAGGTGCGTCAGAGCGTATTATCTGCTATACT
>CALWOA010000059.1 GCA_944382965.1 uncultured Oscillospiraceae bacterium | reverse complement strand
TCCTCCCAAATCAGCTCCCGGAGGACCTGTTCCTCTGCCCGGCTGCGGATGTTGTTCATGGCACCCACCCAGGCCATAGGATCGGCGGCTTTCAGATCTTCCGCGACGGATTCCGCAGCTGTCATCTGAGCAATGGTTCTGTCTAGACGGTTCTGGGCTTGCTCATTGATTTGGCCCAGAATTTCCCACAGCTGTCCGCTGAGAATCAAGGTGTTGTACCGGACTGGATGATGGTCTTTCAGGAAATCCCGATAGAGCCGCCCCCATTTCCCGATGGGTTTGGAAGGCTGGGGCAGGGAGATGTCCGGAATATAGTCGTCTCCAACCTGGATGTAATGGATGACGGTTTCAGAACGTTTTTCCATGATCTCTTCCCCCTTTCTCACAGCTTCCGGGGGTTGGCTGGGCGGCAATATTCCATCAGGAGGCAGGTTTCCATCTGATTCTGGAAGCGTGCCTGAGCCTGAAGGACGGTTTCCATCAGAACGGAGGAATCCTCATCCCACCGGGCAATTCCCCGGTAGTAGGCCGTCCTGCGCTTGTCATCCAGGATAAAGGGGTCCACGCCGTAGCGCAGGCACTCCTTAATGAGAATCAGCCGCCCTACCCTGCCGTTGTAGTCGGCAAAGGGGCGAATCCGTTCGAAGCGCACGTGAAACTCCAGAATCTTCTCCAGATCGGCAAGCTCCTTTTCATAGTCCATCACCAGCTTGTTCAGCTTCCGGGCAATCTCCCTGGGGTCTGCCGCTGTGTCCTTGTACACCCGGGGCGGCTTGGTGCGGAAAGTGCCGCTGCCGAAATACTGCTTCCGGTCTGCGTAGGTGCCGTAGGTCAGCAGATAGTGGAGCTTTTTCACATAGTCGGAAGTCAGGGGCTCCAAAGCTGTATGGATCACAAAATCCATAGCCCCCAGATGATTGAGCACTTCCAGAATGTCATCCACCTTCACTGGCTCGAATCCCGGATCAATCCGGTTGGTGCGGTAGATGCTCTCCACCTGCTGCCGCTTCAGCCGGTTGCTGGCCATCCGGTTGGAGCTGTAGGCAGCGTTCAGCTGGAGGTACTCATAGATGCCGAAGTGGTTGTTCCGCTCCTGCTGGTAGCGGAGCTTTTTCAGGAAGGGGGTAATTTCCACTTCTTCTCTCACAGGCCCGCCCGGTTTTTCCGCATCTGCGGGAATCAGCCAGCCTCCGTCCTTCAAAACCGCTCCCGGGATGTGTCCACCCCTCATGTACTTTCTAACCTGCTGAACTGAGACTCCCCATTTCGCCGCTATTTCCCTTGCTGTCAAAAACTTCATAATTTTCAATCCTTTCTGGTAAACATTGTAATTATCGATTTGGGAAGTTGGATTTTTTGGTTTCGGGGGGCGAAACTCTCTGACCCAAATATGACCCAAACCAGAGCGAAAGCCAATGGACCGGATTGAAAATAATGGATTATAAAAGTTCTGATTTTGTCTGATATATACTGTTTTTTCTAACTTTGTACCGCCGTGTCTCCCCTTCAGGAACGATGGCATGCACGGGGGTCGCGGTTCGATCCCGCACATCTTTTCCAAAAAGTTCCGATATCTTTTGGTTTCTTAACTTTTTCAATATTTTTTGAATAAAATTCACACTTTTGGAGTTTGACCACAACCAGACCACAATACACTTCATTCCAGTGAACGTTCATGATTTTATTTGGCCGTTCTAACACGCTATATTCAGAGTGAAAACCGGGGAGTCCTCTCAAATGGGCTCCCCGGTTTTTCCTATGCAGCCTCCGCATCTGCGAATCTCTTTGCGAATCGGCCGATTGCATCCTATCTGACTGACTCCTGCAGGTGAAGGTAGTGTTCTGACATATCACTATCTGCATGTCCTACCAACCCTAGGATGGTCTCCATGGACACGCCAAGAGCCTGCATCTGTGATACAAATGTGTGGCGGCGGCGATCTTTCTGTGGAATTTTAGCGTCTCCAGATCAGAAAGAACCGCATCTTCCAGTGCTTTTAAATCCACCGTTTCCACAAAACCACCTCCCAAAATATGGCACAATCATCTAATTTTCTGCATTTTTTGCTTCATTTTAAAATAAATACCCGAAAATGGCATGACTGACACTAAAAAATCAGTTCCCTGACATATAATTCTTATCCTCTGCCACAATCTGCACCTGCTTTCCCGAGAAGGCAATACCGTACGCCAAGATCCGGACAATTCCCTGGGCAGTCATATCCACATGATACTGCTTTTCCCGGATCTGAGCCAGCGCAGTATAGGCCAGATCCTTCAGTTGTTTCTCCGTACAGTCCTTACCTGCCTTCAGTTCCATCAGGATGCCAGGAAGCTTTTTATTCAGTGGCAAGAGTTGAATATCAAACCGGCCATCCCCGGATTCACGGTTGGACGTAATGCGGTAGCGATTATTCAAAATGGCGCACAGCCCCAGAATCAGCCCGTGGTAGAAGGTCTCCCGGGCCGCATCGTGGAAGCTGATCGTCTGAAGTAAAAAGGTTTCCAGGTGCCGTTGGAGGGTAGGCACATCCATGGTATAAACTGCCTCCTGAATGGCGATGGCCGTGGAGGGCAGGATCTTTTCCTGGAACTGAGATAGAATTTCCTTGCTATATACAGCAGCTATTTCCTTGTTTGGCAGAGAAACACTGCACATATAGTCGCTGCCAAACGGCTGGTCAACAGAGTTGAATTTCAGATAGCCGGTCACGAGCAGGAAACTGTAGATTGAAGAGGGATCGTTTTTGATCTGAGGATAAATGACACTGGTATCAATATGGGAAACAAAAGACTCCCCTTTCATCAAAGCTTCCAGCCGATCCATTGTCTCCGGTGTGGCAACAGCCAGAACCTCACTGATGATTTCATTGCTGCCGGTGGACTGCCAAAAGGCCTTTGGTTTGCAATCATTGCCAAAATAGCTGATTACAGACCAAGGATTGAATATCTCTGTACATCCGAAACGATAACCATCGTACCATTGGCAAATCTCTTCATACTGATCGAAAGCACCATAATATCGTGCCATCTCCTGGACTTCCTCCGGAGTAAAGCCGAAGTATTCACTGTATCGGTCATCCAGGATGGAATTGATCTTCAAATTATTTAGCCCGCTGAAAATGCTCTCCTTTGCCACCCGCAGAATACCGGTCAGGAATCCATAGGAAAGGTGGGGATTATCCTTCAACCCACCGGAGAACAGCGTACGCATAAAGTCAATGACTTTGTCATAATAGCCCCGGACATGGCCCTGCTGAATGGGCGTGTCATATTCGTCAATGATGATGATCGGAGCCACCCCATGATATACATGGAGCATCCGGGATAGATTCAGAAATACCATGGACACATCATTTTCGTTGGCACTGCCGTTGATAACGCTGGTAAGATATTCCTTATCGTATTGGCTCAGCAAGTTGCTTTCCAGTAATTCACCATGGCGATTGATCTCAATTTGCAGGATCTTGGAGATCATATCGTAGGTTGCCTCCCAGGTCTCACACTTGATATCCTTGAAGGTAATGTAAATAACCGGGTACTTACCCTGATACCCCTGATACTCAGCTCCACAATTCCAGATTTTCTTATTTCGGAAGTAGGCGGCAGTATCCTCGTTTGTCTTTTCAAAAAACACCCGCAGCATGTCCATATTCAACGTCTTGCCAAAGCGCCGAGGACGTGTGAAAAGAGAGACCTGAGGACGCTCATCAATGAAATCCCGGATCATCAGTGTTTTATCCACATAGTAATATTCACTGGAAGCTTTGCGGTAATCGGAAATACCAATGGGCAGGGGCAGTTTCTTGACTGAAGCCTTAATTTGTGCAGCCCCTTGCTTGCGCCGCTTATCCGCAGGCTTTTGTACTTCCTGCGGAATAAACCAGCGGTTCCCTTCTTTATAAGCTCCTGGCAATCTCCCTTCCGCACAAAGGGTGTTGATTCTTCTTTCCGA
>CALWOA010000058.1 GCA_944382965.1 uncultured Oscillospiraceae bacterium | reverse complement strand
TAGCAGATAATACGCTCTGACGCACCTTCTTTATTTTCATTCACAGCTGTGAAAATCTTTCATGAGTCGTTGACAAAACCAAGCTTTCCTAAAAAACTGCAAATAGATTATTGTAGTTTCCTGTAATATTGTAGTGATTCCTACGTTTCATCTTCCTGCCCATAAGGATACTCCTCCCATGCCAGGCATTGACCGCAGCGGTCACAAAAACTCATATATTCTCGGTCCATACACATTTTGCACCGTGGACATATGGGATATGTATTTCCGTTTCTGTAAGTCCGGCTTTCTGTTACTTGCAGAGGCAGTCGGTAGGATACGCAATCCATGATCGCCAGTGCATCATGACACGTCATTCGATCATGTGCGGCATTGATCAACTTATCCCTAACTCCCCTACTGCCTGTATCACCCCAGGTTTATGATCATTTTCGGTTGTTACCTCAACCTTTTACATATGTTTAGGACATCGCAAACGGTGACAATTCACAGAGAAATACAGATAATTTGTTGAAATTATAAGGATATTCTGTTAATGTAGTAGTTATCCGATAATAGCTTTGCTAACAGGAAGGAGTTGTACCTAATTGAATGCAGAACAGCGCAAAAAGATAGAACAGCTGTATATGCAAATGTACGACATGCTGACTGCCTATGCCCGCAGCTCTCTTTCCGAAGAGGCATTGGCGGAAGAAGCCGTTCAGGAAACATTCCGGATCGCCTGCCAGAAGCCAGAAGATTTATGTAACAGCCTTAACCCAAAAGGCTGGCTTGTGAACACCCTGAAATTCACCATTCAAAACACCAAGCGCAGCCGAGAGAGCGCCAGACAACTTCTATCCGAATACCTGGCAGAACAAAGCCGCCAAATACTTTATACCGATGATAAAGTCAGCCTGGACGTTCTCTATGAGAATGTTGCGGACCTGGAAGCGTTCAAGCTGCTCAAAGAAATGGCCATTGACGGAAAGTCCCATTTGGAAATGGCGCAGTCTCGTGGGATTTCTGTCGCCGCCTGCAAAAAGCGGGTCCAGCGTGCAAAAGAACTGCTCCAAAAAAAGTTATATACTGATGTCACCAAATGAGGATATGTCTACATAAGCAAGTGAAAGGAGGAAACAGGATGTCCGAAAATGAACACCGCGGGATTCGGGATTTGTCTCAATACGATTCCATGCCTACGGAAGCACTTGAACAAATCCTTCGGGCGGATGCCGAAACTCCTGCGGAGCAGGAATCGGATATAGAACTGATTCTTTATATAATGGAGGTGCTGGCCCGTAGAAAGAAAGAAAATCAGCAATCCGGAAAGACTGCACAGCAATCATGGGAATCTTTTCAGCAGCACTACCTTCCGGAGCAGGAAATCCAGAAGCAGAATACGAAGACGCTGTCCGGCCGTCCCTGGCTGCGCCGTATAACAGCCTGCGCTGCTGCTGTCATTTTGATTCTTTGCATTCCTCTGAGCACCAGAGCTTTGGGGCTGGAGGAATTGTGGGATATTGTGGCCAGGTGGGCAAAGGAGACGTTTTCGTTTGTCAGTGGGCATGTGGAACAGACTAGCGAGCCAGGGGAAGAAGATGATATAGGGTATTCTTCTCTGCAGGATATGCTTGAGAGAAACAAAATCGACAGTAAAATTGTTCCGACATTTATTCCTGAGGATTTTGCTTTTGAAGCGGTTGAGAAACATATCACCCCTGAACAAGAAATATACAGAGCAACATATTTGGGCAATGAAAGAAAATTGACAATTCGTGTGCAATTATATACATCAACAAAGTTTCAAAATTCTGAGATTGAAGCAGAAACCTCGGAAGTGTACAGAACAACGAACGGAGAATATTACCTTTTTTCAAATTTTGATCAAATTCAAGTAATCTGGTTGGATGGGCCATATGAATGTATGATCTTCGGCGATATATCTACGGACGAGGCGAAAGCCATGATTAACTCAATTGAGAAAGGATAATTTGCTGTGCGTAAAAATAATTCATCTTTCATTATTCGTATAGTATCGGTATTCCTGCTTCTAGTGATGTTTGTACCAATTAATGCCAATGCATCATCAAGGATGGTGCTTCAACCAAAAGCAAGTGAGTATTTGAGTACTTATGGTGCTTATATTTACCCAGCAGGTAATGGTAAGGTTCAGGTTTGGTTTGACGTAGAAGGCACCGACTACATGGATGAGATTGGATGTCTTTCAATTCAGATTTATGAGTGCTCTAATAACAGCAATGACATTAATGATTGGACCTGGAAAGACACATTTAAACATAATACTACTTCTGGAATGCTCAGTTATAATGATGATTTCCACAATGGCTATGTACAATACAACGGAACGGTCGGAAAGTGGTACAAAGCCTACGTTTGTGTGTGGGCAGGCAAAGATGGCGGCGGTGACACCCGTTACTTCTGGACCTATGGGAGACAAGCAACCGCACAAGCCGCATAATATTTTGAAAACGACAAATCACCCCCGTCTCAGACGATTCCGAGACGGGGGTGATTTGTTATTCAGTCGTCTTGTCCGATACTTTCATCTTTCCGATCAGCGCCTCACCGGCGCCTGTAATGATTGCCGAAATATCCACCCCGGCTGCGGTGAGAATCTTGACAGAGGTGTCGGACAGTTTCGCCATGGACATGGAAATCAGGTCATTTTTCAGCTTGGCAATCTCTTCCTTGGTCAGCTTGCCATCAACGGCAGCGGCTTTCAGGTCATCTACCACCGTCTGCTGCAATTCCTGCACCGTGGTGATGGCAGCGTCTTTTGCTTCATCGGTTGCCAGCTGCACCGTCTGCAGCTGCTTGACCTTGCCGATCTGGATGGACAGCCAGGTGCCAGCCACGCCGATCAGCGCCACCACAAGGGATACCGTCACCTGTACACCGTTTTCTATCAACGCATTTACAATCAGTTCCATATGTAATCCCTCCTATACAGTTTATTCCTCATACAGCGCATGGATTCACGCACGATTTTCAATATCGAAAAGTGCAAATCAAATACGACACTGGATGTCCTGTGCCCTTTGCTGGAACTTCTGGACATTGATCCAAGAGAAGCACTCCGTCCGTCAATGCCGCAAGAGTCCGCTTCACATTTTCGTTTCAGAGAATTGATTGAAAATTGTACCGAGCAGGAAGCTGCTACTTTGCTTTCGGTCTGTGAAGCTGTTCTCAGCACACTCAGAAGTCAAAGTTCCGATGATATCAAAGAATAAACATAAACACAGAGCCTGCTTCCCTTGTGGTCATGGGAAGCAGGCTCTGTGTTACTACATCCGGCTCATTTGCTCTCGTTCATTTTGAATTGTACAACATTGATACGTATTTCTATTTTACATTTGGGACAAAACAGAGGAAAATTTACTAATATTGTGTCAAATCGCACCTTGGTCCGTGTTTTCCCTCCGCAGATTGGGCACCGAATCCATCGTGAGCCCTTTTGACTGTCACTCACTTTCAAATCCTCCACCAATACCCCGGCTCTGCATAATTTGTCTGGCTTCTACAGGGTATAGAAAATATATTTCACCAGCTTATGAGGCCATCGCCAAATCAAGATAATATCCCTCTCGTTCCGTCTTTTCTTGCGACAAATAGCTCTCAATTTTTTCAACACCTGCGCCAACAATCTCCATGGTTCGTATGTACGAATCATGCGCATCTTGCGTGGTGCTGTCATCCAGTTCAAACAACGTATTCCATTCCTCCATGCGTGCAGAGTCCAGGGGAAGGATATTGTATTCCGTTTTTCCATTCTCATTTCTGTGCATATTCACCCAGGTCGGAATGGCATTGATTCCTGCTAAGTATACGGTGCCATCAGAGTACTTCTCAAAAGTAACACTGAAAAGGATGCCATCCTCCGTATGTGCGGTGTTGATCGATTTGAGAGTTCCAAGCCGCTGATTGGAAACAGCATTGCCAGTTGAGTATAGGCATACCGTCTTGTGCTCGGGGTCAGAGGTACTAGTCAAAAGTTCCATAGGCTGAATGACATGGGGATGCCCACCAATAATCACATCAATTCCCAAATCACACATTTTTTGTGCGATGGTCTGCTGCTCCGTATTCGGTGACAGCATATATTCCTGTCCCCAGTGGATAAAGAGGATCGTTGCTTCCGCCCCCGCATCCTTCATTTCTTTCAGATACTGTTCCACTTCCGAATAAAATGCCGGAAGGTTCTGGCCGTAGAAATAATTGCACAGGCCAGCTTCTTCAATAGCCTTGTTTCCATTCAGTGATGGCCTGCCATCTTCGGTAACGCTGGACGCCCAGGTGTAGCAGAGCATCCCAATTTTGATTCCATTGACCTCTGCGATTGTCCACTTGGTTTCGTCTGCCGAAGCATAGGTCCCCAGAGTTTCCAAGCCTTTCCCACGGACCACCTTCAGTGTCCGGAGGAAGCCTACCATATTGGTATCGTAACTGTGATTATTGGCAGTCAGCAGCATATCAAATCCTGCATTTTTTACGCCATCCACCAGTTCGTCCGGGCAGTTAAAGAGCGGATAACCTCCATAGGCATAGCCGTTATCTTCGCCGCAGAGCGTTACCTCCAGATTGGCCGCCACATAGTCCAGGGGCGCTGTAGAATCCGCAAGATACTGAAACACGGATGTAAAATCATAGGATCCATCTGCCTTCTGGACAGCCGCATTATACTCCGTCAAATCATCGAAGATGGGTTTATGCATCAGCAAATCCCCCATCGCACCTACGGCAGCGGTGGAGACCACATGTTCTGGTGTAGGCAATGTTGTTTCCGGCGGTTTTGTTTCCGTAGAGACGGTTTCGCTTGTCGTGGCAAACTCTAATCTGTCTGATGATTCCTCTGGAAAACTACGAACAGTAGTTGGAAGTGTTATACACAGGTAGATCACAAGCACCGTTGCTGCAATCATGGTAATAATCAACACGGTCAGCACCAATGTGAGAATGTTGCCGTTATGTGACTTTTTCCTTGCCATAATTCTTTCCTCCTTTTCACCCATGCATTTTTGATTATCATAATCAAAAATGCACTGTCAGGCAAAGGTGCAATTTTTCTTTGCAACATTGCTTGGAATGATTGCGAATTTCTTGCCGCAAAAAGCGGTAACACAAGCCAGGAATTATCCGCAACCTATGTTCCTGCTAACCATATACTTACCCGATCAATTCCTCGATTGGGTGAAAACCTACAGAAATTCGCGGATATCGTTCCATAACAGCCATCGCTTCTGCTTCCGTAATTGGCGTTCCCTCTCTATTACTTTCCCAAGATGCCGTGGCTTTATTATAAGCAACATATTCAAGAGGTTCTAAGCCTCCCGCCCCAAACCTGAAATACATATGTTCTACTTTCTCCACACCGCCAATCATATGCAAAATGTCACAGTATTCCAAGACGTTTTCCTCACACGGGTAGTATTCTCCCATTGCCAGACCGTATGTTTCTCCATGACTATAGGAATAGATATCATAAATTGTTTCCCCATTTTGACTTAAGCACAAATCATCTCTGCCATCCTCATTAATATCAGCAATTAAAAAATGCGTATATTCCGTGTGCTCAATATCCTTTACGAGGTTGGCATAGATCTTGCGCAGCTCCGCAGCGCTGGGCTGATCATCATTTTCCAGCGCATAATCTCCCAGCGTTCTCCCTTGATCATCAATGGGATATTCGTTTATGGGATACCAGTTCAGTTCAATCCGGGTATATTGTGCCATAATTGCCTTTGCTTCTTCTTCCGAAATTGGAATTCCATCGAATCCTCTCGGGGATGTTCCCTGATACCATATTTTGTCCTTATAGGTAAGGCAGGAAATTACTTCGCCTGCAGCATCTGAGGAAGTAACAACCGAATCACTGACAGGGGCCACATAGGTATGCTTTTCAAATGAGGAAAATAGTCCGTTTTGAATCACGATTTCCTGAATCCCATTTTCACAGAGATAGGTGTCGTTTAACGATGTAGAAACTACTTCTCCATTTTTCATGGTCAGCCAGGCACTGTAAGCCCCATCCGATCCCAGCAGCAAGTCTTCTACACCGTCCCCCGTCAAGTCGTAAAAAGCATACTGTATTGTCTGAGAGCTTCCCAAACCTTTATTCTGCATCAGGTATTCCGTAAAACTTTCATACTGTTCCGGCACATAAGCATGTGCAGCCTGGTATGCCGCCTCAGTTTCCTCCAATTTCGTTTTTAGGATTGTCGAATCGATAGGTAAAGGTGCAATTGTGTAGTCAAAGGCATCAGCAATCTGCTCCAGCTGCTCCTTCGAGATAATATCCTCCGGCTGAGGATAGTCACTGATGGAAAGGTTTCCGTCAATTTCTATCAAAATCGAGGCTTGGTCCTGCTCCGCCAAAATATAAGCCGATCCCTTGTTGCTCAATGCCAGAAGCACGGGCGTTCCGCTCACGGTGGTATAACCCCACTGTGATACTTTGCTTAAATCTATTTTGCTCCATCCACCATTGTGCAAATAATCTTTTGAAAAATAGCAATACTCTCCGTAAAGTCCGATTTCCTCGTTCTTTAACTTCAAGTCCAAATCTAAGTTAAAATTGCTGGGAGCATATATCACGCCCGCTAGATGCTCTATTTCCACATTGGCATCTGGAGTCAGGATGGAAGTCAATCCGGTACTCTCCCAGAAAAGATCTTCCTGATACCGCTGGACAATCAGGCGATTATCTAACAATTTCAGGTTGTATTTTCCGGCAATTTCTTCCAATTTATCCGCCATCTCTTTCGTGTAACACTGGTATGTATCGTAGTATTGCTCTGGAAAATCAATGGTTTCACTTTCAAGGAATTGCTCTTTCAACGCCCCATTTGTATCATAGGTTTCTAGAAATTCGTACCATTCTTTCAAAGCAAGCTGAATCGGATCTCCACTATGCCCACCCCAGGTCACAATATCCCTAATGCCTTCTGTTGGCTCAATAGCAAGCCCCTGATTATTATAACTTTCGGCATAGGTTTCTTTTCCTATGGACATATCCTGTAAGCGAAGGTAAACTGCAACGCAGCCAACAAGCAGCAAAAGTAGTGCTATGATCGCTGCAATCAAGCCAATCCTATTTAGCGTTAGTCTCTTTTTCTGCTGTAGTACACCAGTTTTTGTTTTGATGGCATCGAATACGTATTCTTCTCTTGCTTCACCGATTAGATTCAGCAAATCATAGTTCGTCATACAAAATCCTCCTTTGACAAATGTCCACGGAGTTTTGCGCGGGTTCTATGCAGCATAGACTTTACTTTACTCTGGGAAAATCCAAAAGTAGCGGAAATATCAGCTATGGAATCCAAGCACCAATATCTGCGCAAAAAGACATTCCGTTCTTCTTTTGGGAGAGTATCCAGAAATTGATTGAACAGATCCACCGTCTCTTTGCGAATATAGATTTCTTCCAAGCTCTGTCTGCGTTCAATGCACTCATCCAGTTCATCCAGAGCCAGAATGATCTCACCGCCTCCTCGCTTATTTGCACTGCGGGATCTCCACCGGCTTATTGAAATATTTCGCGTGATTTTTCCAAGAAACGTTGCAAGAATTGACGGACGATGAGGGGGCAGCTTATTCCACGTTGCCAAATATGTATCGTTTACGCTTTCTTCTGCATCTTCATTATTTGCCAGAATATTGTAGGCAATGCTAAAACAATAGCTGCCATATTTTTTATGGGTTTCAGAAATGGCTTTTTCAGATCGCTGCCAATACAGATCTACAATACTGTTATCGTCCACATAAGCACCTCCTATTTTGGTATCAATTACCCTTCACTTATATGCTCGCAAAACGCAATTGTTTGGTTGCAGGTTTTTGTGCAAAAATGTGTTTTCTTAATTTTAAATTAGGATAATTGTAATATAGGAGCTAAATAGGGTCAAGATTTCATTGCCGTTTCCTGCTAAAATACGCTAACAGCATGCGATCAGGCATCTTTTCGATTTTGCAACATTGATATTACTGAAACACAGCATACAGCGTGATTGGTTCCTCAGAAAGGCCGTCGGGGATTTTCGCAAGTCCGGTTTCATCCGGTTCCAGAATCAGATTCATCACCGTATTCCCCTGTTCATCCTGGCTTTCGGTCCCCCAGCCCTGGAATTTCTTTCCTTCCGGCGGCGTCACGACAGGACAGGAAATGCCGCTCTGGCTCAGATCATACAGATCAGACGCCACTTCCCTGCCCTGGTCCACAAACCGAATCCGTACTTGGACTGTTACTTCTGTGGTATCAATAGCGGTCATAGCGTAGCACATCCACTTTTCAGAGGATTGCTTCTCAAAAAACAGTGTCTGGCTGATGGGACTCTCTTTCACTGTACCGCTGCTGCGGTATTCATTCAGAGTCACAGAAACCCGGGCAGAAAAGAGAGTATCCGTGTAGACGGTATATTCCGTGACGCTTTCCTCCACAAATTCAAAGCTTTGCGCCTCCTGGACAAAGCCCCGCTCCGTATCGGTAATGGCCCGGTAGGCATCTGATCCCTTCAGAAAATATTGGGCAAGATCCCCTGCGCCAGCCTTTTTCAACATGTACAAGGCATACGTCTCAACAGCATCCAGCGCCAGCTGTTCCAGTTCCGAATCCATGGATTGCTGGGAAACCGATGCCGTGTAGGTTTTGGCTGTCTCGTCATAGGTCAGGGCCACCGCCCCGCCTGTTTCATCCGTAGCCGTCACCTGGGGCGCTGCCAGAAGGCCGGTCACTTCGTAGGTGGTCATCCCCGGCATTTTTGTTCCCTCCGGAAGATAGCTGGCAGCCTTCGGGGTGCTGATTTTTACAATGCTCCCGTCATCCAGCGGGACTGCGTTGATGGACGGTGTGTAGCCGTTGGGAACCGTTACCCGGACCGATTCTCCCCGGTCCAGAAGCAGTTCCACATCCCCCAACTGCCAGTCGGGAATTTCCGTCTGAGAATCTGCCTGATTCACCAACGTAAACGACGCAATCCGTTCCTGGCCCAGGTTGACCAGATATTTTTTGTCCTCCGAAAGTCCGGTGGAGGTTTCCACGAAAGTCAGCTGCTCCCCCGCTGTTAAGGCCTGCATATAGGAGACGAAAGTGTCCTTGCTTTCATAGAAGGTGTCCTGAAATCCTGCTGCATCATAGAGGCTGGCCCAGTCACCGCTTGCAAACAGGGACGCAAACACGCTCTGGCTCTTCGAAGTGGGCTGTGCCAATTCATACTGGGTCAGCCCCCCCTGAAACCACCGCAGGCCAAAGTAGGTGGCAATATAAAACACCAGGATGCAAAAGAAAAACAGGGTGTAAAACACCAAGGTTCCCAAGCGTGGGCCGGTGACAGCCTTCTTTGGTACAGACCGACCCTCCGTTTTTTGTTTTCGGTCAAATTTTCCCTGATACATTTCTTACTCCTCACCCGCCGGACGCACCATCCAGAAGTCCGGCATCCTTCTCGGCTCTGACTGAAGCAGCGAATAGCTGTTGATCATCTGCACCTGCCCCGCTTCCCCATAAAGGCCATAGGTATCTCGGTACATCATCACCGTGGAAGAACCGCCATCCATATTGCATGCGTTGACTGCTCCATATTCCACCAGAATGTCAATCACATCTGCATACTCACCGCCTCTGGAGCTGGGCTGACGACCATCAATGCAGACAAAAATCACGGCGCCGTCTGCCCGCTGGCCAATGGCCGTACGGGGGTTCAGGCCGGAGACTTTGTTGTAGGCCTCCATATTGATCTCTCCGTTCATGACCAGGACCGGGCCAAAGCAGCAGCCATCCCGGATATTCAGTTCCTCCGCCTGGGCCTGGGAAATGTTATCCTGGTGCACGACAAGAACATTGTCTTCGGTAAAACCGGCAAAACCACTGGTTTCAGAAGGTTTACCCGATGTCCAAACACATTCTCCTTCGGAGTAGACCAGACCAGCAGGCAAGGTTCCAACATAGGAACCGGTTGTTCCATCGTCGTTGAAGGCACCGCCGTTCACCGCTGCGATTGCACCTTCGTCCTCGATGGCCACATTCAACCGTTTCCCGGGGATGCTGGTGGAAAACCCTTCTTTGGTAGAAATCCCCAGATAAACCTGGGAGGGGTCCCGGACGATCATCACATGGGCGTTGTAGGTATCCCCTGCCACTTTCTCAATCCGGATGCCGTCGGGATAATTTGCCCACTCGTCGCTGGCGTTGATGGACTGTCCCCGGTTGATGATTACGGCGGTGGTATCGGATACTTCGTCAGGAAGTTTCAGATTCAGACTGGACTGAATCTGGGCTACCTGTTCCTCTCCGATAAACAGAGCCGGGACCCATTTGGTTGCACTGGCTTCAATCAAGGTCATGGCCAGCTGATCCCGGGCGGTGGGTGACGGTCCGTTGAAGATCATATTCATCACCAGCAGCAGGTCCCCTGCCAGCAAAATCACCAAGGCAAACAGCACCAGGAAGAAGCGCCGGAGGATTCTTCCAAAAAGTCCGCCTTTTTTCTTGGATTTCCCCGTCTTTTTCGGGAAGTCGGCGTATTGTACGCCTGTTTGATTTGGAATTTTCTGTTTCATATTTTCATATCTCCCTGGCTGATTCGCCCTCAAAAGGTGCAAAAGGGACCTGAGACCTGTTATGCTCAGATCTCAGGCCCCTTTGCGATGTACATTGATTACGCAGATTTTACCATCCAGAACAGAGGCAGTCTTCTGAGAGATGGGGCAACGGAATATTGGTTGAATACCTGGACCGTTTCCTTCTCCCCATATCTTCCTTCTGCGTCCCGATAAAGCATATTGGAGGACAATCCGCCCTTCAAGGCGCAGGCGTTTACCGCACCATATTCTTTCAGAATGTCAATCATATGATGATAGCTTGCCCCCAGGGAATCTGGGTTCAGTCCCTCCGAGCAAATGAGCAGCACGGCCCCATCGGCACGCTGTCCAATAACCGTTCTGGGCAAGTAACCGGAGTTGCTTTCGTAGATCTCCCAGTTGGCTTTCCCATTGATCATGAGAATAGGTCCGCTGGAGCAGCCATCCCGGATTTCAAGCTCCATCGCCTCTGCTTCTGTCATAGAGGACGCAACAATCAGGATATTGTCTTTGTTGAACCCCACAAAACCATACTGAGAACTCTGCTCATCATTCCAAATCACATCATCCCCAGACAAAGCCAAGCCCAGCGGAACACTGCCCACAGCACGGCTGGATGTCCCATCGTCGAAATAGGGTCCCGCATTCACCGCTGCAATGGCATTTTCCTGTTCCAGCGCTTCGTCCATCTGAATCCCCGGCGTGTCCATGGACAACGGGTCCGAGGATGCAGCCAGATACACCTTTGCGGGGTCCCGGACAATCATGACCCGTGCCGTAAATGTTTCACCTGTGTAAGTATCAATCCGAATGCCATCCGGGAAATTTTCCCATTTTTCCGAATCCTCCTGCACCGAGGGAAAATCCTGGAGCTCCGCTGGGGGCAGTGTGGAGATTACTTCGATCTGCTCAGAAGAAGCAAGCCCAGAATCGTTGGTCTGCGCTCCCACGGGGATTGTGAAAAATCCGATTGTGCACAGGATCAGGACGAGCGCCGAAACCAGCATGATCCAAAACCCCGGCCTTTTATGGTTCAGAACATTGCGGATTCTTCCCACTACCGCCGTTTCCCCAAACGCAATCGGACAGGCAAGCACCAGTTTCCGATTTGCGCTGCATGCCAGAAGGGCCTGGGAATAGGCTTTTTTCTCCGGCAGGCTGTAACGGAGAATCACGCTTTCATCGCAGGCAAACTCAATGTCCTTGCAAATCATAAAGTAGGCAACCCACATCAGCGGATCGAACCAGAAAATAGACAAAATCAAATAGGATATAAGTTTCCACCAGTGATCCTTGCAGCGAAGGTGGCATTTTTCATGGGCAATCACATATTCCCGGCTTGTCCCGGAAAGACCAGAGGGCAAGTAGATTTTGGGCCGGACAAGTCCCAGAATAAAGGGGGTCGTAACGGCATCACAAATCCAGATGCTCTCCTTCTCCCACGCCGCTTCCCGAACCAGGCGGTGTAGTTTGATATAGCGCGCCACCAGATAGCTCAGCATCAGCAAAACCCCAAAGAACCACACCAGGGGAATTACAGAAATCGACTGACCACTGCTGGCAGAAGTCCCGCTAATTCCTTCCTGTGGGGTCACGATTCTCGTATGAAACGTCACCGTTTCCGGATGAATGAGGCTGATATCCACCGCCTCCTGAATAGCCGAGGTGGTCTCCGGGATGAAATCCACGGGGCTTTCCAGGGAAACCGGCAAAAGCACCCGCACCGCAACCATGGCCCAAAGAATACAGATCACCCGCCTGGGAGCCTTTTTCAGCAGGAAGCGAAGCAAGAGCACGGCAAGAATCAGCCAATTCGCCCCAATACTGATACTAAGAATATTCGCAAAGGCCGAAACCACATTCATCCCTCCCCTGTCTGATCGATGAGCTGCTGAATCTGTTCCCGCTCAGCATCGGTCAGCTTGCGTCCCATGGAGAACGCCGCCAGGAAGGCCGGAAGAGAACCGGAAAAGGTATCGTCCACAAACTTCTGGCTTTGCAGCGCATAAAACTGTTCCCGGGAAACCAAGGACGTCACCATTCCGTTTTCATTCTGGAACAATCCCTTGTCGCACAGCCGTCGCAGCACGGTATGCACGGTTGTCCGCTTCCATTGCAGCTCCTGCCCAGCCAGCTTCACCAACGCAGAAGAGGTCACTGGCTCATTCTTCCAGATGATGTCCGCAAACCGGGACTCCACAACACCCAACTGTATTTCCATTGTATCGCACCTCCGTTAGAGAGACTACACGCCGTAGTCTTTACTTATAGACTACACCATATAGTCTCTCTTGTCAAGGCGCATTCGAAAGATAGCCAGAATTATGGGCATTTTGGCTTGAAGAGATTCTTTTCAGATGGCAAGCCCTACGCTGGCATCAAGATGTCATCCCTTCATGTCTCTATGGCTGATTCGCCATCAAAAGGTGCAAAAGGGGCCTGAGACCTGTTCTGCTGAGATCTCAGGCCCTTTCTTTCCCACCACTATTCGTTATACAGTTCGCTGATGGGACGCATTCCCTGGTCAATGCGGGGGTACTTTGCCAGGATTGCGTTGGCTTCTTCCTCCGTAATTGGTATGTTATCCCACCAATCGGTTTGCCAGGAAGCCGTGGACTTATTATAGGCCACAAAATCCAGTACTTCTGTTTCCAGCCCATCGCACCGCAGGAATTCATGCCCGTCCTTTTCTACCCCAAAACCCCCAGCGTGGCGTGTATCCACATGCTCCAATACACCATCCTCACAGAGATAGAAATCGGAGGCAAATCCTGTCACGATACCATAACGATAGGTCAGAGCCAAGCAGTAGTAGTCCGTGTTGCCCAGGAGAGCATCATTTTCCCTCTTCAGGAGCAAATCGTCCACACCGTCCCCGTTGATGTCCAGAATCCGGTAGTGGCTGTAGTGCATATTTTCCCGCTCATTCAAGTATGTTTTGTAAAGGTCCAGCAGCTCTGCATCGGAAACCCGCACATCCTTTTCGTTCAAATAGTCTGAGAGCGTCTGATCTTCGGACAGAGGATAGTTCATCACGCTCTTCCAGTCCAGGGAAATTCTGGGATACTGGGCCATAAAGGACAGTGCTTCCTCCTCAGTCACTTCCTCGGTATCCGGGCTGTTAAATTCCGGCATAAAGGTCCACTTACCACCTATCAGGCTCAGCCCGCCAATCCATTCTCCCATGGATTCGTAATCCAAATCTAGCCAAGCTGTATCGCTGTCCGCTTTTCGGTAGTAATACTGCGCATAATCATCTCGTTCCGAGTCGGGGAGGTATTGCTCCAACACATACCCATTACACAAAAAGGTATTATTCCCCCAGAAGCACTGAACTTCGCCGTCTTGAATCGTGTGCCACTCATCAATGGCTCCATCTCCACTATAATCCAGCAGCAGTTCCTCAACTCCATCGCCGGTTAAATCGAAGAAAGTATACTGCGCCATGTGATTCGGGATATCGTATCGGCTTATTAATACCTCGCTGAAGTTCGCGTAAGTTTCCGGCTCATAAGCTGTTTCCGCATCATGGGCAGCATCGGATTCCGCCAGCTTTTCCATCACAGCCTCCCGGTCAAGAATCTGGGGCTGTATGGAATAGTCAAACACATTCGCCACCATTTCCAACTGCTCTTTTGTCATGATTTCCTCTGCTGTGGGGTAGGCACTGCCGGAAAAATTTCCGTCAACAAGAAGAACCATAACGGCCTCGGAAAGGTCCGCAATGATATAGCAATTACCTTTGTGATCGAGCGCAAGTAAAAGTACTGTTCCATCACGGGTTGTGTAGTTCCACTGCTGAAGGAGGCTCAAATCCATCCCCCACAAAGTATTTACAGGAAAATAGTCTTTTCGGGCATAGAGGACTTTGGCCCACAGTTTCGTGTCAATCTCCTTTAGTTTCACACCTATTTCCATCCGCAAATTATGTGGTGGATAAAGCAGACCGGAAAGACCAATCATTTCTGCACCACTATCCGGCAGTATCAGAGAGCCGATTCCGGATTCCTCCAGGAAAATTTCACTTTGCCATTCCTGGAAAGTAATCAATTCTCCCAATAACTTCAGGTCGTATTTTTGAGCAATCTCGTCCACCATTTCCACCATTTCCTGGGTATAACAGGAGTAGGTGTATTCATACTGATTGGGGATTTCTGGATGGTCTGGATTGTTGTCCATAAGCGCTCCATCTGGGTCATAGGTTTCCAGGAAATCGGACCATTCTTTTGTTGCCAGTTGAATGGGATCTCCACTATGACCAAACGGCGTCAGCACATCCCATTCCTTTTCAACCGGCTTGATAGCTTTCCCGGAATCGTCAAAGGTCTGGGTATAAGTTTCTTTACCCACGGACATATCCTGTAGCCGAAGGACATACATCACAGCGCAGCCCACCAGAAGCAGCATCAAAGCAACCAATGCCGCAATCAACAAGGAGCGGCTGCGGGATGTCCGATTGTTCGTTTTTGCGTGCACATCACGGGTTTCCAATGCAGACAATACATAGCTCTCGTCCACATCGCCAATCACTTTTATTAGCTTCATAGGAGTCATAGATATCCCTCCTTCTCCAGCTTCTTTCGCAGTTTCAGCCGGGTACGATGCAGCGTGGTGGCAACCTTACTTTGGCTGAACTGGAAGCTCTGGGCAATGTCGGCGATGGAGTCCAAAAACCAGTACCGCCGCAGGAACAGATTCCGCTCCGTTTCCGGCAGGGTACCAAGGAAGGCATTCACCATGGATAAGATTTCCTGGTAAGTATATCGATCCTCCACGTTCTGCCTTTTGTCGGCGCACTCTGCCAATTCATCCAGAGCCAGAACCATCTGGCCCCCTCCCCGCTTGTTGGTGCTTCTGGAACGCCACCGGTTGATGGACAGATTCCGGGTGATTTTTCCCAGAAAGAGAGCCAATACCGTTGGACGTTTCGGGGGCATCGCCTTCCACGCCGCCATGTATGTATCACTGACACTTTCTTCTGAATCTTCGCTGTTTTCCAAAATGTTGTATGCGATGGAATAGCAGTACCTGCCATACTTGGTATCGGTTTCCTGAATTGCCTGTTCCGACCGATCCCAATACAGCTGTACAATGCGGGCATCCTCCATGCAAAACACCTCCTGTGTCGATTTTCGGGGTTTCACTTATATACACAGCAAAACGAGTCTTTCATTACAAGTTTTTTGAAAATATTTTATCATAGTGGACACCGCAGCGGCAAGTGTGCAAAATTCTGTCAAATATGCAGCTTTTAAAAAAACCATAGAAGGGCATTGAGGAAATTTCAAATTAAACTTGCTTGAATGACATCAGCGTCTATGATAAAATTATAAAAAATTTGTGTTTTAAAAGGAGCTATGACGATATTGCATATGGCCATCTTGTCCGGCCAGCGGGGCCATAATCCCGGGCCACTCCGGGCCATAATCGGCGGCCAGCCAAAG
>CALWOA010000057.1 GCA_944382965.1 uncultured Oscillospiraceae bacterium | reverse complement strand
AGAAAATAGCTGTATTTTGTTGCTACTGTACAGTTATTGGACTATAAGCTGAGCCTCCGCGAATAATTCAGGATAATAATAGTTTTGCAAAGGAGAATGCACTATGCTGGAAGTTGGAATGAAGGCACCGGATTTTTGCCTGATGGATAAGAATGGAAACTCTGTTGGGCTGTCAGATTTTGCAGGCAAGAAGGTTGTCCTGTATTTCTATCCCAAGGACAACACCCCTGGATGCACCCGGCAGGCCTGCGCTTTTGCAGCAAACTACGAACAGTTCCAGGCACAGGATGTTGTGGTCATTGGAATCAGCAAAGATTCGGTGGCATCCCATCTGAAATTTGCCCAGAAGTATAATTTGCCCTTCGTTCTCCTGTCTGACCCAGAACTGCAGGCCATTCAGGCTTATGGAGTCTGGCAGGAAAAAAAGCTCTACGGCAAGGTGAGCATGGGTGTGGTTCGGACAACCTATCTCATCAACGAGCAGGGCATCATTGAAAAGGTTATGACTAAGGTTAAACCGGACACCAATGCCGCCGAAATTCTTGTCTACCTGGCAGGGGAGCAGTAAGCCATGCGGATCATCATTTCCCCGGCCAAGAAAATGAATGTGGATATGGACAGTTTCCCATATCGGGATCTTCCAGTATTCCTGACCAATACCGAGGAACTCTGCCGGAAGCTCCAAAGTATGTCCTACGAGGAACTGAAAAAACTCTGGAAGTGCAACGACCAGATTGCGGAGTTGAATGTTCGGCGGCTGCTGGATATGGATCTGCGCAGGGGTTTGACTCCAGCAGTACTGGCTTACGAGGGGATTCAGTATCAGTACATGGCTCCCGGCGTGTTCACAGAGCAGGAATATTCCTATGTCCAGGACCATCTGCGGATTCTGTCTGGCTTTTACGGTATCCTGCGCCCTTTTGATGGGGTGACACCTTATCGGCTGGAAATGCAGGCAAAGCTCAAAATAGGGGAGTACAAAGACCTCTATGCCTACTGGGGCAATCGCCTAGCCGAAACTCTGTTTGCAGAAACAAGCTGCATTATCAACCTGGCATCCAAAGAATACAGTATCTGCGTGTCAAAGTATCTTCCGGACTCCGCCCGATTTATTACCTGCGTATTTGGTGAGGAGAAGAACGGAAAGATCATCGAAAAGGGCACCATGTGCAAAATGGCCCGTGGAGAAATGGTGCGCTTCATGGCACAGAATCAAATCAACACGCCGAAGCAAATCCGACTGTTTGACCGCCTGAACTATCGGTTCGATGAAACGCGCTCGGATGAGAATACCTACATTTTCCTGCGTGGTGAGGAGAAGGAAGACGATGATTGATTGTATTTCGGTGGAGAATATGCGAAGAAGCGATGCCTACACCATCGCCAATCTGGTACCCAGCTTGGAATTGATGCATCGGGCGGCTTATGGCGTTTTCCTGGCAGCAAACTGGAAAGGAACTATCGCAATCGTGGTTGGCTCCGGCAATAACGGAGGTGACGGCTTTGCCCTTGCTTGCATCCTGAAAGAGCATCACTATGACTGCACAGTGTTTACCGTCAGTCAGCGGCTGTCGGAAGATAGTGCGTTTTACGCTGAGAAATCATCTTCCGCAGGAGTTCCGGTGCAGCCCTTCGAAGCTGAATGTCTTACAGGTTACCAGGTCGTAGTGGACTGCTTGCTGGGCACTGGTTTTCATGGGCAGCTGCGAGATACTTACCGTACCGCCATTGAGGCCATTAACGCATCTGGCGCATATGTGATCAGCGTGGATATTAACAGCGGCATGAATGGCGATAGCGGCGAGGGAGAACTGGTTGTCTGTTCCGACTTGACTGCTACCATCGGCTATGTCAAACGCGGGCTGATTTCCGAAAATGCTGGACGGTACATGAAACGCCTTGTTTGCGCTGATATTGGCATTGAACTGGTAAAGGAAGAATGGAAGATTTGCGAAGAGCACGACATTCCGGACGAAACTCACTTCCCATGCCCACAGTGGCTGGATCTGCACCCAATTGAAACAATCTCAACTGGTGAAAACTGAATAGGTGAGAACCAATCTCTCCAGAGCAAGCAGGTGAAGGATTCTTTCTTCACCTGTTTTTCTATTTCCCTTTGACTGCGCTTATAGTGTAGGCATCACTGCGAACTTCGAGTCAATTGCCTCACATACTGGCATACAATTTGAGAGGAAAGGAGGGCTGGCAGTATGGCAAAACGGTTTGCTACTCTTGAGAAAATAGAAAACAATCGGAAGATCACCAGAGAAATCGATGAACTATTTTTGTATCGCCTGCAAAGCGGTTTGCTGCTGGCCCTCAAAGAGAAAGGGCGGCTGAATGAAATTCAGTACCGTCACGCCCAGGACCGGTTGGATCGGCAGCACCGGGAATGGATTCAGAAACACAAACAGAAAGGAGCGTGTCCATGATCAAAGTAGCAGGCTATTGCCGGGTATCTACCGATAAGGAGGACCAGGCCAATTCCTTTGCGTCTCAGCAACGCTATTTTCAGGAGTACATTGCACAGAATCCTAACTGGGAGCTGTATGAAATCTACGCTGATGAAGGTACCTCTGGTACCAGCACTCGGAAGCGGGTTCAGTTTAACCGGATGATCCAGGATGCCCGGGAAGGGAAATTCCAATTGATTCTGACCAAGGAAGTCAGCCGTTTTTCCAGAAACATTGTAGACACTCTGAGTTATACCCGTGAGTTAAAGCGAATCGGTGTAGCAGTGGAGTTTGTAACCGACCACATCAACACCATGGACAGTGATGGGGAACTGCGGTTGTCTATCATGGCCACCATTGCCCAGGATGAGAGCCGCAAGACATCCAACCGTGTGGTCTGGGGGCAGACCCGCCAGATGGAAAAGGGTGTTGTATTCGGACGATCCCTGCTTGGCTACGATGTGAAGAACGGCAAGTTGTCCATCGAGCCGGAAGGGGCAAAGATCGTTCGTCAGATTTTTCAGAAATACGCAGTGGAACAAGTGGGAACTGCTGAGATTGCTTGCTTTCTCAACCGAGAGGGGCATCGTACATACCACGGCAGCAAATGGAAATCCGGTGCTATTATCAAAATCCTGAAAAATGAGAAATATGTTGGAGATCTGGTGCAAAAAAAGACCTACACTCCCGATTACCTGACTCACGAGAAATGTACCAATAAGGGGCAGGTGCCTCAGATCCGCATAGAGAATCACCACGAACCCATCATCAGCCGGGAAATCTGGAATATGGCACAGAAACGAATGGCGCAGAACAACAAACACGGAGCAGGGGATTGCGGTCATTCCAATCGCTATGTTTTCTCTGGTAAGATAAAATGCGCCCTGTGCGGAGCTAGTTTTGTAGGCCGAATAAAAAAGCTGAAAGATGGCACCAAGGTACGCCGGTGGAGCTGCGGTACGGCGGTGAATGAGGGCACAGACGGCTGTGATATTGGCAAATTGGTTCGGGATGATGACGCTATGAACATGCTGAAACTCGCCGTCAGGAGCCTGTCACTGGATGTTAAGCCCATCATTGTCAACATAACGGCATTGGCCTTGGATGCGATTCAGGCAGGGGAGAGCGGCGTCACAGATGCACCGGAGCAGCTGCGGTTTGAACTGGATCGGCTCCAGCATAAGAAGGAAGCTGTTATAGATCATTACTTTTCCGGGGATATCTCCAAAGAAGATATGCTGGCCATGAAAAAGCGGTATGAAGATCAAGAACGATCCTTCCGGGAGAGACTGGAAAAAGCAGAAGTCAAGCAGCAGCAAGGCAGCGATACCGCACAGCTGAAACAGGCCATTCAAGCGGAAGTGACAGACCTGCTGAACTTTCAGGTGGAAAGCGAAGTGTTGAGCAAAACTCTGCTGAATAGCCTTACTGTATTTCAGGATAAGCATATGGAGCTGCGCCTAAACGATCTGCCGATGGTCTTCCGGTTTGCGGAATGATACTGCCTCTTTCTCTGAACATATTGACAATCTGCACAATAAAGAGGAATGCATGGTTGCTTTTCAAAATAACAGGTGTTATAATAACTTAAAAGATATAGAATACACAGGGGGAAGGCTATGGCTTCTGAAAAGAGAATTACCAGGGAAAGCATCCTGCAGGCCGCAACCCAGACGATCCAAAGTGGGGGAGCTGAGTCACTCACCGTCCGAAACATTGCTAAAACATTAGGCTGCTCTACCCAGCCGCTGTATTATGAATTTGAGAACATTCAGCATTTGAAGGATGCGCTTCACGACCATATTCGGGAGAATTTCTTGAAATTTCATAATGACAGCTACAAGGCATTCGGACAAAGTTTCCTGTCCTTTTCCATGAAGGAGAAGGAACTGTTCCGGTTCCTGTACTTGCAGCAGCGGCAGCCCGGGCAGGACCTTCTGAATGACCTGAACTGGGAAATGCTGATCTCCCTGCTGGCGAAAAATCTGGAAATGCCTCTGGAAACGGCCCGGGAAATGCACCGGCAGATGCAGTTTCGATGCTACGGCTTGGGCGTAATGCTGGCGATTGGCTATCAAAGCATGAACCAGGAACAGATTGACCAAGAGCTAACGGACTTTTTCCGCATCATCTTGCGCCACTACAAGGGTATTACCAGCGAAGAAGAGCTGGAGTACTGGCTCCAGCGCTCCCGAAATCTCATCTATTAAACCACAAGGAGGTTACCATGGAAAACAAAGGTACAAGACAGTACGACGTGGTTGTCATTGGTGCCGGTAACGGTGGATTGACAGCCGCAATTCGCGTGCTTCAGGGAGGCTATTCCTGCCTGCTCCTGGAAAAGCACAACCTACCCGGCGGATTTGCCACCAGCTTCAAACGGGGACGGTTTGAGTTTGAAGCCAGCCTGCATGAACTGAATGACTTTGGCTCTGCGGAAGCTCCGGGGGATATACGGACCCTGTTCCGGGACCTAGGGGTGGAGGATAAGGTGGACTGGATCCGCATCCCCGAAGCCTATCATTTGATTACCACGGACAAGAAGTATGATTGTGAAATGCCCTTTGGCGTGGAAGCCTTTATCGACAAGATGGAGCACTATGTCCCTGGCTCCCGGAAGTCCATGACGGAGTTCTTTGAGCTGTGCAATGAAGTTCGGGACGCTCAGACCTATTCCAACTCCGTTAACGGAAATACGGATTCCTCCTACATGAAATCCCATTTCCCCAACTTCGTAAAGGCTGGCAGCTACAGCGTCAATGAAGTTCTGGATTCTCTGAAGATGCCCCAGGCTGCGCGAGATATTCTGAATGCCTACTGGTGTTATCTGGGCGTGGACTGTGACCGTCTCAGCTTCCTGCACTACGGTTCCATGGTCATCCGCTATATTACCCGGGATGCCTGGATGCCCAGAATGCGCTCCCATGAAATCAGTTTGGCTCTGGAGAGCCGGATTCGGGAACTGGGCGGCGATGTGTGGTATCATTCCGAAGCATCCAAAATTCACACCGACGCAGCAGGGAAAATCACCGGCGTGGAATTGAAAGACGGTACGGTCATTGCAACCCATCATGTGATTGCCAACTGTTCTCCCCATTTGGTCTTTGGAAAAATGTTGCCTGCGTCTGCTGTCAGCGAACAGGCCGTTCGGGCAACCAATGCCCGTGAGTTTGCTGGGCGTGGATTCTCCATGTTCCTTGGCCTGAATAAGTCTGCCGAAGAGCTGGGCATCAAGAGCCACAACTACTTCATCTATGATACTGCTGATTCTGCCAAGCAGTTTGATCTGATGCGGAAAGTGGACACCAACCATGTCCAGGCTACTGTGTGCCTGAACAATGCGTTCCCGGAATGTTCTCCCAAGGGGACCTGCATGATGTACTTTACCACCATGTTCATGTCTGATGACTGGGGCAATGTAACCGAAACAGACTATTTCAAAGAAAAAGACCGGGTTGCAGCAGATATGATCCAGGTATTTGAGCGGGAAACCGGCTGCAATCTCCACGACCACATTGAGGAAATTTGTGTGGCCAGCCCCACAACCTATGCCCGCTACTGCGGACATCCGGAGGGCAGCATTTACGGCTACCTTACCGCAGACTGGGACAGCCTGATGCCCCGTCTGATGATGATGAAAGAGGACGCAAAGCTCTTTCCAGGCCTGCGGTTTGCGGGAGGCTACGCCATGCGTTCCAGCGGATATTCCAGCGCCTATGTCTCCGGCGATATTTCCGGACGACAGACGGTTGGCGACCTGAAAGCGGAGGTGAAGTAATATGAAATTCAAAAGACAGATCTTTGGATTTATGGATATGCTCCGGTTCAAGAAAATTGTGCCCAAGCGGCGGGAAGCCTTGGCAAACGGTGCCAACACGCCAATTCCGCAGGAATACCGGACCAATGTACTGGCAAAGAAACTTCACCCGGGTTCCATGGAAGTAGAGCTGGTTGCCATCCGGGATTTGACAGACCGGATGAAGGAGTTTACCTTCCGCCGGGTGGATGCGGATGCATTTCCTTTCTTCCGTGCGGGTCAGTATGTCTCTTTGCGCACTGCAGTTGGAGAAAGTCTGGTCAGCCGTCCTTACTCCATTTCTTCCAGTCCCCGGGAAGCCCTGGAAAACAAGCTGACCCTGGGTGTGGAAGATGCTGGATTCTTCTCCCACTATCTGAATACCCAGGCCAAAGTAGGCGACCGCTTCACAATGAGCGAGCCCAGCGGAGAATTCCACTATGAAACTCTCCGGGACGCAAATCAGATTGTCTGCGTGGCCGGTGGCTCCGGCATTACGCCGTTCCTGTCCATGGCGAAAAGTATGGTGGATCAGGATGAAACCTATGACATGATTCTCTTCTATGGCGCAAGAGATGAAGCACACATCGCCTATAAAGCAGAATTGGATGCACTTGCCCAGAAGGGATTGAAGGTTGTCTATGTCCTCAGCGATGAGCAGAAACCCGGATATGAACAGGGGTTCATCTCGGCAGAACTGATGGCCAAGTATGTGGATTTGAAACAGGTAACGTTCTTCCTCTGCGGACCGGCGGCGATGTACGCCTTCCTGGAGAAGGAGCTGGCACCTCTGAACCTGCCGGTGAAGGCTGTCCGCAAAGATGCCACCTGCTGCCTGGATTTGCCCATTGAGAATCCCCGGACATTCCGCCTGACGGTACGGATTCGGGATCAGGTCAGTACCATTGACGCCAAGGAAAACGAAACCTTGCTTACTGCAATGGAGCGTGCCGGAATCCCGGCCCCCAACAAATGTCGGGCTGGCGGCTGCGGCTACTGTCACAGCAAGTGGATTTCCGGAGACTACCAGGTGGCAGAAAAGCGAGATGGCCGCCGGGAAGCAGACCGGAAATTTGGCTGTATTCATCCCTGTGTCACCTATCCAATGAGTGATATGGAAATCGATGTTCCTCCTTCGGAGTAAGCCCAGAAGAAAACTGCGTACCACATAGTATAGAGAAAAAGCAGGGCACATTTTTTGTGCTCTGCTTTGACAATTAAAGGTCCTGCAAATCTGCAAACGGAATATCATTCTCCAGATTATCCCGTGCCAAATCTGTATCAATGATTCCATGTGCGCTGGATATGGGTTTTTCATGCCACACCTTTTGGCTTGCGCCAGATGTTCCTGCGATGATAGGCTTTGCTTTTTCCTTTCCACTTTTGGCTTTGCCCTGAATCTGAGGAACAGGGGAGACATCTTTTCTCGGACCACGGATTACATCCGGACGGCTCATTCCTTGTTTTGCCACAATAATCACCTCTGGGTTAGTATCCCACATCGGGAACGAGTCATTCGTATGGAACACAGAACGTACTGCCAAATCAGTTCGGCAGTACGTTCTTTTGCTTTTCTGTGAGGAAAGAGCAGGTGGAAAATAAAAAAGTTTTTTCTGACATGCAAGATTCTCATTTGTTTTACGCCTATACAAGTGAAAACCAATGCGATAGAATAAAAACACTTGGAGGTGGTACTTTTGGAGGATCAGAACATTTTGGACTTATACTTCCAAAGATCGGAACAGGCCATTGTGGAAACAGACCGGAAATACGGCGGCTACTGCTACAGCGTGGCCTACAACATCCTATCCAATCGGGAGGATTCGGAAGAAAGCGTATCCGATGCCTATTTGCAGGCATGGAACACCATTCCACCCCGGCGTCCCAATATTCTCCGTGCTTTTCTGGCCAAACTGACCCGACATATTTCCATTGACCGCTGGCGCAAACTCAGCGCCCAGAAGCGGGGCGGGGGAGAGATGATTCTGGCTCTGGAAGAACTGGACGCTTGTGCGGAAACAGGGGATCCAGAGACGACTTTGCAGTCCAAAGAACTGGTGCAGATGCTCAACCGTTTCTTGCAAGATCTGCCGGAAGTCGAGCGAAACGTTTTTCTGTGCAGGTATTGGTACTTAGATTCGATTCAGACCATATCTCAATTCACCGGTTTTACCGAAAGTAAAGTAACATCCATGCTCCACCGAACCCGAGGGAAGCTTCGCAAAATGCTCAGTCAGGAGGGATATTGATGAAGGGAATGGATTTGCTGAACGCTCTGGGTCGGGTACAGGATACCTATGTGGTCAGTGCCGGAGATTTCCGGGAAAACCGAGACCAACCTCGACGGCTCGCCCTTCGTCGGGCATGGCTGATTGCTGCTCTCATTGCGCTGTTGCTGATGCTGGTGGGCTGCGCGGTGGTGTATGTGCTGAGAATGCAGGATATGAAGGTGGGGGAATACAGCTTCTATATTCCCACGGAGTATGACGATCATGGGAATGTGATTCCGGTGCAAACCCAGGAGCCTATTACACTACTTTCCGTGCAAGGTACCAACATGGAGGCGCTTTCGGAATGGGTAGACTTTACAAATTCATACGATCCGGATAAGTCAATCGCAGGGGAATCAGACTTAGCTGCCAAATCCGGCTCGCCTTGGGATATCCCAGAAAACTATAATTTTACATACGGCTGCTATAGTCAGGAAATGGTGGACAAGCTCAATGAGATTGTGGAGAAATATAACCTGAAGCTGCTGTCAAGCTATATCCCGCTCAATTACTATGAAAACAGTGTCCTGCTGAATTCTCTCGGACTGAATGGATTGGTCTATGATACCCCTGGAGTTCAGGTAGAGTATTGGGATGGAGGTTTCCATTTAGAGGGAACCTTTGATCTGAATATGCAAATCAGCATGGACATGGGAAGCTGGAAATGGGAGCAGGGATTTGCCAGTTACCGATATTCTCGGAAGGATTATTTCGATCCCGCCACCAGCGGCATGCTGGAATCCCTCGACTATACCCAGTGGGACTATACCCGCAAAGACGGTAAAAAAGTACTTCTGGTTCTGAACGAGGTAACTGCCCGGATTTATGCTGACTTGCCGGATGCGTTTATTTCCATTTACCTAGACCCGGTGATCTGGGTGGACGGCAAACAGGTTCCCATGACCGAGACTGCTTTGCAGCAATTTGCGGAGCTGTTTGATCTGTCTGTCAAACCTCAGCCCACCACCATGGATCAGGTGGGAAACTATCAGGCAGAAGCACGTTCCCGATACTTAGCGGAAATCGCTTCGGCTCGTGAAGAACATGAAAGCATGTATACTGCCGGTTACGAGGAATTTGTGAATTACCGTTTGGAAACCGACCGAAACCCGGAAGGTCTATCCTATGTGCTATATGATGTTAATGGCGACGGTGTTGAGGAATTGATTATCGGCGCTCTGGATATTCTGTCAATCAAGGATGGTCAGTCTTACAAGTATTTTGATCTTACCAATACCGGGGTCTTTATCGGACATTTCCAGCCATGCGAAGGAAATGTATTTGAAGTCTATTGTGAAGATATTGGAATGTATCAACATTACTTCTACCAGGCAAAACCGGAATCTGCCTCCTTTATCACAGGCGTTTCCTACGATTCTTCAGATGACGCATGGTATTTACATGCCAAAGATGGTACCAATCCAAAGCTGATAACGGAGGAAGAAGCCCAGGACATTCTGAATTCCTACACCCGGATCGAAATTCGCTGGCTTCCCCTGAAACGCTTCGGAGAACCTCCCGCTAATATCGAGTATTCCGATCCTTATGCCCAGTATGTTGCAGAAGCACTGGTGCGTTATGACAATGCCAAAAACTTTACCTATACGCGGATGGACTTAAATGGGGACGGCGTCGAGGAACTGATTACCCGCCAGCCCCGATTCAGCGATAGTACCGAAGACCTGGATATTTTTACCATTCGGGATGGAGAATTGCAGCAGTATACATACGGCGTATCCTTTATTTGCGAAGGCGGAATTCTGGAGATGTGCGACAATGAGTCGGATGATGGGCGGTATTACGGTTTCTATCGATGCAGCGAAAATGGCCCGGAGTTTATTGAAAAAGTAGTTCGTGATCCGATCACACTATACTGGGGATATGCAAAGGCTGGTCAGAATGGAAAAACCGTCCGGGAAGAGGACGCCATGGCGGTGATTGCTTCGTACCAGCACTTGAGTTTGAATATGAAACCCTTTACGGAATATCCATTGCGATAGAGGGACGGTTTGAGTAGATTCCCAGCCTCAATTTCTGGAAGGAGATTACCTGTTTGCGATATGAACCGGAGGCACAGAACTGGAGAAAGAGCAGTTCTAATAGTACAGAACCGGACACCCCTGACCAATTTTCCTGGGGAGAAATCTGAACTAAGAATGGGAAAGTGTAGAATCTTTTCAAAAGAAAACGGAATATGTGCTGATATTCTTTCAGCATAATAAACCACCCCATCTGTTAGATAGCATATCGTACTGTCTAGCAGATGGGGTGCAGTTTAAATTAAACCATTCTTTTTGATGAGAGAAATTACTTCATTAAAGTCTGAATATCAGCGTACAACTGTTCAAATGTCGTGTTTGCGCTTGCCAGGCTGTAAGTAAAACCGTCATTCTCCCAAAGAGCATAGGAAGTTACTGTGCCATCCTCGTTCGTATAGGAGTAGAAATTGACCTATTATTCAACTTTTTCCCGAATTAACCCAGCATAACATCCAGCAACATCATAACGGCAAATCCAAGGACGATTCCCATTGTGGCGAAATATGGCTGCGTCTGCTGATTCCTCTGGCATTCCGGAATCAACTCATGCACGGCAACCAAGATCATTGCTCCGGCCGCAAAGGACAAAGCATAAGGCAGAATCGCTTCTACGTAAACAACCAGTAATGCCCCTACGACACCGGAAATTGGTTCTACAATGCCGGAAGCTTGACCGATTAGAAAGCTTTTCTTTCTGGAATATCCTTCTCTCCGGAGCGGAACAGAAACTGCTGCACCTTCGGGGAAATTCTGCAAACCGATGCCAACCGCTACGGAAATTGCCCCCATCAAGTTTTCTGCGGTATAGTTGCTGCCCTGCAATGCACCAAATGCAACGCCCACTGCCAGACCTTCCGGGATGTTATGAAGGGTGATGGAAAGAATCAGCATGATAATGCGGTGCAGGCGTTCATTTGGTTTGCCCAGTGTGCTGGCTGCTTCTCTTCTTGCAAAGGAAACCACTTTATCGGATGCCCACATAAACAATGCACCGAACAAAAAGCCTACCGTTGTTACCAGATATGCGGGCAGGTTCGATGAGGCCTCTGCACGTTCGATTGCTGGCTGAAGCAAAGACCAGAAGCTGGCTGCGATCATAACGCCGGAAGCAAATCCAAGCATGATGTTCAACCCTTTTGGATCGGGGGATGTGAAAAAGATGACGGTAGCTGCGCCCAGTGCTGTTACGAACCAGGTCCCCAGTGTCGCCACAAATGCCATTATAAGATAATTATCCATGTTGCACCTCCTACATCCATTATATTTTCAAGGCCTTTTTTGTGACAGCTGAAAAGAGAAATATGCCAGAAACAGCAAACATATGGGAATGAATAGTTGGAATTGTGCACCTGAGTACATTTGAAAATACCTGCTCCTAACTTGCAAAAGCAGATGCTCCCTGATATATTGGGCGAAATCTGAACAATGGAGGGGCAAATGTGGCATCCTTTCAAAAGAAAACGGAAAATGTGCTGATTTTCCTTCGTCATCATAAATCACCCCACCTGTTAGCATGCTGTCTAACAGGTGGGGTGCTGTTCAAAGGGCTGACTCCTGCTGTTTACTACGAAAACACAATGATACAGCGTTTATTCTTGAACCTGTGCTGATTCATAGATCTGCCAGGGAGCATCGGGCTTGCTTTCACAGTTTTCTTCCTCAGGAACTCGCTCCATGACCCAGGACATATTTTCCCATACCAGTCTGTACCAGCCGTCGGTATCCTCGCTTCCAGAAGCGCGGAAGGTGCCGTCAGATTTCAGCCGATACATCTGACGGTAGTAAAATCCCGTTGCCAGCACTTCATCGTTTTGCAGATGTTTGAGAACCAGACACATCACCTGCTCATTTTCACCAAACCGGAAATCCACAACGCACTCAGGAATACTGTCTCCATCCATATCCAGTAATGCGTACTGGGTAATTTCTACAGAAAATCCCAGTTGTTCCGATTCTTTTGCACAAAACCCGCTCAGGGTATTGTCTTCAATTTCTTCATAAAAGTGAATGGGGTATTGATCCTTCAGCACAAGTTGCAGCCGTTGCTCTGCCTCAGCCTTGTCGCGTGCTTTTGTTTCCTCGGAGATAGGGGATACCTGCTTGACCTCGATGCGAACATGGTTGTTTTGTACCGCCTGTGCCTCAGATTCACTGATTTCTGTCCACATCCCATCGGATGCTCCGCCGGCTTTGCTCCTATACCACTGATTATCTTGGCTCTGCATAATACACTCTACCATGACCAACGTTTGATCTTCCACCTGGTAATATTCCTGTAGCTGCTGCCCCTGCAGAGGATTGGAATAGAACTTCTCCAGAGTGTTATCCTGGCAAAGGTACATTTCTTCTTCGTGCTCATCCATCTTAAAAACGGAATCGCTGTATAACGGTACGGTCTGACCATTATCGATGGTCACAACTTCATAGACCACGCCGGTGGTGGATTCCCAGATGACCATCTCATCCCGCCCATCCGCATTGAGGTCCAGAAATTTCATTTCATAGTACGGACTATAGGCATCAGATCCAAAAGAACCAGGCATCCACTCATGAAAGTATGTGGTGTAGGCCAAAATTCGATCCATATCTCTCGGAGAATCAATTGTCGCACTCAGTGTTGGTTCTGTCTGCGTCTGCAATCGCTTTGCTTCATCAATCGGCTGGGTATATTGGTTCTGCTCCCGTGTTTTTACCAGGAATGTGGCAAAGTAATCGGTCCACTGGGTAAAGAAACCGTGTCCAGCTAAGGTAGCCAGCAGCAGCCCTACTGCTGCGGACAGAATGAAGAATTTTCCCCATTTTTTCTTTTTTCTTTTCCCGTTTTCTCTGGATTGGTAATGGTGCGGTTCTTTTCTGGGGGAGAAGGGAAGAGACTCGGCTGGTGGATGGCTGCCAGAAGAACCCGGTTTTTTCTTTTCTTTCTTTTGCCAAAAATCTTTGGCTTCCAGAATATACTGATTTTTTACGCCGCTTAAAATAAACAGTAGTTCCTGACTTGTCATCGCAGGCCCTCCTTTTCCAAGTGGGCGTTGAGCCGTTTGCGGATGCGATGGAGCATGGATTTTACCTTGCTGTCAGAGAAGCCGGACTTTTCCGCAATTTCTGCTATCGAATCCAAATACCAGTACCGGCACAGAAAGATATTGCGTTCCAAGTCATTCAGCGTTTCCAAGAAATTGTTCAGACTGGCCAGGATTTCCCGGCGAATGGCCTTTTCTTCGGCACTTTCTTCTCCGCTGACGCAGTCCCTGAGTTCCTCCAGGGCAATCTCTACCTGCCCCCCGCCACGTTTGAAGGCTCGGTATTTCCGCCAGCGATCCAAGGAAATATTCCGGGTAATCTTTCCTAAAAACGCCGCCAGTAGGGAAGGCCGCCGGGGCGGTATGGCGTTCCAGGCAGAAAGGTACGTATCGCTGACGCTTTCTTCCGCGTCCTCCTGATTGGTCAGAATGTTATACGCAATGCTGTAGCAATAGCCGCCGTACTTGGTATCTGTCTCCTGAATGGCCTGTTCCGACCGGGCAAAGTATAAATCAATGATCTGAGTATCTTCCATATGTAGGGAATCCTCCTTTTTCACTTCGGGCCTTTCACTCTTATAAACGGAGTACATCAAAATCGGTTGCATGATATTTCAAATTTTATCATATTTTTTCAGAAAAAGAAATCATGCATGAAAGATGGAGCGGGAATAGACAACAAACGATCTGACGATGCAGATAAGCATGCGGTGAAAAGAAAGAAAACGGCATGAACATCTCCATACCGTTTTCATCTGAATTGTCAGCACAACTTTGTCATGAAACTCAGGAACATTGTAGCTGATTCTGTTTTTTCTATTTGGAAGAAGCTGGAACGGTCAGCTTTGTGCCATCAGGAAGCAAGAGATAATTTAGCTTCGATAGGTCAATTGTTGCTTCTGACGTGAAAGTGCTGAAATTAACACCATTGTTGCGTCCGCAGCCGCTGTTGGTCAGCAGGATCTGGCTGCCATCTTGCATTACCACCTGAATTTCCGTCTCTGGTCTTTCCAAAGCTCGACTATCCAACGCAACGGCTCCCTCCGGGTGCAGAACAAAGGAAGTCAGGGTGAAGTATTCATACAGCGGCACCATGTCTCCGGAGGGATCGTTGGCATAGCCAGCCAGGCTTTGCAGGGTTACCGGTTCCGTCACCAGTTCTATCCCGTCTTCAAATACCGGGATCTCCGGTTCTGGGGGTTCCGTGGGCATGGCTTCGGAAATCCGCTTGACCTCCGCTTCATCCACGCCCGGCATGGGGATGATGGTCTGATCCGCCAGCTGCACATAGGCCACCTGATCCAGGTCAATGGGCTGATTAAAGAGCCCGTAGAGAAATTCCACCTTGGTGCCATCTTTCATCACCACATAGGAGCACTGTCCGTTGAAATAGAAGAAGTCACCATTTTGTTCCCCACTGGTTTCAGAAATTCCCATAGAGCGAATTTTCAGGGAGGTGAGCTCCAATTCTTCCAGCGCATCCGTTCCATCCATCCCCCAGCCGATACTGGCCTGGGCGGTGATGGGATGGGTCAGCAGTTCGATCTGCCGGGTATCGGCGTCGTTCAGCGGGACATCGAATTTCCAGGTTCCCTCGGTGAGCAGGGTTTCAACCTCTTCGCTTTTCTCAAGGTCAATGTAACTGTAATACATGTCTTCCCAGTAGATCGGAATGATCATGCCTTCGTAAAAAGGCATCCCTTCCTCTGGGGAAAGACGCTGGGGGTCTATGTAGTCAGACAGGATAAAGTGGCAGGTATTTAGCTTGCCGTCGCCGTCTTCGACACAGCTTCCCCATACTCCGTTACCGGGGGCGATTCCGGCTGTATGATCTTCCGGGTCTGTCAGCGCCACGCCTTTCGGTGCGGTGACGCGCAGGATAATCCGATAAGCATAGCCATCGGTAAAAGCAGATACCGGTTCGATGCGATACCCATTGATCGCCTTTCCAGCAGGAACGGCATCGTCTGACAGCGTTTCCCACCCTTCCACCAGTTTCGGCTCCAGGGAGAAATCAATGGCATCGGCTACTTGTTCCATCTGTTCCTTGCCCATCAAGTCAAATTTGGCTACCGGTGTACCGTTTTCTGTTTCCTCATAGATCCCGCGAATGATATCCAGACGTAAAGAGGCAGTATAGTTTACCGTGTCGCTGAAAATCCAGGCAGAACCTGCATCATCAGAGCGAATGATCAGTACCTTGTCACCGGAAGCAGTGGTATAGTTCCACTCTTCCCACTGGGCATCTGTGAGGACAGCGGTATCTGGGATAAAGCAGTCTTTTGGGCGGTAGTACAGAACGCCAGTCGTCTTTTCTGGTTCACTACCATTCTCACCGGGAAGTGTGATTTCAAAATCCAGGTCCAGATTCCCGCTTTCGTAGTAAACTCCGTAGCCAACCCGCATCTTGGCCTTACTGCCAGGGTTCAGCACCGTTTCCATCCCCAGTGCCTGTAACAGTAATTTGCTGTTTTGGAATTCCACCTGTTTTCCGCGGAGTTTCAGATCATATTTTGTCAGAATCTCATCCAGCTTGTCCTTCATTTCCTGGGTGTACAACCCATAGCCATTATATTCTTCCGGGAATTCCGGTTCGCTGCCCCATACAGATTTTTTAATTTCCTTGTCGGGGTCATAACTTTCCAGGAATGCATACCATTCCCGGGCGGCCTGAGATGCTGGGCTACCACTCAGCCCTGCCAGAGTCAGGATCTGCTGTGTTTCGGTTTTTATTTCCGCAGGGGCAATATCCTTTCCTGTCAGAGGGTCATAGTGTAACACATCATAGGTAATCAGCCGATCTCCCAGTTTGATTCCCTGTATACTCAGCAGGTAAACCACAGCACAGCCTACTAGCAGAAGCGTTAGTGCAACAATGGCAGCAATCAACATGGGTTTGCGGATGCTGAGCCGTTTTTTTGCTGTTTCTGGAAATTGGCTGTATTCTGCTTTTTCAACCAGGTCATCTCCAATATATTTCAGGCCCAAAAGGATGTCTTTTCCGTTCATACGCGAATTCCCTCCTTTGCAAGATATTCTCGAAGTTTGGATCGCGTCCGGTTCAGACGCATATTCACGGCACTTTCGCTGATGTTGTATCGGGCCGCAATTTCGGCAATGGTATCAACAAACCAGTACCGCCGAAGAAAAACCAGCTGATTTTCATCGGACAGCGTTCTCAAGAAAGCATCTAGAATCCGTCCCAATTCTTTTGCTTCCATGTTTCGGGTTTGAGTCGCATCCGGAATACACAATTCCATTTCCTGAGTCAAACTGACAACCTCTGCATTTCGCTTGGCGGCATGCTTCCAATCCAGCTTATCCAGAGCGAAATTCCGACAAATTTTCGCCAGATACGCAAAAAAATGTGTGGGCTTCTGGGGAGGAATCGTATCCCAGGCCTTCATGTAGGTATCGTTGACGCTCTCTTCTGCGTCCTGATCGTCTTTCACGATGTTATCTGCCAAGATAAAGAGCCGCCTTCCGTAGATATCGTGGGTATGGCGAATAGCGTCTTCGTTTCTAAGGAAGAACAGTTCTATGATTTTGCTGTCATCCATTTGGATTCACCTCACTTGTATTTCATTCCTCACCCTGATAGACGGAATCCATTTCGACAATCTCACTTTGTATCATAACTTTTTTTCGGGAAAAGGAAAGAACCTGTTTCTCTTACATGGGGCAGACCTGAAGAGTTTAATTTGTCAGCATGCGCGTATCGATGCTGCTCAGGAGTGCCTCAATGCGCTCAAAGCCATTTTGAGCATGGAAGTGGTTCCATGACCAGCATCCGCCAACCTGGCGGGTGTCATGATGCCCCCTCTGTACCGATATCGGTAAGCAAACCTTTCAGTTCATCAAAGGGCATAGCGTAGCGCTGGGATAAATAGCGTAAGGATGCGCCTAACTCTCCATCCGGCCCACCATACTGGGAAAGGATAATTGATGCTAACCGAGGATTGGGCTTTGCAATTTTGACTGGGTACTGTAATTTTTTATCATAATAAAACATGCTCAATCCTCCTTATTTCCATGATATTCCCATGGCCATGGGTCATCCAGCCAGTTGTAGTCGGTTGAGTCGGATACTTGCGTATGGGTCAAAGGACCGTATTTTTTGCTAAATTCTGCCCGACCTCGTTCATATAATTTCTGATAATCGCGGTATAGCTGAAGCGCTTCTCGATCGTCCCGGTGGGTATCCAAATACAGCGCCAGTTCCTGAACTGCAAAAGCCAGGGCCTGCAGTTCCGTCATTGGCGTTTCTGCTTTCATTTCGGTATTTACCTTCCCCATAAACGGAAGATCCAGTCCTGGGAAAAGGGTTCCCCGGACCATTCCTTTTCTTGCTTCGTATTTTGGAGAATTTTCTAGCTGAAATGGAACGTAAGGATTGGCCAGCGGTGCCATAGAAGGGAGCCGGCCTTCCCAAAATTGATCATCAGGTTTTTTGCTCTCCAAATGTCATTCCTCCTTATTCTGTTTTGGAAACTGTCATTCCGTGTCATACTATGCATTTTTTTGAAGGAATGTTCAGCTGGGTATGATTACCGCATACAGTATACGGAGGTGTTGCACATGAAGAAAAGTAAGCGATGGCTTGTATTTTATTGCGCTACTATTGTCGCTGTTTTAGTGGCTTCAGAGTTGGGAAGCAGAACGGTTACTGCAATTGCGGACAGCGCACCGATTCCACGGGAACACTGTATTATCATTGATCCGGGGCATGGTGGGGAAGATGGAGGCGCTACATCCTGCACTGGTATCGTAGAAAGTGTGTATAATCTGGATATTTCGCTGCGCCTGAATGATTTGTTCCACCTACTTGGATACGAAACCAAGATCATCCGGACAACGGATATTTCCGTTTATACAAAAGGAGAAACCATTGCGCAGAAAAAGGTCTCAGATTTGAAGGAACGGGTTCGCATCGCCAATGAGACGGAAAATACACTGCTTCTCAGCATCCATCAGAATAACTATCCGGATAGCCGCTACAGTGGCGTTCAAGTATTCTACGCCCCGACAGAAGGAAGTGAGGCTTTGGCTAAGCAGCTGCAATCCTCCTTGATGGCAAATCTGCACCCAAAGACGAACCGTGATGCCCGGAAGAGCAGCGGCGTTTATCTCATGGAGCACATCCGCTGTCCGGGTGTCTTGATAGAATGCGGATTTCTGTCCAATCCGGAGGAAGAAGCCAAACTTCGGGATAGTACCTATCAAAAGAAAATGTGCTGCGTAATCGCTGCAACAGTCAGTCAATATTTGCGGTGAAATTATACTTCGCTATAATGTTGCATTTGTTCCCCGATTGTGCTATAGTCAGATGAAACAGAATTATTTTACGGAGGATGCATGCGGATGAATTTGTTTTGTTGTCTGAAAACAGTGTTTCTTACGAGCACAACTGCGCCAGTGACATATGAGGACGTGCTGTCTGCAACTACCACTACTCCTTTGGTAGAACTTTTGGCACTGATTGTGGCGGGTTTGGTGCTGCTGGGAATTAGCTTGCTATTCTATCGCATTTTAAATCCAAAGCCCAAAGACAACACGCTTCGCCGGATTAAGAGGAAATGAAGAGCAATCTGTAGTGTCTTCAAAGTAAAATCAGGGGATCAGGCTTTTCCTGATCCCCTGATTTTTGAGCTTGTACTGCTGGGATATCCTGCACGATATCCCAGCAGCTGCAATGAATGGTTTTTGGATATTCAAATCTCAAAATGATGGTGCATTTCTTTTCGCAACGCCATCAGGTGTCCCAGATCTTCCATGAGTTCACCGTTGGCTTTTAAAAGCACTTCCATCGGCTGCCGATGCGACGGATATAGCCCGCTTTTATACCGGTCAATCACAACTTCATAGCGCTCCATTGCAGTATGGACTGCGGTTTCCCATGAAATATAGACTTCCTGGTTAGCCAATTCTCCGGCTTGACGCATAAGATCTCGCCTGTTCCAAAGTGCGCGAAGGCATGCAGCTAAACTCTCTGCATTTTCTTCAATCAAATAGCCGTTTCTGCCGTGGGTGATACCTTCCGCCGCACAGCTTCCGCGTATCAAAACGGAGGCAACACAGCAGGCAGCAGCTTCCCGGACAACCAAACCGTTGGTGTCAAAGGTAGAGGGAAACAAAAAAAGATCCGCACGGCAATACCAGGCTCGCAGCGTCTCACGCTCGGAAATCGAACCGGTAAAAATGCACTTCTCTCCAATGCCGCATTCCTGCGCATAAGCTTTCATCTGCTCCTCATCGCTGCCAGAACCAACGAAGACCATACGGAAATCATGGCCTTCAGTGAAAATTCTGGATAGGGCATCCAGAATAATACGCTGGCCCTTATACCAGCGCATCCGTCCTACGAACAGGAAAACCGGGACACCATCCGGCAGATTATAAGCTTTCGTTGCTTCATACACAGATTCCGGAGAAACACGCCCGTGTGGAAAATCTACACCATTTGGCATAACCACGTAGTCTCCTTCATATCCCAGTGCGGATAAGTTTTCTCCCGCGCCTTTACTGACTACCCATATTTCATCACAGGCATTAATGTTGTGAACCAGTGCCTTTTTACTGCCAGACTGTAATAGTTTGCTATGAAGGATGTTGGATATTTCAATATCAAATTTGGTGTGATAGGTCATTACCAGAGGCGCATCTGTGATTTGCCGCAGCTGACGGGCCATCAGTGTTGATACAATAGGGCAATGACTGTGAAGTATGGCAACATTTTCCTTGGCAACACAATTGGCAACTTCCGGTGAAAAAGGAACCCCCGCTAAATATCCAACCTTTTGCCGAATATCAATACTTGGGTAGCGTACAACCGGGTAAGGAAACTGGGCGTCGTCGGCATCAGGATGGTTGGGTGTAACTACAATTGCTCTTCCACCGTTTCGGCTGATGTGCTTTGCGTAATTTACAACCGCATTGGCTACGCCATCGATCAGCGGTGGAAAAGAATCGTTTAAAAGACATATCGTTTTGCTCATTTTCACATTGCATCACCTACGCATATTATACGCCATGCTTAATAAAAGTCAATCAATCTGTATTTGTGCAGTTTTGTCTTGCATTTATCTGTGATATGTGCGAAAATAGCCGGTAGCATAAAATGAAATGGTGAAAAACATGGATAAGATACAACTGCTTCAACGGATCTTTGGGTATTCCCAGTTTCGGCCTGGGCAGGAAATGTTGATTGACGGCATTCTTGCCGGTAAAGATGCTTTTGGAATCATGCCTACCGGCGGTGGAAAGAGTATGTGTTATCAAATTCCGGCGTTACTGCTGCCTGGGATTTCTCTGGTAGTGTCCCCGCTGATCTCGCTGATGCGTGACCAGGTAATGGCATTGAAGGCAGCCGGAGTCCCAGCGGCCTATATCAACAGCAGCCTGTCCTATGCGCAAATCCAAGCTGTGTACCGCAATATGTTAGCAGGAAAATACAAAATTGTTTACGTTGCGCCGGAGCGGTTGGATACGGATGGCTTTGGCACACTGGCGGAACGGCTGCCGATTTCCTTTGTTGCTGTAGATGAAGCCCACTGCATTTCCCAATGGGGGCAGGACTTTCGCCCGAGCTATCTGCGTATTGTTCAGTTTATTGCGGGATTACGCCGACGGCCGATTGTTGCTGCTTTTACTGCAACTGCCACAAAGCAAGTTCAGGAGGATATCAAACGAATTTTGGATCTGCGTAATCCTGTACAGACCGTCACTGGATTTGACCGTCCCAATCTGTGCTTTTCTGTTCTTCATCCGGAATTAAAAGACCGAGAGCTAAAACAGCTGCTCAGTGCTAGAAACGGAAAAAGTGGGATCATTTATTGCTCCACACGAAAAAAAGTGGAAAGCGTCTGCCAAATGCTCAATGAACTGGGATATCCTGCTACACGATACCATGCGGGTTTGGAAGAACAGGAGCGCACATCCAATCAGGAGGACTTCCTTTTCGACCGAAAAACCATCATGGTAGCTACGAACGCTTTCGGTATGGGAATTGACAAATCCAACGTTAGCTTTGTCATTCACTATAATATGCCCAAAAGCCTGGAGGCATATTATCAAGAAGCAGGAAGAGCAGGCCGGGACGGCTCGCAGGCAGACTGCATTTTACTTTTCAGTGGAACGGATGTGAGTACCGCTCATTTTCTCATTCAAAACAGCGGAGAAAATGAGGACTTAGACCCGGTTCAGCAAGAAATCATTCGCAAGCAGGATCTGGCAAGGCTGGACGCTATGGTTGGGTATTGCAAAACTAAGACTTGCCTGAGGGGATATATTCTGGAGTATTTTGGGCAGAAACATCCACAGATGTGCGGAAATTGCGGGAACTGTAATGGTAACTTCCAAGAGGTGGATATAACACAGCAGTCGCAAATGATTTTGTCCTGCGTTAAACGCATATATGATAAGTTGGGACACTGGGTTGGCATCGATTTGATAGCCAAAATCTTACGGGGAAGTCGGGATAAACGGGTTCTTGATCTGCATCTAGACGATCTAAGCACCTATGGCCTGCTGAAGAACCGTACCAGAAGTGATTTACATGCCATGATAGACCATTTGGAAGCGGAAGGATATCTGCAAGCAGATCGGGAACATCAGACAATGCAGCTGACAGCCCTGGCTTCTGAAGTGCTATATCGGGGGAAGAAAGTAGCAATGAAGATAGAATCCGAGACGGAGGATACATCTGCCATTTCTCTGGCTGGACAGGAAGCGGAGCTGTTTGATGTCTTGAAGGAACTGCGAGGAAAATTGGCAAAAGAAGCTGGAGTTCCGGCTTATGTGGTATTTTCCAATGCTACCTTGACCGATATGGCGAAAAAATGTCCGAGAACCCGGTGGGAGTTTAAGCAAGTATCCGGCGTAGGCGAACTGAAGGCTTCGTGGTACAGCCAAGCATTTCTGGAACAAATCAACCGTTTTCTTGAGGGGGAAACGGAATAAAGCAACAGGGGCTGTTTGCAGAAACAGCCCCTGTTTTGTCAGGATTTTTCATAATCCAAAATTTCTTTGGCAATATAAATCGGACGATTCTTGCTTTGCTCAAAGGTTCTGCCCACATACTCTCCAATGATTCCAATGCAAAATAGCTGCATGGATCCAAAAAACAGGATCAGAACGATGATGGTGGCAAAGCCAGGTACGTCGATTCCGCAAATCAATTTCTCCAGCAGTACCCAAATCAGGTAAAAAACCGCACCAATTCCGGAAACGCATCCTAGTACGGTCGCCAATCGCAGCGGAGCCGTGGAGTAACCGATAATGCCCTCAATAGCGTATTCCACCAGCTTCCAGAAACTCCACTTTGTTGTACCCGCGGCACGTTCACAAGCGGTATAGGGAATAAAGCAGGTATCGTAACCAACCCAGGCAAATATTCCCTTAGAAAAACGATGATATTCAGCCAGTTCCAGAATGCTGTCGCGGACACTGCGGCGGAAGGTACGGAAATCGCTGGCATCTGGCTGCAATGTTACATCAGAGAGCTTGTTGATAATCGCATAAAAACTCTTTTTGAAAAAAGAAAGGACTTTTCCTTCTCCGCGACGATCCTGATAAGCCGCTACCACATCATATTGGGGCTGTTCGTCTAAGATTTTCACCATGTCCCGCACAATCTCCGGTCGCTGCTGCAAATCCGCATCAATTAAGGATATATATTCTCCGCTGGCGTGCTGCAGGCCGGCATATAAGCCGGCTTCCTTTCCGAAGTTTCGGGAAAAGGAAATCACCTTTACAGGACATTTCTGTTGGGCGTGCAGCTTCTTTAAGTTATGTAACGTGGCATCTCGACTTCCATCATTGACAAAGATAATTTCAAAGTCATATCCGCAGCCGTCAAAAGCGCTGATTACTGCGTCCTGGAAGGGAGCCACATTTTCCGCTTCATTGTAACAAGGAACTACCAAAGATAATTTCATACGATCATCTCACAATCCGCCGTTTGTCTCATTATAGGAAAGAATCCTCTATGCGTCAAGGGGAAGTGTGAAAACAGTTTTTGAATTATTCTGCCATTTCCACATCTTTGATTGACAGATAGGAAAATATATGATAACCTATCCTGGTAAATGCGTAGATGGGGAGGTTTCGCTATCCGTGTCGTTCAGAGAGTGCCCGGTTGGTGAGAGGGCATACGGTAGGAAGCGGATGGTCGCCCCGGAGCGGATCGTCTGAATGGATTAAGACGGTACGGGTCTGCCCGTTATAGCTGTCAAGTGCCCGGAAGGGAATTCAGGTGGTACCGCGGAAAGTGTAATTTTCGCCCTGAACGCTTTGGCGTTCAGGGCATTTCTTTTTGAAAAGGAGTAGAAAACATGGCCAGAGAATTACCAAAAGTCTATGAGCCGCAGCAGGTAGAATCCCAGATCTACGAAATGTGGCAGCAAGGCGGCTACTTCCATGCCAAGCGCGAGGAAGGGAAAAAGCCTTTCACCATTGTCATGCCCCCACCCAATGTAACCGGTCAGCTGCACATGGGTCATGCCATGGATGCAACACTTCAGGATACGTTAATCCGGTTTAAGCGGATGCAGGGCTATAATGCTTTGTGGGTGCCTGGTGTAGACCATGCCGGTATTGCTACCCAGATCAAGGTGGAAGAGGAGCTGCGTAAGGAAGGTCTAACCCGCTATGATTTGGGGCGGGAAAAGTTCCTGGAACGGGTATGGGATTGGAAATATAAATATGGCAATCGGATTGTAGAGCAGCAGAAGAAGCTGGGTGCTTCCTGCGATTGGGATCGTGCCCGCTTTACTATGGATGAGGGATGTTCCAAAGCTGTCCGGGAAGTGTTTGTCTCCCTGTACGAAAAAGGCTTGATTTACAAAGGAAGCCGGATTATCAACTGGTGCCCCAACTGCGTCACGGCACTGTCTGATGCGGAAGTGGAGTATGTGGACAAGCCCGGCCATCTGTGGCATATTCGCTATCCCTTGGCCGATGGCAGCGGGCAAGTGGTAGTCGCTACCACTCGTCCAGAAACGATGCTGGGCGATACCGGTGTCTGTGTCAATCCCAACGACGAGCGCTATCGCTCGATCGTAGGAAAGAAAGTCATCCTGCCTCTGGTGAATAAAGAAATCCCTGTGGTTGCCGATGACTATGCAGAGATGGAATTCGGCACCGGCTGCGTTAAGATGACACCTGCCCACGACCCCAACGACTTTGAGGTTGGCCTGCGGCACAATCTGGAAGTGATCCGGGTGCTGGATGACAATGGTAAAGTTAATGATCTGGGCGGAAAGTACGAAGGAATGGACCGCTACGATGCCCGAAAAGCCATTGTTGCCGACCTGGAGGCCGGCGGCTACCTGGTCAAGGTGGAAGACTACAGTCATAACGTTGGCACCTGCTATCGTTGCCACAAGGACGTGGAGCCGATCATTTCCGCTCAGTGGTTTGTAAAGATGAAGCCTCTGGCAGAAGAGGCCATCCGGGTAGTTAAAGAAAACGAGACGAAGTTTGTCCCGGAGCGATTCAGCAAGACCTACCTGAACTGGATGGAAAATGTCCGTGACTGGTGTATCTCCCGTCAGCTGTGGTGGGGACACCAGATTCCTGCCTGGACTTGTGCCGATTGCGGTCACATTACCGTATCCCGGGAAGATGCCTGCAAATGCGAAAAGTGCGGCAGCACCCGAATTGAGCGGGATCCCGACGTGCTGGATACCTGGTTCAGCTCTGCGCTGTGGCCTTTTGAGACTCTTGGCTGGCCGGATCAGACAGAAGACCTGAACTATTTCTATCCCACCGATGTTTTGGTCACCGGCTATGATATTATCTTCTTCTGGGTTGCCAGAATGATCTTCTCCGGATGCGCCCATACCGGGAAAACACCGTTCCACACTGTGCTGATTCATGGCCTGGTGCGGGACAATCAAGGACGGAAAATGTCCAAGTCCTTGGGCAATGGCATTGATCCGCTGGAAATGATTGACAAATACGGCTGTGATGCTTTGCGGATGAATATGGTTACCGGCAATTCTCCCGGAAACGATATGCGCTTCTATGTGGAGCGGTGTGAAGCTATGCGTAATTTTGCCAACAAGCTTTGGAATGCTTCTCGCTATGTCATGATGAACCTGGGAGAAAACGCATCCACCGGTCTTCCGGAAACGCAGAAGCTGGAAATTGCGGACAAGTGGGTACTCAGCAAGCTGAATACGCTGATTTCCGAAGTCACCGAAAACCTGGAAAAATACGAACTGGGTGTTGCCGTCCAGAAAGTGTATGACTTTATCTGGGATACCTACTGCGACTGGTATATTGAGCTGACCAAAGCCCGTCTGTATTCCGAGGATGCTGAGCGCAAGGAGACTGCCATGGCAGTTCTGGTTTATGTGCTGGATCAGGTGCTGCGCCTGCTGCATCCGTTCATGCCCTTTATCACCGAGGAAATCTGGCAGAGCCTGCCCCATGATGGGGAAGCACTAATTGTTGCCAAATGGCCGGAATACCGGGAAGATCTGGCATTTAAGACTGAGGAAAGCCATATGGAGTCTGTCATGAATGCCATTCGTGCGATCCGTAACCGCCGTGCGGAAATGAATGTTCCTCCCAGCAAGAAAGCTGCGCTTTACGTCCTGACAGCCAAGCGGGAAGTATTTACGGAAGGCGAAGGCTTTATCCAGCGTTTGGCTTATGCTGACCAGGTGACACTGCTGGATCAGGAGCCGGAGAATTTGGACGGTATGGTAACCTGCGCAACTGCGGATGCCAAGCTGTATATCCCTATGGGACAGCTGGTTGACGTTGCAAAAGAACTGGAACGGATTGCGAAGGAACTGGAGAAAGCAAGAAAGAACCTGGCCTCTTTGGAGGGTAAGCTGAAGAATGAAAACTTCGTCTCCCGGGCTCCGGAAGCGGTGGTAAATGCAGAGCGCGAAAAGGCACAGAAGGCACGCGATTTGATTGCCAGCCTGGAGCAAAGCCAGGAAGCTATGAGTAAACTGAAATAACCAATTCTGCGGCGCAAACTACACGTTTGCGCCGCAGTCATTTTTTCCACCAATCCCATTTCCGACTGCAATTTCGGAAATGGGATTTTATACTATGTACAGAAATCGAACAAAGGAGGAAGAATATGCACTTTACCAGTTTTTTGGAAGAAGGACGGCTGACAGTGGCTTTGACTGGCGAAATTGACCACCACTGTGCAAAATCCTATATCCAAGCAATTGCTGCTAAAATTGAAGCTTACACACCAAAGGTATGTGTACTGGATTTTCAGGAGGTTTCCTTTGTGGATTCCTCAGGAATTGCCGTGGTCATTAACGCTCTGCGCAATATGACCCAAATCGAAGGGCAGCTTCTGCTTACCGGTATTGCACCCCAGCCCATGCGGGTGTTCCAAGCTTCTGGCATCGATAAATTGGTGGAAATCAAGGAGGCCGTATCATGAAATTTGATAATTATATGATTTTGGATTTCCCCAGCAAATCCAGCAATGAAGCATTTGCGCGGTCTGCTGTAGCTTGCTTCGCAGCACAAATGGATCCCACACTGGAAGAATTGGGAGATATCCGGACCGCAGTATCGGAAGCTGTTACCAACTGCATTGTTCATGCTTACCCGGAAAAGTTAGGAAATATTACCCTTCGCTGCCGGATTTTAAAGGACAATGTGCTGGACATCGTAGTCAAAGATAAGGGCGTTGGAATCGCAGATGTAGAACAGGCGCGTCGTCCGGCATATACCACCGGTGGGAATGAACGCAGCGGTATGGGTTTTACCATTATGGAAAGCTTTATGACCAATTTGGAGATTATCTCCAAACCGGGAAAGGGCACTACAGTACATATGCGGCGAAAGCTGCTTAGACGGCAATGACTGGCCTGGAAGAACTGATCCGTCAATCCCAAGGAGGAAATCGGGACGCAACACAGCAGCTAGTGGAGGAGAACTCTGGCTTAATCTGGTCCGTTGCCAGACGATTCATGGGACGAGGGACAGAGGCTGACGATCTGTATCAGCTGGGATGCTTGGGTTTTTTAAAAGCTGTAGAAGGCTTTGATTTGGAATATGGCACTCAGTTTTCTACCTATGCTGTTCCCAAAATTGCGGGGGAAATTCGACGGTTCCTTCGGGATGACGGTGCTGTAAAGGTTTCCCGAAGCCTGAAAGAACAGTCAGCAACCATCAAAGCCACAAGAAATCGACTGACCTCCGCATTGGGCAGGGAGCCAACCATCCAAGAGATTTCCCGGCAAACCGGATTTTCCCCAGAAGAAATTGCACTAGCAGAAACTGCTACCGCGGCCACTGAGTCTATTCAGAGGCAAACAGGCGAAGAGGGGTTTTCACTGGAAAACATCCTGACGGATACTGAGTCGGAAGAAGGACTTGTAGAAAAGATTGCTTTGCGTCAGGCAATTGAAGCTCTGCCAGAGCGGGAAAAAACAGTAATAAAACTTCGCTACTTCCACTGCTTAACGCAGCAACGGGTGGCCAAGGTAATGGATGTCAGCCAAGTACAAGTATCCAGAATAGAAAAGAAAGCGTTGGGACTGCTGCGTGAGCTTATGGCGTAAATTATCTCTTTACCTTTTGCGGAAAATGGAGTAAAATAGTCGCATCATGGAATATGGACAGGTGCAACTATGACAGAACAATTTCAATTCCGCTTTATTGCTGCCCGACGGGCTTATATTGCCCGGCAATTTCGTTTGCTAAATCCGATGCAGCAGGAAGCGGTTCTGACGACAGAAGGACCGCTGCTTCTTTTGGCAGGCGCCGGCAGCGGAAAGACCACTGTGTTGATCAACCGTATTGCCAATCTTATGCGCTTTGGTCGGGGCAGCGACTGCCAAGAAATTCCGGATACCGTAACGGAAGAAGATGTAAGGTTCCTGGAAACTTTGGGTGAAGAACCTTCGGAATTCGATAGCCGCCGGGCTGACATTCTGTGCGGAGTGGAACCGGCTGTGCCTTGGAGCATCATTGCTATTACTTTTACGAATAAAGCCGCAAATGAACTGAAAGAACGTCTCTCCGCACTGCTGGGAGAAAGTGCTCAGGATATCTGGGCTATGACCTTTCACTCTGCCTGCTGCCGCATCCTTCGGCGGGATATTGAGCGGATGGGATACACCAAAAGCTTCACCATTTATGACACGGCAGACTCCGAACGAATCATGAAGGAAATTGTTCGGGATATGGGGCTGGATGATAAAACTTTTCCACCAAAGTATGTTCTAGGGGCAATCAGCAAGAAAAAGGATAAGATGGTATCTCCCCAGGACATGCTGGATCGAGCAGAGCAGAATGGGGATATTCGGGCGAAACACATTGCCAAAGCCTATTTGCAATACCAGACTCGCTTGAAGGACAACAACGCTCTGGACTTTGACGATTTAATTTACGTGACAGTCAAACTTTTGCAGGAGCATGAGGATGTCAGAAGCTACTACCAAAGGAAATTCCGTTATGTGTTGGTGGACGAGTATCAGGATACCAACCACACTCAGTACTTGCTGACCTCACTGCTGGCAGGTGGGTATGAAAATGTCTGTGTCGTCGGTGATGACGATCAAAGCATTTATCGGTTCCGGGGGGCTACCATTGAAAATATCCTGAATTTTGAAAAGCAATATCGTGGAAGCCGTACGATCCGGCTTGAGCAAAATTACCGCTCCAGTCAGTCTATCCTCAATGCAGCAAATGCGGTAATTTCTCACAACCTGGGCCGAAAAGGAAAGAAGCTTTGGACAGCGAACGGCCAAGGACAGCCGATCACGGTTTATGAAGCAAGCGATGAAGGAACAGAAGGTAATTTTGTCTCCGGAAAGATCCTGGCTGGTTCCCGCGGAAAGCAGTTCAAAGATTATGCTATTTTGTATCGTACCAATGCCCAATCCAATGCTTTGGAATATGCGTTGAAGCGAAATGGAATTCCGTACCGGGTTATCGGCGGAACCCGATTCTTTGACCGTGCAGAAGTTAAGGATATGCTATCGTATCTGTGCGTCATCAACAATCGCAACGATGACCTGCGTCTGAAGCGGATTATCAACAATCCGCCCCGGGGAATCGGCGCAAAGACCATTGAAACCGCGACGCGATTGGCCGAAGCAGAACATAAACCGCTTTACAGTGTCATATCAGATCCCTACAATTATGGCCCGCTGGAAAAGTCTGCAACAAAGCTTCTCCAATTCTCGGGATTGATGGAGGAGCTTGCTCAGCTTTTGGATGACGGGATGAGCCTTCCGGATTTTTACGAGGAACTCTTGATTCGCAGCGGTTATGTGGATATGCTGAAAAGCAAGGACACGGAAGAGAATAAAACCCGACTGGAAAACGTACGGGAGTTAAAATCCAGTATCAATTCTTACATAGAAAATGCGGATATCCCTACGTTATCAGGTTTTCTGGAAGAAATTGCCTTATACACTGATTTGGAGCAGTATAATGAGGGAGACGATGCTGTGGTCATGATGACCATGCACTCTGCAAAGGGATTGGAATTTCCGCATGTGTTCCTCGTAGGTTTTGAAGATGGCCTGTTCCCGGGGATGCGTGCCATTGGAGATACGGAAGAGATGGAAGAGGAGCGGCGTCTGTGCTACGTTGCCATCACTCGAGCCAAGGAAACTTTGACCATTTCATACGCAAGGCAGCGAATGATCTACGGAAGGACTTCTGCGTCCTTGCCTTCCAGATTTTTAAAAGAAATCCCGGAAGACTGCATGGTGAAAAAAGGTGGGTATTATAAGCCCCAAGAAACAGTCCGTTCCTACGAAAACCGTTCTTACTGCACACCTGTAAAAAAACCACAGCATAAGTCTGTTCTTAGTTCTCTGGCCTCTACACCCAGCGCTCCGACGCTGGAGCTGAACCAGGGCGATATGGTTCAGCATGCTGCATTTGGTAAGGGTATGGTTTTGTCTGTCATGAAAATGGGTGGCGATGCGCTTCTGGAGATTGCTTTTGACGATATTGGTACCAAAAAACTCATGGCAAAAACCGCATCTGCTCACATGAAAAAGCTGTAATTTCTATATCTTTCCCGGCATAGACTTTTCCGGGAGGGATGGCAATGGCTCGTCGGCTGAGAAATTTTGTGCGAATTCTGGCGGTTTTGGCGATATTGGCCTGCATCGGTTTTTTAATGTTTCGCAGCCGTTACAGACTGATCATCCAGGATCTGGCGCAGACGCAGGTAAAGAATACCACATCGGATCTGACAAATGACGCCATTGCCAAACAGATTGCAGACGGCGTGATCCAGTATGACCGGATCGTATATTTTGAAAAAGATCTTGATGGGCGAATCACGGCGCTGAAAACCAACATGAGCGAAATTAATCGCCTGAAAACGGACATTTTGAACATCATAAATGATGAAATTCTGGCCTTGGATACATCGGATTTGGGGATCCCTTTGGGAAGTCTGTTTTTTCCTGAGTTTTTCTCCGGAAGAGGGCCGGTGATTCCAGTGCATATCCTTTCCATTCGGAATTCGGATGCAAATTTTGCCAGTAGTTTTTCCCAGGCCGGCATCAACCAGACGCTGCATCAGCTGACCATGGTGGTGAGCGTGGATGTAGCAGTGTTGGTATTGGGGGAAACCAGCAGTTTTACTATTAATAGCGAAGTCGTAGTTGCGCAGACTGTAATTGTCGGAGATGTTCCCAACACGTTTTTGAACACCGGAGGATTGTATGAACGCAATAGAGAGAATCAGGGAATTGACATCCCTGCTCAATGAGGCAGGATACCAGTACTATGTGCTGGATGATCCGAAAATGCCGGACTTTGAATATGACCGCCTTTTGCGGGAGTTGGAGGAACTGGAAAACGCCTATCCCGATTATGCAGCACCAGATTCCCCTACGAAGCGAATTGGCGGAGCCGCTTTAAGCCAGTTTGAAAAAGTGAATCATCCGGTGCCGCTGATGAGTCTTCAGGATGTATTTAGTTTGGAAGAGTTGAACGATTTTTTGGCAAAGACATTGGAAGCAGAACCAGGGGCTGAATTTTCTGTAGAGCCGAAAATCGATGGTTTATCAGTAGCGCTGGAGTATGTGGATGGGCATTTCATCCGTGGGGCCACCCGAGGAGATGGCAGTGTCGGGGAAGATGTGACGGAAAACTTGAAAACGATACGTTCTATCCCCATGACGTTGGAAAATGCGCCCCACAGATTGATCGTCCGGGGCGAAGTATTTATGCCCAAGAAGAGCTTTGAAGTCTTAAATGCCCGCCAGGAGGAAGAGGGGAAGCCGCTTTTTGCCAACCCCAGGAACGCGGCTGCTGGTTCTCTTCGTCAGCTGGATCCAAAAATTGCGGCAAAACGGGGGCTGGACATCTACATTTTCAATGTTCAATTGGTTGAAGGCGTGGAATTCTCCGGACACAGCGAATCCCTTGACTATTTGAAAAAGTTAAAATTCAAGGTAATTCCCCATAAAAAACTGGTAAGTACAGAAGAGATTGACCGGGAAGTAGAAGCAATTAATGAACACCGGGAAAAGCTTATCTGCGACATTGATGGTGCGGTCATCAAAGTAGATAATTTCACTCAGCGGGAGCGTTTGGGAGAGACTGCAAAATTCCCTAAATGGGCTGCCGCGTATAAGTATCCTCCGGAGATTAAACCGACTGTGGTTGAGGATATTGTAGTTCAGGTGGGCCGAACCGGTGTCCTTACTCCAAAGGCGGTTGTGAAGGCGGTCCGTCTGGCGGGTACTACAGTGACAAATGCTACGCTGCATAATCAGGATTTTATCTCTCAGCGGGATATCCGGATAGGGGATACCGTGATGATTCGGAAAGCGGGAGAAATCATTCCGGAAATTCTGGAGGTGGATTTGTCCAAGCGGCCCAACACGGCTATCCCATATTATTTGCCGAAGACCTGCCCGGTGTGTGGAGCGGAAGTAGTCAAGGATGAAGATGGAGCTTTCCTGCGCTGTACAGGCGCAGAATGCCCTGCTCAGCTCAGACGGAATCTTTCTCACTTTGTCAGCCGGGATGCAATGGACATTGACGGATTGGGAGAAGCGATTGTAGAAGGTTTGATTGAAAAAGGCTTGCTCAAATCCCCGGCGGATCTATATGAACTGACTCTGGATGAAATAAAAAGCCTCTGGAAATCCGGAACCACTGCAGCAAAAAAACTTCTTGACTCCATTGAGCGCAGCAAGCAGCAGGATGTGAGCCGCCTTATTTATGCCCTAGGAATTCGACAGGTAGGGTCAAAAACCGGGAAAGTCTTGGCATCTACGTTCGGAAATTTAGATGCTTTGATGGCGGCATCTTTGGAACAATTAACGCAAGTGCCTGATGTGGGAAGCATCACAGCGCAGAATATCTATGACTGGTTCCATCAGCCACAATCTCAGCATCTGGTGGAGCGCCTTCGGGCGGCAGGTGTCAATTTTGAAAGCAAGCGCACAATTACAGACAGCCGTTTTGCTGGAAAGATTTTTGTGCTTACTGGCGCTCTCAGTAAGTTTACCAGAGAAGAGGCCACCGAAAAGATTGAACTGTTAGGCGGCAAAGCTTCTGGGTCTGTTTCCAAGAAAACCAGCTATGTGGTGGTAGGGGAAAATGCAGGCTCCAAGGAGCGAAAAGCCCGAGAGCTGGGAATTCCCATTCTTACCGAAGATGATTTCCTGGAAATGATTCAATAACGTAAAATACCCGCTGCGAAGTAGACGCCTTCGCAGCGGGTATTGCTTACAGGGAATAATCTTCTCCATCATATTTGGAAAAATCCAGCGCTTTCGCCTTGGATGGTATGCGCTTGCAGGGGTCATACCGAAATTTGCGGCACTGATCTTCACAGCCGCGCACCCCTTTTTTGCTGCAGAGAATCTGGTGATCTTCCAGCATGGTGCCATATTGACAGTAGGCGCAGGAACGCTCTATTTTTTTACGAAACAGCATGGCTTGGCCTCCGGTAATTGATGCTTTTATTATACATCAGCTGTGCGGGGAATGCTACTTCTTTTTCTATCTTTTCGCAAAATCAGAACAACAAGCAAAACTGCAGCAACAAAGATGACCGAAGTATCCGTAAACATGGCCAATGCTGCAAGCAAGCTGAAACCCGTCTGGATAAATTTCCCCAGAAGATAATATCGCATGGAAATACCTTTCGACACGGACATCGTCTGCATGGTCACGCACAGGCCGCCTAATGCCAGCATACCCGAGCATAGGACAAAACGCATATTCATGTTTTCGATGAGAGAGAGCTGGCAGCAGCCGTTGGATAGTTCCAGCATGCCGGTAATGGCAACCTGAAGAGTAACCGGAAGCAAGAATAGAACCCATCGCTGCAAGAATTCTACCACTATCCGAAATACGATAACCCACCCACAGACAGTCCCGATTGCAGAAATTGCCCTTCCCATGATCTGATTTGGCGACAACACTTTTTGTGGTGATAGGGTACAAGAATCTGCCAAGGAGCTGGGAAGAATAATCGCCGTGAACAGCGCTCCGGATATATGTATTGCCCACAGCACCCAAACCATCCAGCCTTCAGGAAAGAAAGAGGCTACCATACCAAACAGGAAAGCCGGGCCGGCATTATTACAGAACGCAAGCATACGCTGTGCTGCTTGCATGGAGAGTTGTCCAGCTTTATACGCTTCGGATATCCCTTGCGCCCCCACAGGATATCCTCCTAGAAACCCCGATATCAGCAGCGGTTCCGCTCCGCTGGGTATCCCGCATAATTGACCGATTTTCCTTAAAAAGGGCAAACGAAAGCCGGACAATGTGCTGTTTAGCAATATAGATAATACAAAAAATGGAAATAAGGATGGAATTATGGTAATCAGGCACAGCTGCACTCCGTCTTGCGCCCCTGCAAGAGCAGTTTTTCCATCCAAAATTAAGACAAGCATTCCCATACAAGCGCCGATACCCGTCCAAAGTGTTTTTTGTTTCACAACACTCACCTCGAAAGAATCTATGCAAGAAGCTGCAGACAGATTCATATGCTGAACAAAAAGGGAGGTGCCGGAGTGGGAAAAGGACATACTTTGCTGGAGCGTCTGGCAGAAGAAGCGGATCTTGGTACAGAACCGCTGCCTGGCCAGTCCATTGTGGAAATTGCGGGTGACCACCGGGTGCTGATTGAGAATCACTTTGGCGTCAAGGCATATAACCGGGATAAAATCTTGGTAAAGGTGTCTTTCGGCTGTGTGTGCGTGTGCGGATGCGGCCTGGAAGTGATGCGTATGACAAAGGCACAACTGGTAATTCGGGGAAGAATTGATGGAGTGACGCTGCAGAGGAGGGAATGAGCATGGATCTTTGGACATCTATGTCCGGTGTTGTGGCAGCAGAATTGACCAGCTCGGAGCCGGAGCAGTTTCTTACCCTTGCCAATGACATGGGAATTGATTTTTTTGAAATACAGCAGATAAATGATTTGACATGCCGTTTCCAAATTCGCAGAAAAGACTATAGAAAACTCTATAAAATGTCGAAAAAAAGAGGAGATAAATTAAAAATTCTAGGGAAATCTGGGCTGTACTGGACCGGAAAGGCCATGCTTTTCCGCCCGGTTTTGCTGGCGGGACTGGCAATCTTTTTGTTGCTTGCAATGTATCTCCCCAGCAGAGTCTTTTTTGTTCGCGTAGAGGGTAATTCCCAGATATCTGATCGGCAAATTCTGGCTGCGGCGGAGGACTGCGGCATCCGTTTTGGAGCATCCCGCAGAGAAGTGCGCAGCGAAAAAGTAAAAAACGCATTGCTATCCTCAGTGCCGCAGCTACAGTGGGCAGGTGTAAACACCACAGGGTGTGTGGCAATCATTTCCGTTCGGGAACGGGCGCAGAACGAACCGGCGCAAAGTGAAAATATGGTCAGCAATATTGTGGCTGCCAGAGACGGCTATATTCTCTCAGCTACGGTAACCAACGGAAACAGTATGGTACAAGCTGGGCAAACCGTGCAAAAGGGGCAAGTATTGGTATCTGGGTATACTGACTGCGGAATTTGCATCCGCGCTACCCGGGCAGAGGGAGAAATTTATGCCCAGACGATCCACCAACTTACAGCCATTACTCCCGCATCTTGCACCCAGCGGCAGAAACTTGTGGGCGAGAAACATTCCTACAGTATTCTTCTGGGAAAAAAACGAATAAATTTATGGAAAGGTAGTGGAATTTCCGACACCAGTTGTGGTAGAATGTACGAAGAGTATAATCTTTCCTTGCCGGGAGGATTTTCACTGCCACTTACGATTTGTGTGCAGACGGATCTGTACTACGAAACGGAAACGGTTGGCGTACCGAATAGTCAGGCAGCAGAGTCGCTCAATAACTTTGCACAAGCGTATCTGATCGATCATATGGTTGCAGGCAAAATACAAAATCAATCTCAGGCTGTAACTGAGCAGGATGGCAGCTATCGTTTGGATGGCGTCTATGTGTGCGAAGAAATGATCGGTAGGGAACAACTGGAACAGATGGGAGAAACCAATGGGAAAACAAATTGAGAGAATCGTCAATGCGGAACGGGTAGAAGATCTGATTGCCGTGTTCGGCTCCTTTGACGAAAATATCAAACGCATAGAAGAGGCTTTAAATGTTCAGGTAGTTAACCGGGGTACGGATCTGCGGATTACCGGGGACGAAGAAATGGCTGACAAAGCTGTTCGTACCTTGGAAGGGCTTTTGATGCTGGCATCCAAAGGAGAGACAATTGACGAGCAGCGAGTGCGCTATCTGATTACACTGGTCAGTGAAGGCAACGATCACCAGGTGGCCCAGATGGCAAAAGATGTTGTATGCATTACTGCCAAGGGAAAGCCGATCAAAGCAAAAACAGTGGGCCAGCAGAATTACATGCGGGCCATCGGAAAAAACACAATCACCATTGGCGTTGGACCTGCCGGTACGGGAAAAACCTATCTGGCAGTGGCTGCGGCAGTGGCAGCATTTCGGGAGCGGACAGTGAATCGCATCATTCTCACTCGGCCTGCGGTTGAGGCTGGTGAGCGTTTGGGCTTTCTTCCTGGTGATTTGCAAAATAAGGTTGACCCATATCTGAGGCCTTTGTACGATGCGCTGTATGACATGCTGGGAGCTGAAACATTCCAGAAGTATCAGGAGCGGGGCTCCATTGAAGTTGCGCCGCTGGCGTATATGCGTGGCCGTACACTGGATGATAGTTTTATCATTCTGGATGAAGCCCAGAATACGACACGGGAGCAGATGAAAATGTTCCTTACCCGTTTGGGTTTTGGTTCCAAAATCGTCATTACGGGAGACGTTACCCAGATTGACTTGCCGGATGACAAGGTTTCGGGTCTGAAAGATGCCATCCGGGTTCTGGAAGGGGTCAAAGATATTGCAATCTGTCGTTTGACTGCGGCAGACGTAGTGCGCCATGCTCTGGTACAGGAGATCATCAATGCCTATGAAAAGGCAGCACAAAAGACCGAAGTAAAAAAACCGGCAACACAGTTCAAAGGCCGATATAGAAGGAAGATTTGATATGAGACATAGAATCAATTTGGTGTTTGAGCAGTTGAGCCTGCAGAGATTTGCGATTCGAGCCAATATTCGCAAATGCATTCAGCAGACACTAAAGGCAGAGGGAATTACCGTTCCGTGCGAAATTAATGTTTTGGTAACAGATGATGCAGGAATCCAGGTAATTAACCGGGAAAGCCGCAATATTGACAAGCCTACGGACGTTCTGAGCTTTCCTATGTTTCAACTTACCGCAGGCAATCCGCCAACAGATTGGACTGCGTATCAGGACCCGGAAACCGGCCTGGTTCCTTTGGGAGATATGTGTATCAGCCTAGAGCGTGCCATTGCCCAGGCAGCGGAATTTGGCCACTCTACCCGCCGGGAAGTGGGGTACCTGACCATTCATTCCATGCTGCATTTGCTTGGATATGATCATCTGGACGAGGGAGAACAGAAAAAGCAGATGCGCGCCAGAGAAGAGGCCATTGCCGCATCCATCCCTGGTATGTGCCGGGATGAATCCACACAATAAACATAGGAGACAAATATGAATACCAAAACTGCTATTATTACCATCGCAGGTCGTCCCAATGTGGGAAAATCTACGTTGACCAATTATTTGGTAGGAGAAAAAATTGCAATCGTATCCAATAAGCCACAAACCACCCGTAATCGGATTTGCGGAATTGTAACCCGTGATAATTTGCAATTTGTCTTTGTAGATACCCCTGGCTACCATAAAGCCCGTACCAAACTGGGAGATTATATGGTGAACACCGTCCGGGAGTCTATTTCTGACGTGGATGCTACCATTTTGGTAGTAGAACCCATTGCGTCTATTGGCGTTCAGGAAGAAGCGCTGATTGAAAAGCTCCGGAATATTCAGTGCCCGGCAATTCTGGCCATCAACAAGATTGATACAGTGGAAAAAGACAAGCTTCTGGAAGTAATTGCCGTGTACTCCCAGACTGGAGTGTTTGATGCCATCATCCCCATTTGCGCAAAAAATGGAGATGGTGTAGATGATCTCCTAAAGGAATGTGAAAAATACACTGTGGAAAGTCCATTCCTGTTCCCGGATGATGTTACCACCGATCAGCCGGAGCGGCAGGTTATGGCAGAAATTATTCGGGAAAAGCTTCTGTGGTGCCTGGAACGGGAAGTTCCTCACGGCACAGCAGTAGAAATTACCACCTTTTCCGAACGAGACAATGGAATTATCGATATCGATGCCACCATTTACTGCGAGAAGGCAAGCCACAAAGGAATTATCATTGGAAAGCAGGGCGCTATGCTGAAAAAAATCTCTTCCATGGCCCGTGCAGACTGTGAAAAGTTTATGGGTACCAAGGTGTATTTGACAACTTGGGTGAAGGTAAAGGAAAACTGGCGTGACAGTGATTTCCTTGTACGTAACTTTGGGTATAGAGAATAATTACCAACGATATCACGCCTGTTTTTGTCCATACTATCCATATCATGGGTACGGTTGCGGTATGTGTATCGTCACTGTATAGGATATGAGGAGGAATTGGTATGAACGCTTGCGAGTATTGGCAATTATTTCTGGAAACAGGTGCGCCGGAAGCGTATCTGATGTACAGCAAACAGCTGAAATCGGAGGAAAACCATGTATCTGACGACTCAAGGCATCGTCTTGCGGGTGACGGATTACAATGAGCGGGATGCCTTGCTGACATTGCTTACCTGCGGTCATGGCAAGTTGACGGTGAAAGCCCGGGGATTGCGGCGTAAAAACAGTCCTTTGATCGCTCCCTGTCAGCTGCTGGCCTATGGGGAATTTACGCTGTTTGAGTATCGGGGACAGTATACGATTAATGAAGCACAAAGCCTGGAACTCTTTCTGCCGCTTCGCCGTGACCTGAATAAATTGTCTCTGGGAACATACTTTGCTCAGGTGACAGAGGTATTGTCTCAGGAAGATTTGCCCAATCCGGAGTTACAGTCATTGCTGCTCAACTGTCTGTACGCACTATCCAACATGGATTTACCGGAGTATCAAGTCAAAGCGGTGTTTGAACTTCGCTGTGCCTGCTTGTCGGGATATACACCGGATTTGTTTGGCTGCCACGTCTGTGGAAGCCAGAATCCGGAGCGCTTTGATCTGTCTGCAGGACACCTGGAGTGTGAGAATTGCCGCAGTCCAGGGTCAGCGGGAATCCGGATGCCTGTGTCGCCGACCATACTAGAATCTATGCGTTATATCTGTCTGTGTGATCCAAAACGACTGTTTTCGTTTCGATTGGGGAAGGAGGCGCTGAAGTCGCTTTCTGCATTAACAGAAGCCTACCTTTGCACACAGCTGGAGCGTGGTTTTTCGGCTCTGGAGTTCTATAAATCGCTACATATTCGCTAGTTTCAAATGCAATAGGAGAATTACATGTCAGAATTATATAATAAATCCCTCGCAAAGCTGGAGCTGGACCAGGTTTTGCAGCTTCTTGCGGAGTGTGCCGGGAGTATTGGCGGTAAAGAAGCCTGCCTTCGGCTGTATCCCACTTCCGACTTAGAAGAGGTGGAGCTTCTGCTTCAGCAAACCACCGCCGCATCTAACCTCTGCACCCAAAAGGGAAATCCCGTCTTTGGTGATGTGACAGATATGTCCGCTTCTTTGGAGCGGGCAGAACGGGGCGGCAGTTTACATCCGAAGGAACTGCTGCGCATTGCTGGTATTCTGCGCTGTACCAGAACCGTAAAAGGATACGTTTCTGAAGACGATCCTGCAACAGTTTTGGACAGCCTGTTCCGCAGTTTGAGTCCAAATAAATATCTGGAAGATAAAATCTTTGGTGCGATACTGTCGGAAGAGGAAATTGCGGACAATGCCTCTCCGGCACTTGCAGATATCCGCCGTCACATGCGAATTCAATCCGCCAAAATTCGGGACAGTCTTCAAAAGGTGATCTCTTCGCCCGCATATTCTAAATTCCTGCGGGAACCCATTATCACGATCCGCCAGGGGCGATATGTGGTTCCAGTAAAGAGCGAGTGCAAAAATGATGTACCTGGATTAGTCCACGACGTCTCTGCGACAGGTTCAACCTACTTTGTAGAGCCGATGTCTGCAGTAAATGCCAACAATGCGTTGCGGGAACTGGAACTGAAAGAAAAGAAAGAAATTGAGAGAATTCTTTCTGAGCTGTCAGCTGAGGTTGCCGGATATCGGGAATCCATTACATTAAACTATCAAATGCTGGTACAGTTGGATGTAATCTTCGCCAAAGCAAAGCTGGCCTACCGGATGAACGCCTGGGCACCCCTGATGAATGACAAGGGGAGGGTAGAACTGCGAAAAGCCAGACACCCTCTGATCGATGCTAAGACAGTGGTTCCCATTTCGGTCAGACTGGGCAAAGACTTTGACAGCATGATTATCACTGGCCCCAATACCGGCGGCAAGACAGTTACGCTAAAAACCATTGGTTTGCTGACCCTGATGGCAGAATGCGGCCTGCATGTGCCGGCAGGGGATGGCAGCGAACTTTCTACATTTGATGCTATCCTTGCGGACATTGGTGACGAACAGTCCATTGCCCAGAGCTTATCAACCTTTTCCAGCCACATGCGCACCATCGTGGATGTAGTGGATCAGTGCGATGACCGTACTTTGGTATTGTTTGATGAATTGGGTGCCGGTACGGACCCGGCTGAAGGTGCTGCACTGGCAACGGCAATCATTGAGTTCTGCCGGAAGATGGGAAGCCGGGTAGTAGCAACCACCCACTATGCCGAACTGAAGCTTTACGCTATGCGTACTAAAGGAGTCATTAACGCATCCTGCGAATTTGATGTGGAGACACTGCGTCCGACGTACCGCCTGCTCATCGGTATTCCTGGAAAATCCAACGCTTTTGCGATTTCCCGGAAACTGGGTCTGTCAGAGGATATTTTAAAAGAAGCCGACGATCTGGTAGATAAAAGCGACAAGGATTTTGAAGATGTGCTGTCCCAGCTGGAGCAGCAGCGTCAGCAGATGGAATCTGCGCGTCAGGAAGCAGAACGCCTTCGTCAGGAAACTGAAGAAATCAAGCAGCAAAGTGAACGGTATCATGCAGAACTTCGAAAAGAGCGGGAAAAGGCTATGGAAGCTGCTCGCCGGGAAGCGCAGTCTATCATTGATGATGCCAGAACAGCCGCTAATCAGGCTTCGGAAGAACTAAAAGCCTTGCGTAAGCAGCTTGCTGACAGTGCTGACACCACCGGAATGAATCAGCGGCAAGCCCAATTGCGTAGAAACCTCAATGAGGCAGAAGAAAAGCTTCGTGGGTCGCAGCCGCAGAAAGAGCGCCCGAAACCCAGCAGAGGTATTTTGGTGGGCGATACGGTTGAACTTCTGAAGCTTGGGACAAAGGCTAGTGTCATTGCCATTAATAAAGATGGAACCTATCAGCTCCAGGCTGGCATTTTAAAGTTATCCGCCAAAGCTGATGAAATTTACTTGCTGGAGCATGAAGATCCTTATCAGGCAAAGGGTGGACACCCGAAACATTCCGGACGAGAGATGAAGATGAACGCCATGCCTACAGAAGTGGATTTGCGAGGCATGGATGCTGTTGAGGCTATCTGTGTATTGGAACGATATCTGGATGAAGCAATGCGTAGCAATTTGCCTCAGGTTCGGATCATTCACGGGAAAGGCACCGGTACCTTACGTGCGGCGGTGCATCAGGCCTTGAAGCGAAACAAATTTGTAAAGAAGTTCCGTCTGGGTATGTACGGCGAAGGTGAAGACGGTGTCACCATTGCGGAATTTGCGTAGATCCAGTCCAGGAATAGAAACGCAATGGAGTTTTCGACAAGAAAGGACAAGATCCGAAAGGACTCGTTGTGAAAACAGGACGAAAATGAGTTGACTTTTTCAGTAAAAATGCTATCATATACGTAGATGCGTTGCTCCTACTCAGGAGTAACGAGAAGGAGTGTGTACTATGTTCAACAAAGAAGTCGTTGTTCGTTGCGAGTCCGGCCTGCACAACAAACAGGCAACCTATTTCGTGCAGAAAGCCAACGAATTCGAGAGCAGCATCTGGCTGGAATCTGCCAGCCGTAAGATGAATGCAAAGAGTCTGCTGGGCATCATGTCTCTGGGAATTGTGACCGGTTCCACGGTGACGCTGAGCGCTATTGGCCCTGACGCTGAGGCTGCTGTGAACGCACTGGACACTCTGCTCCAGCGGGACGTTTATTAAAAACCTGCTTTACTTAACCGCCTCAATGCTGACTATCCGCATTGAGGCGGTGCTTTTTAGGGGGTGCCAAATGACATTTGATGAACTGAAGGAAAAAGCCCTTTCTTTGCCCTATGCACCAGGTGTGTATATCATGCGGGATAAGACGGATACTGTTATCTATGTGGGCAAAGCAAAAAAATTGAAAAACCGGGTGAGTCAGTATTTTCAGGATACAGCCTCCCACAGTCCCAAAACCAGAATTATGGTGAGTAAGATTCACCATTTTGATGTAATTGTGGCTGCCAGCGAGTTTGAAGCTCTGGTTTTGGAATGCTCTTTGATCAAGCGATATATGCCCAAGTATAATATTCTGTTGAAAGATGACAAAGGCTACCCCTATCTGAGACTTAATATGAAAGATATTTATCCCACAATCAGCATTGTCAGTAAGCTTGCGGACGATGGAGCTGACTATTATGGACCATTCGGCGGCCGGAGCGTAACGCACGGTGTTATGGAAGCCATTCGATTGACCTTAAAGCTTCCAGGATGCAGCAAGCAATTCCCCAGAGACATTGGAAAAGATCGCCCATGCTTGAATTACCACATGAATCAATGCGCCGGCTGGTGTCAATCAAATAAAAGCTGTGCGGAATACCGAGAGGCCATGCTGCAGGCAAAGCAGCTTCTGCAAGGAAACTATAAAACGGTAGCGGAACAGATCCGCCAGCAAATGTTGTCTGCGGCAGACAATTTGGAATTTGAACTGGCTGCCAATCTTCGTGACCGGCTCAATGCCGTTGAGAATCTTGGACAAAAGCAACTGGTGACGGCTGGTACTTTGGCGGATACGGATGTGATTGGCTATGGTGAAACAGAGGCAAAAGCATGTTTTGCCGTTCTCCATTTCTCGGGTGGAAATCTGTTGGATAAGGAATACGAAGTTTTTCCAAGACCGGACGAGAAAACGGAGGCTGTTTCCAGCTTGCTGAAGCAGTTCTACTTAAGCAGGGGACTGGCCCCCAAGCGTATCTTATTGCCGTTTGAGATAGAAGACGGGGAGTTATTTGCACAGTTGTTGGAACAACAGTTTGGACGGCGTCCAAAACTGCACGTTCCTCAGCGTGGGGACAACATGCGTCTGATAGAACTGGCCTGCAAGAATGCGTTTGAAGAAGCCCAGCGGGTTACAGGTAAGGAAGAACGAGTAAACGCGACATTGGCATTGCTGGGAAAAATGCTGGCTATGGAGCCACCGGGCCGTATCGAGTCCTTCGATATATCCAATATTTCCGGGACAGATATTGTAGCGAGTATGGTAGTTTTTACGGATGGCAGACCGAGAAAAAGTGATTATAAACGATTTAAGTTGGAAGGGCTATCCAATCAAGATGACTACGCGTCTATGCATCAGGTTGTAAAACGCCGTTTTGCACATCTGAAAGCCGGAGACAAAGGATTCAGTGAAGCGCCCGATCTGCTGCTGATTGATGGTGGTGTGAATCACGCAAAAACCGCTGTCGCGGCATTACAGGAGTTGGATTTGCAGTTTCCGGTATATGGAATGGTAAAGGACGATCGACACCGTACAAGAGCACTGGTGACGCCAGAAGGAAAGGAAATCCGGATTGACAATAATCAAGCCATTTTTTCGCTCATTGGCAACATTCAGGAAGAAACACACCGCTTTGCCATCACCTATCATCGACAGTTACGCAGTAAACGGCTGCGTTATTCGGAGTTGGATGAAATTGCGGGAATTGGGCCAAAACGGAAACAGGAGCTTCTGCGGCAGTTTAAGTCCTTGACTGCTATTGGGCAGGCCACACTTCCGGAATTGGAACGCATTCTTCCCAAAGATGCAGCGGCTGCTGTGTACCATCATTTTCACGAAACAAAGGAAGTATAGCTATGCGTGTAATTACAGGAAAAGCCAGAGGCGTTGCGCTCAAAACCCCAGATGGAATGCTAACGCGCCCAACCGCGGATCGGGTTAAGGAAGCTTTGTTTAGTATTCTGAACTTTGACATTCCGGGTGCCGATGTGCTGGATCTATTTGGCGGAACTGGACAGCTGGGAATTGAGGCTCTGAGCAGAGGTGCCAGACACGCCGTATTTGTGGATGCCAGAGAAGATGCCTGCAAGCTAATTCGGGAGAACTTGCGCAGAACAAAGCTGGAAGGGGAGGGGAGAGTAGTCCGCAGCGATTACCTTGACTATTTGAACCGCTGCCCTGATCAATATAACATTATCTTCCTGGACCCGCCTTATGGAGAAGATTTTTTGGAAACCGCATTAAAACGCATAACCGAAATTGACATTTTGCAATCCGATGGTATAATAGTCACAGAGCGTCCCCTGGGTAAAGAGCTTCCTATGGAGTTTGACGGTTATACCCGTTCCAGGGACTATAAATACGGAAAGACACTGCTTGCGCTTTATCGCAAGATGTAAAAAGTGTGAGAAACTATGAAAATTGCAATTTATCCGGGTAGCTTTGATCCGGTTACCAGCGGACACCTGAATATTATCCGGCGTTCTGCAAATATATTTGACAAGCTGATCGTGTGCGTCATGGTGAATGCAGGAAAGAACCCGATGTTTACGCTGGATGAACGGGTAAACCTGATACGCAGAGTCACACAGGATCTTCCCAACGTGGAAGTAGATGGTTCCAATGAATTGCTGGCGGAATATGCGAAGCGCCGAGGAAGCTGCGTCATTGTGAAAGGCCTGCGTGCAGGATCTGATTTTGAAAATGAGTTTCAGATGGCGCTGATTAATCATAAAATCAATCCGGATTTGGACACCATGTTTTTGACTGCTGAAAGCCGGTATATGTATCTCAGTTCCAGTACCGTCAAAGAGCTTGGTTCCTACGGTGTAGATTTGTCAGACTTTTTGCCCAGTGAAATTATTCCGGATTTTCAGGAAAGAATAGAACAGAGGAAACATACCATTCAAGGAGGAAAATGAACATGAGTGAGCGTAATACGGAAGACATTATTGGCGCATTGTACGATATGGTGCAGGATGCCCGTTCCATGCCGCTGGCTTCTGATAAATGCATTCTGGAGCGGGACCGGGTTCTGGATATGCTGGATGAGATCATTGCGCAGCTGCCCAGTGAACTGAAGCAGTCCCGTACCATCGTAGAATCCAGAAATGAGTTGATCAGCCAAGCCCGCCGGGAAGCTGAGGGAATCTTGCGGGAAGCTCAGGAAAAAGCCAACCAAATGCTCACAAAAGAGGCGATCTATGCAGAAGCCAAAAAGCGCAGTGAGGAACTGGTTGGACAAACCCAGAACCGGATCAACCAGCTGCGTAAAGCAGGTAATGACTATATGGATGAATCTCTGCGTGAAACGGAAGAGGCTATTTCCAAAGCACTGGCGGAAGTGCGAGATACGCGCATGAAATTTCGCAGCGTAACCGAAGCACAGGAACAGCGCAAAACTGCTAACGTAGATATTGAGGTTTGAAAATATTTCTGCCCGGACGAGCAATTTGCTTGTCCGGGTTCTTTTTTTATTTTAGTGGGAATAGTCTGTAGCGAAAGGGGAGATGGAAAGTGTATAACAAAAAACCAACAGGAAGAGCATTAACAATTCCAGGCGGAATTGCGCAGGGGGTAACTTTGAGCATGATCGTAACAATGCTGTCCTGCACAATCCTGGCGTGGATGGTGGATACGGAAAAGCTTCCGTGGGAAAAAATCGGATATGGAATAATGGTCGTTCTTTTGTTGTCATCTTTTCTTGGCGCAATGTTATCATTCCAAAAAACAAAACGTCAGAGGCTATTGGTGTGCTTACTTTCAGGCTTCGTCTATTTCGGAATATTACTGTCATTAACCGCTTTGTTTTTTGGCGGACAGTATGAAGCTGTGGGCGTAACGGCTGCACTGATTCTGGCCGGGAGTGGGAGCGCAGGGATTCTGGGAATGAAACCTGCTGAGAGAAGAAAACATCCTAAAATACGCAAGCGTTCTCGTTAAACTATACAAAGATTAGTATAAGGTAAATAAAATTTACCCTTTACGTTGAATTTGCATGATAAGTTGCAAAAACTATATTTGGTATGTTTTCCCACTTGGAAACGCTAGATGTTGTCAAATAATCGAAAATGATAAACAATCGAAAAGGGCTGATTTACAAAGTTGACATAAAAATGTTAACATAATTCTTGTCATAATCCACAAAAAACGCTATTTTGGCTAAAAAAGCTTGAATTTTTGTAAAAAATGGAGTATAGTATGGATGTATCAAATTTTGATGTCTTTACCACTTTTCTCACACACCCCCTTTTACATTCTTTAGGCATGTGAAACACCGGTTTTCCTGGAAAGGGGGGATTGTTCTGACCGAGCAAAGAGAAGCTGCTTCTTTGCTGCTGCAGCGCAAGTTTGGTAATACTCTTCTTGCATTCAGTTGGTGGCTCGGGATCATTTGCGGGATTGTGGGATATGCGGCAGCAGGAAATTCATTGTATCTATTGATGCGTAATTCCCCTTACGGAACTATGTCGATCGTCAGCTTGCTGGGTGTATCCATTTTACCTTTTCTTTTTTCTGCGTTCGCAGTTTCTATTTCATTCCCATTACTTTTGTATCCCATTTGTTTTTGTAAGGCTTTTTTATTTTCTTTCGTATCCTTCGGCGTCCTTCATTCCTATGCAGGGGCTGGATGGCTGATTCGCTGGTTGCTTTTGTTTAGTGATACTGTGGGAGTGCCGTTGCTTTACTGTTTTTGGCTTCGTCATTTGCCTGGTTTTCAGAAGCCAAGCCTTTCAGAAAATGTACTGTTTCTGGTTCTTTTTCTGGTTTTGGGATGTATAGATTATTGCATCATCTCGCCTTTTTTGGCGCGTTTGATATTTCCTTAGAAAGGGTAAGTGGGTAAACAGTTTCATGTTGGATTTGATTCGTGCCTATGAAAATTATTTGGCCAAGGTTAAACAAGCTTCAAGCAATACAATTTCCTCGTATTTGCGGGACATTCGGCAGTTTTCAAACTGGCTGCAGCAGCATGGTGCGGTTGATTTGCTGAGCGCAACCCAACAGAATATTCGTGCTTACCTTGACTATTTGCAGGAGCAGGGGAGGTCTGGCTCTACGGTCTCCCGTGTATTAGCCAGTTTAAAAAACTTCTATGCCTACGCAATCTCCAGTGGATTTCTGGAGTGTTCCCCTGTTACCGCAGAACTTCATGTAGATCGTGGAGAAAAGAAACTTCCGCAAATCTTGAGTGGTAAGGAAGTGGAACTGCTTTTGTCTCAACCCTCTTGTAATGACGCAAAGGGCTTTCGGGATAAAGCGATGTTGGAAGTGATGTACGCCACGGGCATTCGCGTTACCGAGCTGATTGATCTGAATGTCGAGGATGTTAATCTGGAGCTTGGTATTCTGAAATGCAATAGCGCGAAGAAATCTCGTACGATTCCGCTGTACCCAGCCGCGCTGCGTGCGCTGACAGTGTACATAAAGGAAGTTCGGATGCTGATGGTTTCCGATCCGGCAGAACGGGCGCTCTTCGTCAATGTGGGTGGAGCCCGAATGAGCCGGCAAGGATTTTGGAAAATTTTGAAGCACTATCAAGCAACCGCTGGAATTGAAAAGGAAATAACACCGCATACGCTGCGGCATAGTTTCGCAGTGCATTTGCTTGAGAACGGTGCAGACCTAGGATCTTTGCAGGAGTTGATGGGACACAGCGATATCTCTTCCACACAGGTCTACACCCACATGATTAACCAGAAGCTGAAATCCGTATATGATAAGTGCCATCCAAAAGCATAAAGGTCTGCCGCATGTTGGCAGACCTTTTTCTTCACTTTAACAATATTTTCATATTTTTGTGGTAAACTAACCCATATTCAGGAGAGGGGCGGTTTTATTGGGAAACAAACTTAAGAAAAAGCAAATTCTGATAGTTTTACTTCTGCTGATCGGTGCAATTGCTGCAATACTTCTATGGAACTCAGTAACTATGTACCTTACTCCGAAAGCGGTACTGACATCTGCGTTGCGGGATTCCTTGGCAGATTTAGAATATCGTTTTCAAAATAGCCCAATGCAAACGCTAATGAAAGGGTATGATGCGCAAGGACAAAACACGGTGCAATTGGACTTGCACACATCTGACAATCTACTGGGAGACGTTTCCTACGACATGCTGCTCCAAACAGATTGGAATAAGAACCAAATTACCGCCCAAGGAACAGTCGCAACTGCAAGCCAGTCCCTAAATCTTTCTGCATATCTTGACAAGAACTTTGCTGCATTGACTTCAGAGGAACTTCTGGAAGGGGGATACTATGGAATTACGTTTGACACGTTTTCTGAAGACCTGCGCAGCATTCCATTGCTGACGTTCTTTTTGCCGGAAGAAACGCTGCAATCCTGGGAATCATCCGTGAATAAACTGGAAGCATGGATGAATCGCTCAGTGACATTTCCTGAAATACCTCAGATTAGTCAGCAGCAACTCCAGATGATCACGCTGGGCATTTTGGCTTTGAAATGCGATATTTCGGAAGCTGAGGTTATGCTTGAAGATGAATCTTTGCACTGCCATCGGTTAACGTATGCGGCGAGCGGAGAACAGGTTTCAGACATTCTAAGCCAAGTTCTGAATGCGCCCCCTTCAGACAATGGGTCAATTTCCGCTACTTTTTATCTACTTGATGAATCCCTGGTAAAGGTGGAGCTTAACGGAGTTTCTGGCGAGAATCAAATGAATTGTGTACTCATATTGGGAAAAGATCCAAATACGGACGCGCTTTCTCTTACGGTGATGCAAAAACAAGGGAAGATTTCCAAACAGTTTTCTGCCTCTGTCAGCGCTCGCCAATTTGCCGATAGAAACATTCAGGAAGCAATCTGCATTCAGAATACGTCTTTTACCTATATATGGGATAATACAAACGGATATACAGAACTGTTTCTTCCGGGGAAAGAGCAAATTGATTTAATTTTGAAAGAGGATGACGATGGTTTTTGCGTGCAGACCAAGGATTTTGCTCCACTATTGGGTTTTAATAGTCAAAAATCTTATGACTGTACCATGCATATTTCGAAGGGAAGCCAAATCTCTCAGCCAGAATACAAAAATCTCAATACTTGGTCATTTCAGGACCTGCTGACCCTGATCAGCGGCATTGGATCTGTACTAGGTATCTCATTCGAAACTATAACACAATAGTGCGGAGCTTGTTAAAAAGGGAACCACCAGTAGGGAATTACTGGTGGTCTTTCTTTGCGAAAAAATGCGCCAGGAAATTATCCCGGCGCATAACAGTATATTTAGGCTCCCTTAGGAATATTGCCGCGAGTGGTTAGATCCAATACCGCGGCCGGATCGAAGATGCCGTTAAAGTTCTGAGCATACCATGCCATATATTCACCTGTTACCATCAAACGGTTCTGGCGGACATAGGTCTTATTAATCTCGGCCCAAGGTTCGTTGCCGTGAGCAACAAAATAGCGGAAGCCCTCATTGTACATTGTCTGGAAAGCCTGGCCCGTATAGTCCGAAATATTGCTTGTCTTAGCGAATACGAAAACATCTACATCGCCAATGATGGGCACAATCTGCTGCTTCCAAGACTGCAGGTCGGCAGTGATCTGCTGAACACTATAACTGCCATAGGTAGCATTGTTATAGGTGTAACAAGCGAGAGTATAGCCCTTGTCCCGCAAAGCCTGCACGATTTCCTTGGCACCAGCAACTTCCTGGTCGTAGTATTCTTGGCTGACTGCGGATATATAACTAGTGTTGCAGCGATAGCCAAAAATACCTTCATAACCGGTAACTGCCAAGACTGCCCGGGCGCCGCGATAGGAGAAATCCGGATGCTCCTTGATGAAGGTTTCCAGAATCGGAACCAAATCGTAATCACCGACCAGTGTCTGACCGGAAGCGTCTACATATTCTGCCTTGATTTCTCCATTTTTGACCACCAGGCGGCTGGCAAAGCCATCACCCTTAGCATCTGGCAACTTTTGTGCGTCACCGTCGCCGTCAATCATATAGGCGAAATAGTTCACCATGGTTTCGGTAATCATAATGGGCTTCTTGTCAGCGGGCAGTGCGATGGGAACTTTTTCAAACACATCGTTTCCGGCTGTATCTACACTGGCTCCTACAAAGCTGTCATAGTCAACCAGTACATATCCATTGTTGTACAGCTGCTCCAAAATCTTTTTAAATTCTGAGGTCGTAACGAAGTTCCGGTTATAGCTGCCTCCCAGCTCATCATCCGCAAGAGCACGCGTCATATCTTCAATCAACACATGGAAGCTGAGGTTGGGAATCAAGGATGGATCATTGTGCTGCACCAGCTGCAGCTGGGCTTGTACATACTCCGAGCTCTTTGCAGCAATGTCTGGATAAGCTGTTAGGTCACTGCCAACAGTCTTCAACTTGGCAATGGCACCATCATAATCATATCCCGTTGCCAAAGCCTCTGCCTCGTCCATGATTTGCTGAATGCGCTGCTCTTCCTGTTCTGCTGCGCTAATGGAAGAACTTAACTGGCTCTGCTGCCGATCTGCTTCGTCTTTCTTGCTTTGAATGAATTCAGACAGGGAACCAATAGCGAAAGACATTACCAAAATCAAGCATATACAGGCAATGAGTGGGGGAAGGTACACTTCTTTGAAAATCTGAGCCGGACTCTTTCTGCGCCTGCGGCGGGGATTATCCGGATCTACCGGGCCTTCCCGCATTTCCTTGTTCAGCATAGGAGCAAAATACACATCCACAAATTTGCCAAAAATATTCGGCATTGGGATTTTGGGGAGTGAGATCTTGGGAACTTTGCGTTCCTTCCTAGGGCGTTGTTTCCGGTGTGTGCCTTCTTCTTCCTCACCATCTTCCGGATAATCCTCAGAATAATCCTCCGGGCCAAAAGCATCGCCGTGAAGCTCCTCGTCTTCGGGATACTCCGAATCTTCCTGAGAAAAATCCTCTTCGGAGTAGTCATCTTCCTGTGGGGTTTCCTCTACTCTTTCTTTGCGCATATTCAAGAAAGCGTCGAGATCATCTTCTTCGCTGTAGGAATCGTCAGAGACTTCCTCGTCCATAAAGTCTTGACCATAGATGTCCGCATCTACGCCGTCACCGGAAGAAGTCAGCCCCAAATCCTCGTCCGAGAATTCAGACAAGTCAATATCATCATCGTGCCCATCGGAATCAAGGAATTCCTTGGGATCCAAGCCGTATTCTTTTTCAAAATCAAAATCGATATCAAAATCGTTCTTACCCATTTATGCATCCCTACCTTTTTGATACCAGCATATGGTATAGTCAAACATATTCTATCATTCCTAATGAAAAAATGCAAGGACATTTGGCACATTTGCAAAAATTTAAGCAATGCCGACTGTTATTTTACGCTATACTGTCCGCACGAAATAGTTGACCATAATTGTAAGTCTGAGTTATATCATACAACAATGTTGGGTACTGGATTTTCCTTGCAAAGGTAGATGCAGTGTGATATTATGAGAAAAGGAGGCGATTGGATGCAGCTATACATAAAGCAGCGTGTCTTTTCCTGGACGGATAGCTATGATGTCTATGACGAAACAGGAGAACCTCGGTATGAGGTGCGGGCAGAATTCTTTTCTTTTGGCCACCAGATTCATGTTTTTGATAAGAGAAGCGGCAGGGAAGTCGGCTCTATCCATCAGAAGCTGCTGACATTTCTGCCGCAGTTTGAAATCGTAATAGACGGCCAGACCTGCGGAACAATCCGGAAAGAATTCAGTTTTTTCAAACCACACTACTGCATCGATTACCGAGGGTGGGATGTGGAAGGGGACTTCATGGGCTGGGATTACCAAGTTACAAGCACAGACCAGGAGATCATGTCTATTTCCAAGGAAATCTTCAACTGGAGCGATACCTACGTCCTGCACTATACGAATCCAGCCAATGAGATGCCGGGCTTGCTTTTGGTACTGGCTATTGATGCTGCCAACTGCAGTGACAATTCCTGAAACATGGTTAGGAGAAATTATATGGAGAAAATCACAAGTTTTACCATTGACCATCTGCGGCTTCTTCCGGGACTCTATGTCTCTCGCAAAGATCAAGTAGGCGATCATACTGTAACCACTTTCGATCTGCGTTTAACCCAGCCTAATGCAGAGCCTGTAATGAACACTGCCGAAGTTCATACCATTGAGCATCTTGCAGCAACCTATTTGCGCAATGAACCGGTTTGGAAGGACAAGGTTCTGTATTTTGGACCTATGGGATGCCGGACAGGCTTTTATCTTTTGCTTGCTGGATCCTTTACTTCCCGGGAAATACTCCCATTGGTTCGCGATTGTTTCTGCTTCATTCGGGACTATCGGGGCGATGTTCCTGGGGCAAGTGCCAGAGACTGCGGAAATTACCTGGACATGAATCTGGGCATGGCCAATTACTGGGGGGCAAAATACGTATCTGTATTGGAAGCTATCTCCCCGGAAAGATTAATATACCCTGAATGATCGAACCTTCCCCAGGAAATAACAAGGAGGAATTATGACAAAACTTGGAATCATCGGCGCTATGCAGGTGGAAGTGGAAACGCTGGTAAGCCAATTGGAGAATAAAACTGTAAGCCAGAAAGCGGGAAGTAGCTTTTACGAAGGAACTTTGGTGGGCTTGCCTGTTGTTGTGGTCCAGTGTGGTGTTGGTAAAGTAAATGCGGCCCTGTGCGTACAGATTTTGTGCGATTGTTTTGAGGTGACTCACATTGTCAATACCGGTGTTGCAGGATCATTGTGTGCCGATTTGGATATTGGTGACCTGGTGGTCAGCCAGGATGCAATGTACCATGATTTTGACTGCCATGTCATCAACGAGAATTATTCCGTCGGTCAGGTTCCTGGCATGGACGTAGTGGCTTTTCCGGCAGATGATGCTTTGGTCGGCTACGCTTTTGCTGCCGGAGAGCTTGAAAACCCTGGACATACGAAGATTGGCAGAGTTGCCAGCGGGGATCAGTTTGTGTGCCAGAAATCCCAGAAGGAGCAGATTGTGCGCATAACTGGGGCACTGTGTACCGAGATGGAAGGTGCCGGTATTGCACAAACGGCATACCGAAACAACGTACCTTATGTAATTATTCGCGCTATTTCCGACAAGGCGGATGACAGCGCGGAAATGGATTATCCTACGTTTGAAACAATTGCCGCGCATCGGTGCGCAAAAGTCACCAGCAGTTTGGCGCGGCAGTTGAAAGAAGCACTGGACGTAAATTGAAAATGGAGTGAATGGCGATGGAAAATGTAGCTCAGCGTTTTTTGCGTTATGTATCCTTTGACACCCAATCTGACGAGAATTCTACTACCTGTCCTTCGACAGAAAAGCAAAAGCTGCTCGGAGCTTCCCTTGTGGATGAAATGCAGCAGCTGGGAATTACGGACGCTCATATGGATGAACATGGTTATGTCTATGGAACCGTGCCGGGCGATCCGAATCTTCCGACTATTGGATTGATTGCCCATATGGACACCTCCCCGGATGCCAGTGGTGCGAATGTTCAAGCAAAAATTGTTTCTTATTCAGGCGAGGACGTTTGCTTGAATCCGGAGAAGGGGATCTACCTGAGAGAATCTGACTATCCCTCTCTGAAGAACCACCACGGAAAACACTTGATTGTTACGGATGGGACCACGCTGCTCGGCGCAGATGACAAAGCGGGTATTGCAGAAATCATGGCGGCTGCAGAGGCACTGCTGACCAGCGGCAGACGGCATGCTACGTTGAAGATCGGTTTTACCCCGGATGAGGAAGTTGGTCAGGGAGCAGACTATTTTGATGTCAAAGGCTTTGGTGCAGAGTATGCCTACACAGTAGACGGCGGCACTCTGGGCGAAATTGAGTATGAGAATTTCAATGCGGCAGGGGCAAAGGTGGTTGTCCATGGGCTGAATATCCATCCCGGTTCTGCAAAAGGGAAGATGGTCAATTCCCAGCTGATTGCGATGGAATTTGCTGGTCTGCTTCCTGTTTATCAGCGCCCAGAATATACGGAAGGATACGAAGGATTTTTCCACCTGACGGATATGAAAGGGCAGGTAGAACAGTCTGAGCTGCACTATATTATCCGGGATCATGACCTGGATAAATTTCAGCAAAAGAAAGAGACAATGCATGCTGCTGCTGATTTTATTAACAGCAAATACGGGAAGGGTACGTTGGAACTTACCATACAAGATAGCTATTTCAATATGAAAAAATGTATTGAACCTTGCTTCTTTGTTGTGGAGCGAGCTAAAGCCGCCATGCAGGCAGTTGGCATGGATGCAAAAGAAGTACCCATTCGCGGAGGGACAGATGGCGCCCGGTTAAGCTATGAAGGCCTGCCATGTCCGAATCTATGCACCGGTGGTGAGAACTACCATGGTAGATTTGAGTATATTCCTGTAGAAGACATGGAACTTTGCGTAAAGATGCTGGTAGAAATTTTAACTAATTTTGATTAAGGCCAAACCCCTGTTACCGAAAAAATCCGGTAACAGGGGTTTTTATAAATCAGTATTTTTTGCTATAAAATAATTTGAAGATCAGCGTCAGAATGGACTGGGCAAAAACACTGCAAAGAATCGAGATGCTGATTACCATATGAAAATAGCCGGCTACGATAGCTGCGACCAAGCCAACAATCAAGAAGGTGCGGCAACCGGCAGCCTGAGCTGCGGTTTGTATTTGAATTTTACGTTCATCATGCTCTTTGATGTATAATTTTTTCAATTCTTTCTCATCTTTCATCGCCTTCAAATTGCGAATCAAACCGATAAGCAACAATATCAAAATACCAAAGGACGCGCCGCTGATGCCTCCTCGCCACTGAGATTTCCAGTGACTATCTCCGGTAATAGGTGTCAGTTCCAGAATTCCCATTTCTGCTAGAAATCCCAAAACACAGAAACAGGCGAGTATGGTACAGCAGCATCCGAGAATCCAGTTCTGCAGCTTCAACTTTTCTTTATAATCCTCCATAATTAGTCCTCCAAGTCGGAAAAATCAAATACTTCTTCAATTGTTAGCCCAAAATAATGCGAAATTTTATAGGCAAGAGGAAGGGAAGCGGTATATTTTCCAACCTCAATTGAAGTGATTGTTTGCCGTGTGGTACCCACAGCACCTGCCAGTTCCTCTTGAGAAAGTTTACGTGCCTTTCGCAATTCCCGGATTTTTGTTTTCATAAGGCAAACACGTCCTGATTTCGTGCTTAATTTATAATGCTAAGTTAACTTTGTAAATTTAGTATAGCAAGCTTTGCAATATTTGTCAAGTACGCTTTGCATTATACTGTAAATAAAATTCCCGAAACAGTGTAGCACCATTCCGGGAAGGTTAAAATTATTTAATTACTCCGCGAAATCGTTCTCCTCCGCCACAGGCTCGTGCTCAGAAACCACAGGCTCGGCAGTTTCTTCCGCGGGAACAGTAACAGCCTCTTCGGTGCCTTCCTGCTCAGCATCAGTAGCATCTTGATCCACCAAATTAACTTTCGCCTCAAATTCCACGCCAGGACATCTGGACATGGCAGCCAGCATACGCTTGGACCATGCAACAATCTGCTCACCGTAAGTGGCAACGATGTAGATCACACCAGCAATGGCAGCCAGGGCAGTGAGGACTTTCAAAATCGAATTCAGAGCTTTCATAAAATTGACCTCCAAAAGTATTTCTTATGCCTGTTATTCAGTATAACCAATATACTTAGAAAAAGCAATAACAATTCGCACTATTTACAAAATAGCACTAAACATAGCCATACATCCCACGGACACTGACTTCACCGGAGTTTACCGATTCCACCGTACCGTCTGAAAATGCTACCACAAGCGCACCGTTATCGTCCACATCCAAGGCAGTACCCCGACGGACTTCATCACCGCGAATCAGGGAAATTTCCTTGCCAATGGTGATACAATCCTTACGATACTGCACCAGTATCTGTTCTTTACGATTAAAAAGGGTATCGGACATTTCCTGCAGGGACTCCATCATTGCCGCTGCCAAAGCTTCCCGAGATACCGGGTGCTTTGCGGCCATTTCCAAGGATGCTGCCACAGATCGAATTTCCTCTGGGAAATCGGATGCTTTCTGGCAACAGTTAATTCCAATGCCAACAATCGCGTAATCCACAGCACCTTGGGGTGTAAGTCCCATTTCTGTCAGGATTCCGCCCAATTTATGCTTATCATACACCAAATCGTTTGTCCATTTGATGTTGGGGCGAAATCCCGCTGCCTGCTCAACGGCCTGGCACATGGCAACACCGGAGGCGCAAGTAAGGTGCATCAGTTCTGTCGGAACACACTGAGGGCGCAGCAAAATGCTGAGGTATATCCCAGTATCCTGAGGGGAGTGAAAGCTGCGCCCCAATCTTCCGTGACCGCCGGTTTGCGCTCCTGCCGCCAGAACAGTACCATGGGGTGCTCCTTGCCGTGCCATGATTTTCAGCTGGTCATTGGTGGAGTCAACCTGATCCGCATAATGAAAAATGGTTTTCCAGCGGTACGAATCCGACAGGTGAGCCAGAATATCCATTTTTGTTTCAATCGATGTCATTCAGTATTTCCTCTGGGGGGTGGTTCAGAATTTCAGGATGCTGTAAAATGCGCTTATAGTGTTTGAGAAAAGCGGCATAGTAGAAGCCATCCGCAATTCGTTCATCCAATGTAAATTTCACGTCCACATATTTTTTCTGAATAACGGTGCCATCTTCTCCCAACTCATAAGCCCGGCGCTTCATGCCAAATGCTCCAAAAACTGGAAGATTGCCAAAGTCATACAAATGGTGGAAAACCGGCGGAATTCCCAGACTTCCCATGGAAGTAAAGAACAGGGAACCATGGAACGGGCTTACTTCTAAAAGGAATTTCGGCAGCAAACCAAAATAATCCATGGTTTTTAGCGCCCAGAAAGTAAACTTCAGGAAGATACCAGGAATCAGCGTAAACATACCTGCAGTATTATCAAAAGTGGAATCCAAGGCGGTATGCTTTACGCCTTCTATTGCGCTTTGAAGCTTTTTGTATACATCATCAGCGGTGTCTGTGGGAGACAGGTGCACTTTGATAACTGTATCCGGGGAATCGGTTGTCATTTCTTTTTTGACCACCATACAGTACTGGATATCATTTCCTCTGGAGTAAACACGCTGACCAGAAACAAATCGATTCAGCGCAGGATATTTACACAGCGCCCGAACATAACTGGCAAGCAGAACATGAAGAATACCAAAATTCGTCAGCCCTTCCCGACGCTTCTGACGGATGTAGCGATCTACATGACTGATTTCCAGAGAATCCTCATAGTAGTTAGCAGAAGTATTGCGGGTAACCATGATATAAGGAGAGATCTGGCTCATAGGAGGCAAGGAACGAATCCGGCGACCATCTGAACGGTCTCCCCAAGTTGGATGATATTCCCCAAGCGGGTGCAGACGAATAGCAAGTGACAGCAGCAAAAGTCCACACAACATCAGAGCATCCGGTAAACAGCGATGAATCACTACCATATCTCTGTGTATCAATCCGATTCGATGAAAATACAGCAAAAATCCCAAGGGGAGCAAGAACAAGGGGAACAGGAGAAAGGCGGAACCGCCTCGATGTCCGGAGGTGATATCTGTATAGACACAGCCAAAGAATACCAGCGCAATCCAGAATAGCAGAACCATCATGCGATTTGCCACATTCTGATTGATCCAGATTCCAGCATACAGAATCATCATCCACACAGGAATAGCGGTCTTATAGAACAGCTCATCACCGTTCGTGAGGACAATGGCAGCATACAGCAGGGGTGTCACAATAGGCAGAACGATTTGACTCCACACATACAGCGAATCCTCGGACCCTTTCAAACCGGGAAACGCAATGCGGGTCACTGCCGACGCCACCATGCAAAATGCCATCAGCCAGGTCAGCACATTTTTACGGCTGACATAAAGATGAATTCTATTTTTCATATGACACAGTATAACAAAATTCGACGAAATAGGCAATAGCCAAAGAAAAATTTGCCTATTTTGTTAAAGAAATTTTACTGGTTTAATTCTGTTAATTCGCAACAATTTACCGGCGTTATCACAATGAAGCGAAAGCTTTGATATGCTTTGGCTCAGTACCGCAGCAACCGCCCAATAGGTTCGCTCCGTTGGCGGTACACTGCGCCATAATTGCGGCGAACTCCTCCGGTGTCTGGGAATAGACAGCAATTCCGTCGGAATCGATGGTAGGTATACCGGCATTGGGTTTGCAAATCAGCGGCCCTTTTATATATCTGCGAAGCCTGCTGACCAAAGACGGCGTTAAAACATCCGCTGCGACACAGTTAAATCCTACTGCCGCAGCGCCTGCTTGCTCTAAGTCCTGTAAGACAGGAACTGCATCAGTGCCAGATAAAAGCGCACCGTCACTTTGCATCGTAAAGCTGTACATAACAGCACCTGAACCTTCCAGTTCTGCGGCCGTAAGAATTGCCTCAGCTTCCTGTGGATACAGCAGGGTTTCTCCCACCAGCAGGTCACAACCACCATCGATTAGCCCGCGAATCTGGCAGCGGTAGTTATCTACCAGCAGTTCAAAGCAATCCGGATCCCAGCTGTCACAAAATGTCGCAAGCGTTGTCAAGTCTCCTGCGATCAGGCATTCCGGTGCCGCAGTGCGGCTAAGTGCGACTAAATCAGCGTTAATTCTTTCTGTTTGATTATCCAATCCTACAGCTTTCAATGCTATTGGTTGCGCTTGAAACGTAGGAGCGTAGATAATCTGACTCCCAGCTTGGGCATAGGCGCGCTGCAGGGCAATCAACGGCTCTGGATTCTCTAAAATCCATTGTTCTGCGCAGCAGCCTTTCGGCATCCCGGCATTGCGCAGGTTGGAACCGGTGGCGCCGTCCAGAATTCGCAGACCCTCTGCAATTTTCTGATGAAATTGTTCTTTCGTCAGCATAAGTCAATCCCTCAAATCTATAAATGGATTTTGTAATTATAAACGAATTGTCAATTGATTGCAAGAAAGATTGACCTTTTGGGTAAAATCTGGTAGGATAGCAAAAGTTACAGCAAAGGAGCGCTAATTATGAAAAAAACTCGTCTCAGAGAATATGCACGTCTCATTGTCCGCTGTGGCGTGAATGTGCAAAAAGATCAGGAAGTCATGATTTATGCCGACCTGGACCAGCCGGAATTTGTAAAAATGGTAGTCGAAGAGGCTTATAAGGCGAAAGCGAAAAAGGTTGTTGTCGAGTGGAACTATCAGCCCTTACAGAAGCTGCATGTTCGCTACCAGTCTGTCAAAACACTGGGTGCCGTAGAAGCTTGGCAGGAAGCTCGCCAGGAACACTTCTGTCAGGTATTGCCTGCCCGAATTCACTTGGAGTCGTCTGACCCTGACGGTCTAAAAGGCATCAACATGGAGAAAGTCACCAAGGCTAGACAGATGTCTTATCCCATTCTGAAACCCTATCGGGATCGTCGGGAAAACCGTGACCAGTGGTGCATTGCTGCCGTCCCTGGAGAAGCTTGGGCAAAGAAAGTATTCCCTGGCATGCGTACAAGCCTTGCCGTAGAAAAGCTCTGGGAGGCTATCCTGGATACTGCGCGTGTGACAGAAGACCCGGTGAAAGCCTGGGAAGAGCACAATGCGGACCTGGCAAAGCGTTGCGACTACTTGAACAGCCTGAATATCCGCTCTCTTCACTATACTGCCGAAAACGGTACTGACCTGACGGTGGGGATGATGGATGAAGGCTGCTGGCGGGGAGGAAGAGACACCAGCCTTCAGGGGATACCGTTCAATGCGAATATTCCCACGGAAGAATGCTTCATTTCTCCTAAGAAGGGCCTGGCGGAAGGTATCGTCTATTCCACAAAGCCTCTTTCCTATCGGGGACAGCTGATTGAGAATTTCTCGATCCGCTTTGAAAACGGAAAAGCCGTGGAAGCCAAGGCGGAAGCAGGGGAGGAGCTGCTCAATGCCATGATTTCCATGGACGAAGGCGCAGCTTATCTGGGAGAGTGTGCGCTGGTGCCGCAAAAGAGCCCCATCTGTGAAAGCGGGATTCTGTTCTACAACACCTTGTTTGATGAAAATGCAGCCTGCCATCTGGCTCTGGGCATGGGTTACGCTGACACGATCCAGGACTACCAGAACAAGACCTTGGAACAGTGCCGGGAGATGGGCTTGAATGATTCCATGATCCACGAGGATTTTATGATTGGATGTGACAGCATGAACATCGACGCAACCTGTGCCGATGGTAAAGTTGTTCCCATCTTCCGCAATGGCAACTGGGCCTTTTAATGGAGTACTATGAATATTAAAGAGAAACAGCATAGCGGGGAGATTTATCTGCCCATGGATCCTGAGATCCTAAAAGAACAACTTGGCTTTTTAGATAGCCTGAAGGATTACAACAATATTCCTCATATACAGTTGGAAAAGCGAGAGCAGAAATTGAAAGAAATGCTGGCCGAAGCAGGGGATGGGTGCTATATTGAATCCCCATTTTTCTCTAATTTTGGCGGACGGCATGTTCATTTGGGCAAGGGCGTTTATGCGAATTTTAATCTGACACTGGTAGATGATACGCATATTTACATTGGTGACTATACCATGATTGGTCCGAATGTAACCATCGCTACGGCAGGCCATCCTATTTTTCCGCAGCTCCGCCAGCAAGGATTGCAATTTAACATGCCGGTGCACATCGGCAAGAATTGTTGGCTTGGTGCTGGCGTGATTGTATTACCTGGTGTAAACATCGGTGATAATAGCGTTATTGGAGCTGGCAGTATTGTTACCCGGGATATCCCTGCAAATGTCGTCGCAGTAGGCAATCCCTGCCGAGTCATGCGCAGCATTGGGCAACAGGATCGAGAGTACTATTTTCGAAATCGAAAAATGCCTTCACATCTGCTGTGATAGCAGAATTTCTTGATTTTTGACATTCATTTTGCTACCTGATTTTGTTTTTTCAAAAATTCTGAAAAAAACACTTGCAATCTTTGACATGATGTGATATTATATCCGGGCGATTAAAGATTGCTTAGGGCAGTTATGCCCTTTAACTGATAAGAAAGAGGTGAACGAAGATGAAGGAAGGTATCCATCCCAAGTACGAACAGACCACCATTCGCTGTGCATGCGGCAATGTCTTTACCACCGGTTCTACCAAGAAGGACATTCGTGTTGAGATCTGCTCCAAGTGCCACCCTTTCTATACCGGCAAGCAGAAGCTGGTTGACACCGGTGGACGTGTTGATCGTTTCAACAAGCGTTTTGGCCTGAAGTAAGACATCTGCAATCCGCACTACGGAAACGTGGTGCGGATTTTTTATTTTATTTACAAATTTTCCATGGGAAAGCAGTTGTGTCTGCCGAGCAATGTATGGTATACTAGGAAAAACAGATTTGCTGTCCCCATTGGGATGTGTCACGGAGGTATTATGGAATCCAATTTTGAACAATCCGTACAGGAGCGAGCTGTATTGGTGGGACTTAATGCGGACTGTTTCCCCGAAGATCAAACAGCTACGGAAGCCACCTTAAAGGAACTGGAAGCGCTGCTGGAGACGGCAGGGGGATTCTGCACGGGAAAAGTACTGCAAAATCGGCATACCCCGGATTCGCACAGCTTTATCGGCGAAGGAAAGGCATTGGAAGTGAAAATGCTGGTAGAAGCTACGGGTTCTACGATGGTGGTTTTTGACAATGAGCTTTCTCCTGGCAATATTCGGGCATTGGAAGAGATAATTGGCGTTACGGTTTTGGACCGCAGTGCCTTAATTCTGGATATTTTTGCCCAACGCGCCAAAACCAAGGAAGGCAGACTCCAAGTGGAGCTGGCCCAGTACAAATATTTGTTACCACGGCTGTCCGGCATGGGCGCCAGCCTGAGCCGTCAAGGCGGCGGAATTGGTACACGGGGTCCCGGTGAAACGAAATTGGAGACTGACCGGCGCCATATTCGGGAACGGATCAATCGTCTGGAAGAGGAACTGGAGCAGGTTCGGAAAGTACGCAGTATCCAGCGGGAACGGCGTATGAAAAACTCCGTCCCGGTAGTCGCCATTGTAGGCTACACAAACGCCGGAAAATCCACCTTGCTCAACCAGCTCACAGGCGCCGGTATTCCGGCAAACAATCGGCTGTTTGATACCTTGGATACCACTTCACGGCTGCTGCATGTGTCGGACAACCTGGACGTGATTTTGTCGGACACCGTTGGCTTTATCGCCAAATTGCCCCACCACTTGGTCAACGCTTTCCATGCAACCTTGGAAGAACTGGAATATGCAGACCTCCTGCTGCATGTGATTGATGCTTCCGATCCCTATCTGGAGTCCCATATTGCGGTGGTTGACAAGTTGATTGCCAAGCTGGCAAAACCGGAAACGCCTGTGCTTCGCTGCTATAACAAGGCTGATTTAGTATACTCCGAAGATATTCCTGTTGGACCGGATGTGGTTGCGATTTCCGCAAAACGAGGTCTTCACATGGATGATCTGCTACGGGGAATTGAAACGGCACTGGATCGTCGGCGCCACCACGTACAGGTGTGTTTGCCCTATTCCATGGGCGGTATGGTGGAAACGCTGCATGACAACGCACAGGTAAAAAGCGTGGAATATACCGCAGATGGAATTGTTGTGGATACCATTCTCGACGAGATCTTATTCGGCCGCCTACGGCAGTATGTTGTGAAGGAGTGCTGAAGTTTTGGAGGAATACCTGATTCCTACCCAATTTGGAGAAGCGGAGTTTACAGAGAAAAAGTCCCGGTTTATCGGACGGATTTGGCCTGTTGAGACCGAAGAAGAAGCCTTGGATAAAATTCAACAGATGAAGAAACAGCACTATGATGCTACTCATAATTGCTGGGCTTATATTATCCACAACGGCGCTGTTCGCTTTTCTGATGATGGAGAGCCTGGAGGAACCGCCGGAATGCCTATCCTGCAGGTCCTGCAGCGAGAGGGCCTGTTCAATGTTGTGTGCGTAGTAACTCGGTATTTCGGCGGTATTCTCTTGGGCGCTGGTGGCTTGGTTCGGGCTTATACGAAAGGTGCCAAAATCAGCGTTGATGCCGCAGGAAAATCTATGAAGCGCGTGTGGACGGTACTTTATGTGCCATGTCCCTATTCCTTTTATGAGCGGGTGAAACTGGAGGTCATGGCTTTTGGCGGCATCATTCGGCAGACTGACTTTGGCTCAGAAGTGGAGATGGAACTGCTTTTTCCCGAGCAGCAGGCGGAGCCTTTTTTGGAGCGTCTGACGGATCTCACAAGCGGCAACGTAGAAGGTATGGAAACCGGAAAGGAGTATCGTGCCTTTCCTGTGAATACTTAAGGGGGAACAATTGCGATGACAGTGCGGGAAGAAATTGAACGTCAGGAACACAAACGGCTGAATCCGTTGGCATGTTTTGCAGACAGAAGTAAAGGCCGCCCCCGCCACGAAGAACCACGTCTGGAGGATGTGCGGACCTGCTATCAGCGGGATATTGACCGCATTGTGCACAGCAAAGCCTTTCGTCGTCTGATGCACAAAACCCAGGTGTTTTTACAGCCGGAGGGGGATCACTACCGCACTCGTATGACCCACACCTTGGAAGTTTCTCGAATTGCCGGTACTATGACCCGTGCATTGGGTCTGAATGAAGATTTAGCCGAAGCCATTGCCATGGGGCATGACCTGGGTCACACGCCCTTTGGACATGCAGGTGAAGCGGCCCTCACTGACTGCTTGGGAAAACCCTTCCGTCACAATGAGCAGAGCCTGCGGGTGGTAGACTATCTGGAAAAAGATGGCCAAGGCCTGAATCTTACATACGAAGTACGTATGGGAATTCTCAAGCACACCGGAGCCAGTTGGCCGGAAAGTCTGGAAGGTCAGGTCGTGCGCCGCTCTGACCAGATTGCCTATGTCAACCACGACATTGACGATGCCATCCGCGCCAATATTTTGACCAACGACGATATTCCCCGGGCAATCTCCGATGTCCTGGGAAATACCCACAGCCAGCGTATCAATTCTCTGGTAACGGATTTGATCCGAACTTCCCGGGAAGCGGGTTACATTTGCTTGTCGGCTTCGGTGGATAAAGCCCTAAAAGATCTGCGGGCGTTTATGTTTGAACGGGTGTACCGTAATCCCGTAGCCAAAAGCGAGGAAAGTAAAGCCAAAGCTATGTTGGGGCGACTGTTTGAATACTATATTTCCCACCCGGAAGCTCTGCCAGCAGATTTTCAGCCGCAGCTGAGTTTTGACGGCATGGAACGAACTGTCTGCGATTATATCGCCGGCATGACAGATAACTACGCCGTGGATAAGTACAAAGAGATTTTCATTCCCATGGGCTGGAATGTCCGGGGATAATGTGCTATAATGCAGCCAAACGAGATATGTATGGTTGGACTGTGTGATTTTCAGCAAGAAAAGAGAAGATACCTATGGCATTCCCACCCGCTTTTTTGGATGAACTGACTGCTCGAAACCCCATAGAAGATGTGGTTGGTCAATATGTACAACTGAAACGTTCCGGCTCCAATTTGTTTGGCTTATGCCCATTCCACGGAGAGAAAACTGCCTCCTTTTCCGTAGCTCCAGACAAGGGGATTTACTATTGTTTCGGCTGCCATAAAGGTGGCAGCGTGATCAATTTTCAGATGGAAATTGAGGGATTAAGCTATCCGGACGCCGTTCGAGCCCTGGCCAAACGTGCGGGGATGGAAGTGCCGGAGGATGAGCAGTATCAGAGCCGCTATCGCCAGCAGGAGCGGCTTTGGGTGCTGCATAAGGAAGCTGCTCGTTTCTTTCATACGCAGTTGTATGCTCCAGCAGGAGCCTCTGCACTGCAGTATGCTTTAAACCGAGGGATGAGCAAAGCGACACTGACTCGCTTCGGAATCGGTTATGCGCCAGAAAGCTGGACGGATCTGGTAGACACACTGCGCAGGAAAGGGTACACCGATCAGGAACTTCGGGATTCCGGTCTGGTGACCATATCCCGGAAAAATGGAAATCTTTTTGACCGTTTCCGGGACAGACTGATGTTTCCCATTATTGACGTCCGAGGGAATGTCGTTGGATTTGGCGGACGGATTATGAATGATAAAGATAAATCTGCCGCAAAATACTTGAATTCTCCGGAGACTTTGATTTTTAACAAGCGCAAGAATTTGTTTGCCCTGAACCTTGCCAAGAAGAGCAAACTTGGTTACCTGATTTTGGTGGAAGGATACATGGATGCAATTTCGCTGCATCAATATGGCTTTGACTGTGCGGTAGCATCCCTGGGAACCGCCCTGACAGAAGATGGTGCCAACTTGCTGTCCCGGTATACCGATCAAGTGGTTCTGATTTATGACGGAGATGCCGCCGGCCAAAATGCCAGTCAGCGCGCCATTCCCATTTTGGAAAAAGCTGGTCTGCAAGTCAAGGTATTACAAATGCGCGATGCCAAAGACCCGGATGAATTCCTGAAAAAATATGGGGCGGATCGGTTCAAGATTTTGTTGGAGGAATCCTCAAATCGGATAGAATACCAGCTCAACGCCATTGCCAGAAAATATAACCTCCAGGAAGATGACCAGAAAGTCAAATATCTCCAGGAATCGGCGGAACTTGTCGGGACCTTGAGCAGTGCCGTTCAGCGGGAAGTTTATGGTGGACGTGTGGCTGAACTGGCAGGAATCAGTCCGGATGCAATGAAGCTGGAAATTGACCGTGCCAGAAAACGCCGTATTGCCCGGGAAAAGAAGCAGCAGGAGAAGCTGGATCTGGCACCAGCGCGTTCTCTGCAGCCCAAAAGCCGCAACATCCGCTACGGCAATATGAAGTCAGCTATGGCGGAAGAAATGCTGCTGGCACTGATTTTGCGAGAACCGGCACTGCTGAACAAAACGCAGAACCTTCAGCCGGAAATGTTTTCGTCAGAACTGTTGGGCAAGGTCTACGGGCAGTTGAATGAACGGTATAAAAATGGTTATGAAGTATCTCTCAGCGGCCTGGCGGATTTGACGCAGGAAGAGATGTCTCATGTGGCGGGAATCTTACAGCGTCAGGATGGCCCGGTGAGTGAGGAAGCATTGGAAGATTGTTTGCGTACCATTGGACAGGAGCATCAAGCAGAAGAAGTTAAAACCGATGCGGACATTATGGCCATGCGTGAGAATTTGAAAAAACGTAAAGGATATAAAGAATGACAGAGCACTTAGAAGAGCAAACACAGGTCCCCGTCAGCGCCGGTGAAGACGATGTGCGTCAGTTTCTCAGCGAGATTCGGAAATTTCCCCGGCTCACAGCGGAAGAGGAAAAAGAGCTTGCCCGGCGTTGCGCTGCTGGCGATGAAGATGCCATCCGTCAGATGGTCAATTCCAATCTTCGATTGGTGGTATCCATTGCTCGGGAATATGCCGGACGTGGCGTAGCCTTGTTGGATTTGATCCAGGAGGGCAGTATCGGGTTGCTGGCAGCTGCCCGAAAGTTCGACTACACGTTAGACTATCGGTTCTCGACCTACGCTACCAAATGGATACGGCAGGGCGTTACCCGGTGCTTGTTGAACCATGCCGGAACAATTAGGGTGCCTTTGCATACTGCTGAGCGGATGCGTAAAATTGCCACTGTGCGCACCGCGCTTCGGCAAGAAACCGGAGAGGAACCAACCGTTGGAGAGATTGCGGAAAAAAGTGGAATTCCTGAAAGCAAGGTAGAAGAACTGCTGCAGCTGTCTCCGGATATTTGCTCTCTGGATTCTGCAGTAGGGGAAGAGGAAGACGGAACTTTGGGCAATCTGGTTGGGGATGCCCAGTCTCCTCAGCCCTACGAGGAATTGGTCCGTCAGGAATTGGAAAAAACACTGAACCGTTTGCTGGCGACGCTGAATGCTCGTCAGCAGAAAATCCTGCGGCTGCACTTCGGCATGGAAGATGGAACTTGCTACTCTCTGGAGGAAATCGGGAAAATGCTGGGCATTTCCAAAGAGCGAGTCCGGCAGATCGAGCGGCAGGCGATAGAAAAACTGCAAAAGAACGGTGCTAGCTTTGGATTGGAGGATTTTCTGAATGAATGATCTGGAATTTTCCTTTGGGGAAAGCCCTTGGGATACATATCGCCTCACCAAACAAATGGGGGATTGCATCTCTGCAGCCCATCTTCTGGCTATGCTGGAGGAAGAAGACGAGCAGGTGCTGGATGATGCTTTGGAAGATATTGAAACCGGCCGCATGATTCTGGATATCTCCGACCTGCCCAGAGTTGGCGGAAACGGAGAAGCTGCAGTTCGTCTGCGCCGGGAAATGGAACTGGTCAAAAATGGTCTTACCCCTGCAGCGTTGGAAGAAAGTGACCCTCTTCGTTTGTATCTGGAAGAGGTTGCACAAGTTCCTGTCTGTGCAGATTCAGATCAACTTGCCCTACGCTGTGCGGCAGGGGATGAAACTGCCATGGAGGCGCTGACAACACTTGGACTAAGTCGGGTTATTGAACTGGCCTGTGAACATGTGGGGTATGGTGTCTTGCTGTTGGATCTAATCCAAGAGGGAAGCTTGGGCTTGTGGCAGGCAATCCGCAATTATCACTATGGGGACTATTCGGCTTTTCGAGACCGCTGGATTCGCCTGTATATGGCAAAAGCGGTAACATTGCAGGCCCGTTCCAACGGAATCGGGCAAAAAATGCGGACAGCTTTGGAAGACTATCGAGCTGTAGATGAGCGGCTGCTGGGAGAGTTCGGTAGAAATCCCACTCTGGAAGAAATTGCCCTGGAGCTCCATATGAGCGTGGAAGAAGCGGAATCTGTCAGGAAAATGCTGGAGGATGCACGTCTACTTGCGCAGGTCAAAAAGGAGCCAGATCCAGTTGAGGAAGATGAGGCAGAGAACCAAGCTGTAGAGGATACTGCACAGTTTCAAAGCAGAGCCCGGATTCTGGATCTGCTTTCCGGTTTGGATCAAATCGATGCAAAGCTTTTGACACTTCGTTTTGGGTTGGAGGGAGGAATGCCTCTGACGCCTGAACAATCCGGGGCACAGCTTGGTCTTACTCCCGAAGAAGTAGTCAGAAGAGAGGCCTCCATTCTGACAAAACTTCGTAATAAACAGGAATCATAACGATGTACACAGAAAGAAGGATGCAATATGCCTAAGTACATATCCATTGCCATCGATGGCCCCGCAGGAGCAGGGAAGAGTACCATTGCCCGGCGTCTTGCCAAAGAATTGGGATATTACTATGTGGATACCGGTGCCATTTACCGTACCGTTGCCTATTTTTTTGATCTATGGGGAATCAGCCCCAAAGATGCTGATGGTATCAGCCGTTATATTGATGAGCTGACAGTCGGCATTGAATACGATGATGACGGAGTCCAGCACATGATTATGAACGGTATGGATGTCACAGCTGATATCCGTACACAAGAAATTTCTCAGAAAGCAAGTTTGGTCTCTGCTCAGCCAATCGTCCGAGAAATGCTTCTGGATATGCAGCGTCAGGTAGCATTGGAGCACAATGTGATCATGGACGGCAGAGATATTGGCACTGTTGTGCTGCCCAAAGCTACGGTCAAGATTTTCCTGACGGCATCGGCAGAAGTGCGGGCAAATCGCCGCACGAAAGAACTGCTGGAGCGAGGCCAAAAGGCGGACTACAACCGAATTCTTCAGGAAATCCAGCAGCGGGATTATCAGGATACCCATCGAGAGATTGCGCCATTGAAGCCTGCAAGAGACTCTGTAAAGCTGGACACTTCTCATATGGATATCGATGCTGTTATTGCCGCCATTAAGGAGATTGTGGAGAAGAAGGTGGGCAAATGAGTATCCGAGTTGCCAAAAGTGCCGGGTTCTGTTTCGGCGTCAGTAGGGCAGTGGACCTGGTTGAGCAAGCAGCGAAATCCGGTAAACAAGTGGTTACCCTTGGCCCCATTATTCATAACCGCCATGTTGTAGAGAAATTTCAGAAAATGGGTATCCGTGTCATCGATACGCCAGAACAAGCGCAACCAGGAGATACCGTAATCATTCGTTCCCACGGTGTTTCTCGGAATGTGTTTGAGCGGCTGAACAGCCGCAATGTAGAAATCGTGGATGCAACCTGTCCCTTTGTAAAACGTATTCACGACATTGTCAGCAAAGCAGAGGAAGAGGGAAGGCTTCCCATTATTATTGGCACGCCTACCCATCCGGAGGTAGAGGGAATTGCTGGTTGGTGTCACCACTGCCAGGTTTTTGAGAGCAAAGAAGCACTGGAATCATGGTGCGCGTCGCAAGAAAATCTTAAGAATTTGGCGATTTGCATGGTTTCGCAAACGACTTCTACAGAATTTTTGTGGAAAACGTGCGTTGAATTTGCAAAAAAACAGTTTACTAACTTGAAAATTTTTGATACAATATGTAGAGCAACTGAGTATAGGCAAAACGAAGCAGCAGAATTAAGCCGATCTTGTCAGGCCATGGTCGTTGTCGGAGACCTCAAAAGTTCCAACACAGGCCGTCTCGCTATGATTTGCCGAGAACACTGCAGCCGGGTTTTCCTGGTGGACAATGCATCCGAACTTCGGTCGGAGGGTTTTTGCGGTGTCACTGATGTTGGAATCACGGCCGGTGCGTCAACTCCGGCGTGGATTATAAAGGAGGTCAATAAGACTATGAGCGAAACTATCAATGTTGAGACTGTACAGGAGGAGAACTTTGCCGAACTTCTCGAGCAGTCCATCAAGACTTTAAATACAGGAGATAAGGTCATTGGCACCGTTACCGGTATTGGCAACACCGAAGTCCAGGTTGATTTGGGCACCAAGCATGCCGGCTACATCCCTTATGACGAAGTCAGCACCGATCCTTCTGTGAAGCCTGAGGATATCCTGAAGGTTGGCGACGAAATCGAGGTATTTGTTGTCCGTGTGAACGATCAGGAAGGCACTGTGCAGCTGTCCAAGAAGAAGCTGGACGGCCTGAAGGTTTGGGACGACATGGCTGCCTGGGTGGAGGACAAGACCACTGTGGAAGGCACCATTACCGAGGAAAACAAGGGCGGCCTGGTCGCCAACGTGAAGGGCATCCGTGTGTTCATTCCTGCCTCTCAGTCCGGTATTGCCAAGGGCGGCGATATGGCTGGTATGGTTGGCAAAACTGTCCAGATGAAGATCACCGAGGTTAACCGGGCTCGTCGCCGTGTTATCGGCTCCATCCGCGCTGTTACTTCTGAGACCCGTAAGGCTGCTCAGGAGAAAATTTGGGCTGAGATTGAGAACGGCAAGAAGTATCATGGCGTTGTCAAGTCTCTGACTTCTTACGGCGCTTTTGTGGATATTGGCGGTGTTGACGGCATGGTTCACGTTTCCGAACTGAGCTGGAACCGGATCAAGACTCCTGCTGATGTTGTCAAGGTCGGTGACGAGATTGATGTTTACGTTATCTCCTTCGATCCCGAGAAGCACAAGATCTCTCTGGGTTACAAGACCGCTGAGATGAACCCCTGGAACCAGTTCATGACCAACTATAACGTTGGTGATGTGGTGGATGCCAAGGTTGTGAAGCTGATGACCTTCGGCGCCTTCGCAGAAATTCTGCCCGGCGTGGATGGCCTGATTCACATTTCTCAGATTGCGGACCGTCGTATCGGTAAGCCCGAGGATGTGCTGTCTGAGGGTCAGGAAGTGAAGGTAAAGATTACTGACGTTGACGCCGAGAACAAGCGCATTTCTCTGTCCATCCGTGCACTGCTGGAGCAGCCTGCTGAGGATGCTGAGTAATTTGTAAAGCGGATACCGGGGCTGTTCGCAGTCCCGGTATTTTTCAAATCATGACAGAACATTGAGGAGGAAACTTCATGGTCAAACATATTGTTTTATACACCTTCAAGGAGGGCGTAGAAAAAGGCGAATCCGTGAAACTGATTGCATCTGTACTGGAACACTTAGTTGGGAAAATCCCTGGATTGCTGCATCTGGAAATCCGTCAGGCATTTAACGGTATGGATTATGCATTGTACTCTGAGTTCGAAAGTCAGGATGCGCTGCGAGCATATGCTGTCCATCCGCTCCACCTGGAGGCTAAAATACACTTTACCCATTTGCTGGCTCAGCGTGTTGCGGCAGACTATGAGGTCTAATCAAAAAGGAGAGTAAAATGAAAGCGATTGTGACCGTAGTGGGGCAGGATCGGGTTGGCATCATTGCTGGTGTTTGTACTGCCCTTGCAAAATATAACGTTAACGTATTGGATATCCGCCAGACGGTTATGCAGGGATATTTTACCATGATGATGGTGACAGAAGTTTCTATGTGCAATTTGCCTTTGGGTGACTTGATTACACAAATGGACGAAATCGGCAAAGAAATGGGCCTTTCCATCCGCGTCCAGCGTGAGGACATCTTCGAAGCCATGCATCGCATTTGAGGTAACACCATGTTGAATCAAAATGATATTCTGCAAACCCAGGATATGATTGACAAGCGGCATTTGGACATCCGAACCATTACCATGGGTATCAGTCTAATGGATTGCTGCGATCCCGACTTGAGTGTTTGCTGTGCAAAGATTTACAAAAAAATCACCACTTGTGCCAAAAATTTGGTGAAGGTGGGGGAAGATATTGAAAAAGAATTTGGCATTCCCATTGTAAATAAGCGGATTTCCGTGACGCCTATCTCCATTGTTGCCGGAGCTTGTCAGACGGAGTCCTATGTGGAAATTGCCAGAACTCTTGATGCTGCTGCTGAGGTCTGCGGAGTAAACTTTATTGGTGGATTCTCTGCACTAGTACAAAAGGGTGCCACAACCGGGGATTGGAAGCTGATGCGTTCCATTCCGGAAGCTATGGCAGCTACACAGCGTGTTTGCGCCAGCGTCAATGTGGGATCTACCAAGGCTGGTATTAATATGGATGCGGTTGCGGAAATGGGCAGGATTATCAAGAAAACGGCAGAACTGACCGCCGATAATGATGGACTTGGCTGCGCAAAAGTAGTTGTATTCGCCAATGCCGTCGAAGATAATCCCTTCATGGCCGGAGCTTTCCACGGCGTTGGAGAGCCGGAGTGCGTTCTGAACGTAGGCGTTTCTGGCCCTGGCGTGGTTTATCATGCACTGCAGAGTGTAAAAGGTCAGCCTTTCGACGTTGTTGCGGAAACCATCAAAAAGACTGCCTTCCAGATTACGCGTATGGGCCAGCTGGTAGGTATGGAAGCTTCCCGGCGTCTGGGCATTCCCTTTGGTATTGTGGACTTAAGCTTAGCCCCCACGCCCGCTGTAGGCGATAGTGTGGCAAGAATTTTGGAAGAAATGGGGCTCGAGGTTTGCGGTACCCATGGCACAACTGCAGCACTGGCACTTCTGAACGACGCCGTAAAAAAGGGTGGCGTTATGGCATCCAACCACGTAGGAGGCCTTTCCGGCGCATTTATTCCTGTTTCGGAAGATGAGGGAATGATTGCCGCTGCCGAGTCGGGTGATTTGTTCCTGGACAAACTGGAAGCGATGACCTGTGTGTGTTCCGTGGGATTGGATATGATTGCCGTTCCCGGAGATACAACAGCTTCCACCATTTCTGCGATTATTGCGGATGAAGCGGCTATCGGTATGGTCAATTCCAAAACCACAGCTGTGCGTATTATTCCTGCACCTAGCAAGGTTGTTGGCGATCGCGTTGAGATGGGTGGACTGCTGGGCAGCGCTCCGGTTATGCCCGTACATGACAAATCCAGCGAGCAGTTTGTGGCTCGCGGTGGACGTATTCCTGCACCATTGCAAAGTTTGAAAAACTAAGAAATGCGCCGAGAAACAGATGTTTCTCGGCGCAAAGTATATTAGTGCAAGAATAGGGAAGAGGGGAGGGAGTGCTTAAATGCCAGTCATTGCTGCGAGAACATCCACTTCCATCTGCTGAATGCTCTTCTTCATTGCAAGGCCTTCTTCAATATCGACATCCGTAAATCCGCCGTCGTGGGTGCAAACAATGCGGTTGGTTTTGCCTTTGAGCAGCAGTTCAACCGCTAAATAGCCCATTTTCGTAGCATTTACACGATCTCTGCCGGTAGGAGTACCGCCTCTCTGAATATGGCCCAAAACTGTAACGCGGGGGTCCAAGTCAATGGCATCTTTAATTTTGGCTGCAATGTCGGCCGCAGATCCAGCACCCTCAGCAACCACGATCATGTAGTGGGTGAAGCCATTGAAGCGAGCCTGTCGGATTTTCTCAATAACATCCCGCTCGAAGTCAATGGGTTCCTCGGGAACCAAAACTGCTGTGGCACCCACAGCAAGACCCACATACATGGCCAGATAGCCCGCATTCCGTCCCATGACCTCAACAACAGAACACCGCTCATGAGACTGCATAGTATCACGCAACTTATCGATACACTCGATTGCAGTATTGGCAGCTGTATCAAATCCAATACAGTAATGGGTGCAGCTAATATCATTATCAATCGTTCCAGGGATACCAATTACATTAATTCCGTATTTGCTCAAAGCCTGGGCACCACGGAATGTACCATCACCACCAATGGCGATGATACTATCAAGGCCAAGGAACTTACAGGTAGAGACTGCTCTGCGCTGACCTTCCTCAGTCATAAATTCCTTGCTGCGAGCAGTGTATAGAATCGTACCGCCGCGGTTTATGGTATGAGAAACGCTTTTCTCATCAAGCCGGATAATATCACCGGTAATCAAACCGTTCCATCCACGGCGAATGCCATAACATTCCAAACCGTGATACAGCGCTGTACGAACAACAGCACGCACACAGGGGTTCATGCCGGGGGCGTCACCGCCGCTGGTAAGTACACCAATTCTCTTTACGCTCATAAATTGACCTCCCAAGTGATGATGTCTGGCTTTATTTTACCGGGAAAATGGAAAAAAGTAAAGTGATTTTTTCCATAAACTTCAGATTGATAAGTTCTCAGTAAATTTATATAGATATCCTTAGAGGGGGATCGGTCGGTTATGCATTCGGTGTGGAGACACCGCTGCTTTTCTTGCGAAGCGATGAACGCAACAAAATAAAAATTTTGTTGCGTTAGAAGAAGATTTATGTTATAATGATAGCATGTACAAGGACAGTTCCAATCTACTATGATTCCAGGAGGTATTCTATGCAGCGATATTCTGATTGCCCACAAGTATTGCGAGAATTTTTGATTTACCACGAAAATATCAAAGGCCAGTCGCCGCTGACCATATCAGAATACTATTTAGATCTGCGCATGTTTCTTCGCTTTATAAAGCTGATGCGCTGCGACATGCCGATCAGTACGCAACTGGAAAATATCGATATCAAAGACGTAGACTTGGCCTTTATACAGGATATTGACACCTCAGATATCTTTGACTTTTTATCTTATCTTGCCAATGACCGGCAAACGAGTTCTGAACATGGATCTGCTGAGCATGGCATTTCTTCTTCCTCCCGGGCAAGAAAACTGTCCGCAATCAAGTCATTTTATAAATACCTTACAGTAAGGACAAAACAGCTTACAGAAAATCCTGTTGCGGATTTAGAGTACCCCAAAATACGAAAAAGCCTCCCCAAATATCTGACTTTTGAACAATCTGCTTCCCTGTTACAAGCAGTGTCCGGTCAAAATGAGAAACGAGACTACGCAATTTTGATGCTGTTTCTGAATTGCGGAATCCGTCGCAGTGAGTTGGTAGGCCTGAATCTGACCGATGTTTACGAAGATAGAATCCGTGTAGTCGGCAAAGGCAACAAAGAACGCTTTGTTTATTTTGGTTCCGCCTGCAGGAAGGCAATTGATGCATATCTTGTCGAACGCAATCAAAAAGTTTTATCTGATAACCGGGCATTATTTGGTTCCCGTGACAATAATCGCATCAGTGTTACAGCGGTACATCGCCTGGTCAAAAAAGCGCTTCTCCAAGCGGGATTGGATTCCACTCAATTTTCCGCACATAAACTACGGCATACTGCCGCAACAATGATGTTGTCCGGCGGTGTCGATGTCAAGACGCTTCAGGAAGTTTTAGGCCACGAAAATTTGAATACCACCCAAATTTACACCCATATTGAGAATACAGAGCTTAAAATAGCCGCTGAAGCCAATCCGCTTTCAAAATTGGATTTTTCTCAAAAGGAATAAAATACACCCACAAAAAAGTGCAATAAGAGTAAAATGCGGCAAGGTGTGAGGATGGATCCACTCCCCCTCCCCTTGCCGCACAGGCGTTTAATTTTTTCCACGCAATTCGATGATCTGATCGCGCAGAACGGCTGCGTATTCGTATTCCATCATCCGTGCAGCCTCTTTCATCTGTTTTTCCAGGCGTGCAATCTCCCGTTCTTTTTCGGCTTTGGTCATCTTTATGCCGCCCCGGCCTTTCCGTTCTGCCGTTGGAGAGGAGATCTCAATCAAATCCCGCACAGATTTAATAACCGTCTTAGGTGTAATCCCGTGCTCTTTGTTATAAGCATCCTGGACACTGCGGCGTCGCGCAGTTTCGTCAATAGCCGCTCGCATGGATGGTGTGACGGTATCGGCGTACATAATGACTTTTCCTTCGGCGTTTCTCGCTGCACGACCAATCGTCTGAATCAGGCTGGTTTCGCTGCGCAGAAATCCTTCCTTGTCCGCATCCAAAATGGCAACCAAGCTGACCTCAGGCAAATCCAAACCTTCTCGCAATAGATTAATACCGATCAGGACATCAAACTTTGCCATTCGCAAATCCCGAATGATCTCCATACGCTCCATTGCGCCAATGTCCGAGTGCATATATCGCACTTTGATACCTGCTTTTTGCAAATAGATCGTCAGATCTTCCGCCATTTTCTTTGTGAGAGTTGTAACCAAAACCCGTTCTTCTTTTGCAGTACGCTGATTGATTTCTCCAATCAGATCATCAATCTGTCCGTCTATGGGACGAACCTCGACTTCGGGGTCCAGAAGGCCCGTTGGCCGGATCACTTGCTCCACCGTTTGTCCGGAGCGGCTGCGCTCATATTCCGCAGGAGTGGCGGAAACATAGATTACCTGATTGATCTTCTGATCAAACTCCGTGAAGTTAAGCGGGCGGTTATCATAGGCAGAAGGCAGCCGGAAGCCATAGTTTACCAAAGCATCCTTACGGCTCCGGTCACCGGCATACATAGCTCGGCACTGAGGCAATGTTACATGGCTTTCGTCCACAAACATCAGGAAATCCTCAGGAAAATAATCCAACAGCGTAGTAGGCGGCGTTCCCGGAGCACGTCCTTGAATGACACGGGAGTAGTTTTCGATTCCGTTGCAAAATCCGATTTCAGTCAGCATTTCCAAATCATAGGCAGTGCGCTGGGCAATTCGTTGTGCCTCAATAAGTTTATCGTGAGCCCGGAACCAGGCTACCTGCTGATCGCATTCCTTCTGAATCTCCAGCATAGCCCGATGCAGTTTTTCTTTCGATGCGACATAATGGCTGGCAGGATAAATTGCCACATGATCAACAAATCGCTCTGCCATACCGGAAACAGCATTAATTTCACTGATTCGGTCAATTTCGTCACCAAAAAATTCCACGCGAATCGCCCGTCCCGACCAATAAGCGGGATAGATTTCCAGTGTATCACCACGCAGCCGGAATTTGTTTCGAGAGAAGTCCAGATCATTTCGTTCATATCGAATTTCAGCCAGTTTTTTTAGTACATTATCCAGTGGGTACTCCTGCCCTACCCGCAAAGAGATCACCATGCTCTTGTAGTCGATTGGGTCACCCAGACCATACAGACAGCTTACAGAACTGACTACAATCACGTCCCGTCGCTCAAACAATGCCGAAGTAGCAGAATGCCGCAGCCGGTCGATCTCCTCATTGACGGAAGCATCCTTTTCAATGTAGGTATCGGTGTGGGCAATATAGGCTTCTGGCTGATAGTAGTCATAGTAAGAAATGAAGTATTCAACAGCATTCTCTGGGAAAAACTCCCGAAATTCACTGCACAGCTGCGCAGCCAAGGTTTTATTATGGGCAAGAACTAAAGTGGGACGGTTCAACTTTTCAATGACGGATGCCATCGTAAAAGTCTTGCCTGAGCCGGTGACGCCCAGAAGAATCTGCTCTCTCAATCCCCAATTTACGCCATTGACAAGCTTTTCGATTGCCTGCGGCTGGTCACCAGAGGGACGATACTGCGAAACAAGTTTAAATTTATCCATTTTTCCTCCTCAAGGCAGCAAATACTCGTCAAAACGGTATCCGGACTGAACCATAGAAACATAATCTTCTTCTGCAACCACAATGTGATCTGCCAGATGAACATCAACCGATGATAATGCAGCGGCAACGCGCCGTGTAGTTTGTACATCTTCTCCCGACGGGACTGCCACTCCACTGGGATGATTATGGGCCAAAACTACAGTTGTAGCGCCGGAATTCAATGCAACTTCCACAACTTTCCGAACGGATATGCTCGCAGAGTTAACACTTCCCTCCCCTACTTCCCGACAGCACAGTACTTTGCATTTGGCATCCAGGCAAAGCAAAAAGACTGTTTCTTTGGTGCGGCCAAAGAAATAAGGCAGCAAGTATGCACCGCAAGCTTCTAATGTGGTCAAACATTCGACTCTCTGGGCGCAGTCAACCTGATAAAAGCGGCTCAGCGCAGTAACCAGTGACAAAAGCGTAGCAGAATGCTCGCTGATCCCCTTAACTTTTTTCAGTTCTTCCGGGGAAGCATCCAGTACCCGTGATAAACTTCCAAAATAGTCCAGCAGCGCATGGGCAATTGGATTGGTGTCTTTTTGGGGGATGGAATAAAACAATAGAAGCTCCAATGCCTGAATATCCGAAAAATTATCCAAGCCTTCTTTCAGAAATCGTGCTTTTAGTCGCTCGCGATGACCTTTGTGAATGGAAGAATTGGGCATATTTTCACCCCTTGTGGATTTTAATCTTGCTATTTCTGCAAAATCCAGGTACAATAGCAGTAACGGTCGAAACCCGCCGGGAAAGTTTTTTCTCTTTCTGCACATGCTAGAAGCTGTAAGGAGGGCCGTCATGGAAGAGAATCAGGAAATATTCGGGATGCTGGACTTGCTTCTGCGTCCTGGATTCTGTGTAAAAGATAATGTGATCGTAAAAGTAAACCCCTCCGCGCAGGGACTCCCCATAGCTGCCGGAACAGATGTTCGGACGTTAATGCAGACCGGTGAGAAAGAATACGAAACATTCCAAGAAGGATGCTTATATGTTCAGCTTTCCCTGCATGATGAATCCTGTGGAGCCGCAGTTACCCGGATGGATGGATGGGATGTTTTTGTGTTGGACCCTCAGTGGGGTTCGGAGCAGCTGCAGGTTTTGGCATTGGCTGCTCGGGAACTTCGTCAGTGCTTGAGCAATGTCATGATCGCTTCAAACCAATTGTTCCCAATCGTAGAACAGAAGAAGCCCCAAGTTTGGGAGCAAAGTGCCCGCTTGAATCGCAGTCTGCATCAAATGCTGCGGATAGTCGGAAATATGTCGGATGCGGGACGCTATGCAACCAGCTCCAGGCAGGAAATTCGGGATGTGGGACAGATTTTCCTGGAAATCATGGGTAAGTGCCAAGCCCTTGCCGAGCAGGCTGGCATTGTGTTAAACTACCAAGGTTTGTCGGAAGAAATCATGTGTTTGATAGATGCAGAACAGCTGGAACGAGCCGTGCTAAATCTGCTTTCCAACTCTATGAAATTTACCCCCAAGGGAGAAAGTATTGTCGTTTGCCTTAGCCGAAGTGGTCGTATGCTGCGCCTGAGTGTACAAGATTGCGGCTCCGGCATTGCGGAGGATATCCGCAACAACTTGTTCAGCCGCTATCTGCGTCAACCCTGTCTGGAAGACAGCCGGTATGGGATCGGTTTAGGAATGGTACTGGTTCGCAGTACCGCAGTAAATCACGGAGGCACCGTATTGATTGACCAGCCCAACGGAAAAGGAACACGCATTACCATGACCTTGGCAATTCGGCAAAACACTGCCACTACGCTCCGCTCCCCGGTGCTCCATCCAGATTATGCAGGTGGATGGGATCACGGTCTGATAGAACTGGCAGACTGTTTGCCGCTTCAAGCCTACGAAACAGACAAATAAGCCCGTAATCTCCCGGTCAGCATCCGACCGGGAGATTATTCTATCTGTTGGGGAAAAGATTATTTGTTTTCCAGATAAGGCTTCAAATACTGTCCCGTATAGCTCTGGGGAACCTGGGCAACTTGCTCCGGTGTTCCGGCAGCAATCACATATCCGCCTCCGTCGCCGCCCTCTGGTCCCAGGTCAATGATGTGATCCGCAGTCTTAATCACGTCCAAATTGTGTTCAATAACCAAAACTGTGTTTCCGGCATCCACCAGTCTCTGAAGAACCTCAATCAGCTTGTGCACATCCGCCGCGTGCAGTCCTGTGGTGGGTTCATCCAGAATATAGATCGTTTTTCCGGTGGCAACCCGTGCCAGTTCCGTGGCCAGCTTGACACGCTGGGCTTCTCCTCCAGACAAAGTTGTGCTGGATTGACCTAGCTTGACATACCCCAGGCCAACTTCGACCAAAGTCTGAGCCTTTCTGCGAATTTTTGGGAGATTTTCAAAGAAATCCACCGCTTCTTCCGCCGTCATATCCAGAACTTGCGCAATATTTTTTCCTTTGTACTGCACCTCTAAGGTTTCCCGATTATAACGTGCGCCATGGCATACCTGGCAAGGTACATATACATCCGCCAGGAAATGCATTTCAATTTTTACCAAACCATCACCACTGCAAGCTTCACATCGCCCACCCTTCACGTTGAAAGAGAACCGTCCCGGACCGTAGCCGCGGATTTTCGCGTCATTGGTAGAAGCGAACAAGTCGCGGATATCATTGAATAGGCCAGTATATGTGGCCGGATTGGATCGGGGCGTTCTTCCAATGGGACTCTGATCAATATCGATCACCTTATCCAACTGCTCAATTCCTTCAATACAGCGACAGGCACCCGGGCGCGTGCGGGCGTGGTTAAGCTTGCCCAGAAGGGTTTTATTTAAGACTTCGTTGACCAAGCTGGATTTTCCGGAGCCAGAAACGCCCGTAACGCAGGTTAAAGTTCCCAGCGGAATCTCTACATCTACGTTCTTAAGATTGTTCTCTGATGCCCCACAAATACGCAGATAGTTACCATTTCCACTGCGTCTTTCCAAGGGAACAGGAATTTTTTTAACTCCAGACAAATACTGTCCCGTAACCGAGCGCTCACAGGCAAGAATTTCGTCCAGTGTCCCGGCAGCCACAATTTCTCCGCCATGGGCGCCAGCGCCGGGCCCAACATCCACGATGAAGTCAGCGGCTCGCATAGTATCCTCATCGTGTTCCACCACAATCAGTGTATTGCCCAGATCGCGCAGGTGCTTCAGCGTTCCCAAAAGTTTGTCATTGTCTCGCTGATGCAGACCAATGGAGGGTTCATCCAAAATATACAGTACCCCCATCAGGGAAGAACCAATTTGGGTAGCCAGGCGGATACGCTGGCTTTCTCCGCCAGATAATGTACCAGCAGAACGGGATAAGGTCAGATAACTCAAACCTACATCTGACAAAAATTGCAGACGGGATCTGATTTCCTTAACAATCTGCTCCGCAACCAGCGCCATATTGCCTTCCAAATGCAATTCCTGCATAAATTTGAGCTCGTCGCGAATGCTCATCCGGCAGAAATCCATAATGCCAATGCCGCCTACAGTAACAGCTCTGGCGATTTCCGACAGTCTTTCTCCATGGCATTGCGGGCACGGAGCGGAAGCCATACACTCTTCCAGCTCTTTCCTGGCAGCGTCTGACTGGGTTTCACGGTAGCGTCTGCTGATATTATTGAGTATTCCTTCAAAGGGCTGCTCCAAAACACCCATACCGCTTCCGCGATTGTAGGTCATGCGCAGTTTTTCCCCTTTTGTTCCGTAAAGAATAACATCCATTGCCTCTCTGGACAATTCTTTAACGGGGGCCGTCAAAGAAAAGTGATATTTCTGAGACAGTGCCTCAAAATACATCCGAAAAATCGAATCAGTCCGGGCACTCTGCCAGCCGGAAGCTTGAATAGCCCCATCTAGAATTGACTTGTCCTTATCCGGAATCACCAGGTCTTCGTCTGCAATCAGACGAAATCCCAATCCAGTACAACTGGGACAGGCACCGCTGGGGTTATTAAACGAGAACATTCTCGGTTCCAGTTCATTCATGCTGATGCCGCAATTCTCACAGGCGTAATTCTGAGAAAAGCTCAGTTCTTCCTGTGTCGAGGGCAGCGCAATGGTAACTAGGCCGCCGGAGTGATTGCAGGCTGTTTCAATGGAGTCCGCCAGTCGACGACGCAATCCTTCTTTTAAAACCAAGCGGTCAACCACCAAGTCGATGGTGTGCTTCTTGTTCTTCTCGCACTTGATTTCTTCAGTCAGATCATACAGTATCCCATCAACCCGAACTCTGGCAAAACCGGACTTCTGCGCATCTTCAAAAACTTTTTTATGCTCGCCTTTTTTTCCGCGAATCACGGGAGATAAAACAAGAAAGCGTGTCCCCTCACCCAATGCCTCTACCCGATCCACAATTTGGTCAATGGTTTGACGTCGGATTTCTTTTCCGCACTTTGGGCAGTGGGGAATTCCTACCCGTGCCCACAAAAGCCGGAGATAATCGTAAATTTCCGTCACAGTACCCACCGTAGAACGGGGATTTTTGGAAGTGGTTTTCTGATCGATGGAGATGGCCGGGGAAAGACCATCAATGGAATCTACATCCGGTTTGTCCATCTGCCCCAGAAACTGCCGGGCATAGGAACTGAGGCTTTCCACATAACGCCGCTGCCCTTCTGCGTAGATGGTATCAAATGCCAAGCTGGATTTTCCCGAACCACTGAGGCCGGTAAAAACTACCAGCTTATCTCTTGGAATTGTCAGATTTATATTTTTCAGATTATTTTCTCTGGCACCCTGAATTCGAATTGTATCGTTCATAGTTTGCTCCTGTAGGTTGAAATCTTTCTGACTTAGTATAACACAGATTCAGCAAAGTCACAATACTTTTTTCAAACAAAATTTCGCTTTATCAAGTAAACGAAAGCATTTGATTTTTGCCATAACATACCAAAATTCGGCTGTTTTTTTGTCGTTATTTTGTCCTTCTTTCTATTGCTTTTCCAATACCTGTGATGCTATAATAAGCTCGTAAGCTATGCCTTGTATTACGTTTGTAACGCAAGGCGCAGGAAAGAAAAATATCGAAATTAAAGCGAGGTATACATCCGATGATTGCGTACGGCGACAATATTCAGGTTTTCTGCGGAAACTCCAACCCCGAATTTGCCAAGACCATCTGTAAGGAACTGGGCATCGAAATGGGCAAAGCTGTTGTGAAGCACTTTGCTGATGGTGAAGCTTCCGTCACTCTGGAAGAAACCGTTCGAGGTGCCGATGTTTTCCTGATTCAGTCCACCTGCAAGCCTGTCAACGACCATCTCATGGAACTGCTGGTTATGATCGATGCCTGCCGTCGTGCTTCTGCCGGACGGATTACTGCGGTAATCCCCTACTTCGGCTATGCACGTCAGGATCGGAAAGCCAAGTCCCGTGATCCGATCTCTGCCAAACTGGTGGCTAATATGCTCACCGCCGCAGGCGCTAACCGGATCCTGACTATGGATCTGCACGCTGCCCAGATTCAAGGCTTCTTTGATATTCCTTTGGATCACCTGCTGGGCAATGTTACCTTCGTAGATTACTATCTTAAAAAGTTCCCGGAAGAATCCTTTGATCACGAGAACTTCGTCGTTGTCTCTCCTGACGTCGGCTCTGTCGGCCGTGCCCGTGCTTTCGCTGCAAAGGTACATATGGGCTTGGCGATTGTTGACAAACGTCGCCCCAAAGCCAATGTTTCCGAGGTCATGAACATCATTGGCGATGTAAAGGGCAAGACCTGCATTCTGTACGATGATATGGTGGATACTGCCGGTTCTCTGTGCAATGCTGCAAAAGCCCTGGTGGAGATGGGTGGTGCCAAAGAGGTGTATGCCTGCGCAACCCACGGCGTTCTCTCTGGCCCGGCTTATGAGCGTTTGGAAGAAAGCCCCATTAAAGAGATGGTGTTCCTGAATACCATTCCGGAAATTCGCAATACTCCCAGCTGCAAGTGTAAGTTCCTGGATGTGGCTCCTGTTTTCGCTCGGGCAATTGAACATATCCACGGCGCTACCTCTATTGCAGACCTTTTCTAAGCCGTGTTTCAAAAGTCTTCAGAAGAAAACTGGCTCATTGTGGGCCTTGGCAACCCAGGCAGAGAATATGAAAAAACACGCCATAACTGCGGATTTCGGGCTTTGGACATGCTTGCCGATTCTCTGGGCTGCAAAGTAGATAAGCTCAAATTCCAGGGGTTATACACGCAGGTTGCTTACCAAGGGCGAAAGTTGTTTCTATTGAAGCCGCAGACCTATATGAATCTGTCCGGGCGTTCAGTGCTGCAGCTTTCAGCATATTTCCACATTCCACCACAGCATATTATCGTACTGTTTGATGATATTTCTTTGGAGCCGGGCAGGCTTCGGGTGCGGGCTGATGGCTCCGCAGGTGGTCACAATGGCATCAAGTCCATCATCCAGGAACTGGGTTCTCAGTCATTTCCTCGTGTCAAAATTGGTGTAGGCGGCAAACCCAGCGCAGATTATGATCTGGCGAATTGGGTGCTGTCTGGCTTTAGTGCTAATGAAGAGAAAGCTTTGGCATTTTCTTTGGCGAACGCTGGCAAAGCAGCCTTGACCATTGTAGAGCACGGTGTCCCAGAAGCCGCCAATCGCTTTAATGGCAGCCATCCTTGAATCGTATATCGCCGAAACATCACGGAAAGGGGGATTTTTCCTTCTTTCCGCGTTGTTGCGTGGACGGAAAGTGTCTGTACAATCATCCCAAATGTCATTTCCCGCGAGGTGCTACTATGGAACAACTTCTAACGTTTTTGAAAACCATTCCAGAATATGCAGCTGTTTTAAATTCCTTGCAAAATGGTGAAAACGCAGCTGTAACAGGTGTTGGGCAAATCAACCGCAGCCACATGATTTCCGGTTTCTATCAGGAACTGCATCGGCCAATGGTAATCATCTGTCAAGATGAGATGGCTGCTCGCCGCTTGCAGGGAGAATTGAAAGACTTTTTGAATGAGTCTATCCCTATTTTGCCGGGACGGGAACTGACGTTGTATGATGCCGCGGTTGTATCTCGATCTTGGGAACAAAAACGGCTGCGTCAACTCTACGACTTAGCTATCGGCAATGCTCACGCATTGATTGTAAGTTGGGAAGCACTTAGTCTGAGAACGATGCCCAAAAGCGTTCTGTTACATGCATCCTTTTCTCTGGAAGTTGGAGAAGAATATCCTTTGGAGACATTGATCCAAAAGCTGACTACTGCCGGTTACAGCCGCTGCGGCATGGTAGAAGGAAACGGACAGTTTTCTGTCCGTGGCGGCATCGTAGATATTTTTTCGCCAGCGGCAGATAAACCTGTTCGCGCGGAATTTTTCGGCGATGAATTGGATACGATGGGATATTTTGACCCCAATACCCAGCGGCGTTGTGAAAACATTGACAGCATAACCATTTTGCCGGTAGCGGAAACCCTGCCCGCCCTGCATCCATATGGGATTTCAGGACTGTGCAAAGATCTGTCCTCCCTGATTTCCAGACAAAAACGCAGGAAAAATATCAATGAAGCCCTAATTTCCACGCTTTCCAAGGATTTGGAAAAATACGAAAATGGTGTAAATAATCCTGCCTCCGATCGATATATGGCGCTGATTTACCCGCAAATGGCTACTGCAGCGGACTATATTCCTTCCGATGCCATTACGGTTATCTGCGATCATGGTAGTTTACAGCGCACCGCACGCAACCGCACAGACGAAATCGGCATGCAGCTGGACAGTTTGCTGCAAGGAGGCTTGCTTGCTGGAGAATTGTGTGATTATGTCCAGCAGTGGGAAGAGTTTTGCCGAACCTTACGAGAGAAGACCATCATTTATTTTGATGCTTTTGGCGGTACTTCTTACCCGGAAGATTGTCCGCCAAAGCAGATGCTTCCCGTTACAGCAAAGCAGCTTCCCAGCTATGGCGGCAATTTGGATACGGCAGCATCTGATTTGAGCCACTATCAGAAAATGGAGTTTGGCTCACTGGTGCTGTGCGGTTCTCGTCGACGGGCAGAATTGCTGCAGGAAATGCTGAGCGCCAGAGGCCTCTCTTCTTTCCTGTGCATTCCTCTGAATACAATGCCCAAACCCGGGCAAATCCTCTTGAGCGAAGGTTCGCTTCCCTTTGGCATGGAATATCCTCTCAGCAAACTGGCTGTGCTGACGGAAGGACAGCTCACTTCCCGGGAACAAGTGAAGCGCAAGTCTCCCAAAAAAGTAGGCTCTACCAATCGGCAAAAATTAAACTCTTTTACAGATCTTGTTCCTGGAGATCTTGTGGTACACGAAAACTACGGTATCGGCCGCTTTGTTGCAATGGAGCAAATTAAAGTCGATAATGCGGTAAAAGACTATATTAAGATTGCTTATCAGGGCAGCGATACCCTATACGTTCCTGCGACGCAATTGGATTTGGTCAGTAAATATATCGGCGGCGGTGAAGATGGGCATGTCAAGCTAAACAAAATTGGTTCGGATGCCTGGCAGAAAACAAAAGCCAAAGCGCGTAAAGCTGCCAAAGATATGGCCGGTGAATTGATCCAGCTTTATGCTGCCCGAAAACGGCAGCCAGGTTACGCTTTTGCCGCAGACGCCCCCTGGCAGAAGGAATTTGAGGACAACTTTCCTTATCCAGAAACCGATGACCAGCTTCGGTGCATTGGTGAAATCAAGCGGGATATGGAGTCCCCTGCCCCTATGGATCGGCTCCTGTGTGGTGATGTAGGATTTGGAAAAACAGAAGTAGCTCTGCGTGCGGTTATGAAAGCTGTGATGGACGGAAAGCAAGTTGCAATCCTGGTTCCAACTACGGTCCTTGCGCAGCAGCATTATCAAACTGCGGTGGCTCGTTTCCGCGGGTTCCCCGTAAATATTGATGTCCTAAGTCGATTCCGCACGCCAAAACTACAACAGCAAACCCTGCAAAAGCTCCGTTCCGGCGCAGTGGATCTGATAATCGGTACCCATAAGCTGCTGCAAAAGAGCGTACAATTCAAAGACTTGGGACTCCTGATTATTGACGAAGAGCAGCGTTTCGGTGTCAGCCATAAAGAGCGGCTGAAAGAAATGTCCAAAGGTGTGGATGTATTGACGCTCTCTGCTACCCCAATCCCCCGAACGCTGAATATGGCACTGTCCGGTATTCGAGATATGTCCACCATAGAGGAGCCACCGTCTGACCGATATCCGGTTCAAACCTTTGTCATGGAGCATAACAACGCAGTCGTCGACGATGCCATTCGTCGGGAAGTGGAGCGTGGCGGACAGGTTTACTACCTGCACAACCGCACAGAAACCATAGACCAGTGCGCCAGCGCCCTTCAGCGACGGATTCCCGGATTGCGAGTGGGCGTTGCCCATGGCCAAATGGGAGAAGATGCGCTGGGCGATGTGATGCAGGCCATGATCGAAGGCGAGATTCAGGTCCTGGTTTGTACCACCATCATCGAGACTGGACTGGATATTCCCAACGCCAACACCTTGATTATTGAAAACGCCGACCGTTTCGGACTATCGCAGCTTCACCAGCTGCGAGGACGGGTTGGACGTTCCACGCGCCATGCGTATGCCTATTTTACCTATCGCCCAGACAAGAATCTAACGGAAATTGCCGAAAAACGCCTGTCTGCCATTCGGGATTTTGCAGAATTTGGCTCTGGTTTTAAAATTGCCATGCGAGATTTGGAGATTCGTGGAGCTGGCAACCTTCTCGGTTCCGAGCAATCTGGTCACATGATGAGTGTAGGCTATGATATGTACCTGAAACTGCTGGACGAAGCAGTTCTTGAAGAACGTGGCGAAGCACCCAAAGCTCCAGAGTGTACTGCCGATCTTAATGTAACTGCGAACGTGGATAAAAGCTATGTGGCTCGCGGTGAAGAACGGATGGATCTGTACCGACGGATGGCTGCGATTCGCTCCCAGGAGGATGCAGACGACCTGCTGGATGAAATTGTGGATCGTTACGGAGAACCGCCAAAGGGTGTGCTGAATTTGATTGACATTGCGCTGCTCCGGGCAAAAGCCAAGGCAGTCAGCATAAAAGACATCCGGCAGAAATCCAGTGATGTGTTGTTCACACTCAGCAATCTGAATTTTGAGGCGGTAGGAGCCTTGTGCGCCGATCCAGACTATAAACTTCGTGTTGCTTTCCTGGCAAATTCCAAAGAACCAACTTTGCGCTTGAAGCTTGTAAACGGTGTTGACAGCCTGAAGCAGTGCAAGGTATTTGTGGATCGGTATCGCAGTCTGTGCAATTGTTAAAATACATTGCACATTCTTGAAAAAATGCAATTTTATGCTATAATACCTAACACCTTTACCTTAAGCCTGGAACAGGAGGAGCAAATATGGCACAAGGAAAGTTTTCAAATCCTCGCCCCCATCGGGATGAGGATCGTCAAATTGAGGAAGCATTTCGTCAGGTGACTGGGCAGAAGGTACCTACTCAACGACGGCACCCTGCAAAGGAAGAATCTGATCAAGATCTTTTGGACTTGCTGGACCAAATTCCCATGGACCAGATTCCCGAAGAAAATGCTGCTGATACTGAGATTCCCTTTGAGCATCAATTTCCAAAAACAGAACCGAAGGAGAACCGAAATTGGCAGCGAAAGTTCATGGATTTTCTGGATGACGCGGGAGAAACCGAAAATATTCCTTTGGAAGATCCGGATTTTGCGGAGGATGACGATGTAGAGGATGAGCTTCCCACATTGCAGCGCTGGCTGAATGTGGCCATGGATTATTTTAACCATAACAGAAAAGTCGTCCTGGCTGGTTTGTGTGCGGTGGCGCTGTTGCTAATCGTTGGGGTTATTGTGATTTTTGCAGTAAGTGCGGACCCTTACGACGGAAAAATTCTGGATAATGTATATCTGGGAGATATTGCGGTAGGCGGCATGACAAAAGCCGAGGCAGCAGAAGCAATCAAGCTTACGACTGAACAGACCTACGCAAAAGAAGACATGGTCATTGATCTGTCAGGAACGAAGCTTCATCTTACTCCTGCGGATACTGCAGTTACAGTTGACGCCAAAGCAGCTGCGCAAGCGGCTTTCGACTACGGACGTACTGGCACAAAAGCAGAAAATGAGAAAGCATACGCTTCTTCCAAAACGGAGCAGCACATTATCGGGCTTCTGCCCTATCTGCAGCTGAACGAGGAATATATACGCAGCTTCCTTTCCTCTTACGCAAGCGATACCGGAAGCACTCTTACCCAGGCAAGCTATGGTCTGGAAGGCGAAGAACCTGAATTGTCCGCAGACAAGTTTGACAAAAATGCACCTGTCCAGACTCTTGTCATTACCATGGGTACTCCCGGCGTAGGATTTGATCCCAACAGCGTATATACGCAAGTTCTGGATGCGTATAGCCTGCATCAGTTCCTGGTCACAGTCGAATCTGTTGACGAAGTAATCGAGCCGGATCTGGTGGATTTGGAGAAAATATACGAAGAATTCTATATGGAACCCGTAAATGCCTCTGTGGATCTTCAGACATTTGAAACCATTCCCGGCTCTTATGGCTACGATTTTGATATGGAAGCCGCGCAGAAGCTGATTGACGCGGCGCAGTACGGTGAGGAAGTCCGGATTTCTATGAGATATATTGAGCCGGAAATTCTGGATGAAGATTCCTTCTATCAAGATGTTCTGGGAGAATACCAAACCAAGCACACCACCAATGAAAATCGCAATACAAATCTTCGCCTGGCATGCGAGGCAATCAATGGTGTTGTTCTAAATCCTGGTGACACCTTCTCCTTCAATGACGCCCTTGGGCAGCGCACATCTCAAAAGGGGTATAAACCCGCTCCTGCTTATTCCGGTGATGAATTGGTTGATGAGCTGGGTGGCGGTATTTGTCAGGTGTCCTCTACGCTGTATTACTCTGCACTTCTGGCAGATTTGGAAATCGTATCCAGAACAAACCACGGCTTCGTCCCCACGTATATTGACTATGGCATGGATGCAACGGTCAGCTGGAAAAATCCCGACTTTGTGTTCCGCAACAGTACCAGCTTCCCCATCAAGATTCAAGCAGAGGTTTCCGACGGTTATGTGAAAATTCAGCTGCTGGGAACGGATGAGCGAGACTACTATGTGAAAATGGAATATAAAATCACAGCAACTCAGGAGCCTGAGGTTGAGTACCAGGATTTTGAGCCTGATAACCAGGAAGGGTACGAAGATGGGGATGTGATTGAAGAAGGAACCACTGGTTATACCGTCAAAACCTATAAGCTTAAATACGATAATCAGACCAATGAATTGATCTCTCGTGACTTTGAGGCGACATCCCAGTATAAAATGGTGAAAAAGGTTGTAGCCCGGGTCAAGGTTGAAGAAACTACCCAGCCTACAGAAGAAACAACAGTTCCCACAACTGCTCCCACGGAGACAACTACGCCCAGTACACCGCCTACAGAAATGACCCAGCCAACGGAATCCTCTAACCAGGATGGAGAGGACGATATCTCTGAAGAAGAAAGTGAGAATCTTGCAGTTTTCCTTGGCCAATAGTCATGACAAGTTATTTACAGCGCGATTGGATTGGGTCAATTCACTCTATTTTTTCTTTTTTTAAATAATTAAATTGTTATAAAAAGAGCAGGAACTATAGTTCCTGTGCAAATTGCGGTCCCCAACGGCCGCTGGTGCGGTAGTCAGCGGCCACTGTGCGGCCCAGCGGTCGGGGCTGAAATAATAGTTTAATATGGCAAAAATGCCCTTCATAATAGTGGTATCCGACAAGTCGGAAATTCACTGTTTCAGGAGGGTAATGTATGTTGGACTAT
>CALWOA010000056.1 GCA_944382965.1 uncultured Oscillospiraceae bacterium | reverse complement strand
TGGGCAATTTCCCTAGGATTGCGGTGAGAAAGCCGCTTCAGCGCAGCTTTTCTCATTTCCAAAAACATTTCACTCATAGAATAGTAAATAATTGATCCTTTTAGTTTCTCTGTGAAAAGTTCAAATACATAAAATAGCCTCGAAATGGAGACGGAGCAAAGCTCAATAAGAGCTGTTTTAACCTGACTTTTTCCTGTGTATTTGAAAAACTGTCTACCAAGATTGCAGAATGGCCAATATGGCATCCTCGTAGTTTTCACCGAAGTCTTCCGGCCGGCCTGCACAACGTACATTGCTCTGTGCCCCGGGTTCTGATGGGGGGTACTCCCAGATGTAGTAGTTCAGTCCCCGGTGTAAAAATTCAATACTGCCGCAGCCGTTTTCCTCTAAGTACCGGAAGGAAACACCATGTCTGCGTAGAAAATCTTGTAGTTTAGCCAGCCGCATATTTTACCTCCTCTGCAGGCGTTCCGGCAGCAATGAGATTTCCGCAGAAGTCACAGCGCCCCTCCACGGCAAGCATTCCCTCCCGGATAAAAAGTTCCATGTTTTGTCCGCATTTTGGGCAAGGAAGTTCTTCAATGCGAATCATGTTTCTGGCGGAGTGGCAGCCAAGTGGATTAAACATTTTGGACCTCCTTACAGTCCAAGCTTCTGGACAATTTCCTCTAGGGCGACCCGAACGGGAGATTCCTCAGGCAATGCCACAATAGGCTTACCATTGCAGTCAAACTGATACACGCTATCATCTTGGGGTACGACACCTAGCAGGTTCAGGCCTTGGTTGTGGATCTCCTCCAGAGTTCCCTCGTCCAGCTTTCCACCGGGTGCCCGGTTCACGATCAAGCCGCTTTGCTTGGGAGTGAAATTCAGTTCCGTCATTAGTCGGGCAATTCTGCCTGCGGCCTGGATTCCCCGGCGGGAGCAGTCGCTGACCAAGATTGCGGTGTCCATAGCCGGCAGCAGACCTCGGCTGATATGTTCCATGCCAGCCTCATTGTCCACAACAATAAAGGGGTAGTTGCTTTGTAACTTTTGAATCTGGGTTTGTACCAGTCCGTTGACAAAGCAGTAGCAGCCCTGACCTTGAGAGCGACCCATCACCATCAGGTCAAAGTTGTCCTCCTCCGTAATTGCGTCAGAAATACGCATTTCCAGATAATTCGCTTTTGTCATTCCGGCAGGAACCACGTGATTGGTTCCGTCCCGTTCGATCTCCTCTCGGATTTCTCCCAGAGTTGGCGGTGCTTCTACACCCAGAACCTCGTTCAGGTTGGAGTTGGCATCTGCATCTACAGCCAGTACCGGTGTTCTGCCAGTTCGGCACAGATGCTGAATCAGCAGACCGCACAGTGTTGTCTTACCGACGCCGCCTTTTCCAGCGACTGCAATGATTTTACCCATAGGAAACCTCCTATTCAAACAGTATTTTATTCAACAATGTGTTGACTTTCTATGCAAACACCATTATAGTAGTTTTTGGGATGAATACAATAAACAATATTGGAAAACTGCATGGTTTCTGAACAAATATTGTAAAGTGTTGATTTTATAGGAGAAAATATGGAACCAAGAAAAGCTGTCAACCCTTCCGACCGCAGAACCCAGTATACCCGCAGAACCATCAAGGAGTCTCTTCTGGAGTTGATGGGAGAGAAGCCTTTTTCGAAAATCACTGTGACGGAAATCTGCAAACGCTCTCAGATCAACCGTGGGACGTTTTATCTGCACTACTACGATACAGACGATGTGTTAGATGACATCCTGAATGAGGCATTTTCTGATACCACCGGGGTGTTGGACCACGTCCTTTGCCCGAACCGCAGCAGCTGTACCTATCCGCTGTGTGAAAAGATACAGAGTAGTCCGGCATACCGAACGCTTTTCATGGATGATGTGGTTGCCACCAGGATTATTGAGAAAGTATCCAACAGTTGTAAGGAGGGCTTTATTACCTACCTGATGCACAACAGCCAACTTACCTTCGAGCAAGCCGAGGCAATTTTTTACTTTCAAATCAACGGATGCTTGACCATTAACCGAATGATGCTGAAAAACCACTGTACGGACTGGAGGAAAATACAGTGCACAGTGGATCGTTTTTTGAAAGCCGGATTAGAGGAATTCTTGGAATCCCGGCAGTGAGTTTCCTATAGGTTATACCGGAATCAGTTTTACACCACCACATGTTAGATGTGGTGGTGTATCATTTTGAATCTTAGAATCAAGTATTCCTGTGGCAGCTAAAGTTCCATGTGTTGTCTCCGATATTCTTTGGGCAGCACATGGAAATAATTTTTAAATGCAGCAGAGAATCGGCTTTGACTGTCATATCCAACTTTTGAAGCAATTTCTGCAATGCATAAGTCGGTGGAGATCAGCAGTTTGGCGGCAGCCTCCATACGATGCTCTCGGATATGCGCAGCGATGGAAGTCCCGTAAATGGACTTGAACATATTTTTTAAGGTGGTGGGGTTTATCAAATATTGCTTGGCCAAATATTCAATGGAGGATCGCTTTGACAAATCCTGGGTAAGCTGGTTGTGAATTTTTCGGATCAGTGCTACCTGTTCTGATCTGTATTGGGTCAGATGTTTCTCTCTGCTCACTTCTATGGTACTCAAAATCAGCAGTAATTCCAGAATTTTAACTCTTTGATAAGCCAAACGAATACCTTCCGGGGCCTGATATAAGGCCGAGAAGATTTGCTGGACCGATTCACTTCCCGCCAGGGCCGTACAGCTGTTGCCTTTGCAGAATTTTTCATACAGAAATTCGCCGGTGACGTTGGAACCCAGAAGGGCCTCCGGCGGATGTTTTGACAATATTTCCAGATCTACACAAATCAGAATTCCTTGATACGCACCGCCGGGCATGGCAATGGATGATTAGGCGCAGACATCCATAGTATGCAGAGAAAAATCACCGGGGCCAAGGTAAATCTGGTTTCCGCTGTCCATGTGCCAGCCGATCCTTCCGGACAGGCAATAATTGATCTCCAGGATATGTGCCAGCGGCTCGTGAGAGAAAGCAAGAGGCTCGCCTCCCGTTAGGGATAGAAAGGTTATCGAAATACCAGGATAAAGCTTCACTGTTTCTATCTGCTTTTCACCAGAATAATTCTGTATCGTGGCCGCAATTTTCTGATATTCCTGTTTCATAGAAACTTGCCTCCTTTAGTCTGGGCAGGCAATGTCCATGATCTGTTCCACCATTTTATGCAGAAGCTGCGCTTGAACATCATCAGATGCGCGGTAATAGACTTCTTTTCCTTCTCTGCGGCTGACAATCAGCCCACAACTGCGCAGGGCACGTAAGTGGTGGGAAACGGCTGGGCTGGACATATTCATTAAAGCGGAGATGTTGATGACGCACTGTTCCGTGTGGCACAAAAGCCAAAAAATACGGATTCGTGTGGTGTCGCTGAGCAGTTTGAAAAGACCGGCTACAATTTCAAAATGGTCAGTTTGAAGTAAAGTGCATTCTATGCTGCCAAGATTATCTGCGTTATTGTGTTGATGGGGAAGAGCCATGTTTTTCACAGTTTCGCCTCCGTGTTCGCCTGTTTGGCAATCCTTTTCGCCTTTTTGGAAGAGAGTTTCGGACTCTGGTTGACTTTCTTATTCCTCGGTATTATACTACAGCCACAACAATTAAACAAGTACTTAATTGTTAAAGCGTGTGCATATTTTGAAAGGAGAATGTATTTATGAAGAAGACCTATAAAATTGAGGTTGATTGCGCCAACTGTGCAAACCTGATGGAACAAGCTGCCCGCAAGACTGCCGGTGTTGCATCTGCTACCGTGAACTTCATGACTCAGAAGATGATCGTGGAATTCGAGGAGGGGAAAGAAGCAGCACAAGTTATGGAGAGCGTACTGAAGGCTTGTAAGAAAGTAGAGCCTGACTGTGAGATTTTCCTGTAAGCAGGGAAATGGAAGAAGCGCCCTGAGAGCGCCAGCTCAAAGGGTGCTTCTCTTAGCAAAAACAATTTAACAGTTGAGCAAGTGTAGAAAGGAGTGCTACGATGCAAGAACGAATTGAAAGCGGCCTTCTGGTCGTTGTTATAATTTTGTCAGTTGTTCTTCTGATTATCGGACAGAAAAAAAGCAGCGGCATGACAAAGAAACAGAAGGTTATGCTGTGGCGTATTTTTATTGCAACCGTATTGCTGTTAGGTTTGCAAACTTTGGGTGTTGAAGCCTTTAACCAACTGGGGGAGGCCGAGCGATGGATTCGGTTGGCACTCTATTTGATAGATTATCTGATTATTGGCTACGATATTCTGAAAAAGGCGTTTAAAGGTATCTGCAATCGGCAAGTATTTGATGAAAACTTTTTGATGGCCGTTGCCACTTTGGGCGCGCTGGCTTTGGCGGTCTATGAAAATGGCGAGTATCTGGAAGTCATCGCTGTCATGTTGTTCTACCAGGTAGGTGAATGGTTCCAGAGCTATGCAGTTGGCAGAAGCCGCCGCAATATCAGTGACCTGATGGACATTCGCCCCGATTACGCCAATGTGGAACGGAATGGGAAACTGGAGAAGGTAGATCCCGACGAAGTTAGCGTGGGGAGTTTGATTATCGTCCAACCTGGCGAGAAAGTACCCATTGACGGCATCATTGTGGAGGGAACTTCCACGCTGAACACGGCGGCACTGACCGGCGAATCTTTACCGAGAGATGCCAAGGCAGGCGACGAGGTTATCAGTGGCTGCATCAACATGACGGGCGTTCTCAAAATCCAGACCAACAAAGAATTTGGGGAATCTACGGTATCCAAAATTCTGGATCTGGTAGAGAACGCATCTTCCCGCAAATCCAAGTCTGAGGATTTCATCTCCCGGTTTGCCCGTATTTACACTCCGGCTGTGTGCTATGCGGCACTGGCGCTGGCCATTCTGCCCCCGTTGGTGCAGATGTTGGGAATGGGGCTGGCCCCGGATTGGGAGACCTGGATTTATCGCGCCCTGACCTTCCTGGTGGCCAGCTGCCCGTGCGCTCTGGTGATCAGCATTCCCCTCAGCTTTTTTGCAGGCATTGGCGGAGCCAGCCGGGCCGGTGTGCTGGTCAAAGGCTCCAACTATCTGGAAACATTATCCCAGACCAAAGTTGTGGTGTTTGACAAAACCGGAACGTTGACGCAGGGGGTATTCGAGGTCAATGGAATCCATCATAGCCAGATTCGTGACGAACAGTTGGTAGAATATGCGGCACTGGCAGAAAGTGCTTCCTCCCATCCCATCAGTAAGAGCCTTCAGCGGGCGTACGGCAAAGAAATCGACCGTTCCCGTGTCAGTGATATCCAGGAAATCAGCGGCAATGGCGTTATTGCCAAAGTGGACGGAATTGAGATTGCGGCAGGCAATGATAAATTGATGGACCGTTTGGGTATCGAATATATTTCCTGCCATAGTGTGGGAACCATCATCCATATGGCCATCAACGGCAAGTATGCCGGACATATTGTGATTGCGGATATTGTCAAGCCCCACAGCAAAGAGGCTATCCGAGAACTGAAAGTTGCCGGTGTTCGCAAGACGGTTATGCTCACCGGCGATGCTAAAAAGGTGGCCGATCAGGTGGCTGCTACATTGGGAGTGGATGCTGTTTACAGTGAACTGCTTCCTGCAGACAAGGTGGAAAAGGTTGAGGAAATTCTGAAAACAAAATCCGAGCGAGAGAAACTGGCCTTTGTGGGCGATGGAATCAATGACGCACCTGTCCTGCGGCGGGCGGATATCGGTATCGCTATGGGGGCAATGGGTTCTGATGCTGCGATTGAAGCTGCTGATGTAGTCCTGATGGATGACGATCCTCTGCAAATTTCCAAGGCAATCAAGATTTCACGTAAATGTCTGGGAATTGTCTATCAGAATATTGTGCTATCCATTGCGATAAAACTGGCCTGCCTGATTCTGGTTGCATTTGGCGCCGCCAATATGTGGCTTGCAGTTTTTGCAGATGTAGGGGTTATGATCCTGGCTGTTTTAAATGCAGTTCGCGCGCTGCGGGTGCAAAATCTGTAATGGAACAGGCGCAGGCATGAAAATGCCTGCGCCTGTTTATAAAAGGCTGAGTATGAATGATTTCTCTTTCATGAGTGAAGTAGAATTAGACAGATTAACCCAGTTTTTTAAACTATTGGCTGATCCCACAAGAGTCAGACTTATTCTTCTTCTATCAAAGGGGGAGTGGTGCGTGAGGGAGTTGTCAGATAAGCTTGGCACCACACAATCTGCAGTATCACACCAACTGAGTATGTTGAAGTCAAACCATTTGGTATGCAAACGCAGACAGGGGAAGCAAATTTATTACACTTTAGCCGATCGGGAAATTGGAGCAACTATTGAAACAGTAAGAGAAAATTTAGACCAACGAAAACAGGGTGGTCGCATATAAAATTGCTCTATACTTCTGTGTCGAAATAAATGCTGGGGTGATCCCAAAGAGTAACTATATGGTTATTTTGAGTTGTCCTACATAGCCCTGGATAACGTGATGCGATTCTAAAAAAGTTGAAATGAAGCTCGAGAGTGTAGCAATATTAATATAGGAATTCGGTAGGATATGAAAGAATAAGAAGATGCTTAAAAGAAAGAATACCGGCCAGTCAAAGTTTAGAACAGGTAAATTACAAAAATGCATACTATTTTATAGATTACCAGACAATAGGAAGGGTGCGTTAAATAACGCACCCTTAAACTTTTCGACACCGTTGTATAAAGTTCGCTATCGAAGGATGGCGAGTTTTATACAACGGTGCCTTTTTTTGCGGCATTCGTCGGCACATTCCGGCAGCAGAAGCACATGTTCGAAAAAAATCTGGGTATTTCACAAATTATCTACAACATTTTTGTACACAATTCGAGGCCCTCCTTCTGAAATTTGATTTTTAAATCTTATTTCAGAACAGGAGGTCTGCTATATGGCAGAGAAAGAAGTTTACATAATCAAAGTAGAAGGTGAATTGGTGGAAGTAAGTCCAGAGGTATATTACGCCTACTTTCGCATGGAGCGCCAGGAACGAGGACAGGAAGAAAAGAAGCAGCGAAATTCTGTGGTATCCTACGATGCGTTGGACAGTGATGAGACTGTGGGATTTGAGACGATACCGGATCTGACATCTCCCAGCTTGGATGATCTCATGATGATGCGGGAGCTGCGGCATAAGCTCAGATGTGCAATCTGCGCACTGCCCCCAGGGGAGCGGGAGTTGATCCAAGCAATTTATTTTGAAGGTTTATCCGAAAGAGACTATGCCAGAAGGAAGGGGATCAGCCAGACAGGAGTGAACAAAAGACGCAAAAAGATACTGTCGAAAATGAAAACTTTTTTTGACTTTTTGGGAAGTTTTTGATTTTTTGTTTTCAAAGTCTGTCCGAATTCGGATAAATAGTAAGGAGATTTGTCTTCTTGCGTAGCTTGAAAGCAAAATATCCAGAAACAGAAATACATCCGTTGGTGTGCCTTGTAAAGACAGAGAATGGGCAGCGACATTGGAGGTTTGCGCCAAGACCTACCTGTGCAGGCAACTGCATCAAAGCGGCAATAAGGTAGCGAACGGGTCCAACCGTCCAGAAAACAGGCCATGGCCGACCTGTCTTGCGATGACAGCATCAACGTTGGTACTCCTGCCCAGCCACAGTCACAAGCAATGGGGGCAGCTCGGAGAGATCCTCGGAGGGGTGCGATTCCCGTGACGCACAGCCAAGTGCGGTTTCTGTTTTTGCCCTTGCCTGGGGAAGTTGTGTCAGGAATACAGGCAGTCAATAATACTGATCAAATTTCAGAAGGGAGCCGCCCTGCTGCGCCATTGTGTGATGCAGCAGGGCGGCTTTTTTATGGGAGGACAGGATGAACGCAAATGTAAATTACTGCGGCATTGTTCTGCTGCTGAGGCAACTGGTGGCAGCTGGCTGCTGTACAAAGAAGGAGGCTGCCAGGATTGCGGACCGGATTGCAAAGAAGACCGGTGCGGATATTATTTTCTCACTGTAATATCAGATTCTAGTAGCTATTTGAAAAGAAGTGTGGTAATGTTTGTTGCTGATAAGGGAAGGTGACCAAATGGCAACGCAGACGGATAACCTGGCCAGAAAGCAGATATACATACCGGCGGTTCGGCCACAAGAGGAACTGGCGCTGCGGGTAGCGGCCTACTGTCGGGTCAGTTCTGATTCGGAAGATCAGCTGAATAGTTTTGCGGCCCAGACGACCCATTATCATCAGTTGATCGCAAACCATGAGAGTTGGCTTCTGGTGGACATCTACGCCGACGAAGGAATCACCGGTACTTCAGCCCAAAAGCGGAAGGATTTTCAGCGGCTGTTGGCAGATTGCCGGAAGGGAAAGATTGACAAGATCCTGGTGAAATCCATCTCACGGTTTGCCCGGAATACCACGGACTGTCTGAAGACAATCCGGGAACTGAGAAGTCTGGGGGTCAGCGTGTTCTTCGAGGAACATAACATCGATACCAAGATGATGGGCAGCGAAATGCTGACGGCAGTCTTGGCATCCTGCGCACAGACAGAAAGTGAATCCATATCGAAAAACACCCGCTGGGGTGTGCAGAAGCGGATGGCACAAGGAACCTACATAGCCAGTTCCGCCCCCTATGGATTTCGCCTGGCAGATGGTATCCTGGTGATTCAGCAGGATGAGGCTGCAGTGATCCGCCGGATCTTTGATGCGTATCTCACAGGACTCACACCAGCTGAGATTGCCGACAGGTTGAATGGGACCGGCAATACCGACCGCAGTTGGTGGGAATCCACAGTAAAATACATTCTTCGGAATGAACGTTACACAGGCAATGCGGTCTTTCAGAAAACCTACACAACGGATACGCTTCCATTCCAAAGGAAGAAAAACAACGGAGAACATGTGAAATACTCCGTCACCAATACAAATCCTGCAATCATTCCGCTGGCAACATTTGAAGCGGTGCAAGTGCGAATTCAGGAACAGTTTAAGCTGCGGCAAGCAAAACCGGGACAGCTGCCTTTGGCAGGCAAGGTGATTTGCGGAAAATGCGGAGCGGCCTGTGTGGTGCGGTACAATAAAGGTAAGGAGTACATCTCCTGCAGAACCCATGACTATATCATTTATATGGACTATGAACGCAGCTCCTGGCGGTATATGAATTGTCAGCGTGGATTTTAGAGAGAAGATTTGGAATCCTCAAAATTGGAGACTCTTTCTATTCAAAGCATGATATAATAAAGTCGTTCCTAATTGCCAAGGGAGGCGGAAGTGCATATGGCGGGAAAGGGAAGCTCTCCAAACCAGCTGATGAAAAAGTTATTGATAAACTGGGTGAAGTGAAACAGTCTTTTGCCCAAAAAGGAGACACCATTCTATGTAGACGGTTGTACCTACCGATACATTTGAGGAGGATCGATTCAAAACAATCAGTCATTTTAAATGGTGTATGTGACGTGGCGGAGAAGTTAAATTTGAATGGAACGGCAATATGTATTGCTGCTTTGGCCGCATCTCTCCCACAGCAGGTGAAGCAACGAAAATGATGATCTGTCAGGCCGGCTCTGTAGAAGTAAATACTCGTACCGAGAAGTGGAGTGATACAGCCGATGAAATTGTGGAGTACATCGTTGGTAGCGACCGTCTGCGCGACGTTATCACGCAAGTAAAAGTGTGGGAGCGTACAATTTAAGATGAAACCTTTTGCCGACTGCTTGCAGATTGCGGATGCTACGGAAATTAGGTCAAGCTCGCCCTCTTGCCGCCAGGAAGCGACCACAGGCACTGAGCGGTTATAAAGGGACGGGTGGCCTCCGGAATACCACCCGATTTGCAGTTGGATTTCATGTTTTGTCGAAACTTGCGAACGATTTTTGACGGGTTTTTCTTTCATTTTCCTTAGAAAACCAAAGAAAGAACGCAATGTCTAAACTGTGTGCTCAAGACATAATTGGAAGGCACTTTAGATATAACTCTTAAAAAGTTAGATCTAAAGTATTTTTCTTTGTTCTTTTGACGGTTTTGAATATAAAATAGTTTTAGGTTTATGGGTAAAATGTTAACACGAATTTCGTGCATTTCATAGATATTTTTGCTTATCTGGAAGATGTCTCTCGGGTTTGCCCCGAGTTTGAACCAGTTTGGCAGACACAGACCGCACCCTTTTGAGATTTCTAAGGAAATTTTCAAGAAGGTGCGTTCTTTTTTTAGAAGTTTTCAGAAAGTTATCAATTGAATCAGAAAAAATTAGCCGGAATTTTCGGAGCAGTTCGCTCTGAGAAATTCCGGCTTTTTTAATTTTCAGGCTGGGTGTTGGAATCCATCCTCAGGAAAGGAAGAGATTTTATGTCCGATGAAAAAGAGAGCAGAAAGAAAAAGTACCGGTATTTTCAGCAGGGACAGCACTACGCCAACCCACCGCCTCCTGCGGAGCCGCCGGTCTGCATGCGTTCCCCTCTGTGTAAAGGGTGTGTTTATTCTGATTATTCAAAAGTCTGAGAAAGCACATACGCACAATACTGCCTGGCCATTTCCAGCCTAGGGGTATTGGCAATGATTCCCAAATAGACATCGCCGGAAAAACCCGCCTGTTGAAATTGGGGGAGACTGCTCACATTCCATGCGTTGGCCACAGATGTTGTGACGGCGGTATAGGAATCGGCTTCCCCGAGGTTATATTCAATGGAATTGTCCTCCTGAATGACAAGATTCTCGGTGATAAGAGCCTGCATGTCAGCATTTGACGGGCTATTGGAGGAATACAAGGAAGTCAGGTCCAGAAGGTATCCATTTGCGGAACACAGATCATAAGCTTCCTTGTTCATTAGGAGCAAATCCAATTGCTTTGCGTTGATGGCTGCCAGAAGCTTCAGATTGGATGTGTAGGCGTATTGGTGGTTTTCAGCGGAAGGATTGTCGGATAAGTATAAGTTGTAGTATCGATAGACCTCTTCCTTCTCCGGATTGCGCCCGAGATCGGAAATAAAGCCGTCAGACAGGTAACCATCCATGTC
>CALWOA010000055.1 GCA_944382965.1 uncultured Oscillospiraceae bacterium | reverse complement strand
CTGACAGTCCCGGGCCGCCGGGCCGCAAAGCGGCCGTTGGTCACCGCACCAGCGGCCGCTCAGCACCGCAGAATGCAAAATCAGTTTTGCTTAATTTTATCAATTTAAGGAAACTAGTTAAATTGACGCTGCTTATTTGATTTAATTTGTGAAATTGCTTCGCCTTCCTGCATTGCAAAATGTGTAATCCTGGAAAGATGCTATAATAAACAACGCTTATCGACTTAACTCATCTTAGCTGACAATTTGCCTTGTTGGAGCGCTGTCCATCAACCTTTATTCATCCGGGCTTGTTCCAGGATATAGTCCTTCACTGCCTGCTTGGGGATTCTCCAGATTCTTCCGTTGCGGAAGGCTTTGAGTTTATGTGCGCCCAGCAGATCGTATAAGTTGCTGCGTCCGATCCGGAGAAGCTCACAAGCTTCTTCTACGCTTAGGATTTCCGGGTATTCTTCAAACATGTTGTCTCCTCCAATACTACTTTCTGTCCACTGCAGCGGGGACAGGCACTTGAATCACACTTGCAGCTCTCACACAGGCACACACCTTCTTTGGCAGTGCCATTTCGCCTGCGGGATGAAACCGCACTTCTGATACACAGCCCCAGCTGCTCAATCTTCTGGTATACCGCACTCTCTGACCGATCCAGCATGATCGCGATTTCGTTGATACTGGTACCGGCGTAATACTCATTTTTCAGCGTTTCGATGTCCTCGGCAGTCTAGTATTCCCGATCCCGGAGCATCCGGACCATTCCGCTGCGCATTGTCATGGTTTTCTGTTTGATTTCTTCAGGGTTCATAAAATTTCCTCCTGTTGTTTTTATTCCTATGTTATGTTAACTGAAGTTATCTATTATTATTTCTGACTGTTATCTGCTAACGCACAGCTGCAGTACAAACTGCCCTGGCGTACAGAAGATATCTCTCCTATTGGTGCTGGGGAGGGTATCTAAGGACAGTCATTATTTCAAAAACGCTCCAATAATTCTGTCCCAGTGTCAGGTATCACGAAAGGCGTAAAAATCACTGTAGGGGATCCTCATTATGCAAGTTATCTTCCGTACACCCGGAAACTGTAAACACCCAATTCATCCACGCACTCCGCTCCGATTTCAGATAACCAGAAATTATCCTTTTGAGGATGGTACTTATAGCCGTTAATATGACTGACGGTGTTCATCATCATATGAATATGAGGGCTGCGCCGGTCTTCGTGTACCACATAGAAGTTCTGGTAGATCTGGCCGATTCTCTGGGACATTTCCTCTGCTGCATAAGCGGCCGTGTAAGGTGAAACAAACTCATCCTCTGCAAAGGAAATGATAATGTGCTTTAATCGGATACCGCTGGCTTTATGAAACTTCTGAGCTACTTCTTCCATCGAACCTACTGGATTGGATAAGTCTACATGAGAACCGCCAATATAATGGTTCTGAATCTTCTTCGATTTACCAGTATTTTTCTGATCAATCATGTACTGATACACATTCTTTAATGCGTTTTGATCCTTATATTTACTCTTACCAGTGATATAATCTTTATCATTATTTATTTTCATTACTGCCATACTTTTTACTTCCTTTCTTTGAATAAAAACCACTGATTCTTTTCTTTTTCCAGTATAAATGCCTCAAGGATGTTGGAAAAAGTCTCCAAACACCCTCACATAATAGTTAGGCCCATATTTGACTTTTATAAACTACAGATGATTATCACTTCATATGGAAGGTTCCAAAGCAAGGAACATCCAAATAAAAAACGAAAAGTAGCATTTGTCTATGTATCCGGAAGGTATGGAAGTTTTAACCTTTGAGGAAGCTTTGGAAGCCGAGGGAATCAGGCATAACGCTATGTACCGGCCTGTAAACAGCGTAAAAAAGAGAGCCCGGAGCTGCTGCTCCGGGCTTTTTGAGAAAGCATATATCGTTGGAATTTCAACTAATCTGATGGAACACTTGAATTTTTGCCATAGTTCCGGAAGATCCGGATGATCCGCAAAATGTCCTTCTGCTCATCTTCGCTCATATTTTTTAACTGGGCATTGATTTTCTCAATCAAAACATTTTGTGACGAAACTGGAACTGCATCCAGGGAGAACAATGCAGCCACTGGAACGTCCAAGGCTACTGCAATTTTTGCAATGGTATCCACTGTTGGATTTTTCAGTGCTCGCTCAATCTGCCCCAAATGTGCCGGGCTGAGTCCTGCTTTAAAGGATAGCTCTTCCTGACTCATATGCCGTTCCATTCGCAAGTCCCGGATACGCTGTCCAAGCTGCTTTGCAATATCGCTCATAGCCTCACCTCTGTCATAATCTTAGAGGTTATCCAGAAATATGGCAAATTACTATAGCAATTAAAAATATATAATTCCTGTAGTATTGACACTGGAGACAGATCGGCTTATACTACATATGGAAACATAAAAGAAAAGGGAGAGAATTATGGAATTGCTGTTTCTTGTTTACGTAGTATTAGGGTATTGGGCTGCAGGGGTAATATTTTTTGAAAACAAGGTTGTGATTCATACCTTTGGTGCCTTGTTTATGCAAAAGATGTGCTTAGGCTGCTTTTTAGGGATTATCATCATTCCTTTGGCAATTCTCAAAAGAATTTTCTTTAGAAGATAAAGAAAACTGTGAATCTGAAAGTGCCAAAGCGGTATTTCCACGAGGAAGGAAAGGTGGTCTGTATCCCCTTAGGGATAGAACTTGCACAATCTTGTTCCCGCATCGTTAGGGTATGCCAATAAACTGAAAATTGAGACGCTAGAAAAAGGAGAATATTGATGTTTTGCAAATATTGCGGCAATCAAATTGAGGAAGATGCTGCCTTTTGCAATGTGTGCGGTAAGCCCGTTTCCCGGAATCACCGGGAATCCACTGGCAAATCAACCCATACAAGAGGAAAATATCAGCGAAAAGAAAAACACAGAAGAGTATCCAAACAGCGAAAAGAAAAACACAGAAGAGTATCCAAACTATGTGTTATTGGCATTGTGATCCTCTGTATCGGCGTGTGTGGCTTAGGATTTGGCCTGATGAACTCGGTGGGGGAAGATTCCATTGCTACGGTTCAGAATGGCTATTTAGGCGAGTATACGGATATTACAGTCAAGGAGATACTATACTGGTGTTACGGTATGCTGCATGAGAAAGAAGAATGGGATGGTGGAATAACAGATTCTGGGTCAGAAATTGTACAAGTAAAGTACTACGATGAAGGAATGGAAGAAGATGCTACCACCATTCAATTCACCATGCTGAATGAAGAGTGCTTTAAAATTACGGCATTTGTTGATCCGATGAACCCTGTGGAGAAACCCACAGATTTGCTTGCTACTATGAACTACAATTATTTGACTGCCTATATGGGAATTCATCGTTCCGTGGCGGGGGATTTGTCTGCAGAGAAAGATCTGGTTGCCAGACTTGGTCAGATTTCCGGGTCGGCTGTAGCATATGGGGCGTCTGCGGACTATAGCGGCGATCGGACAGCACTCTGTGAAATAGATGGGCAAACACCGCTGAATGTAGATGTTGCCATGCTGTTGGACAGTTATGGTCTATTTGACATGTCTTACTATTCGGGGACGGATGCATACGATCAGGTCACAACGGAGCCATATGAAACGGAGGCGGCCCTAACACAGACGCAGCCGTCACAGGTGACAGCTGCGGAGGCGGATACGTTGCTGCTTGCCGTGCTCAAAGGGGAAATGGTCTTTCTTTTGAGCGACACAAATGAGCATGTCACCATTCAGAGTGTAAAGAGGATAAGGGATAGCGAGTTTGATAATCCTCTGGTTCCTGCCTCATATACCTATGTTGATATGGATCAAGATGGACAGCAAGAGATAATCGTACAGTTGGATAGTGATGTCAGTGGCTGGCGGTTGATCCTGAGGTATCAGGACGGTAGTGTATATGGCTATGGTTACCCTTTTCGAGGATTACAAAGTATCTCTGTAGATGGCCTGTGTATGAGTTCTTCGGGAGCTGCCTACTCGGATGTTTTTCGATTGCGATTTGATGGCAATGCAGTACGTGAAGAGTACCTGCCGTCCATCGAAACGGAGAATGCACTGAATAACTGGGTTGATGTTTCGTGGAGCGATTATCAAAGCCTCTTTTCTGATTCTGCTCCTTCTGAAGAAGTCATTGAGGAGTATCCTTTGGATTTTGTAAACGGCAATACTGGAGACGTCGTTCGTGCTTTGGGAGAGAACTATATTTATGGGGATGGGTATGCAGGCTGTAAGTTGTTCTACTATGGCAGCAATCCGGATGTTTCCTATGGGTTTGTTCCTTTGAACTGGGAAGATCCGGTTCTAAACGGCACGGAACCAATTACATCCATTCTCCTTCGCGGCGACGCTAAAATCTGTGCGAATCTATCTGCAAATATGAATAAGACAGAACTAGATGCTGTGGCTTGGGATACGCCCAATGTTCAAAATGTTTCCAACGGCAAAAGCAATGAGTTGATGTCTGGAAATATTTACCGGTATGAGATTGAAACAGACTCTGCAATGATTATGTATACCTGGTATCTTGATCTGGGCGATGATGTGGAGTATGCCGCATCGGAAGTTATGGTTGCACCGAAGTAAGATGGTACGGACGGTCATCTTCTAAATTTTCTGCCGGGGAAATTGCTGTATATATTTTAGATTCATAAGGGAAACGGCAGCAGTCATCATGCAAACCTAAGTTACAGCCTTCCTGCACCCACAAGCTCTGTGACGGAAAACCAGTTGAGTGCTTTGGGAGACCGCCTGTGCAGCTAGATAATTTTTGCGTGGATAAGATCCTAACATAGTTTTAGTAGGGCGGCTGTACGTTTTTGACAAGTCAGGGGCCTTGTTAGAAGAAATTCAAATCTGAAATTCTAACAAGCAACAACAAGAATTCTAACAAGATTCAACCAAATCACTAACGGAATGATGTAGATAATCGCTTTGAGAAAAGGCTCTGCTGTATCAATATATGCTGCATATATTCACCTCGTTTTTGCTGAGACAAAGGGCTAATTTTTTCTAACATTTTTTCTAACAAACGTGCAGAAAACGTGCAAGCCCAGGTGTGCCTGCGGTGACCCAAATAGGAAAATGCAACCCTAATGGGACGGTTTTTGCTCCAAAAGTGTCCCAAATGGGTCTGTATTGGGCATTTTGGGACACTCAAATCGTGCCCAGATGCCCTCATAACCCGGAGGCCGCAGGTTCGAGTCCTGCCTCCGCAACCATAAAAACCGCCTAATTCGAAGGAATTAGGCGGTTTTTCTATGCTAAAAAGTTCGAAGTTTCTCGCGTCAATTTTCGCTTGACCCCATTTTGACCCCTATAAGGGGTTCTGAAAAGTTTGGAGAATACCGAAAAATAGGGGGATATCGGAACTCGGGAATGCCCGGGTTCCGATATTTATTACAGAAATGTTTCTTTTTTTACTATTTGTAGCCTTACGGAGCTTAAGTAGCGTTTCGAAGTCGCTCATATAAGATTGGCCCCATAGTTTTCATGACCTGCTGCATCATGTCTGGCTCTGAGAAAAGTTTGACAAAAAAGTCCTCATTCTGCTCATACCGGGCAGCGGCCATGTTGGGGAAGTCCTTCTCGAAGAGCAGCATAAAGGTGCATATGGCCATCTTGTCCGGCCAGCGGGGCCATAATCCCGGGCCAGTCAGGGCCATAATCGGCGGCCAGCCAAA
>CALWOA010000054.1 GCA_944382965.1 uncultured Oscillospiraceae bacterium | reverse complement strand
TTTTTCCTGAAATTCTTCATAGGTCATGGGATTGTTCATGGTTAGGCTGTCCCTTCGTTGGTATGGTTTTTCTTACCAAGTACAAATAATCTGCGTACTTGAACTTGTTTTTATTCTTAGTATAATTATTATATCGAAGTTAAAACCGTGTGTCAATCACGGAAAACACAGAAAGCGAGGACTTAACTTTATGAAAGAACTGAACATGATCCAGGCCACGAACCTGACTTCACCCAATCCGCTCATGTTGATCTGCTCTGAAAACCAGGATGGAACCACCAATCTGGCCCCCATCTGCTTTGCCTGCTACCTGTCTTTTAACCCACCCATGATTGGATTTGCTACCGGAAAGCAATCCCATACCGGCAAGCGTGTGCGGGAAACGGGCAAAGCAATTGTGACGGTGCCGGGAGAAAGTTTGGCCCAAGTCGTCATGGCCTGCGGCGGCTCTACGGGAGCAACAACAAATAAAGTTGCGGAAAACCACATTGAAATGGTCCCGGTAGAAGGCAGTTGCATTCAGATCCCGGCGGATACTCGGCTGGCGATGGTGGCAACCTTGAAGCAATCTGTAGAAGCAGGGGATCACATTCTGCACATTTGCCAGGTGGACAAGTTCCTGGGAGACGAGAGTAAGAAGGGATTGTATGCTTGGAATGGCTTTGGCAAGGTGGCTCCTGCGGTAGAAGGATAATCAAAATATAGGGGGAAGATTCCAATGGCGGTCTGTATCAAATCGCTGATTCAAAATATCAACCTGGTAATTGGCTGCACCATCGGGTGCAGCTACTGTTGCGCACGGAATAATGTCAGGCGATTTTACATGATTCCAGACTTTGAGACACCGGAGTACTTCCCACAGAAACTGCGACTCATGGAAAAAGATCGACCTCAGAATTTCTTTCTCACAGGAATGAGTGATTTTTCCGGTTGGAAGCCGGAGTGGCGGGATGAAGTATTCGAAAAGATAGAGCAAAATCCCCAACATCAGTACTTGTTCCTGACAAAACGACCGGAGCAGATACACTTCTCTACGGCACTTGACAACACCTGGTTTGGTGTTACCGTTACCTCCAGTAAGGAAAGGGGCCGAATTCAAGCTCTGCGGGACAATATCCATGGCGGGCATTACCATGTGACTTTTGAACCAATGTTTGACGATGTGGGAGAAGTGAATTTATCCGGGATAGAATGGATTGTTATTGGAACTGAGACTGGGCGCAGGAAAGGAAGGGCGATTTCAAAGCAGGAATGGGTCTGGAGCCTGACGGAACAGGCTCACGCCTTGGGCATCCCTGTGTTTATGAAAGAGGATCTGCTGCCCATTCTTGGCGAAGAAAACATGGTGCAGGAGCTGCCCCAGGCTTTCTGCCAAGTATTGGAGGAACAAAAAGCATGGCGGAAATGATAGAAAATAATATTCTGATTCGGGATATTGAAACCAAAAACATCATGACCAAATCCACCTTACCGGTGGGCGGATATTCCGTCAATCCCTATGTGGGCTGCACCCATGGCTGTAAATACTGCTACGCCTCGTTTATGAAGCGGTTTACCGGACATACCGAGCCCTGGGGTACTTTTCTGGATGTGAAACACTGGCCTGTTATCAAAAATCCTCAAAAATATAAAGGGCAGCGAGTGGTCATTGGATCTGTAACCGACGGGTATCTGCCCCAGGAAGCGCAGTTTCGCAATACCCGAAAATTGCTGGAGCAGCTCAAAAACAGCGGTGCGGAACTCTTAATCTGCACAAAGTCGGATCTGGTACTGCGGGATCTGGACCTACTCAAGGAAATGGGAAAAGTTACCGTCTCCTGGTCTATCAATACTCTGGAGGAAGCGTTCCAGTCGGACATGGACAATGCGGTTAGTGTGGAACGCCGCCTGGATGCCATGAAGCAGGTCTACGACGCAGGAATCCGTACAGTCTGTTTCATTTCTCCGGTGTTTCCAGGTATCACAGACTTCGAAGCGATTTTCCATCGGGTTAAGGAGCAATGCGATCTGGTGTGGTTGGAAAACTTGAATCTGCGGGGTGCCTTTAAGCAGGAGATTTTGGATTATATTAAAAGTAAGTACCCACAGTTAGCAACTCTGTATCACGTTATTTATACCGAGGGAGACAGAAGTTATTTCCGGGAGCTAGAGGAGCGGGCCAGGCGGCTGGCGGAAGAAAATGACTGCCCCTTTGTAGACAATGAACTGCCATACGGTCGGGCGAAACCCGGACATCCGGTGATTGTAGATTACTTTTATCATGAGGAGATTCGCGGTTCGGAAAATACCGGGCGCAGAAAGCCAAAAGAGTAAAATGATTCTCCCTGAAACAAAAAGAGACTGTCCAGGAACTGTTCTAAAGTTCTTGACAGTCTCATTTTTTAATGCAGTTCTGGCTGGGAAAGCGCTTTGATTTGATCCAGCAGCACTTCTCCCACGGTCACGGCATCCTCAATGGTAATATAGTGGTCGGCACTTTGTGGTAAAAGCAGTTTCCCGGAGACGGGAAACTCTTCATCAGCAAACCAAACCTGAAGGGTCAAAGGAAGCCTTGGGAAGAAGGGAAGGACGGCAGCAAAATCTGCGTTGCTGGAAATTTCTTCTCCACCCATTGCAGCGCAGATTTCCCGGATTTGATGCGGGGATATTCCATCCAGCAACTGGGAAAGCATGCGAGCGCTGGCGCGATCAAATTCTGTTCCTCGGATCAGGCCGCTTTTTAATGCGCCGAAGGTACACAACTGGGAAGAAATGGGGGTTCCATCTGCCAAATCCATATAATGAAGCAGCACCAGATAGTGCCAAGGGGCAAGTTCTGGGTTGCAGGAGTACTCTGGAAGTGACAGCCGATAGGTCTTTCCCAGACTTGAAATCTTTATTTCATTGCGGTCTGGACAGTACGTGCCCCCAGACAGCTGGGCAATTTCCCTAGGATTGCGGTGAGAAAGCCGCTTCAGCGCAGCTTTTCTCATTTCCAAAAACATTTCACTCAT
>CALWOA010000053.1 GCA_944382965.1 uncultured Oscillospiraceae bacterium | reverse complement strand
ATCCACATAGAAAAACATCCTGGCATCGGCGTGTCCTACCTGCCGCATGTACTTTTTCTGCATCATAGCCATGCCGCTTTTGCTCACAGCGTCGAAGATAAGCTCTATATCTCCGAATTGCTGCAGTATTTGGAACAAACCCACAACCTTAGATTCCTCAAAATAGTGGAACAGCCCACCAGCAATAACCAGGATGGGAGCATCTCGCACATCGGCGCGGATCCGCCTGATCCAGTCCTCGTCAAAGGCATCCCCGGCAAGGTATGTTTCCCGCTCCGGCTCCGGCAGCAGCTCCCGCCGGTATTCCACCACATGGGGCAGATCCACGGCGTACCAGCGAGTGTGACCGTTGTCGCAGCGATGATAAGTCGTTTCCAAACCGCATCCAAGCTGGACAATGATACCATCCGGCCTGCGCTCCAGAAACACCCGGATGAACCGGTCCATATTGGCCGACCGAACAGCGGAGGACAGCAGTGTGTACTGGCTCTGGGCACCCGACTTCAGCAGATCGGACGGCAGCTTCTCCTTCAGCTCCAGCGCCTTTGGATCGTACAGGATCTGCGGGCAGTACTCGCTGGCATAGATCCTGCCCAGCATGGGGACGAACAGTGTGTCTTCCACGACGCCTAACTTAGACATAACAACATCCCTCCTGTTTTCCAGCATCATCATTACCGCCCGGGTGTGGAAGCCAAAGGCTTCTTCCAGAGTATCCATGAGCCGGACATCCTGATAGCCCATGTCCCGCAGCTTTTGCGCAAGGGTATCCCCATCATCTTGACTACCGGTCTGACAATTTGATAACAAATACTTATGCGGCACATCTTCTTTTCTTACAGTTCACCAAAACATATCGATGAGCAGCCCCAGCCCTGCTTGGGCCGCCGCCATGATAGGACACATCAAAAACGGCCACTGGAGCAGGTGCTCCGGCAGAGCGTAGTCTTTCATCCAGGTTTTGAACGCATAACCAGGGTGTCCCTCCGTTCCCGGAATGATAAACCGGCTTTTCGCCTTCCTCTGAATCAGCCAGAAATCCAAGAAGAGCAGGTCACAGAAATTGACCATCATCCACTGGATATACCCGGTCAGGACCAGATGCCAGAATCCGGTTGTCCCGCCCTCCACAGTGCTGACCGCACCATAAAGAAGGAGAGGCAGCAGCTCTCCAAAGCAGATCCATAGCCAGTAAAAACGGTTTTCCGCCCCGGTGGGCGGATCTTTCGCCGCCTTGATGATGGCTGGCGGATAACAGGGGAACATCAACCGGGGTCGATAGAGTGCTACAAACCCAGCGAACAGGTTAAAGTAGGCCGCCATAGCAAGCCCGTCTAAGATGGTGCGCGTCCAGTTCATACACATCCCCTATCACTATCATTTATTCGTATTCCAGGCGGGGAAAAATTCGGTTAGGTATCATCGTACTCAAGCCCCCAGTGCCACATCCAGTGTCATCATGAGGGTAAATCCGTCTGCAAACAGAATGGTTCCCACATTGGAGTGCTTTCCTACTGACATCTCTGGGATCAATTCCTCCACTACCGCATAGAGCATAGCGCCAGCTGCGAACCTCGGTGCGTAGGGCAATACTACAACCATAATCCCCGCCAGGAGAACCGTCAGGATTGTGCCCATCGGTTCTACTATTAAACGAAAATTTATTAATCTGCTTTGTTTTCTGTCAGGAGAATATATAATCCAGAAACTAAAAGGAGAAGAAACAAAATCGCAGGAATTAACATCTCGTTTTCCAAAATACTTGTTACCATTCTTCCGGGTGGTGTTTCCCACGCACTTGACGGATTTTGCATTGCGACCATCATCGTTCCTATAACTCCAATAACACCACTTAATGTCAAAAATCCACCTTTAATCAATCTTTTCATACTAATCTTCGCCTCCTTATAAACAAGACACATGCCACACCCAGCGTTGTCCCCGCAAAGGGAATCAGCAGCCCTTGCCATAGTTCAATGGGCATAATCTTCTCCAATCTAATCGTGAATGTATTCTGCAAAGTCCACCCTGACGATCTGCAGGTGCATGGGTCCATCGGCTATCTTTGCCAGCAGGCGATGGATAGGCTGAACCGCCGGATCATGAAGCGATTGATAGCCCAGCATATAGCCCCGGCTGGAGACAGAAAAAAGCGGTGACCAATGCTCCAGCTCTTGCTTGGCATCCTTTACGGAAAAATAGACGCCCACATCCTGAATACCTGCCTGCTTCACCCAAGTCTTCAACATCAGCCGGACTGCTGCTTGTCCGGCTGCATCAAAAACCAGCCGCCCTCCGGGGAATCGTTTTGCGATGTCTATGGTCAAAGATTTGACCTCTTCCGTGGTGAAATAGTAGAAAACTCCGGCGGCAAACAGAACCGTCCCATCCGTAGGATCGGTGTGGACGGCCTCCATCCAGTGCGTGTCTTTCAAATCAAAGGCCAAGTTTTTCTCCCGCTCTCCGGGAGGAAGCAGGCGCTCCCGCATCTCAATCACATCCGGCAGGTCGATGTTCCAGATGCTGCACTGACCGTTGTCACAGGCCCGCCCGGTATTGTCCAGGCCGCAGCCCAGATTAATGACTGCTGCTCTGGGATGGGTTTTCAGATAGTCCCGCACTTCCCAGGCAAGGTCGTTTTGGCGCATGGCGACTTCCAGCGCACCGAAGGTCTGTATCAGACTGCTTGCCTGACGCTCCAAAGGAGAAAAGTCGTAGTCTACCTTTTCCATCAGCGCTGCCGCCGCCTCATCCTGATAAAGTCCGGGGAACCGCTGGGAGCAGAGCCACCGTCCATACAACGGGATGACGAGCGTTTCCTGTACAGAATTCTTCTCGATTTTGTATTTCTCCATAGGCTTACCTCAAAATATTGTGAAGGAATATTATATGCGTGAAGGGGCTGCAGTAAGGAAAGGCAAAATTGTCTTTCCATTATTCAGACATATCATCCGATTGGTGGCTGGTGGTGTGACATTGCTTTCTAGTGCAATGGAGTCTATCGTATCCACAATTACAGCAGCCGTTCGGATTAAAAGGGTCAAAATGAAGCAAATCCACTGCCGCAACAGGAATCTGTGTATCAATTGCGTCAACTTTCCATAATTCCAGCATGTAAACACTCCTTGTTGGTAAATTGTATCATTTGTTTTCTATAGAAAATCAATATAATTTCAATGCGGTTAGCGTCTGCTAACTGTTGAAATTGTAACATATTTCCCAGCTAAAGTCAATCTAAACTGTTACTGGAGGAAGTAACCCTGGCTAAAAACTTCTGTTACTCTCGGAATCTCTTTGTCAAGATTCATTGACAATTTGCGGCAGGTACAGTATCATGGTACACAGATCCCTTATGGTATGGAGGTGTAAGCATGAGACAATGCATGGATGCAGATAATTTGCACCGTCGTCTGAAGAAGATAGTGGGTCAGGTTCAGGCAATCGATCGGATGGTTGATGAGGATGTAGCTTGTGAAGATATCCTCTCCCAAATTAATGCGGCAAAATCTGCCTTACATCGGGTAGGTCAAGTTGTTCTGGAAGGACATATCAAGCACTGTGTGCGTGATGGCATTGAGCACGGTGATGCGGACAAAACAATCGAGAGCTTCACAAAAGCAGTCGAGCGCTTTGCGAATATGCAGTAAAATCAAAAGGGCAGCTGACAGAGGCTGCTTTTTTGATTGCTTCTTGACAAACCCATACCCCTATATGTATAATGTGCCCATACACCTATATGTATGAAAGAAGGTATATCATGGGGAAAATAATAGAGAAGCTTGAGGGACTGCTGGAGTGGGGCGGAACATTAAAAGACGTCATCTGTCTGGTGCTTGGCGGAATCTCTTTGGCGATCAGCCTCTTTGATCTTGTACCGCTTCCTTTTGATGCAGCTTGGATTGCCATCATATTGTGCGGACTGCCCATTATTCTGGAGGCTATCATCGGCCTTGTTACTGCATTCGATATCAAGGCGGATGTTTTGGTGTCTCTTGCCCTTGTTGCGTCTGTCCTGATCGGCGAGGATTTTGCCGCCGGCGAGGTGGCATTTATTATGCAGCTCGGCGCATTACTTGAAGAACTGACAGTTTCCAAAGCCAGAGCGGGAATTGAAAAACTGGTTCACCTGACGCCCCAAACGGCAAGAATCCTGACTGCAAATGGTGAAAAGCTTATTCCCGCAGAACAGGTTGCGATTGGGGATAGGATCCGGGTTTTGCCGGGAGAGACAATTCCTGTGGACGGCGTGATCCTGTCTGGACAGACATCCATCAACCAAGCGGTCATGACTGGAGAGTCCCTGCCGTTAGACAAAACGGTGGGTGACGAGGTTTCTTCCGGCACGGTCAACCAGTTTGGAGCCTTTGAAATGGAAGCAGCCAAGGTCGGTGAGGATAGCTCCATCCAGCGTATGATCCG
>CALWOA010000052.1 GCA_944382965.1 uncultured Oscillospiraceae bacterium | reverse complement strand
AAATATCATTGATATTATGCTTCCTAAAATAATCTCTTAAATTATTAATTTGGATATCATTCATATTAACATTTCCATTATTTATCGAACATAAAGAAGGAGAATTGTTAATTATCGGCATATTTAAAAATACTTTTCCTGATTGTATAACTTTAGTTCCGTTCAGGCGAGCCATAGCATTAAGCCAAATGTCATCACCTAAAGGTGTTAACGACATAAATAAATCCTTATTTAATACCATTTTATGAAGAGAATCCTTAGGATAGAGAACACCACCTACGCCTATTTGAAATCTATTTTTATCAGAGTATGGCGATTCATTGTTCTTCCACATTTTATACGGAATTATTTGTCCATTATTATCAAAACTAATTTCTTTTGAATGATTTGCAATTATACAACCTGGATACAAATTGGAGCCAGTAATTAATCTTTCTACCATACGAGGATCATAATAAATATCATCATCACAAGTAATAAAATCTTTTTCTGGAAATTCTTTCATTACATAGTAATATTTTTTGTGAGATCTAATATCTTCATCAACCATTCTAATTTCAAATAAATCGTCAACACGTTCCAAAATAGAATCTGGAATCATAGAAGGTTTAATAAATTGTTCCCTAGAAAGCCAAAGTATAATTTTTTCAGGTAGTATCGTTTGTCTTTTTAAACATTCCACAACTTTCCATACATCATTTATACGTGCTGGAAAGGATGTAAAAGAAATAATAAGTCCTTGCTTTCTATTATTAGAATACACCTTTCTTTTTCTTAAATAATTTGGAAGTATATAATTTGCTGTAATTCTAGTTATTCTTCTTAAAGGAGAAAAAACCCAAAAAGGCATACCATGATTATTCAATTTACCATATATTAAAGTAAACAGATTTAAAATATTCATACTTATGGATTATATTTATTTCTATTTAAATTACGCAATGCATTGAAATTTCCAATAATAGCACAATACATAATAATATTTTGTGCAGTAAATAGATTAGGTCTTTGTAAGAATGATAAAATGAAAATCAATAACGTAGCTAATATTATTTTATTATGGCAAACACTTAATTTATAATATGAATAAATGAGTACAAGAAAGCCCAAAATGCCATATCTCATAATAAAATTCTTGTATGAAGAAGAAACTCCTCCTATTTTATCTATAAATTCCTCCTTTCCATAACCCAAAAAGATATCATTGGAACTTATAAAATTATGCCAAATTCGATTGATTTCATAAGTTGAACGAGAATCCACCCCCGTTTCTTCCATATTTGTAAATCTATATATGACAGATTGTTGGAATGCTAAATTATCTTTTAATAGAATAAACATTATGTATATAAAAGAAACAATAAATAATAAATAAAGAAATTTTTTCTTTAAATTAATATTGGATGAAATAAAAAAACCTACTATTGTAAGAATATAAAAAGCCATACTGAAAGTAAAAAAGGAACCTATTAAAATGATTATATTCCTCTTATCTTTAAAATTATATTGATTACCCCATAATATAAAAGCAGATATTGTTCCTAAAACACCTGGTTCATCATATAAAGAATAAAATCTTAAAGCTTCAAGTCCTTGAGATGTTACAAAGAATATATGATTATCCATTATTGTTGATATCGTACCTTTCATTTCCGATATATCGAATTGTCCTATAGGTGGAATCGGTTGTATGTACTGATGGAATAACCAGAATGGTAAAGAAATAACTATAGAAATAGCAATATACCATGTAACTATATCTAAAACATTCTTTGCTTCCTTGTTGCTTAAATGATAGGCTATAAGTAAAGACAAACAAATAAAGATTGACGATGTATATATACCACCTTTAAAGAAATCTAGCAAAACAAAATAAGAGAACAATAGAATAAATGGTAAAATTCTTTGTGTTCTCCAACGTTTTTGCTTAGAAAATCTAATACTTAATACAAAAGTAGCAATAAAATAAATAAGAGTTCCCAAGAATGTACTATTCCCCCATATAGGCCACCAGCTATTTCCTGCCATTATAATAAAGAAACATAACCACTCGTCAGATGTATATTTATTTACAATGTGTTTAGCTAACATATATGAATTACGGTAGATTGTTTAATAATGTTTCTTTATCTATAATTGTCCAGCCATTATTTTTTGATTTATACTTTCTTCTATATCTTAAAATAGAATTCACAATAGGCATGGATTTGATGAATTTTATAATTCGTGTTTTAAATAAAAGAATCTGTAGGTCTTTTATAATTTTTTTTTCAGCACCTAAAGCAGATAATATTTTAATATTATCAAGTATCGTTTGTTCATAATATACAGTAGTTGTACCTTCAGAAGCATCAAATAATACGATAGGGATTCCCATGTGTATAAATTTTCTATTAGCAAGTAATGATGTTGCAAAAAAATTATAATCAGCACTATTACGGTAAGATAAATCATACAAGTGATTAATATGCCAATCTCTTTTTATAAAAGTTGCAGGATGATGTAAAGGCATTCCTTTAAATACATTATTCGTATGTATATATTTAGGCTCTATCTCTTTTGTCCCGGTACCATTAAATACCAATAAATTACAAGCAATAAAAGTATATTCGTTAGGATTAGGTATTTGTTTAAAAACATCTTCAATACTAGTTTCCTTTAAAAAATAATCACCACAATTATGCATAATCACCCACTCTCCTGATGCCATTTTTATACCTTTATTCATGGCATCATAAATGCCTTTATCTTTCTCGCTGATATATTTCAGCTTTCCTTCATATTGTTTAATTATATCAACAGTTCCATCAGTACTACCTCCGTCTACAATAATCAGTTCAAAATTTGGATATGATTGACATAAAGTGTTATCAATAGATTTTTTTATATTTCGCACACTGTTATAAACAACGGTAATAACAGAAATTTTGCAAGAAGAAGTATTCATTTTTTTTGTAATAAATAATTTTAATTTGAGTCAATTAAGTTACCAATG
>CALWOA010000051.1 GCA_944382965.1 uncultured Oscillospiraceae bacterium | reverse complement strand
GCTCCAATGATACAGCCAAGTACGGTGGGAATAAAATAGACGAATAGCATTTGTCTTGTGATAAGTCCTTCAATCTTTTTGCGCTTCATTCCCAATCGCCGTAGATCATTATAGACTTCTGCGTCGTCCCATATCGTGCTAATAAGTTTTAGTCCAATAACCATGACTGCGGACACAAAGGCAACAATGGCGATAAATAACATAAGCATAAGGTAGGTGGCAAAGGCTTCAAACTGCGTAGTCGTGCTGCTTAACTTTGAAAGCGGATATAGCGACCACAACCGGGCAATTTTAGTTTCGTTGCCATCAAAGGGAAGATACTCCGCTTGACTTCCTGTTTTCTCGAATGTCGCGCTGTTGTGCCAATTTGTAAAGATTACTCCGTTATTGTCGGAGATAACGGCTTTCAAAATATTGTTCTGAAAATCCATCGTGTCTTGCCAATTCTCCACATTTACCATATAGGAAACGGCTCTATATTCGTCAGCAAGTGTAGCCGCAATCGTGCGGTAATCGTCATTGTTCAAAATCAGAAAAGAAGAAAATACAGACCGTGTATTAAAAAGCCCATCGTAGCATATCGGCTCGTTTTGTATGAAGTAAAACTCTTGTTCAGTAGTTGGGTTGTAAAAAAGGCTGCTTTCTGCCGAAAAAGCGTTTAGTTTATATTCCATGCTGCTGTCATAGTAAACCGTGTAGCTTCCCTTTGGTACGGATATTGCCGCGCCGGATAAGACATTAAAGTTATCTTCGCTTACGACGATACGCGAACCCCAATCACACTCACCGTTTTTATAATTGTTCTGTACACCGAGCAATAGACAGTCTATATGCTTTATGCTGGTAATGACCGTATTGCTTTCCTCGGCTATTTCTTCAATACGGCTTTCGGTCATGGGGTGTTCATAGGTCGCATTGATCGTGTAATCGTATGGCTCGTTCAGAGCAACGTTATAACCGTCAATAAATCCTGCCGCTATGAAGCCAATCCCAAATACGGTAAAGGTAATGAGAAGCGTCGCCACAAATATAGACCGGGTATATTGCCGGATTTTCTGTTTTAGAAGATTGTAAAAGACAATGTTCTTATAATATGCTTTGTCATTGTACTTTTTCAGAATATCCCCAATAGACGCGCATTGAATAATCAACAGATAAACGCCTAAAACTGCTCCTGCCAAGCCTACAAAGGCCAACAAAGTATTGAGAAAACCGCCGATATTCTGCAAGGTGAAAAAGGCAACAATCCCGGCAGGGACAAGTAATGCGCCTAAAATCAACAAGAATAAATTTCCGCTTTTCGCCGTTTCGTTTTCATCAGAGGTCTTAATGATTTTCAAAATATCAACATTTTTGATGTACCTGCGGTTAATCGTCCGCAAAATAAACCAATTAAGCAAGGAAAACAGTACCGCAATGATTAACCCCACCCAGCCGATACTGAATGCTGTTTCCTGTGTTTCCAAAAACAAATTGAGAAGCGACCAGCATAGGTAAGCAAGCGGAACCGACAAAAGCAGGCCAACGAATACAGCAAATTGAAAAAGAAGCGTGTATTCTTTCACAACAATTTTTTGAACGCTGCGCCGGTCTATGCCGAGGGACAGAAAAATTCCGATCTCCCGCGACTTATATTTTAGGAAAATACTGTCTGCATACACAAGAAAGACAATGATACCCAACATGGAGCCGAAAAACATAGCTTGTGAAATAGTTTGTGTTGAACCGCCATCAACCAGGACGTTTGTGACAGTAGGGCTGTATTGCAAAACGCCGTATGCCCCTGTCATTGCTATGGAAAAAACAACAGAGAAGAAGAAAAGCCCGTATTGCTTTCGGCTGTTCTTAAAAAGTTTTCTGCTAATATCGTTAAGCGTCATACCCATCACCATTTACCTTTCTTGTGAAGTCCAGCAATTCGTCAAGAAAATCTCGGGGCTGTCCGTGACGCACCAATTCACCAAATACGACACCGTCTTTTAAGGCAATCACTTTGTCGGCATAAGAAGCCGCAAACGCATCATGTGTAACCATAAAAATTGTTGCGCCGATTTTTTCTTTCGCGTTCAAAAATGCTTCTATGACAGCAGTACTCGATTTTGAATCGAGATTTCCCGTAGGTTCATCTGCCAAGATAATGGACGGATTATTAGACAATGCTCTCGCTATGGACGCCCGTTGTTTTTGTCCCCCAGATACTTCAGCAGGATATTTTTCCGCAATTTCTTCAATGCCGAAAACCTCTAGCAGATTATGGGTGTTCTGCTCCATTTGGCTTTTCGGTTTTCCGGCTATGATCTGTGGTAAAAAAATGTTTTCCCGGATAGTCAGCCCGTTCAGCAGCATAAAATCTTGAAAAACAAAACCAAGTTTATGCTGCCTTATTTCTGCAAGTTCATTTTCTTCGCCGGTTAGAATATCCTGCCCATCAAGAATGACCTTCCCGCCGTCCGCACTTATAAAGCCGGAAATTACATTGAGCAGCGTCGTTTTCCCGCTGCCCGACGGACCCATAATGGCGACAAATTCCCCGTCGTGAATAGTTGCGGTAATCTCTTTCAAAACAGGATAGTCTATGCCTTTTGAATGATATGTTTTAGAAACCTTTTCAATCTGTAACATAATCTTCACCTTTCTTTTCTGTTAAATTTCTGTTTACAAGTTCATTCTAAAAGGCAATTTTCAAATATCTATCAAACGAAAAAATCCCCCTGTAAAAATACAGGGAGATTGCAGAAAGTAATTTAT
>CALWOA010000050.1 GCA_944382965.1 uncultured Oscillospiraceae bacterium | reverse complement strand
TGATGCAGTTCCCGGGTGGACATATTCTCCACATCGTGGGTCTGCACAAATTCCTCCCGTTCTTCCGCCGGCAGGGCCAGCAGTTCCAGGGCCTGGGTGGGCCTGAGATTGCCAATCGCCTGGGAATCCGCAAACAAAGACAGCTGATCCTTCCCCAATTCCTTATAAAGCCGCATATAGTTATTCGCCCAGGAATGGGAGAAAGGCAGCTCCTCATGTATGTACTTGGACCACTGACCGGCAGGCACCATGGCTTTTGCCTCGAAAAGCAGGCGGCCAATGTCAATTGCATCCATTAAAAACTGCCCGGTCTTGATACGAATATCCCGGGTGACATCCGCCACCGTGCGGGTGATTGTCAGTTCGCTCATGCTGTTTTCCGCTCCTTATTCTGAATTTTCTGCTGATCCCGCCACCAGGGAAGCAATACTTCCTGCTCCCAACGGTCAACAAATTGGCGTACCTTTTTGGGGATACTGTGGCAGTACTGCTTATGATCCCCGTGGCGCTCATTTCCGTATCCATGCAGCTGAATCTCCTTTGGCACCGATCCGCTGAAGTCCACATTCAGGGTATAGTAGCACCGCTCCGGCCGCCGATAGTGGCGGACGAACAGAATGATGGCCTGTCCTTTGCTGTGTCTTCCGCCATATCCACCAACGCAGTGCCGCAGCACATCCCCCTCCCGGACCAGATCCCCGTTGCACTTTGGCAGGATGATGGCCAAATCTTTGTCCGTCCACTGAATGGCGCCATAGGTTTCCAGAACCTTGTCGAAGCCCTTCTGGTACTCTGCCGCCTTGGCAGCGTCCTCCTGAAGGCGGCGCTGGGCGGTCAATCTGTCATGTGTTTCCTGGAGCCGCCGGGGCCAGCGTTCTTCCTCGGTCAGCTCCTGCCTGCCGGACAGTTCCCGGTACATGGCTCTGGTATCCTTCAGCAGTTGGACTTCCCATGGCTTGTACCCCTGCTTTTCCAGGTAGCGGCGGAGCTTGTCCAGGTCACAGTCTCCGTATTCTTTCATCACATCGATGGCAGCTCGCATCCCGTTGCCACTGAATGCATCTACTTCCCGGAAGAAATCTGCGGCCCCCAGTTTTCCGGGAATGTTCCGGTATTTCGCCCACAGTTCAAATTTCCATCTGGATGGCTTGTTTTTCCATTGGCTGATTGTCCGGAAGTCCGCCTTGCTCATATACAGAATTTCATATGGTTTCCGCTTGGAAGTGTCCAGAGCTTTTCCCAGTTCCACTTTTGAGTCGTAGTATCCGCAATTGACCGCGCTTGCCACCAAGTCTGAAAAGCCGGAATTGACCAGGTTTTCTACTGGTTTCCACCGTTTCCATAGCTTCAGATATTTCACTGGCCGGGTATTGCCCGATTCCCAGTAGGCCAGCAGTCCGGTTTTCTCTCCGGTGGTGCCGATCAGACCCGGCAGTTCATTAGGGTACAGGAGTGTTCTAATCTTGGTATCGTTGATGCTGCCCCAGTCGTGGTATCGGTTGTCCCACCGGTCATAGTTTTTTTGCAGCGGACGCCAGCTTCCGGCCGGCACATCTTTTCCGAATTCGCCATTCCATCTGTGAGAGAATGCTGTAATTCCGCCCCGCTCCCCCAGAACAAAGGCATATCTGGGTTCTGCATCATAGCAGCACCCGTATTCCTGAATATTGTTTTGCACCAGCCAATACACAATCACCGCATAGCCATCAATGGCATGGAGCGTAGCCACCTGGATCTGCTTCGTTCTTCCGCCACGCAGAGACCTGGCATGAATCACGGTTGTATTGCATCCGCACATGGGGCAGTTGATCTGATCATTGGGCTCCACCTCAATGTCCCAGTAATCTTCCAGTTCTGCATCCATCCTGGTTGGGTAGGTTACTCCATCGTCCCCCTGGGAGATATAGAAAGCATTCAATCCGGGAACTTTCTGTGTATAGTAGCTCTCCCCGCAAGCGGTACAGGTGCAGTTGACTGCCCAGATGCTTTTTCCCTCTATTTGATTGTCCATCAGCTCCTGAAGATCCGGTGCTGTGCGGATTCGCTCCGATTTGAATACGGTGTAATCCCCGCCCAGATCCCCGGAAAGGTTTCTCTTTGCCCAACTGACCAATCCCTTTGGCGGCTGCTCTGGCAAGCGCCTGCAAAAATACTCCTTTTCCATGGCACCACCTCAGAAGAAACTGGCAAGATCCAGAATTGGCGCCGCTTCCGTCACCGGCTCCGGCTGGCTCTGCCCGGCATCCTGGGCATCCGGCAGGCCGTAGAACTTCCGGAGAATCCCCTCCGCCACATCCGGCGGCACACAGACACATTTTGCTTTCTTCTCCTTCTGCTTGGTATCTGCCCAGGCTTTGATTTTCCCGGCAGCTGCTTTCAGAGACATATCCGGATTGTCCAGATCTGTCAATACCAGCGGGGCGCACTCCGGCTCCCGGCGGCAGATATCCTTCAGCTGCTCACCTACCGTGTAGGCATCGGTTTCTTCCAGTCCCTTCTGCAAACTTTCAATTTTCTCAAAAACGGTCATATGGTTCCTCCATTTTCTGCTTGCCGGAGGATATGGACTGTGCTATACTATCTGCACAGCCTCTTCCGGCTGTAGTGTGATGAAAGCGGCGTCCTGCATTGGTGGTGGGGACGCCGCCTTTTTT
>CALWOA010000049.1 GCA_944382965.1 uncultured Oscillospiraceae bacterium | reverse complement strand
GGTCCACTATTCCATGCCCCGCAAGTATCTGAAGCAGACGCTGGAGATCCGTGCCGGGGCTGAGAAGATCTATGTTTCGTTTACGCTATGAATCTAAAACGGGCGGGTGTTCCATCAAAGAATATTAGTGCCATCATAATGAAATTATTCCAATGAATCGGAAAAAAATAGCCGGAATTTTTCGGAGCAGTTCGCTCTGAGAAATTCCGGCTTTTTTATTTTCAGTCTGGGTGCTGAAATCCAGTACCCGAGAAAGGTAGTGATATTATGTCCGAGGAAAAAGAGAACAAGAAGAGAAAGTATCGGTATTTCCAGCAGGGGAGGCACTACTCCAACCCACCGCCTCCTGCGGAGCCGCCGGTCTGCATGCGTTCTCCGCTCTGCAAAGGATGTCCCTTTCCGGGCAACGGCTTTATCTGCTGGAGTGCAGACGGGACGTGTATGCGCACAAGACTTCAAAAAAGAAAGGAGGAACATTCCAGTGAACCAATTACGATTTCGGGAGGAGGGTAACGTATGAGCATTCAAGAAATAACAACCGACCAGCTGCGCCGTATGGAGGGAAAGGAGGGGTTAATTCTTCAAGGCTGCGGCGGGTCACTTCTGGATTGGCAAAATGGCATCAATAACCTGCTGACGGAAGCAGGGATTCTGAAGAATGGCACCCAGTTCGAAACGGTATATGCGTTCCAGCATGAGGGCACAACCTGCCTGCTGTTTCCTTTCGAGGGAAGCGTGGAGCTGGACGTTGGAAAACTGGCCATGTGGAGACTGCAATCCCATTCCACCTTTGGGGGCACCTGGCTTTCGGACTATGTACCCAATCGTCTGGGGGGATTTCTTCAGGAGCAGGAAGTAAGCAAGCCGGATTGTCCCTTGATTGGCCAGGACGGCAACATTTTCAACCTGGTGGGGATTGCATCCAGAACCCTCCGGGAGCATGGGCTTTCCCAACAGGCCAAGGAGATGACACAGAAGGTGTTTGAATGTTCCAGCTACGAGGAGGCGCTGAACGTGCTGGGAGATTATGTAAACATAACGTCGGCAAAGGAAGAAGCACATATGGATCTGCAGATGCAGTAAGGCCGTTATGGAATCCGGAAGGAAACCACAGCGGCCTTTTTGTATTTCTCCGGGAGTCGGTCAGTCCCACATGTGCTTGGTCAGATAAGCTTCTGTGTCTCGGGAGTATTGAAACCGGACAGAAGAAATAGACTCACCGTTTAAGATAGAGAGGTAAGCCTTCTGGTGAATTTCCTTTTGCTCGGCATCCCCAATAAACAGATTGTCCGCAATCATGCGTGCAAAGGCAGCATCCGGATACTTGACTTCCAAGTCAGGAAGCGTTTCGCGCTGACTGCGCAGCAGTAGATCCATGCCTGGAATCTTGCGGAAGGCTTCGGCTTCCCGCTGCCAAAGCTGCTGCTTGGTGGTGACTGTTACTGCATTCATATTCTGTCTCTCCTTTACTGCTGGCACAGTGATTTTTATTTTAACAAAATAGACATGTAAGAACAAGACTTGACTTTTGAGAAAACCTCGTTCTCATGGCCCCGGTACCAGGGTAGCACAGATTCTGTCCAATAAACCGGTGCATTAAAAATGAATTGCGAAAGGGGGATCGTACATGAAAAACCAAGAAATTCGTTCGCATCCACATGGCCGATACAGCTGCCGGAAGACAGGCACTGTACCGGCCTTTTTGTCTTTTATGGGAGGTGGATAATCCATACGAACACCTTTTACCCGCATCGGCAATAAAACCACTCTTTTGCCGATTCTCTATGCTGTGTTTCCAAAAGAATACGGCAGGTACATTGAAGTATGCGGCGGCTCCGGCGCGGTGCTGCTGGGAAAGCCGGAAGATAAATTTGAGGTCTACAACGACCTGGATGGAGAACTGGTCAACCTGTTCCGGGTGGTTCGGGATCGCTCAGAAGAATTCTTGCTGGAATTGGGCCTGCTGCCCTTGAATTCCCGGGAGGAATTTGCCGAGTGGGTTCGATTTCACACTGGAGGCAGGACTCCGGAGGCGTACCTTCCTACCCAGATGGAGATATGGGACAAGCTTTGCCCCAGGCCGGAAGTGGTGGACTATGTCAAGCAAGTGCTTTGCCAGCGGACGGAGCACCGGGAGGTGCTCCAGGCGGCGGCCTACTTCAAGCGGATGCGTACCAGTTACGCCACGGGAACTGTTCTTTGTTGCCAACGAATACGGTGGGAAACTGCCCAGCCGGGTGGTGTTCTACTGCGACGAGCTGGGTACCATGCCGCCCTTTGACATCCTGCCATTGTTCTCTGCAGGGCGTTCCCGGCGGCTGAGTCTGATCCCAATCATCCAGAGCCTGGCCCAGCTGGAAAAGAACTATGGGAAGGAGGGGGCGGAAATCTTGCAGGACAACTGCCAGGATACCATCTTCGGTGGGTTCGCGCCCAACAGTCAGACAGCGGAAACGCTGTCCAAGAACCTGGGCAGCCGCACAGTGCTGTCTGGGCAGGTTACCAAGGGAAAAGACAGTGCTTCCCAGTCTCTGCAAATGATCCAGCGGCCGTTGATGACGCCGGATGAGCTCAAGTCCATGCCAAAGGGCAGCTTCGTGGTGATGAAAACCGGCAGCCATCCCATGAAAACAAGGCTGAAATTGTTCTTCAAATGGGGTATCCAATTCGGGGAACCTTTGCAGATGCCGGAGTTGGGGAAGCGTCCGGTGCAGTATGCCAGCAGGGAGGAGTTGGAAGCTGCTATTTTGAAAACCTACCCTCTGCTAAAAAACAAGCCTGGGGAAGCCTGGTCAGAACCATTGCCATCACCGCTTGCTGAGCAGGAAACGTCTGGCTTGGTCACAAAAAAGGAAGGAAGTTGAGGGAAGTAATGCAAAACCTGAACCATCTTTACAAACAGGATCTGCCCCACAGGGCGGTAGCTGTTTACATCTACTTAGCCGACCGGGCCAACAAACAGGGAATCTGCTGGCCAGCTATCCCCACCATTGCAAGAGACTTGAAACTTTCCGAATCCACCACCCGCCGGGCAATCCGGGACCTGAAAAAAGCAGGACTCCTGCAAAAGGAGTCCCGCTATAGAGAAAATGGTGGCTGTAGTTCTAATTTGTATCGGTTGGGATAGGGGCAGAGAGAATAGAAAAATGAGAATTACATATGCATGTTCGGCGCATAAGGCAAGTGGTTCGAAGACAGTAAATCCAATGCCAACGGCGGCATGGATCCTGCATCCGATATGCTGGAGTTGATCAACTGCTATGAAAATATTCGGACTGCAACGGTAGCGGATCGGGAATAAGTC
>CALWOA010000048.1 GCA_944382965.1 uncultured Oscillospiraceae bacterium | reverse complement strand
CCTCACCTGGCCGGGCATTATGGCCCTGACTGGCCCGAAATTACGGCCCTGCCGACCCGTTACGGTGACAATCTGCACCGGTGCCCCGTCAGGAAAAATGAGCACCTGCTGCCGTTTCAACTTCTTTCAATTTTTAACCACAAGTTGAATGACAAATCCAACAGTCTGTGTTATACTAATGCCAGAAACCAAGAACAACCACCTTTACAGAAAGGAAACCGATCATGAGAATCATCGCTTCTGCTTTTGTCCATATGAGCGAACGGGAAGCCAGCTTCTTCTATGAAGAACGGGGCTTTGCGAAGCACGCTCATTTTCAGGATAAGCAGAATCGGGATAGATTGATTTTCTAGGAGCCGTCCGGGCATCCTCCTATCTGGATTTTTTGAAAGCCGCTTGTCTTGGAGTGAGACAAGCGGCTTTTTCGTCCATTATTGGTCAAATCATTCAGAATAGGAGGTGTTTGGGATGACACTGCCCACCATTGATCTGGCACAGACCGGTGCCAACATCGTAAGCCTGCGGAAGGCTGCGGGACTTACCGTCCACGACCTTCAAATGGTTTTTGGGTTCAACTCCCCACAGGCCATTTACAAGTGGCAAAATGGCGCAGCCCTTCCCACGGTGGATAATCTGCTTGTTCTTGCGGCGCTGTTTCATGTGCGCATTGATGATATTCTGGTAACCACGGTTGCCTGATCCGGGGAGTCCGCTCCCCATATGGTCCGCTCGTCTAAATGGTCAGGACACAGCCCTTTCAAGGCTGTAATGCGCGGTTCGAGTCCGGCGCGGATCACCACAGGGTCCCTTCGTCTAGTTGGTCAGGACGCCAGCCTCTCAAGCTGGAAATACGGGTTCAAGTCCCGTAGGGATCACCAGAAAGTTCTTTTGCCCAGCAAGCAAACCAGGCGGCTTCCTCCCGGAAGCCGCCCAACATAGTTATCATATCACAAAGGCCCTTTCCTTGTCCAGTCGCATTTTTTCCAACTTTTCCTTCCTTTTTTCAGGTAATATGCGGGGTTGCAAAAGGCACATTCCTATGGCATCTTTTAGGTACAACAAAGGAACGAAAGTTCCCCCATAAAGGAGGCTCATCTAACCATGAGAAGTCCGGAAATTCATCAGAACTAACCCTCGATTGAAGTTGCAAGTAATTCAATCGAGGGTTAGTTCTTTTTTATAAACAGTTATATTGAGGCGGTTTTCCATTGTGTCTACGATGGAAATTACTTATGTGTTGAAACTTTGTCATGTATACCTATCAGTGTCTGGTTAATCAATCCTATACCGAAATTGCAGATTGTCTGAATCTGGCGTTTTCCGACTATGCCCTGCCCATTCAGATGAGTGCAGAACAGGTAGAGGCTTTTTTCGCATCCAGTGGCGCTGACCTGAGACTATCCTATGGTGCCTTCTATGACAATCATCTGATTGGGTTCATGGTCAACGCCTGCAGTGTTTACAACGGAGAGCGGGCCGTCTTTGACGTCGCCACCGGGGTGGTTCCGGAACATCGGGGGAAGAAAGTCTTTACCAATCTGTTCTCCTTTGCTGAGGGGGAACTGCAGAAACAAGGCGTTAAGAAATATTATCTGGAAGTTCTCCAGCAAAATCAGAAGGCAATCAACGCCTACCAAAAGCAGGGGTTTGCAGTCTGCCGGGCATTTTCGGTCCTGAAGGCACCACACCGTACTCCCGACTCCGATGCTTGCTCCATCGCACACCTTGATTTGGATGCCTTTGATTTTGAAAAAGCGCGCCAGTGTGTCTGTGTTCCGCCGTCTTTTGAAAACAGCACCGCCATTCTGATGCGAAATCCGGCTTCCTTCGCCGTGGCCTGCCGGGAGCAGGAAACCGGGATTGGAGCGTTCTGTGTTTTTGAAAAACACCGGGGACAGCTGATGCAGCTGTCGTTTGCAGACCTTGCCCAGCTGAAAGAGATTCTCCAGTGGCTGTTCTCCCAATACCCTGAGATTGTCATTAAGAACATTGACAAAAGCTATCCGCAAGTGATTGAACTGCTTCTGTCCCTGGGAGCGCAGGAAGTGACCGAACAGTTTGAAATGGTCAAAGTACTGGGCAATTGATTGTGCGCAAAACAGCACCAGCTGTCTGAAATGATCAGGCGGCTGGTGCTCCTGTATTATGTACTCAGTTTACTGTTTTCTTTTGCCATACCCTCACAGCCTCCTGGGGTTGGCCGGGTGACGGTATTCCATCAGAAGGCAGGTTTCCATTTGGTTGAGGAAGATAATACTGCTTCCGGTCGGCGAATCCATAATGAATTTCCTTAACAAGTGGGTCAAATGGATTTTCCAAACTCTCGCGCCTCGTCCAGTTTGGGATTTCCTGCGATATCACCAACATGGAACACGCCGCCGCACAGGACCTTGCCCTTGTCTTTCCATCCAAGGTGGCTCATCAGCCGGTCATACCAGTACACTGTTTCCTCAAAGCCATTGCCTTCGGCGGCCATGATGAGTGCGCACTCCTTGATGGGATTCGCATAGTCCGCATTACACTCGGCAACCGCAAACAGACGATCAAAGGCAGCCTTCAGCTGACCGCTGATGTTCCAGTAGTACAGGGGAGATGCCAGCACCACCAAGTCTGCTTCTTTGTAGAAAGGGTAGATCTTGTCCATGTCATCTTTCTGGACACAGGGACTGCTGCAATCCTTGCCGCCCTTACAGCAGCCCAGGCAGGGATGAATGTTCATCTTCTGCAGATCGAACCGAGTAACAATATGTCCGGCGCTCTCAGCCCCTTCTGTGAAAGCCTTGACCAATTCAGCGGTATTCCCGTTCATCCGTGGGCTGCCATTGAGAATAACAATTTTCTTAGACATCTTGATTACCTCCAATTGACTTTTTTGTTTCTTTACACTATCATTATAATATGTGTTAGATTTTTAACAAGTACTGTCTTTTAAGAAAGTATCAGGAGGCGGTTTCATGATCAAAAACTATATCGAAAATGCTAATTTTGAGGACACTGGTTTCAGTTACACTATGTCGCTGATCAATGGCAAGCATAAGATGGTGATTCTCTATTGTCTGATGGAGTTTGCTCCGGTGCGTTTTAATCAAATGCGCCGGTATTTAAAAACTGTTACAGATAAAACCCTGAGTATGAACCTAAAGGAACTGGAAGCGGACGGCCTGATTCTGCGCCAAGCATACCAGCAAATGCCCCCCAAGGTAGAATACCGCCTGACAGAAAAGGGGGAAGAACTGATGAAGATTCTGGACCTGCTTTGCGTTTGGGGGGAGCAAAACCGTCCCAAGAGATAGCCAGCCCCGTTATCTGTCTTATGGGTGTATTTGTAAAATTGACATTCAGATTGCCCGAAGAATCACTAACCAGTAAGTAAGATCCTCCTTAGGAAATAAAAACAGCACCAGTTGTCTGAAATGCTCAGGCGGCCGGTGCTGCTTTCAATTGCATCAAATCTGATTTCCAGCAACCCCGCCGCAACGCCAAAGAGCCAGACTTCCCAAGGGAAGCCTGGCTCTCGCTTTATGCTATTCGGTCATCATTTCCGCCATCATCCTGGCCCCAAGTTTGAAGCTGCTTTGAAACAGCAGCAGTTCTGTCAGGGATTGAAACTCCCGGACGCAGTCAGAGTACCT
>CALWOA010000047.1 GCA_944382965.1 uncultured Oscillospiraceae bacterium | reverse complement strand
ATAGCAGATAATACGCTCTGACGCACCTTCTTTATTTTCATTCACAGCTGTGAAAATCTTTCATGAGTCGTTGACAATTGGATAGAGATGTCAAGCGCATTTGTAACTCGGCAACCGCTTGACATTCACTCAGCAATTTCGTATAATAGTGCCCACTCGTTGGGCACTTGACCGCCCGGCGATTTTTTGCATAGTACTCTGTCGTTGGGCTTGACTGTCCAACGACTTTTGCATTTCAGAAAGAGGGTGGAAAAATACAGATTTTCGAAGCGCACACACAATCGAGCAGAAAGGAGAAGCTATGTCAAAAGCAAAAGAAACGACCGCCCTGAACCCATCTGTTGGCGCAGATGGAGGGCAGCCGTCCAAAACGTACACACTCAGTATAGCAGAAACAGACGCTGAGTTCAATGAAAACTTTTCAGATTCCCCGGACTTTTTTCAAAAACTTCAGCGGGCCCAGGACCTGGACTTCCTGAACACCGTCTCCTATAACGAGCTGATGGAAGAAACCCTTCCCAGCCGGAACACCGTCATTGAAGGCCTGCTCAGTACCGGAGTCTACCTGCTGGTCGGAGCGCCAAAAATCGGCAAGTCCTTCCTGGTGGCCCAGGTTGCCTACCGGGTCAGCACCGGCACCGACCTCTGGGGCTACCGGGTGCATGGCGGCACCGTCCTGTACCTGGCCCTGGAGGATGACAAGAAGCGGCTCCAGGAGCGCATGGCCAGGATGTTTGGCGTAGAGGGCAGCGACAACCTGCACTTTGCCACCCATGCCGGACAGCTGGGCCAGAACCTGGACAAGCAGCTGCAGAACTTCCTGCGAGAGCACCCCGACACCGTTCTGGTGATCGTGGACACCCTCCAGAAAGTCCGGGAGATGACCACAGAGGGCTACAGCTACGCCAGCGATTACGATGTGATGACCAACCTGAAGCAGCTGGCAGATTCCTACAACATCTGTCTCCTGCTGGTCCACCACACCCGGAAACAGCCCGCCGGAGACAACTTCGAGATGATTTCCGGCACCAACGGCCTTTTGGGTGGCTCCGATGGAGCCCTTCTGATGAAAAAAGAAAACCGCACCGATCTCACAGCCACTTTGGAGCTATCCAGCCGGGATCAGCCGGAGCAGAAACTGTACATAACCAAGAATCCGGAGAGCCTGGTCTGGGAACTGGACCACGCAGAGAAGGAACCCTGGAAGGAGCCGCCGGATCCGATTCTGGAGGCAGTGGCAAAGCTGGTCACAGCTCAGACTTCCCGCTGGGAAGGGACTCCCACCGAACTGGTCACTGCCCTGGGCCTTCCAGATCAGAGCAACCGGCTCACCCGGCATCTGAACGTGAAGGCCGGACGGCTGATGGAGGAATACGGCATCGCCTACGAGAACAAAGCCAGACACACCGGTCGGCGGATTACCCTCCGATATGCGGCTGAAATCTCGCTACAGGGAACTCCGCGACGGTGCGACGGTAAAACCCCGCCCCCAAAAACATCGTCGCAATCGTCGCAACCGTCGCGCATCGTCGCGGAAGGAAAGGAGGCGGTAGAGAATGGCCTTCTGGAATAAGGAAAAACCCAAGGCTCAGGCGATTCCGGAGCCGCAACCTACACCGGTGGAGACAACTCCAACAGTGCCGGAAACTGTCCCAGTAGCAGCTCCGTCGATACCGGTTCCCGTGCCGCAGGAGATTCCCCCTGCCAAGCCGGAGAAAAAGGAAAAGCCCGCTCCCAACCGCAAGCGGCCCTTTGACGCCCACGTCTGGTTCAGCGAGGCAGAGCAGCGGAAGCTGGAAAGGCGGGTGGAACAGTCGGGCCTGTCCAAGGGGGTATTCATCCGCAAGGCGGCTTTGGAAAATCCCATTGTGATTGACCCGGAGAAAGAAAAATTATTGTCCGCCGTGACCAAGATGACAGCGGAACTGAAATACATCCATGCAGAACTGGGGCGGCAAGGGGGCCTTCTGAAAATGGCTATCAAGCCCAACGAAGGTCAGCGCCAGTCCCATCCGGAAGAGTGGAATCTTCTGGTTCAGACCAACCACGACTTGGTTCGGACTCAAAGAATGGTGCTGAAAACCATGGAGGCCGTCAATGGCTATTTTAAAGCACACCAGCTCTAAAAATACTGCTTATGGCGACGCACTGGACTACCTGAAATACAAGCACCGGGAGGATTCCAAAACCGGGCTTTACGAGCCCATACTGGATGAATACGGCCTGCTCCAGGAGCGGGAAAACTACGCAATCTGCGCCCTGGACGGTTATGGACGGGAGATAGACCCGGAAACCTGGGCGGGAGCCTGCATGGAAACCAATATTCACTTTGGAAAAAACAACACCAAAGCAGAGCGCAAACAGCACATCTACATCATCAGCCACCCGGAAACGGATGTACCGCTTCTGACCAAGGAGGCACTGCTGGAAGAAGGCAGGGCGTTTGTCCGGGAGAATCTTCCCGGGTACGAAGCCTTGATTGCCGTCCACATGGACACGGACAATCCCCACATTCATGTGGCAATCAATTCCGTCCGCAGTGTGGCCCGTGAAGAGCAGCCCTGGATGATCCATGACGAAGGAGGTAAAGTCCTCTGGTGCGAAGTCTGCGCCGGAGGAAAGCACCAGGACAATCCCACCTTCCGGCACCACTGTCAGGACTGGCTGCTGGCCTACACCAGAAGCCACGGGCTTGCCCAGGAAGACAACAACCGGGTGGAGGAGCAGCGCAAACAGAAGAGAAAAGAGAACCGCTATAATGTGCTGAAGAATCAGATTCTGTTTGCTGCTATGGACAGCTACACCATGGAACAGCTGAAAGTTACCCTGAAACGGAAGTATGACATTGACTTAATCCGCCGGGGCAGCAGCTACAGCGTCCGCCTTCCAGGAGCCAAGCGGAACATCCGCTTGGACACCGTGGGCCTTCCCAAAGATTTGCTCTACTCCGCAATCGGAAAGAACCGGAAAGGCGAAGCGGAACTGCGGCAGCAGGAGGTTCAGTACTACGAAAAGAAAAAGTACATCCAGTGGATCCGGCAGCGGCGGCTGAAAAATAACGCCAAGGCAGAGGACGCCATTGCGGACGCTGCGGCGCTAATCACATCCAAGGTAGGTCCCGGATATGAGAAAGAGAAGTTCCGGGAGCTCCACGATTTGGTGAAACAGGTCACCTACCTGGAACGGGACCTGCAGACAGAGAAAGAGAAGTTAGACCGGCTGCTGGAGCGATGGGACAGCTACGGGAATCCCGAAACATCCGAACAGGAGCGGTTCCGGCACGGCAGTTACCTCCGCTGGTGCGGCTGTGATCCGGATGCGCCGGAAGAGTACAGCGAGCTCCAATGGGAACGGGATGTGGTGGATTTACAAATCCAGGAAGCATCCTCTCTGCGGGAAGCGTTGGCAGAATCGGCAGACCAGTGGAAAGACCAGGCCCAGGAAGCCCGGCTCCGGTACCAGCGGGAATGGAACCTGACCCGGGAAGAACAGCTGAGAACCCAGCTCCGGCACATCCGTGAGAACCGGAAGAAGCTGAGCCGGATTGCCTACAACTGCCAGAAGGCAGCAGACCGGCGGATTTACAACAAGGACTATCTTGCCAAGGCTGAGCATTTCCGGTCCCTGTGGTATCAGAAATTGCAGGAAGAAAATGAGATGAAGGGCCGCATTCGGGAACTGAAACAGGCCCGGAAGGAGCAGGAAAGACTGCACCGGTCAAGAGAACGGGAAAGATAATTTCTCTTTCCTCTCCAGCAAAAACACACTAGCCGGAGGCCGTCGGGGATTGGGGGGACACCCAACAGGCCCTGGGTGGGGAAAGAATTTTCCTCACTTAGGGATCCTGTTCTCCCAATTCCTACACACTCCCCTCCCCGGCTGTTTCCCAATGAAATCAAAAACATGAACAATCAATCATTACTTAGAGGAAAAGGAGACTCATATGAAAGCAATGTTTACATCTATCGAGCAGCTGCCTGTCACCCTGAACGCCACCCAGCTGGCTCAGGTCCTGGGCATCTCCCGGGCCAATGCCTACAGCCTGATGCACAGTCAGGATTTCCCAACCCTGAAAATCGGCAAACGTATGGTCGTACCAAAGGATAAGCTGATGACCTGGATGGAGAAAAATACGAATTCCGTCGCCTAGAACCTTGAGAACCGGCTGCCGTTATGGTATGATGAAGTTGCAGAACCGGTAACAGGCAGCCGGTTTTCTGCCTACAGCAATACGCTGAATTTATGAAAATGGGAGGTTAATCAAATGCCTAAAAGACGCCTGCACGGTGAGGGCACCTTTCGAAAGCGCTCCAACGGTTTGTGGGAATGGCAGGTCATGCTGGGTTATCACCCGGATGGCCGCCGAAATATCAAAAGTCTTTATGCTAGAACACAGCAAGAATTGCGCAAAAAAGTGAAACAGTTTCAAGACGAGCTCCGGGCCAAGCCCCACTTGAGCCGTGTGATGCCCTTCTCCCAATGGGCTGACGCCTGGTACGAAGGAATGCGGGGGCAGGTCAGCGACACCACCTTTGGCAGCTACGTTTACACCATCCGGGTTTTGAAGGAACATTTCGGGGATACCAAGCTGGAGGACATCAAAGCTATCCATGTGGAGGCATTCCTGAAAGAAATGGTTGCAGCGGGCAAATCCAAATCCTACATCTCCAAGATACGGGGTATGATGTTCCAGATCATGAAGAAGGCGGAAGCCAATGAGCTGATCATCAAGAATCCCGTCGCCGTGGCCGACAAAATCAAAACCGCAGATCTGGAACCTTCCAAAAAAGATTCCTTCACTGCGGCGGAAATCCAGCGGCTTCTGGAGCGGCTGCCCATGGATCGGATGGGCATGAGCATCCGGCTCATGTTGGGCACCGGTATGCGGACCCAGGAGATCATGGCCTTGCAGCCCCATCACATTGCGAAAGATGGCTCTTCTATCCAAATCCGGCAAGCTGTCACCATGTCCAAGGGAACACCCAAAATCGGCCCACCCAAGACCAAAACCAGCTACCGGAACATCCCGGTGCCGGAGGGCCTGCGAGACGTTGCCATGGCTTTTCGCAAGACGGATCACACCTATATCTGGCACGGCGAAAAAACGGAGCTGTGCAATCCCAGCACCTTCCGCCGCCAATTTGCCATTGCACTGGCGAAGGTGGGCGATGTCCGGATACTTTCCCCTCATTGCTGCCGACACACCTACATCTCCCATCTGCAATCCATGGGTGTGGACATTCAGACCATTCAGAGTCTGTCCGGCCATGCGGACATCGACATGACGGAGCATTATCTGCATGTGCAGGACGAGGTGAAGGTCTCCGCAGTTGCCAAACTTGATCGTATCTTTCACTGAAAAAAGCGTAAATAATTTTTGCTTCTGTCCATATAGAATCATGGATTCCAAGATGAATACAGTACTTCCCCGGGAGTTCATTCTGGTATGATTCCGGTACGCTCTGACTTTTTGGCTTAAAAAGTTAGAAAAACGGCTGAAATCTTACGATTTCAGCCGTTTTTGGTCCGAGTGTCGAGATTCGAACTCGAGGCCTCTTGAACCCCATTCAAGCGCGATACCAAACTTCGCCACAC
>CALWOA010000046.1 GCA_944382965.1 uncultured Oscillospiraceae bacterium | reverse complement strand
GCGTGGACGGTGGAGTAGTCGAATTCTACGCCCTGGCCGATACGGATGGGGCCTGCGCCCAGCACTACGATCTTCTTGCGATCCGTCAGCCGGGAAGCGTTCTCGCCGGTGTAGGAGGAGTAGAAGTAGGGAATATAGGCGCCGGTATGGCAGGTGTCCACCATCTTGAAGATGGGGAAGATGTTTTCTTTCTTACGCAGGTTATAAACGTCGATTTCCTTCACGCCCCAGAGCTTGGCGATGTACTTATCGCTGAAGCCCATGGTCTTGGCAGCCTTGAAGGTCTCCAGATCCCGGGAAGCGGCAACCTTGCGCTCCATTTCCACGATGTTCTTGATGGCCTCCAGGAAGTAGGCGGTAATCTGGGTGATCTTGAAAATCTCGTCCACGCTCACATCCCGGCGCAGCAGCTCGGCGATGGCGAAGAAGTTGTCATCCCGGAAGGACTTGATATACTCCAGCAGTTCTTCGGTGGTCTTGTTGTCGAACTTGGGCAGATGGAAGTGGCAGGCGCCGATTTCCAGGGAGCGGACGGATTTCAGCAGGCACTCTTCCAGGTTGGAGCCGATGCCCATAACCTCGCCGGTGGCCTTCATCTGGGTGCCCAGAGTGTTGGGAGCGGTGGCGAACTTGTCGAAGGGGAACCGGGGCAGCTTGGCGATTACATAGTCCAGGCTGGGCTCGAAAGCAGCGTTGGTGTTGGCAATCTTGATGTCTTCCAGGGCCATGCCTACAGCAATCTTGGCGGTAACCCGGGCGATGGGGTAGCCGGAAGCCTTGGAAGCCAGAGCGGAGGAGCGGGACACACGGGGGTTGACCTCGATCAGGTAATACTCAGAGGAGTTGGGGTTCAGAGCAAACTGCACGTTGCAGCCGCCTTCGATCTTCAGCTCCCGGATGATCTTGATGGCGGAATCATTCAGCATCTTCTGATCTTCCGGGCTCAGGGTCATAATGGGGGCCACAACCAGGCTGTCGCCGGTGTGCACGCCTACAGGGTCGATGTTCTCCATGCCGCAGATGGTAATGGCATGGTCGTTGCTGTCACGCATAACCTCGAACTCGATTTCCTTGTAGCCCTTGACGCTCTTTTCAATCAGAACCTGATGCACAGGGGACAGACGGAAGGCGTTCAGTCCCACTTCCACCAGTTCTTCTTCGTTGTAAGCGAAGCCGCCGCCGGTACCGCCCAGGGTGAAGGCAGGACGCAGAACCACGGGGTAGCCGATGCGCTGGGCTGCTGCCTTGGCTTCTTCGATGGAGTAGGTGATTTCGGAGGGGATAACCGGCTCGCCGATGGACTGGCACAACTCCTTGAACAGCTCCCGATCCTCAGCACGCTCGATGGACTCGCTGGAGGTACCCAGCAGCTTGACCCGGCACTCTTTCAGGATGCCCTTCTTCTCCAGCTGCATGGCCAGGTTCAGACCGGTCTGACCGCCGATGCCGGGGACGATGGCGTCAGGACGCTCATAGCGGATAATCTTTGCTACATATTCCAGGGTCAGGGGCTCCATGTAGACCTTGTCCGCGATAACGGTGTCGGTCATGATGGTGGCGGGGTTGGAGTTGCACAGCACAACCTCGTAACCTTCTTCCTTCAGAGCCAGGCAGGCCTGGGTACCGGCGTAGTCAAATTCTGCAGCCTGACCGATGACGATGGGGCCGGAGCCGATGATCAGAATCTTCTTGATATCCGTTCTCTTTGCCATAATGTGATATCCTCCTAAATTAGTCCTATATAGAAAAGTTTGGTTGACGAAAGTTATTTGGCCTTGTAGACCAGTTTGCCATCGCAGACGGTGGCCATACATTGTCCGTTGACCTGCCAGTCGGTAAAGGGCGTGGCTTTTCCCTGAGACACGAAGTCTTTCGGGTCGATGGCGTAGCTTGCCTCCAGATCCCACACGGAGTAGTCACAGCCAAGGCTCAGACCGAAACGCTTGCGGGGGTTGATGCACAGCAGCTCCACCAGCCGGTCCATGGTCAGAATTTCCGGCTTTACCAGGTAGGTGTAGAGAACGGGGAAGGCGGTTTCAATGCCCACCACCCCGAAAGCGCTCTTTTCCAGACCCTTGGCCTTTTCCTCGGCGCTGTGGGGAGCATGGTCGGTGGCGATCATGTCGATGGTGCCATCCAGAATGCCCTGCACCAGAGCGTCCCGATCTTCCAGACTGCGCAGGGGGGGATTCATTTTGAATCGGCCGTCCTCTTGCAGCATGCTGTCATCCATTACCAGGTAGTGGGGGCCGGTTTCGCAGGTGACGTCCAGTCCCTGGGCCTTGGCCTGGCGGATCAACTCCACGCTTTCCTTGGTGGAGATGTGGCAGACGTGGTAGGAAACCCCGGTTTTTGCCACCAGTTCCAAGTCTCGGGCAATCTGTCCCCACTCACTTTCCGAGCAGATGCCCCGGTGATTGTGGGCTTTGGCGTAGCTGCCGTCGTGGATATAGCCGCCCCGGAGAAGGGAGTTGTCCTCGCAGTGGGCCACAATGATCTTGCCCAAGGCTTTGGCTCGAAGCATAGCCTGCTCCATCATTTGTGCCGACTGTACACCCCGGCCATCGTCGGAGAAGCCAGCCACATAAGGGGCCATGGCTTCCAGATCTGCCAGAGTTTCTCCCTTCTCACCTACGGTAATGGCGCCGTAGGGGTAGACGTGAATGCAGGCGGAATTTTCAATCAAATCCAGCTGCATCTTCAAATGCTCCAAACTGTCCGGAACCGGATTCAGATTGGGCATGGTGCATACCGCAGTGTAACCGCCCCGGGCGGATGCCAGACTTCCTGTTCCGATGGTTTCCTTGTATGAAAAACCCGGCTCTCGGAAATGCACATGCACATCACAAAAGCCGGGGAAAACCGCGAAACGGGGAGAATTGAAAACAGAAAGGGCGGAAATGGAGGCACCAATGGTGTCCATGAAAGAACTGCCCAGGGAAGCGGAAATAACCGTTGCCTTGATCCGATCAGTCATAGTTGTCTCCTTTCGCTTAAATACCTAAAAAAATGTCCTGCCGAAGCGGCAAGACGGAGTGCGGCGAGCCGCTGAACCATATTTATCTTCGAGATTATAGCATGGCTTTTTGCACTTGTCAACCAAAATGTGACATGGTTTTCAAAAATACTGGAAGAAGACTTAGTATGCTGCCATTTCACGGATTTACACTATATATTATAAGGAAACCCGCCGGAAAATGCAAACGCAAATTCCGGCGGGAATGGGTTATACGTTAAACAGGAAGTTGACAATGTCGCCGTCTTTCATGACGTACTCCTTGCCTTCGCTGCGTACCAGACCTTTGGCTTTGGCGGCGGCCATGGTGCCGCAGGCTTTCATATCTTCAAAGGCAATGACCTCGGCGCGGATAAAGCCCCGCTCGAAATCGCTGTGGATCTTACCGGCGGCCTGGGGAGCCTTGGTGCCCTGCTTGATGGTCCAGGCCCGGCACTCGTCGCTGCCAGCGGTGAGGAAGGAAATCAGACCCAGCAGTGCGTAGGAGCTGCGGATCAGACGGTCCAGACCGCTTTCCGTAACGCCCAGTTCTTCCATGAACATGGCCTTTTCGTCCGGATCATCCAGCTCGGCAATGTCGGCTTCCAGCTTGGCGCAGATGGGCAGCAGCTGGCTGCCTTCGTTTTCAGCCAGACCCTTCAGGGCCATGTAGTGACGGTTGTTTTCCGGGTCGTTGACTTCGTTTTCCGCCAGGTTGGCTACGTAGATGGTCTTTTTCAGAGTCAGCAGGTCGGAGGTGGCAATCAGGGCCATATCTTCGTCGCTGCCGTCGAAGGTACGGGCCAGCTTGCCTTCGTTCAGATGCTTCAGCAGCTGGGAGAATACCTCGGCTTCGTGAGCAAAGCGCTTGTCGCCGCCCTTGGCTGCCTTTTGGCACTTGTCGATACGGCGCTCCACCATTTCGATGTCTGCCATCACCAGTTCAAGGTTGATGATGTCCACGTCCCGCAAAGGATCGGTGCTGCCTTCCACATGGGTAACGTTGGCATCTTCGAAACAGCGCACCACATGGACGATGGCATCGGTGGTGCGGATGTTGCTCAGGAACTTGTTGCCCAGACCTTCACCTTTGGACGCGCCCTTGACTAGACCCGCGATGTCCACGAACTCAATCACAGCGGGAGTGAGTTTCTTGGGGTTGTGCAGCTGAGCAAGCCACTCCAGCCGCTCATCCGGCACACTGACCACGCCCACGTTGGGGTCAATGGTGCAGAAAGCATAGTTGTCCGCAGGCACACCTGCGTTAGTAATGGCATTGAAAAGAGTGGATTTGCCCACATTAGGCAAACCGACGATACCTAATTTCATATTCCGATCTATCTCCTTAATTTTTTCTTGTATTTCCAATGGATTTTGGGTTTCGGTATTTTGGCTTTACGCCAATTTTACGCCATTTCCCCGTTTGAATTTATGGGGTTTCATCGAAAACCCGGTTTTCTCAAACTGTCGGACGGCCTGATCCAGTGAAGCAGCGGCCACATGAACATACCGGTCCATGGTGGTTTTGATGCTGGCGAGTCCCAGCACTTTTTTGCAGTGCATTGGTTTGACGCTGGAAATTGCCATCCACCCAATGACCGGCTGGATATTATGGGTGTAACGGTCCTGGTAATTGCCCAGCGTGTTCGGGGCCAAATCTCCCACAATGTTCTCAATCCAAAATTCAAACCATTCATCCACTGTTGTGTCTCCCGGAACGAAAACATCCTCGTGCTGGTCGGCATACCTGGCCTGCTCTATCCAGTTTTTTGCTTCCGGAACTGTCTTGAAATACTTCTCGTGACGTTTCCCTGTCTTATCGACAAAGCGTGCGTGATACAACCCGTCCTTTCTTTGGTAGATGCCCTTGCCACACTCTTTGCCTTTGAGATTTTTCCCATTATGTACTTTTTTCTTGTAAAGGAAAAGAGCAAACCACCACATGATAATAATAGCATATCGTGCTCTTTTTCTCAAGGTGCTTTTCTACCTGTTTTCCGAAACCGGGAAGAAAAAATCAGATTACCAATTGCTGGCTGATATACGCTTCTAACTCCTTGCGCTTCACCAGATTTTTGGTGCCCACAAAAATGACAAACGGGCAGTTGGGAGAACGGAGCATACCGTCGATCTTGTTGATGCCGATGTTGCTGTACTCCGCCGCCTCTCTGACAGTCGGGGCTACTTTCAAATGAATTGGTACTTTTTCGATATTATCCATTCTGCTTCCTCCTCTATGTAGAAAAATAAAATGCCTGTTTTTCGGTTCGACGGGAAATCATACAGCCACCTTTATTCTGAAGAAAAAGTGCTTGCAGTGCAACGGTTTTTTCGGGGCTATCTGTCTACACTCGACCGCCGTTTTCGGGCGCAGGCAGCTTTCTGTTTGCGATGCGTAGCGGCAGCACAGCCGGCACAGTAGTTGGCGCATCCGGAACCGGCAATGAAATAGGTTATGCAGATCTCACAGCGCCGATTTCCCTGGGTGCTCGTTGGCTTTCCCATGTTTGATCCCTCCTAAAAGCCCGACAGGAGAAAGGCTGACAACGAAGTCCTGACAACGGTCCTCGAAAAAACTCTGATCCGGGTCGGGCTGGACACGCTCCCAGCCTTTCTGCCGTCCATAGGGGGAAGGGAAGTACCGGGGATTGGAAAGTACTCGCCAGCCGCTGACACTGTTGTTCATAATGTCGTTGATTTCCAGAATCTTCCACTTTTTTGGCTCGTCAAAGATGCGCCCAAAGCCTCCTAGAACAACTGTTTGGAACAGACCATGGTATCCGAACACGTTTCCAGATATTCGATGATTTGATTGGCGTTGGTGTCCTCCGGCATGAAGTTATGCTGCTGGATTTTTAGATACGCATGCTTTGCCGGGCTGAACCGGAGCTTGAAATTGCCGCTGCGGTAAAGTTCCATTGCTTCTGCCCAGACCATAGTTTTCTTCAAAGTAGTAAGAGTAAGTACTTGCTACGAAAATAGATCGTAGCGTGAACCTTGACAAAGAACGTTTTCAACGTCTCATATTGAAAGTTTTCGC
>CALWOA010000045.1 GCA_944382965.1 uncultured Oscillospiraceae bacterium | reverse complement strand
TCTCTGCCAACTCGCTGATGAAGCGGGCAACCAAACACTACACAGTGGTGATAAAGCCAAATTCCACCGACTGACAGCCCCCGGCCGCCGGGCCGCAAAGCGGCCGTTGGTCACCGCACCAGCGGCCGCTCAGCACCGCAGAATGCAGTTCCTGCTCTTTTTATTTACAGCGCTGTTTCAATGGCTTCTCTCAAATTTCTAACGCGATATATTGTCAAACCAGAAGGTATTTCCAGTTTTTCTGAGCCGCTGCGAGGAAGAATGCATTTGCGGAAACCCAATCGTGCAGCTTCCGCAAGCCGCTGGTTCATGTGAGAAACGGACCGGATCTCACCTGTCAGCCCAACTTCTCCGATTGCTACTAAATCGTCAGCAATGGGAGTATCTCTGTATGAGGATGCTACAGCCAGCGCCACAGGCAGATCGGCTCCTGGTTCGTCCAATCGCAATCCTCCAATCACATTGATATACGCATCAAAAGCGCTCAATTTTAGTCCAGCACGTTTTTCCGCAACAGCCATCAGTAAGACCGCACGGTTAAAATCGAACCCATCTGCCGCACGTCTGGGGACATTGAACGTCGTCTTCGTAACAAGTGCCTGCACCTCTGCAAGGACAGGACGTGTCCCCTCCATAACGCAAGCGACGCAAGTGCCGCTGGCACCTTCTGGTCGCCCTTCTAGGAGCATTTGAGATGGATTGGGCACCTCTGCCAAACCTGTGTCCATCATCTCAAACACGCCAATTTCGTTGGTTGAGCCAAATCGGTTTTTTGCCGCACGCAAAAGGCGGTAGGAGGTATTGGAATCTCCTTCAAAATATAATACACAGTCAACCATGTGCTCCAGAACTTTAGGCCCAGCAATATTTCCATCTTTGTTGATATGCCCCACCACAAACACCGTAATTCCCTGACTTTTGGACAACTGCATCATGGTCATAGTGCAATCCTTTACCTGGGAAATGCTGCCCGGAGAAGATTCGTTTTCTTCATTGTATAGTGTCTGAATGGAGTCCACAATCAGAATATCCGGCTGCGTCTCTTCAGCGGCAGATACGACGTCAGACAGTCTCGTCTCTGATAAAATAAACAGTTCTTCCGGGGACACTCCTAAGCGCTCAGCACGCAGTTTGAGTTGGTGTTCACTCTCTTCTCCGGACACATACAAAACCCGGCGTTCGGAGCACAGGCTGTTGCAGATCTGCAGAAGCAGTGTGGATTTACCAATACCAGGGGCACCACCAACCAATACTAATGATCCAACTACTGCGCCCCCCCCCAGCACACGATCCAGCTCCCTCATGCCGGTTGAGAATCGAATCTCACCATCACTCTCTATATTCCGAATTCTTTGCGGTGTGTGGTTTTGCGCTATTGAGGTAGTAAGTACCTTTCCCTGGGAAATGGATTTTTGAATGTGCTCCTGGATGGTGTTGAATGCGCCGCAGCTAGGGCAGCGGCCCATCCATTTTAAAGTTTCATTACCACAGTTAGTACAATAAAAGATGGTTTTTGTCTTTGCCATTGCTCTGTCCTCCGATTGCTTTCTTTTGCATATTATATCAGTAGCCGTCTATTCGGTCAAGTGTTCGAAAGTTACCCGCCAGGTGCATTTCCCTCTTGCCAGAATAACGCCAAACTGATATAGTATCAGTAGTCTACGATTCGGGAGGGACGAAAATGTTATTGGAAGTATGTGTAGATAGTTTTGAATCCGCTTTGGCTGCACAGCGCGGCGGTGCAGACCGCTTGGAATTGTGCGGCGATTTACTGGTTGGAGGAATAACACCCAGTCCATTTCTGATTGAAAAGGTTCTAAAGCTTGACATTCCAGCAAATGTGCTGCTGCGTCCCCGTTTTGGTGATTTCCTGTACACAGAGACCGAAAAAGAAATTCTGTTCAAGGAAGTACAAATGTGTCGTAAGATGGGCGTAAACGGTGTGGTTTTGGGTGCGCTGGAGGCAGATGGGCGGCTTGATAAACCCTTTCTTCACGATTTGGTTGCGGAAGCAGGCCCTCTGCATAAAACCTTCCATCGCGCATTTGACGTATGTTTAGATGCAGAAGAAGGGATGGAAGAAGCAATCAAGTTGGGATTTGATACCATCCTCTCCTCCGGACAAGCACCTACAGCGCTGCAAGGGGCTTCAACGCTTTCTCAACTGCAGAAAAAAGCTAATGGCCGCATTACTATCATGGCTGGTAGCGGTGTAAAATCTACCAATTTGCTGGAACTGATCGCCACTACCGGATTAACTGCATACCATATGTCAGCAAAACGTACCGTAGATAGCCCTATGGTATTTCGCCGTAAGGAAGTTCCGATGGGTTTACCCATGGCAGGAGAATTCGACCGCTTTTATACAGATGAAGCGGAGGTGCGGAAAGCAAAAAGTATCCTGAAAGGAAAATGAAAACACTTTGTGATGGTCAATATTAACAAATTCTGCTTTGTATTATTGGATGATATGCCAAATTATTTATTTTGTTAAAAATCCATTGACTTTTTGAAAATTATTTTGTACTATTTTATCAGAATCTTGGATTGTTACTGTAACAGCAGGCAAAACCGGGGATCACAACATGACTCCATACCGCCGGGTGTTCCCCTGGGCGGTGTGCGGTGGTGTTGTTTGATGCCTGGTTTTTTCTTTTTTCGCTCTCGATCAACAAAGGGAGGTGTTCCCTATCAGCTTTCGTGTGTTAAAGACCATTAACAACAATGTGGTAAGTTGTCAAGATGAAAAAGGCTGCGAATACATTGTAATGGGCAGAGGTCTTGGATTTGGTGTAAAAGCCGGCTGTGTTATTCCATCAGGGCAGGCAGAAAAAGTTTTTCGCATTGCAGACCAGAGCAATATGGAACGAATCCAGTTGTTGTTCTCCAGCCTTCCCCAGGATCAGGTTGAGTTTTGTGCAGAATTGATTCAATATGCCTGTAGTTTTTTGGGTAGACAGCTTAGTGAAAGTATTTACTATACGCTGAGTGATCATATTTGTTTTGCCATCCGTCGTGTGCGTGAGGGGATGAGCTTTCCGAATGCGTTGCATACGGAAGTTCGGCTCTTTTATCCGAAAGAGTATGCCGTTGGATGTTATGCACTGTCGGAGATTACCCGTCGTTTTCAAGTACAACTGCCGGAGGATGAAGCTGCGTCTATTGCATTGCATTTGCTGAATGCGGAGTATGAAACATCCTTGGGAATTGCCGTGCAGGTTACCCAAATGCTGTCGGAGATGCTTCATATTCTGGAGCACAACCCGGTTTTCCAGCTGAATCGTGACTCGTTGTACTTTGATGAACTCATTGTTCATCTGAAATTTTTAGCACTGGATCAGTTTTCACATACACCAATTCCCTCTGGCAGCAGCCACTTCGCCAGCTTGATCGCACAGGAATTTCCTCAGGATTACCAGTTGGCTAAACTGGTTGTACGTCCTCTGGAGGAAGCCAGCGGCTTGGTGCTTACTCCGGAACAATTGGCATATTTGACGGTGAATTTGCACCGGGTTCACAGTACACACGTCTAATTCATAAGAAAGGAACGAAAAACTATGTCTTTTTTTAAGAATCTCTTTGGTAGCAAGCACGCTGACAACAACACTTCTGTTTTGTGCGCTCCTCTCGCTGGTGAGGCGGTTGCCATTAGCGAAGTGAACGATCCCACTTTTAGTGAGGAGATTTTGGGCAAAGGTGTGGCAATTAAACCTACCGGAAACCAGATCGTTGCTCCCTGTGATGGAACGGTTGAAATGATGTTTGATACCGGTCACGCTGTAAGTATGACCAGCACGCAGGGTGCCGAAATCCTCATCCATGTTGGCCTGGAGACTGTAAGTTTGAAAGGTAAGCATTATCAGGTCCATGCAGGCAACGGCGATAAAGTTACAAAAGGTCAGCTGCTTATCACCTTTGACCGTGAGGCAATTGCTGCAGAAGGTTTCGATACCATCACTCCGATTGTGATTTGCAATTCTGATCAGTTTTCTAATATTACCGTTCACACCGGTACTGTGAATCCGGGAGATGAGCTGATCACTTTGACAAAGTAATTTTGGATTCACAGTTAAGGGAGATGACAAAATGATCGTTGGCAATGGACATCCGGTTTTCTCCGGAATCGCCATGGGTCGGGTGTATGTCTATAAATCCGGGCAGGCTACGCTTCCGACCTCCTGCGGAGATCCTGCAGAAGAAAAGAAAAATTTTGAGGCAGCCAAGCTGGTTGCCCTGGAACAGCTTCAGGCTTTGGTAGACCAGACAGCTGCCACTCTGGGTGAAGAGCAGGCCATGATTCTGGATGTTCAGATGATGATGCTGGACGATTTAGACTACCTGGACAGCATCGATGCGATGATCCAGAACGGAGCTAGCGCTGCTGAAGCAGTCAAAGAAACAGGTGATACCTTTGCCGCAACGTTCGCCGCAATGGAAGATGCCTATATGCAGGCCCGCGCAGTAGATGTACGGGATGTTTCCGGCCGGGTTGTAACCATTTTGTGCGGTGGTAAGGTTGGCTTCTCCATGGAAGAACCTGGTATTTTGATTGCCGAAGATTTGACCCCTTCTGAAACGGTTCAGATTCCCAAAGACAAGATTTTGGCTTTCGTCACCCGTCAGGGTTCTTCCAATAGTCATACCGCTATTCTCGCTCGGATTATGGGCATCCCCTCCCTGGTGAAAGCGCATATTGACATTGACTCTGAACTGGATGGCCGCATGATGATTGTCGATGGCTTCGAAGGGCGCTATTTTATCGACCCAGATGCAGAAGTCATTCGGCTGATGGAGGAAAAAAAGAATACGGCGGATGAATACCAGCGTCAGCTGGAAACCTATCGCGGTAAGGAAAGCATCACAAAGCAAGGCCGCAAGGTTAAGCTCTTTGCCAATATTGGCAATCCTTCTGATGTGGAGCATGCGCTTAAAGGGGATGCAGAGGGCATTGGCCTGATGCGAAGCGAGTTCCTCTACCTGGGTCGCAATGATTTCCCTTCTGAGGATGAACTTTTTAATGCTTACCGCCAGGTGGTGGAAGGCCTTCAGGGTCGGCGGGTTGTTATCCGCACACTGGATATTGGTGCTGATAAGCAGGCAGATTATTTCCATCTTGACAAGGAAGAGAATCCGGCCCTTGGTCTGCGTGGCATTCGGATTTGCATTCGCCGTCCCCAGGTGTTCCGCACACAGATGCGCGCGATTTACCGCGCCAGTGCATTGGGACCGGTCAGCGTTATGTTCCCCATGATTGCTTCTGTTTGGGAAGTGCGAAAAGTTTGGGAAATGTGCCAGCAAATCCGTGAAGAGATGATCCAAGAAGGTTTGGACATCGGTGATGTAGAGCATGGTATCATGATCGAAACCCCCGCTGCTGCCCTTATGGCCGAGCAGCTGGCGAAAGAAGTTGATTTCTTCAGTGTGGGTACCAATGATTTGACCCAGTACACTTTGGCGGTGGATCGTCAGAATCCTTCTCTGGATGGTTTCTATGATCCCTACCACCCGGCGCTCCTGCGTCTGCTCCGTGAAGTAGCGGAAAGTGCGCATAAGGCGGGTATCTGGTGCGGCATCTGCGGCGAACTTGCAGCGGATCTGACCATGACAGATACCTTCCTGGACATGGGATATGACGAACTGTCTGTCTCCCCCACCCGCGTACTGTCCCTTCGGAAAAAAGTTTGTGAAAGTGAGGTATACCCCAAATGAAAACCATTACCTACGTAATTCAGGATCCCATTGGACTGCACGCACGTCCCGCTGGACAGCTGGCAAAGGCTGCCGGTGCCTGGAAAGAGTGTGACATCAAGATCACAGTCGGTGCCAAAACTGTAGATGCCAAGCGTATTATGGGTGTCATGCAGCTGGGTGCCAAGCAGGGCAACACCCTGACACTGGCAGTTTCCGGTCCTCAGGAGGCAGAAGCTGCCGCTGCTTTGGAAGAGTTCCTGAAAAACAATCTGTAAGTCTTATCATTCTTTTGGGATTTTTGGGCTGTTGTGGGCAGCAGTCCATACATCCAGGCAGGCACTGCCTGTCTGATATTACACATACTATAGAGAGGGAGGATTTTTCTCTATGATGCGTTTCTTTCAGCGTTTAGGTAAATCCCTGATGCTCCCCGTGGCTTGCTTGCCTATCGGCGGCCTGCTCATGGGTATTGGTTACTGGATCGACCCCTCCGGCTGGGGCGCCAATAGCCTGCTGGCTCTGCTGCTGATTAAGGCTGGCGGCATTCTGATTGATAACATGGCTATCCTGTTCGCCCTGGGTATTGCTATCGGCATGTCCAAGGATCAGGAAGGCACTTCCGCTTTGGCTGCTATCGTTTCCTGGCTGACTGTTCAGACCATGCTGGGCGTTGGCGTTGTCGCTACCATTATGGGTGTTGACGCTGCCGAGGTTCCTGCTGCTTTCAGCAAGATTAACAACCAGTTCATCGGCATTCTCTGCGGTCTGATCGCCGCTTGGTCTTATAACAAGTTCTATAAGATCAATATGCCTGACTTCCTGGGCTTCTTTGCAGGTCGTCGTTTTGTGCCGGTTATGTCTGTGATCGTTTCTCTGATTGCTTGCATTCCCCTGTACTTCGTATGGCCTGTTGTCTACAGCTTCCTGGTAGGCGTTGGCGAAGCTATCCTGGGTCTGGGTGCTGTTGGTGCCGGTATCTACGGTTTCCTGAACCGTCTGCTGATCCCCATCGGTATGCACCACGCTCTGAACAGCGTGTTCTGGTTCGACGTTGCCAATATCTCCGATATCGGCAAGTTCTGGGGCACTGTTGAAGGCGGCGTCCTGGGTCAGACCGGTATGTATCAGGCTGGCTTCTTCCCTGTGATGATGTTCGGTCTGCCCGGTGCTGCTCTGGCTATGTACCACACCGCTAAGCCCGAAAAGAAGAAGCTGGCCGGTGGTATCCTGATGTCTGCCGCTCTCTGCTCCTTCTTCACCGGTGTTACCGAGCCTCTGGAGTTCGCTTTCATGTTCCTGGCTCCCGCACTGTATGTGGCTCACGCTCTGCTGACTGGCATCTCTGTGGCCATCGTAGCTGCTCTGCCCATCCGTGCAGGCTTCCAGTTCAGCGCTGGTTTTGTTGACTGGTTCCTGTCCTTCAAGGCTCCCTTCGCAATGTCTCCCATTATGCTGCTGCCCATCGGCGCTGTATTCTTCGTCCTGTACTATGCGATCTTCCGCTTCATGATCGTGAAGCTGAATCTGAAGACTCCTGGTCGTGAAGATGATGACACCGCCGCTGAGATGAACATTGAGCTGGCTGCTAACGACTATGCTGCTATGGCTGCTGCCATTCTGGAAGGTGTCGGCGGTGCTGCCAACGTTACCAGCATTGACAACTGCATCACCCGTCTGCGTCTGGAAGTGAAGGATCGTCTGCTGGTTGATGAGAAGAAGATCAAGGCTTCCGGTGCTGCAGGTGTTGTCCGTCCCGGCAAGACCAGTGTTCAGGTCATCATTGGACCCAAGGTTCAGTTTGTCGCTGACGAGTTCAAGAAGCTGGTCAAGTAAGCACTGCTCTCTTACATGAATTTCCTCCCGTCCTACGGCCCACAGTAGGACGGGAGTTTTTTGCTTGAAAAGAAAGAAATTAGGGATCAGGCATAATGCCTGATCCCATATTTTTTTAAATGCTTATCGACTTAACTCAGCACACCACAAGATGTAGCGACGGCTCTGGTTAAGCGAAGGAAAATCTGATCGCCGGTCATGCGGCCGTGCATATGGCCATCTTGTCCGGCCAGCGGGGCCATAATCCCGGGCCAGTCAGGGCCATAATCGGCGGCCAGCCAAA
>CALWOA010000044.1 GCA_944382965.1 uncultured Oscillospiraceae bacterium | reverse complement strand
CATCCCACGAAGATCTGGAAGCCCTCATGCCCTGGGCGCCTGATATTCAGCAGGAACACCGGATTCCAAACTCCGACACTTATGTAAAAACCTATCTCGATTAACGGCAGGCTCAACCACCAGGCCTGCCATTTCTCGTGTTTACCGTGTGATTATTAAGCGGTTACTTTTGAGACAGGGGAAATACTGAGATAGACGGGGACAAGTTCCCTATCCATATATCCGTTGGATATCAAAGATAGCAAACTTGTGCGCCGCAGGCTGGGGGCAGTGCCCCCAAACCCCGGGTCTCCGACCAGAACGGTACATGCCTTATCGGCCACGTTCCTGCCTTTTTCCAGGTGCTGTACGAGCTGCATTTTCGGCATCGTGCTGCTGCCGACGCACCTCTTTCAGCTTTTGCTTTATGGCCTGTTCTGCCTGAAGCTTCTCGTACCAGAGGGCACGGAAATGTTCTGCCTTGGTAAGATATTCCTTGTTGTAGATTCGGCGATCTGCAGCCTTCTGGCAGTTGTAGGCGATCCGGCTCAGCTTTTTTCGGCTTTCCCGGATACTCTCCAACTGCTTTTTTAGCTGGGTTTCCCGGTTGGAATTCCAGGTCAGTTCCCGCTCCATACGGGACAAATCGTTGACCCCATCCCAGGTTTTCGCGGTTTGGATCAGCGCTTCTCGGATGGCGCATGTGTGTTCTTTCTCCACGGCAATGGTCTCACGTTCCCGCTGAATGCAGTCATACTCCAGATGGGAATCCGGGTTACAGCCGCACCAGCGCAGATAATTCCCATGGCGCTTCCGCTCTTCTTCGGATAGCACAGGGTCCAGATAATTTTGCCACCGCTCCCACAGGGCATCCAGCTTTTCTGCTTCCATAGTCAGATCCCGCTCCAGATAGGTGGTCTGGCGGATCAGAAAGCGCAAGTCCGAAAAATCCTGTTTGTTGTACCAATCTCCCAGCTGAGCCCGGATCAGATGCTCTGCCCGGGAGATTGTTTCTTCTGCCTTTTCTGTATTTTTCAGCCGCCGCTCCCGGAGCCACTGGATGTACTTTTTCTGTGCAACTGCTTGTCCATCATCTGCACCCAGGATGGCGGCGTCCTGGGCTGATACGGCTTTTTCACCGCCCATCAGCCGGTGCAGTTCTTCCGGGGCAACATCCAGCGCTCGCAGACGGATGGCCTTTTTTGAACCGGCTGGGAATAGGCTGATTGTCTTTCCACGGAAGACAAGTCGAATTTTATGCTCTCGCAGAAGTATGGTTTTCAATTCATTCAGAGAGCCGCTCTTGGCAGCGGAGGAAAGCAGTGCATCTTTCAGCTGTTGGTTCTTCTTGCTTAGCTTTTCCGTCCGATGATGCTCTGCAATTGTGTTGTTGTCCTTTTCTGTAAGGCCATGCTGGCGGGTGTAGCTCAGAAGCCAGTCATTGTAATGCTTCCGAAATCCCAGACTATCCTGGTGCTTCCCTCCAGCGCACATTTCACAGGGCAGGGGAGTGCCATCTTCTCTTTTCATCATCCAGGGTTGTTCCTCCCGGCTGCATGCTCGGACGCTGTTGATGCTGATGTGGATGTGGTCGTTGTCCGTATCCCGGTGAACTGCAATCAGGGCATCGTATCCTTGCAGGTTCTCCCGGACAAAGGCTTTCCCTTCGTTCAGAAGATCTTCCATGGTCATCCGGGGGCGATCTTCCTCGGGATGGGAAATGATGTACTCATGACTTTTCCGGTCTTTGCGGCTCTGGTTTTTGTGGAATGCCTGGTTGGTGCGCATGCAGGCAAGGGCCCACAGCTGCGGGTCATCCTCATTGCCCCAGGCGGAAATGTAGGCAACCGCATAGTTCTCCCGTTCTTGGAGCAGTCCGTATTCATCCAGGATAGGTTCGTAGTGGCCGGTTCTGGAATCCTCCTGATGCTTGTAACTGTAGTATTCCAGCACATCCGTATATCGGGCGTTTTTACTGGTTCGATGCTTGATGATCGCCATTGAGTTTTGCCTCCAATGTTTTCAGCCGCTTGGAAGAGCGCTCCAGATAGCGGATGGCTTTGACAACTTCCAGAAATTCCTGGGGGTAAAATTCCCGCAGGCCTTCGTTGGGTTTTATAATCATTTTCAGCATGCCGCCGATCCTGCCCATCTCTGCATACAGTGCATGAAGTGCCTCACTGTCCGAAGTGTTTTTTGGATTGCCATCCTCTTGGACAATCTTGCCGGTAAGGGCGGCTTCCCGGATAAAGGTGCTTTGATTTTTGCCGGACTGCCGAACCCGCTTGCGAAGCTGTACCAGTTCGCTGTCCGTAAAACGTACCAGAACACCGTTCCCACGCGTGCGGCAGGTAGATTTGGACTTAACGACTTCCGAGGAAGCTTGTTTCGCAGGGGGTTGCGGCTCCGTGGCACAGGCTTGAGTGGCCTGTGCCACAATCTCTTCCAGACTCAGCTCTTTTGGCGCTGCTGCCTCTTCCGGAATGGGCTTGCCCAGCCATTCCTCCAGGTCTTTGGGATTACTTTTCTGGTAACTTTGTTCCAGCCCGGTTCGCTCTTCGTTGGACCGCAGCCCATACCAGATGTATCCGTCTTTGTAAATGTACCAGCCCAAAGGCAGAGCCGGATTCTGTGCTTCTGCCTTGGTGATTTTCTTTGCCATGTCCCAGTCCGGCAGCTGAGGCTTGGGTTTGGTATTCCAGAAAGCCATCGTTTTTTACCTCCTATTGGTTTACATAATGTATATTCTATCGTTCCCGTTCCGAAGAACGGCGCTTGCGGGGTTCCTTCCGGGGCTGGCTGGCCTGCTCAACTGCTTCTGTAACAATTTCATCTAAAGATTTGGCAGGTTTGTTTTCTCCGGGCTGCGGAGTCTCTGCGGACTGTGCCAGCTCCTGAACTTTGGGAATCTCAAACTCGCCCTTTTCAATCAGGTAATCGCTGATGCGCTCCGCATCCTTAATGGCCCGGAACAGTTCCTCCGGTGCGTTTTCCAGATCTTCCGACCAGGACTGGATGTATGCCTTGTGCAGCTCCATGTGGGTTTGCAGCTGCTGATCCGTCAGCTGCAGGCCGATGGCCTGTGCCGTAAAGGCGCTGGCAATCTCCGCCCGAAGCTCTTCCTTGGCATAACTGTCCGATCCAAATCCACCGGACAGGTCCCGGTTGAGCCGGGTGGGATGCCCAGTAGCATGACCGCATTCGTGGAGGAAGGTGCAGGTGTAGCTGTACACATCAAAGAAGCTGCTCTCCGGAGGCAGCGTAACCATATCCTTGGAAGGGGAGTAGTAGGCCCGGCTGCCTTCCTCCCGGTACTTTAAGTCCATGTTCTTCAGCAGGGTGTCCCGCTGCTTCCGAATGGCGTCGATGTTGGTGGATGGGGCAATGGGAAGCTCCGGAATTCCCTCAATCTGGTGGGCGTTGAATACGGTATAGGTCCGGCTGCGCAGCTGAAGGTAACTCTCGGCATAGATGGAATCCTCCAGAAGGGATTTGGCTTCTGACCAGGACAGCAGCTTTTTCTGAAAGTTGTCATAGTAGGCCCAGTATTCCACGGGAACTCCTTTGGCCCCTTTCTGAATGTGCCAGCCTTTCTCGCTGGCCTGCCGGAAGGTACACCACCGGGAATCCGAATACCCTTCCAACTCCGCGATCAGGGACAACAAGAATGAATTGGCTCCGCGGTACGCTTTCCCGGTAATACCGTTCTCAGGGAGATTTTTCTGCCAGCAGGCTTTCCAGGGAAGCTGTCCTTCTTTCAGAGAGTCGATAAATTGCTGGGCCAGCCGTTCCCGGAGCTTATTGGGAAGCGCCATCGTCCGTCACCTCCCCAACGGCGGAATAAACCCGCAGTTCACAGTCCGGTTCCTGCTTAGCGCTGAGGAAACCTTCTTCGTCCGGTGTGACCTGGTTCATCAGGTCATATAAATTGGTATTGTTCATAGACAGTCTCCTTTCAAAAAAGGTGCGTGTCAGCTCTGACACGCACCTTTGTCTTATTTTTACGGTTACTTGATCTAATCTGTATTTTAAAACGTACTCATCTGGAAGATGAATCGAAGCCACTATATAATTCTCACCTGACGTATCGTCCTAGAAATCCTGACCCCTTGTCACTTACGCCATGACATGAGTAGTTTTTCCATTGTACTGTTGTCATCTTTATTTTGAAAAGTATTCTCCCGGTTACTGGGAAGATGTCCAAACAAAGCTTCAAACCAGATTATCCGGAATGATAACCTTGTATTTTTGCAGTTTTTTCTTGCAGTTTCGATCAATATGTTGATTGGAAGGTAGAAACACGGTATTCTTAAATTAATTAAAGATTAAATGACCTTATTATGAATCTGCCTGATCAGCAGTTCATATATTGCCTTAAATCATTGGATTTGTCGACGTCTAATATGATTTGCGTTTGCTTGCGGATACCATCAATCGCAAAGGGCAAAGTTTGATGGAATATTTATTGTAGAAAGGAAGAAAGAATGCCATGAAAAAACAAGTTTCTCGTTTTATTGCACTTCTCCTGATTTGCACTGTCTTTTCTCTTGTGACCTTACCTGCAAGTGCTACTGAAATTCATGAGAGTGCGCCCATTGGCAATGATGTCAGTGCTGTTGCAAGAGCTCAGAGTTCTGGACTTCCCTTCACCTTTTCACCTGACCAAGATGTTTTGAATCTATGGACCACCAATCGTGACGGAGGCTACAATTTTGTCCCCGGCCGTGTTGAAGGATCTACTATTCACATAACAGGCTCCTTTGAGCACACTTTACCCTATGGTGACGCTAGGGCCAGTGTCTGTTATCCCAATGGTAGCTCATATGTTGCCGCAATCTTTTCTGAAGCCGCGGTGGGCCAGAGATTTAATGGACGCGGCTTGAAGGAGCTTTTGGATGACTCTCGTACTTACTACGGAGGTATCAAAAGCATTTCAGGCGGGTATGTCACATCTGCACTCGTAACGATTAGTGCGTCTTAATTTCTCATATATGGGCTTGCACCATTCTCTGGTGCAAGCCCAAGCTTTAATAATAAATCCGTATAGAAAGGCGGCAGGGTATTCTTGATGCCGACAACGAGCAAATTTGGTATACTGTGCATTTACCCACGTTTAAACAGTTCTCTGTTATCAATACATAGCGAGGAACTCTATATACTGATTTACTTTTGCTCCTTTTTTGCAGCAGTGTGCCCACCGAATAGTAAAGATGAAAATTAATTCAATCATATTTTTCATTTCTATAATACTTGGAATGATTATTATTTCTGGTTGTCAAGCGACACCAGAAAAACAAGCTGTGGTGAGCAAGCAAGACAGAACTGCAGCGTTATTTGAGACACAGGAGAATGAAGAATCCTCCCCCCATCATCTACAGTACGCAGAAGAATTTACAAGTACAGATGACTCTGTTCGCTTTTACCTGAGTATTGACCTACTATCTGAGACAGAAAAAATGCCAGTAGTAGAAGTCGTACCCCGTAACATTACCAGTGAAGATGCCGAGCGAGTAGCAAAAACTTTGCTAGGCGATGAAGCGTTCTATGAAAGGGAACCTTCCTCTAATCCGCAATACTCTAAATCTCAGTATCAAGAAATGATATCCCGGTTAGTTCCTTATACCAATATCGCTGCCATGACTGACTTGGTAGGCACCGATAATGCAGGAAGTATGTTGGAGGCATTCAAGCAAGGAATCGATCAGCTTGCAACAGCAATGGAGACTGCTCCAGAAGAGAATCCGCACGTTCCCTGTGATTGGATGTTCAAAAAGGAGCGACATTATAATGATAGTGCCTCTGATATTGGTGATCGGGCATTAGGAGAGGATGATGACTGGCTGGTAGCTACCGCTGAGAAAGATGGTAAGGGCTACACCTATATGGTAATATCTAGGAACCAGCCGGACTATAAACTCAACCGTTTCAATATCCAGCTAGGTGGAGCAAGTGTCTATACTATTTGGGATCGACAGATTTATTGGTCTGAACTATGCCGTACCGGTGAACCTACACAGCAGCAATTGCAAGCGGTTCAGTCAAAGGTTTTGGATATACTTGAAAAAATGGATTTGGGGCAGTGGCGGATTGCACATATACAAGTAGAAACGAACTATATGGGGAGTGCCCCGGAATATCTGTTGCGTGTCTATGCGACGCCTGTTTTCAATGGAATAGCAGCGGTTTATGGCCAGAAAAATACTCAGAAATCAAGTGATTACACTGGAGCATACGCAATAACACAGGCGACTTTTCTTATGTCTTCTAACGGAGATTTAATTGATATGGAACTGGATTCTCCTTTGGAAGTTATATCCTTACTGAATGAGAATGTGGCAACTCTCACTTTTTCTCAGTTGATGGAGCGTGCTCGGAATCATTTAGTCCTCAGCGATGCGGGAGGCTTTGGGTTGCCGACTGAACAGTTGGTCACTTATGAACAGTATTTTCAGGAAAAAGTACTTTGCTATGTCACAATAGATCAAGCAGAGTATGGTCTTGCCAGGATCATGGCAGAAGATACCACAGATCGTTACTACTATGTTCCTGCGCTCATGCTACACGGCAGCATAGAATACCGTGGTGATAGCACCGGAACGAACTATTTTAGTGCAGAAAATGATTATACGCTGTGCATCAATGCAATAGATGGAACCATAATTGGTTGATGAGAGCAAATTAACCAACAATCAGACCGATTCGTAAAACGAATGGAAAAGTCTGCTGATTCCCCAACTAACAAGTGACTAATCTATATGGACATCCGAACGGGCAGGATAAGTATATAGCTTCGGGTTCAAAGGAAAACAGCCATCGCTTGATAACTTTCAGGCGGTGGCTGTTTGTTTGAACTACAGTTTATTTGGACCATTGAAGATTTTGTAGTAGTGCACTTCCCTGATCGTTGGTGTATTGTCCTGCAATATGCCATTCCCATTTGGAGTTGCATGGGAAGATATAAAATGCGGCTGATCTCCTCTGGTTTCTTATCACTGCCCTATCGTTCCGGTTCTTTTCTTACCTGGGGATTTTGGCGGCGCTGGGCATTTTCCTGGGCTGCTGCCGCTGCGGCCTGGGCAATAATTTCGTCCAGAGTTTTGGGTTTCTCGTTCTCCTGGGGGACAGAGCTGGAATCCGCCATATTCAGCTGAGCATCAAGCTCTGCCAGCCGGGCGCTTTTCTGTGCCAGCTCCTCTGCCTGGGGGAAGGGCTTCTCCAGCTCTGCCTTGGCTGCCTCCATCTGGTATTCCACATTGGACAGCTGTTCTTTGGTGTGGGTCAGCCGGTCGGGAATGGATGCCAGGGCATTGTCCATCCGGGTCAGGTTGCCCCTGGCATCGGTGCCCAGGGAGAGCCGGTGGCTGATGGCTCCTCTCAGGGACATCTCGAAAGCGTTCTGGATGGGACTGTAGGACAGCTCCATTTCAAAGCCACGGTAACTGCCAATGCGAATGGCTTCCATGGTCTTACAGGCTTTGCAGGCTGCCAGAATGGCAGTACCGGCAAGCTGCTTATCGTCAAACACCCGGCTGCCTATCTGGATGCCCACAAACCCCTCCTTGGGCAGCGGGTGGGCCTGGACGGTCTGAATATCAGTCTCCAGGCGCTGGATCACGCTCTTGCACTGCTCGATCTGGGCTGGGAATTCCTTCAGGATTTGATCTTCCAGCCGGTACTGCTTGCTCTGATGGTCGGCTTTCAGTACCTTCAGCCGGGACACTTCGATGTCCAGGTCCATCTTCTCTTTGATTAAGGGATTACCGGAACACAGGGCTTTGACTTCTGCGTAGGACAGCGCCTGCTCGTCCACATCCTCACAGGCACGAACCGGGGATTTGGAGGTCATGATCTGGGAAATAAACTTCTGCTTGTTTTCCAGCGTCTGCCAGAGGTAGGCATCAAAGGTGCCCTCTGTCACATACTGGTAGATCTGTACCTCTTTGTTCCGGTTGCCCTGGCGGATGATCCGGCCATTGCGCTGGGTCATATCCGACGGACGCCAGCCCACATCCAGGTGGTGCAGAGCCACCAGACGATCCTGGCAGTTGGTTCCTGCTCCCATTTTCTGGGTGCTGCCCATGAGAATCCGTACCTGGCCGGAGCGAACCTTGGCAAACAGTTCCTTCTTCTTGGCGTCGGTATTGGCAGTGTGGATAAAGGCGATTTCCTTTTCCGGCACTCCCTGGGCAATGAGCTTGCTGCGGATATCGTCGTAGACATTGAAAGAGCCGTCTCCCTTTGGGGTGGACAGTGGCGATAGGTAAGATTTTGATGTTATCTCCAACTTTTCCCCCGCCCTAAACCGTGCATGAACCTTTCAGCTCACACGGCTTGCCATCAAGGGCAAATTGATTTACATTTTAACAACTCTCAACATGAACAAGACTTCTGAGCTTATCAACTTTGGTTTTCTGTTTCGGAGTGAGGTTTAAGGAATCCGTAATCCTTGTAATAGTGTCGGAATCGGTAGCGTGAATAAGCCTGTGGGCATTTCCGCATAACAAAATCAGATTTTGGTATGCATCTGTGCCTCCGTTGCAACGTGGGACTTTGTGGTGACAGAATATATCACCAATCATCAGCTTCGCCCCGGTTATGGCACATTTACCCATTTGAGCCGAGTATAGCGACAGCCTGTTGTCGTTATACTCTATAGAGGCATTCCAGATTGGGTTCCGCATCAGATAATGCAGGATTTCCATATCAACTGTTTCCAGTTGTTTATGAATTATTGCTCTGCCTTCTGCGGTGTACGAGTTCACACCACGTTTTCGCTGGATGGGATGCCTGTGCTTGACATAGCCTATCGGCGCAAGCGCAATTCCTCTTACATATCGCAGTTGAATTTCTTGGAAATCGTAATATTCAGCATGGCGTAGTTTCGATTTCTTCAAAGCCTTTTTCTTTGTTGCCATAG
>CALWOA010000043.1 GCA_944382965.1 uncultured Oscillospiraceae bacterium | reverse complement strand
AAAAGCAAAAGAAACACCGCCCAGAGTAATCTGAGCGGTGTTTTCGTTTGGCGGAGAAGGAGGGATTTGAACCCTCGATACCCTTTTGGGGTATACACGATTTCCAATCGTGCGCGCTCGGCCAGCTACGCGACTTCTCCATGTGCTTGCTTCGTTGCCAGCCCGGTTATAATACACTATCTGCAAGAATTTGTCAATAGCTTTTTTGCGGTTTTTGAAAAAATTTGTATGGATGCTTTTGGCTCGCCTTGACGAAGAAAAGCAGCCATGGTATGGTGTAAACAGGCAATCAAAAGCGGAAGGATGGGAGCGTATGGAAATTAAGCGGTTGAATGAAAAGGATGTTCAGGCGCTGCTGCCGGAGCGGGACCCCTGGGGACATAAAGGAATCTTTGGAAAAATCCTTTTGCTGTGCGGCAGCAGAGGATTTACAGGTGCTGCCTATCTGGCAGCCATGGGAGCGCTGCGCTCCGGTGCGGGACTGGTGTTTCTGGGCGTGCCGGAAAGTATCTATGCCATTGAAGCAGTGAAACTGAACGAGCCAGTGGTGTTTCCGCTGCCGGAAGAGGACGGAAAGCTCAGCCAGCTGGCGCTCTCAGAGATTTCCAAGCGACTGCCTCAGATGGATGCAGTTTTGGTCGGCTGTGGGCTGGGGCAATCGTCAGGAACCTTTGCGGTGGTGAAGACGGTACTGGAAACTGCTTCCTGCCCGGTGGTTGTGGATGCGGACGGCATAAATCTTCTTTCCGGGCATAGAGATATACTGCGCAGAAGACAGCACGCTACCATCCTGACACCCCATGACGGTGAATTTGCCCGCTTGGGCGGCCCGGTAGGGGAGCACCGTATGGCAAGCGCCGCCCGGCTGGCAGAAGAATGCAACGGAATCGTTCTGCTGAAAGGGCATGAAACCTGTATCACAGATGGACAAACCGGATACATAAATTCTACAGGGAATCCAGGAATGGCAGTAGGCGGCAGCGGGGATGTACTGGCCGGAATCATCACAGCTCTGCTCGGTCAGGGAATTGCGCCTCTGGAAGCAGCCGCCTGTGGTGCGTGGCTGCATGGGGCGGCAGGGGATCTGTGTGCCAAGGAACTGGGACAGTACGGAATGCTTCCAACGGATATGCTGCTTCGTCTTCCGCGACTTTTGAAATAGGGCGGGGATATTTTGAAAAAAGCCGGGGTCATTTTTGTGCTTCTGCTTGTGCTTACCGGGTGCTCTCAGGGATCTTCGGAGCTTCAGCGGGGAATGGCACTGCGCAGCAAGCTTTCGCAGGCCTCTTCTTTCACATTTGATGCAGACATCACAGCGGATTACGGACAAACCGTCCATAATTTCTCCATGGCTTGCCAGTCCGATTCTTTGGGGAATCTGACATTTACCGTTACGGCTCCGGAAACCATCTCCGGCATCACCGGAACAGTTTCCCAGGATGGCGGTAAGCTTACCTTTGAAGATACGGCGCTGCAGTTCGATACATTGGCGGAAGATCAGGTAACGCCGGTTACGGCACCCTGGATTTTGGTCAAGACCTTGCTCAGCGGTTATCTGACATCTGCCTGTACGGAAGAAGGTGCGGTACGGCTGAGTATTGACGACCGCTATGAGGATGATGCGCTGCACCTGGACATATGGCTGGATGAAAATGACCTTCCTTCCCGGGCCGATATCTACTACGATGATCGGCGCATTTTGTCATTGACAGTCAAAAACTTTACAGTTGTGTAGCTTTTTCGGGAATCTGTGCATAGGATATTTTGAGCGTAGAACCGTATAAAATCCATATGGGCGTGGGAGAATATGGTTACCGCGTTACATATGGGTCCATAGGGTAGCGCAGGAGAAATTGCACGGAGCGTGAAGAATATGACAGAAGGATCAGTCAAACGGGGCGACATATTTTATGCGGATTTGTCCCCGGTGGTGGGCAGTGAGCAGGGAGGAACCCGTCCTGTGCTGATTGTTCAGAATGATACAGGCAACCGCCATTCTCCCACGGTGATTGCTGCGGCCATTACCAGCCAGACAGGCAAAGCCCGTTTGCCTACCCATATCAATATCGCCGGCGGCAGTGTGGGATTAAGCAAGGATTCTATTATCTTGCTGGAGCAAATCCGAACCATTGACAAGCGCCGCTTGCGAGAGCATATGGGCCATTTGGATGAAAAACAGATGGCCCTGGTGGATGATGCCATTGCAGTCAGCTTCGGACTCCCGGGCGGCGGCAGAACCACATGAATTTTTCGTCCCCCTGACGCATAGAATTGCGGCAGGGGGGCGTTGTCATTGGAACAAAGTTATGAGGTATATTTTGGCAACCGGCAGGCAGGGAAGGTTCAGGTACTGCGCCAGGGACTTTACTACCGGTTTATTTGTCGATGCAAACTCAGCGGAGATGTGGTGTGCAGACTGGTGGCATCCTGCGGGGACAAGCGGGAGAGTTTAGGAGTGGTGGTGCCCATGGACGGCGGCTTCGGTTTGGATACCAAAGTGCCTGTGAAGCATTTGGGGGAAGGGGAACTGAAGTTTACCCTGCTTCCTAAGCATGAAATTACCCAGGGTATGTTTGTGCCCATCATCCCGGAAGAACCCTTTGCTTACATAGAGCGCTTGAAAGAGGGGTTCCTGGTCAGAAAAGGGGAGCAGGTGGGAATCCTTCTGCCGGAATAAGCAGCAATTTGTCCGCCGTCAAATGACGGCGGACATGCTTCATTATAAGGATATTTCCAGCCCCACAGGGCAGTGGTCAGAGCCGAACACATCGGAATAAATCGGCGTGGCGGAAATCTGGGGAGTCAGCCGATCGGACACCAGGAAATAGTCAATACGCCATCCGGCGTTGTTTTTCCTGGCATTGAAGCGATAGCTCCACCAACTGTAAGCCCCGGTGACATCGGGATTGCGATAGCGGAAGGTATCCGTAAATCCGGCTTCCAGCAGTTTCCCAAAGCTTTCCCGCTCCTGATCAGAGAAACCGGCGTTTCCACGATTGGAGGCGGGGTTTTTCAGGTCGATTTCCTGATGGGCAACATTCAAATCTCCGCAGGCAATGACTGGCTTCTTCTGATCCAGATCCTGAAGGTGTCTGCGAAAAGCTGCATCCCATTGCAGCCGATGATCAATCCGGGCAAGCTCGGGTTGGGCGTTGGGGGTGTAGCAGGTAACCAGATAAAACCCGGGGTATTCCAAAGTGATCAGTCTGCCTTCGGTATCCAGTTCCTCTGTTCCCACACCATAGACAACGGAAATCGGCGCTTCTTTGGCAAAGATAGCGGTGCCGGAATATCCCTTTTTCTGGGCGTAATTCCAGTACTGACAATATCCAGGCAGATCTAGATCAATCTGCCCCTGCTGAAGCTTGGTTTCCTGCAGACAGAAAAAGTCTGCATTGCTTTCATTGAAGAAATCCTGAAAACCTTTTCCAACACAGGCTCTCAGTCCGTTTACATTCCAGGAAATAAATTTCATGTGGTTTCCTCCGTAGTAGCGGGAGTACCGCTGTCAAATAAAACAAGATTATTCCGGCTCATAGATACGCTGCGTTTCCCGCTGGTGATGGTAATGACCTCTGCATCGGTCAGATCCAGGCAGGTCAGAGTCAGACAGGCACAGGCCAGAGAAAACTCCCCGTCTGTCAGCTGACCGGTGGTATCGGACAGCGTGATACGGATTCCCGGCTCCGTTTCCTGAACAGAGATGATTTGGGTCCTCGCGGGAAGGGGGCTGACCAGGTTTTCCTGGGAAGGGCCCATTAGATACAGCGCCAGCAGATAGGAAAGATCTTCCCGATGCCCGGCAGCCTCCCGCTGTTCGGTGCCCAGCGGGGAAGATAGATCAGTGGTATAATCCGAGCGAATATAGTAAAAAGTTACGGGCTCTTTCAAATGCACAGTTGCGGTATCGCAGCCGGAAGTCAGCAGGCATAGCATCAAAAGCACAGGCAGATACCGTTTCATGTTTTATCCACCTCCGTATCAAAGACGGGGAAGGTAACGGTAAATGTGCTGCCTTTCCCCAAAATGCTGGAAAACTGAATTTCCCCCCGGTTCCGTATCACAATGGTCCGGACAATGGAAAGTCCCAGTCCGCTGCCGCCGGTAGCCCGGGAACGGGCCTTATCAACCCGGTAGAAACGCTCAAAGATGTGGTCAATAGCATCCTCCGGGATGCCCATACCGGTGTCGCTGACCTCCAGAATGGCGTTGTCCTCTTCACGGCCCAGTCGAACAGTTAAAGTCCCGCCGGGCGTGTTGTATTTTATACCATTTTCCATCAGGTTAAATACTACCTGGTACAGGTCATCCTCCAGAATCAGCACCGGACAGTCGTGTTCCAGATCCAGCTGGAACGTGATATTGGACTGCAGAGCATTCTGACGAAGCATCCGGGCCACACGCTGCACAGTGGGAGCCATATAAATGATCTCACTTTCCTCACTGGAACGGCCTTCGGCCTTGGTCAGCGACAGCAGCTTGGCTGTCATTCGGTTCAATCGCTCCGCTTCGTCGCCGATATCGCTAACGAATTCCCGGACCGTTTCCAAATCCATATCGCACTGCAAAATAGAATCCGACAGCAGTTTAATGGAAGCCAGGGGCGTTTTCAGTTCATGGGAAGCGTCGGAAACAAACCGACTGCGCTTTTCCTCAGAGGTTTTCAGCCGTTCGGTCAGGTCGTTGAACTCGTTACCCAGAATGGTCAGCTCATCATTACCGCCCATGTTGACTTTGTGGGTATAGTCACCTTCCTGGATAATGCGCATGGAGGTCATGATGCGGTTCAAACGACGGGAGAAGTTGGCGGAGAACAGTAAAGAGAACAAAATCACAATGATTTCCAAAAGCAAGGTAATGCGCAGCACATTGCTTTGCATGGATTGAATCAGTCCGCCCTGGACGGTATCATATTCCGTCATGTACACACACCCCACCACAGTGCCATAGTAGACAATGGGGGTGGCGGCCCGGGCATCAATCACGCCATCGTGATAGTTCCAGGAGCAGGCATCATTTCCCTGAATTGCAGCCAGAATTTCTGGGAAGAGGGTGTAGGTTCCCGCATCAGAACCGCTGCTGTCGTACAATGCATTTCCGGATTGATCGGTAACCACCAGCCGGGTTACTTTCAGACTTTCCATCTGATTGACAATGCCGGTTACGGCAGTGGTGTTCAGCACATCCAGCGTGCTCATTTCCGTGGATGCCAGCAGGCACTTTTCCACGAGGGAGGCTTTCTTGCTTTCGTAGAACAGCTGCTGACAGGTTTTGGAACAATAAATATTTAAAATCAGCATAACCACAAAGGTAATGACCACATAGGTCATTCCATAACGGAACTGGGTTTTGCTGTAGCCCCGATTGGCGGCTTTTTTACTTTCGGAAATAATAACCAACGCCCCACTTCGTCAAAATATATTTCGGCTCTGCCGGATTTTCCTCCAGCTTCTCCCGCAATCTGCGGATGTGTACATCGACGGTGCGGATATCGCTGCGGTATTCATAGGCCCAGATGGTATCGAGCAAGGCCTCCCGGGAGTAAACACGGTTGGGATTGCGCATCAGAAATTCGATCACATCAAATTCCTTTGCAGTCAGGTCGGCCAGCTGTCCGCTGCGGTAGGCGTTTCTGGCGTCCAGATCCAGGGTGATGGAGCCGATGGTCAGCTGGTTGTTGGTAGTTTCCCGTTGAGAACCGCCGGATCTTCGGAGAAGGGCTCGAATTCTGGCTTTCAGTTCCAGGATGTTGAAAGGTTTGGTCAAATAGTCGTCGGCGCCATGGTCAAATCCCATCAGTTTATCCATGTCGTCAGCTTTTGCTGTCAGAAGAATAATGGGTATATCGGAAAATTCCCGGATTTTGCCGCAGGCGGTGAGTCCATCCATGTTGGGCATCATCACATCCAGCACCACCAGATCCGGCTGCTGCTCCTGCACCAGACGCACGGCATCCAGACCGTCGCTGCCGGTAATAACATCGTAGCCTTCATTTTGCAAATTAAACCGAATACCCTTTAGCAGCAGGGCTTCGTCATCTACTACCAATATTTTCATGGCCTTATCCTCCTATTGTAATCAGATCCAGGATCTGCGCAATTCTCTTTTCTCCAATGCCATCCACATTCATGAGTTCTTCTACAGCCTCGAAAGCACCGTGTTCCTGACGGTAGGCAACAATTCTCTGGGCCAGGACTTCGCCGATTCCCGGCAGAGCTTGGAAATCTTCCTCGGTGGCGGCGTTGATATCAATGGGAAACGCAACCCCTTGGGTTGGGACAGATGTTTGCGTAGCCGGGGCGTTGCTTTCTGTAGGTATGGTTTGCAGAGCCGGCGGCACGGATACGCTTATCGTGCCGGAGGCAGGATTCCTGCCCAGAAAGAAACCCAGCGTAAAAGAGAAAAATACTGCTGTAATGGTCAGAAACAGGGAGATATGTGGTTTTTTCATAGGAAACCGCCTCCTGCATTGACTAGCGCATAAAAAAATGCTATAATGCACACACATTATACACGATTTTTCACCGTCGGACAAGTCCGGCAGCCGAATATTGAGGGAGAAATATGAAAAAAAGCAAATGCCTTTCTCTGATATTGCTGTGCATGAGTCTGCTGCTGCAGATTGTTCTGTTACCGGTATCCGCTACGGAAACCACTGCTCAGACATCTGCTACCCAGGCAACGCAAGCCACCCAACCCGCTGTCCAGCCGACTACAGCTCAGGCTGAATTTGGTACTGTTTGCGTACTCAATGGCTGCCGTACCATTGAAGGAATGGTAGCATTGGGCGGAACAGAGCGGATTTTGGATACTGCTCAGGGCGCATTTTTGTATGAAGTAAATACCGACACTGTGGTATATTCCTATAACCCAGATATGAAGCTGGCCTGCGGCAGCTTGACGAAGATCGTTACGGCGATCGTTGCTCTGCAATATTGCGAGCTGGATGACATGGTTACGGTAGAAAGCGGCATCAAGGCCCGTCTGCCGGTTAGTAATTTGACAATTAACCTGACCAGTGAGGAACAGATTTCTGTGCGGGATTTGATGTATGCCCTGTTGATGAAGCCGGCCAACGATGCTGCTGTGGTATTGGCGGAGCACATTTCCGGCAATCGCCAGGGATTTGTACCGCTTATGAACCAGTGGGTTCAGCAAATTGGATGCACCAATACGGAATTTGGTACGGTGCATGGCGTTGATGGCGGCCTGTCTGTGACCACTGCCCGAGATATGACGAAAATTATCCGGGAAGCTCTGAAAAATGAGGATTTTGTAGAGTTTTTTGGAAAGGAAACTTATACAATCCCTGCTACGAACAAATCTGAGGAGCGGGAACTGGATACGAACAACCACTTGCGATACGACAAATTCCTGCCTCAGTTCTATGACAAACGGGTTACCGGAGGCTTGCAGACCTATGAAGAAAGCTCCGGAGCTTGTATGGCGGTAACAGCGGACTCCAATAATATGAAGTACATTGGTGTTGTATTGGGATGTACCCGTGTTATGGAGGAAAATGGCTGGCAGCCGGCAACCTACGGTAACTTGGAAGAGATGACGGACCTGCTGAAGTTTGGTTATGACAACTATAAGGTGAATCGGATTATCTATGACGGTATGACATTGAGTCAGATCGCTGTCTCTGGGGGCGAATGCAATGCCGTTGCCCAGACGCAGGTGGATATTGACTCTGTCGTGCCTGCCAAAGCCCAGGTAAAGAACCTGACAATTAATATTAAGCCCATCAACGAAGGACTCTCCGCGCCAATAAAGGCAGGGGAACAGATCGGCGTTGTGGAAATCTGGTACCGTAATTCCTGTATGGCAGAAGCAGAGATCTATTCCATGGGCAGCGTTCGGGCAGCCGATGACAGCAGTGTGGAAATTCATTCCGCAGTTACCCGTAATGGTTTGAACGAGTCGGGAATTTTTTCCATCATCGGAACCATTTGCGTGATTGTCTTGGGATTGGCGGCCGCTTATCTGGCGTTTAATGCCTATATGCGTTCCCGGCTTCGGGCTCGGCGTCGGCGCCGCAGAGCCAACCGCAGGAGGATTCGCTGATGCTGCAATGGGACGCACTGAAACAGATGAGCGCAGCTTGTACCCGCTGCGGTCTGTGTGAAACCCGGCACAATGTGGTCTTTGGCGTAGGCAATGAACAGGCGGACGTAATGTTTGTAGGGGAAGGCCCCGGCGAACAGGAGGACCTGACCGGTATCCCTTTTGTGGGACCTGCGGGGAAACTACTGGATGATATGCTTACGATCATTGATCTTGACCGTAATAAAAACTGTTACATTGCAAACATTGTCAAGTGCCGCCCGCCCCGGAATCGGGACCCGCTGGAAACAGAGCAGGAGGCGTGTATTGGCTATCTGCGCAACCAGACGATGTTGGTCAAGCCAAAGATTATTGTCTGTCTGGGCCGTATCGCGGCGAAACGACTGATTGATCCGGATTACCGGATCACCCGACAGCACGGGCAGTGGGTGGAGAAAGGCGGCATTTGGATGACGGCGATTTACCACCCTTCCGCACTGCTGCGGGATGTATCCAAACGCCCTGAAACCTTTGACGATCTGATCTCCCTGCGGGAAAAAATCAAAGAAATTGGTGCACAGGTATAAAAAGTTGTTGACTTTCAGCCCGATAATCGATATAATAATCGGGCTAAAGCAATGCTAGTGTAGCACAGTCGGTAGTGCATCTCACTCGTAATGAGAAGGTCGCCTGTTCGAGTCAGGTCACTAGCTCCATGGAAAACGCCTAGAGCCGCAACGGCTTTGGGCGTTTTGCTATTTAACAGAAAAACCGCTCTGATACTCAAATGGGGACCATTTGGGGACCAGAGCGGGTTTTTTCTGTTTTAGGCGTGCTTTACGAGCATTTCTTCCAGGGCGTTTGCTGCCTTCTTGTCCGTCTCTTTGAGGGCATGGGCGTATATGTTCATCGTGGTGGATGCCTGAGCGTGTCCGAGTCTGGCGGATACCGTGCGCACGTCCTGCTTGCTGGCGATCAGAAGCGTGGCGGAGGTGTGGCGCAG
>CALWOA010000042.1 GCA_944382965.1 uncultured Oscillospiraceae bacterium | reverse complement strand
TTGAATTTCTTGGAAATCGTAATATTCAGCATGGCGTAGTTTCGATTTCTTCAAAGCCTTTTTCTTTGTTGCCATAGTCGGTCATCACTCACTTTCGTGGGCTTAACCTTTCTTAGTCCTACTCGAACCTATGCGTGTTTGTTAATAATGCCATTTTCAATTTACTCTTGACTACAGCCCGTCCCTCCACCGCTTACTTTTTTCACGGCTTCTAAATTCAGCCATCGCTGACTGAATACGGTACCATGGCTGCACCTTCCTCCCGGATTAAGAAAAGTTATACTGCACCTTCATTTCTGACGACACAGATTTCCTTTTCATGCTTCATAGCGTGCAATCGCTCCACATCCGAGACTTTCTACGTTCCGATATTCCTATCTGTACATGATGCCCTTAGACTATCCTTTTGGCCAGTATGCTGGATAGCACCTGTAATGCTATAGGGAATTTCATTGCGACCGCCTTACTTTACCCCACATACACCATTTTCATGGCAACGGCATTTCTACCGTTCTTTCTTCTTGACCCATACATTCGGACTTTCGTCAGTGGTTGTCAGCCACATTCTTGTCATAGGCATTTTATAGACCCCCGACCTATAGACCGCACCATCCACCTCTGGACAGCTTTCCACATCTGCCTTACGGCTCTGTTTGGACGGTTCTCAGCCGACTTCAACGTGCTGTGTCAGCGCAGGATATTGCACTCCTTTGCTTCCAACGTAGTATCAGGTGAGCGTTTCAGGGCGTTACCCCATCATTCCACTCTTCAGAATATCAGTTAGGGAAAACTCTGTTTTCCCCGCTACTTTTACCTCCTTACAGGCTTTCGCCCACTTAAAGTTTATTTGTAGCAACGTATCGCTACACAGTCACAAAACACAAGCTGTGCGCTGCGTTGCTCCTGTGTCCTCTCCCAAATAGAATAGACATTCCGGGCGCAGATGGAGGTCTTACTGGTGTCGCTGTCTGGAGCCAGCGGATTGACAAGCCGCATATCCAGCGCCAGCTTTCTGCCATCATTGGTAATACGAAGCATATTATCAACGCTGGGATCGACATGACCGGCCCGGATTTCCTCCGCCCGGTCAGCCAGGGACTTGATCATGTCCTCCTGCATGGGTGAGGGCTTGATGACCTCCGTCCTTTCCTGATATTTTTTACCTGCCGCTTGCTAAAGGCGGTGTTTGATATATACCCTTACGGGCGCACGTAGAGCTCTACCATACTGTTGGAAATAGGGGTGCCCGTGGCGAAAATCACGCCGCGGCCCCCGGTGATCTCGTCCAGATACTGACATTTCATAAACAAATCCGAGGACTTCTGTGCTTCTGTCTGGGCGATACCACCCACATTCCGCATTTTTGTCGCTAAAAAGAGGTTCTTAAAATAATGGCTCTCGTCTACGAAAATGCGGTCAACTCCCAACTGCTCAAAGGTCACCACATCATCCTTGCGGCTCTGGTCGTTCAGCTTGGCAAGCCTGTTTTCCAGCGATTTCCGGGTGCGCTCCAACTGCTTGATGGAATAGTTCTCCGCATGGTTCCGCTTAGCCTCCCGGATGCCGTCCAGGATGCTGTCAATCTGCCGCCGCAGAATGATTTCCTGCCGCTCACGGGACATGGGAATCTTTTCAAACTGGCTGTGACCGATGATGATGGCATCATAATCGCCGGTGGCAATCCGGGCACAGAACTTCTTGCGGTTCTTGGTTTCAAAGTCCTTTTTGGTGGCAACCAGAATATTGGCGGAGGGGTAGAGCTGGAGCCACTCCGCCGCCCACTGCTCTGTGATGTGGTTGGGCACCACAATCAAAGACTTGGTACACAGCCCCAGCCGCTTGCTCTCCATCGCCGCCGCAACAATCTCGAAGGTCTTGCCTGCCCCTACTTCGTGAGCAAGCAAGGTATTTCCGCCGTACATAATGTGGGCGATGGCGTTGATCTGGTGCTTTCGGAGGGTGATTTCCGGGTTCATGCCGGAGAAGCGGATGTGCTGACCGTCATATTCCCGGGGGCGGATGGCGTTGAAGGTTTCGTTGTAGATGCCGCACAGCCGCTCCCGGCGGTCAATATCCTTCCAAACCCATTCTGCGAATTTGGCCTTGATCAGCTCCTGACGATCCTGGGTAATGGCGGTTTCCTTCTTGTTCAGCGCCCGGACTTCGTTGCCGTTGGCATCTATTTTGGTGTCATAAATGCGGACATCCTTCTGGTTCAGGGTCTGCTCAAAAATGTGGTAGGCGTTGATGCGCTTGGTGCCGTAGGTGGTGACCGCCTTGATGTTGCTGCCGTCAAAGGATTTGTTGGTCACATTCCACTCGCCGGAATGGGGAGAATACAGCACATGGATTTTGTCCCGGGCGTAAGCGCTGGTGCCGATCACCTCATACAAAAACTGCTCGTAGACCTCCCTGGGCAACCAGTTGACGCCAATGCGGACACCGATCTCACCGGCAGTCAAATCTACAGGCTGCACAGCTTCCAGAGCGGCAACATTTCGCTGGAGTAAAGCTGCTTTTTCTTCAGGCAGCACCTCGCACAGAGCCTTCACCATCCGCAGCTTTCGGCGCACATTGCCGGACAGGTATTCGTCTGCGGTGACAAACTGATACCGCTCTAAATCCACGAAGGCAACCGGGATTTCCTCTTTTTGCTCGGCGCAGTTCACATCCCGGAAGATAACGCCTGCCAGCTCTGTTTCCAGTTCCTGCTCGGTTTTCCCGGACAGCTCTGCCATGAAGGGCATATCCACCCGCGCTTTTTCGGCAATGGACACGGCGAGGGCTTCGCTGGCGGTGTCCACGGAGGTAACGGCAACATGGGGACGGATGGTGCGCTTTGTGAACATATCCGCCTTGCGTTTGAAATTGCCCTCCTCGTCCAGCACCTCCAGAGAACACAGGAGAAAATAGCTGGAATCCTCCCCAAAGGCAAGACTGTTGCCCCGGCTGGACAGCAGACCGTATTTCTTCGTATAGTCATCGTACAGCGTGTTAAGCCGTGCCTGCTCCTTCTGGATATCCTCGTCCGGATAGCCCTCGGTTTGGTAGTCAATGAGCCTGCGCACACAATCCCGCAGGGCAATCATGCCACGGATGCGGTTCTCTGCCGTAACCGAAACCTCTACCGGATTCATGCGGCTGTTTTCCCGGAAGTACACCTTACCGTCAACGATGGTATAACTGAAATTGCGCACACCGGGGTCAGCGGGAATGGAGTTTTCTTCCTCATCCAATTCCTCATGCTGGTACTCGGTGATTTCTGCATGAAGATTCTGGATGGCTCCTTGCAGCAGCTCAGACAGGTCAGCATTTTCATCCCCACGGCACACGCTGTCCATGCCGAACCGGGTGGACTCCATGACCATCTCGCCCAGAACCATATCGGGATTCTGGACGAAATAGCTGTTCATTTGGATGCCATTGGGATCGGTGTCCAGATGCACCCAGTCCGGTTCAATGTCCGTCATGCGGTCCCGCTTTTGCAGGAACAGAATATCGCTGGTGACTTCCGTGCCAGCATTGCGCTTGAAAGCGGTGTTGGGCAGTCGGATGGCACCGATAAGGTCAGCCCGCTGGGCAAGGTATTTGCGCAGGTTGGAGTTTTCCTTGTCCATGGTGCCCTTGCTGGTAATGAACGCAACAATGCCGCCGGGTCTGACCTTGTCCAGGGTCTTACCGAAAAAGTAATCGTGGATCAGCCAATGGTGCTTATCATATCGCTTATCCAGCACCTTGAAATCCCCAAAGGGCACATTGCCAATAGCAACATCAAAGAAGCTGTCCGGAATCTGCACCTTTTCAAAGCCGGTGACGGCGATGGAGCTGTTCTGATAGAGCTGCTGGGCAATGCGCCCGGAGATGGAATCCAGTTCCACACCGTAGGCGTGACTGCCTGCCATGCTTTCGGGAATCATGCCAATGAAATTGCCCACACCACAGGATGGCTCCAAAATATTGCCCTCCCGGAATCCCATCCGCTCCAAAGCCTGATACATGGCCCCGATAATAACTGGGGAGGTGTAGAACGCAGTCAGAGAGCTGGCTCTGGCGGCAGCATATTCTTCTTCGGAAAGTAGGGCTTTCAGCTCCTGATATTTGCTGTGCTTTTCGTCAAAGCAGTCGGCAAGTCCGCCCCAGCCCACATACCGGGAGAGGATTTCCTGCTCTACCGGGGTTGCCAGCCGTTCCTCGTCCTCGATGCGTTTCAGCATTCGGATAGCAGCGACATTGGCGGCATATTTCTCGCTGGCGGTGCCATAGCCCAGTTCCGGGGCAGTGATGCGGAAATTAGTGCGTCGCTCTCTGGGAATTTCTGGAAGCAGCGGTTCAAAGGTGATACGCTCCCGATTGGGTTTCGGCTGGGGAGAAATGGGAACGGCAGGCTCCTGCGCTGCTGCGACATCTGCCACCACCTGCTGGATGAAAGGGTCACCCTCCAGAGCGTCCGGATAAACCACTTCACCATTGACGATACCCCGCTGTGCCAGATTCTGCCGAATCTGTTCCGGGTCAATATCATCAAAGGGATCCTCCGGTACTGGTTGCGAGGTTTGCTCCGTGATAATAGACAACGGACGCAGGCTGTGATCCCTGCCGAAAACAGAGAAGGTGCCAGCCTGATATGCCTGCATTGCCTCCAAACCACGCTCCCGCTCCGGATAGAAGCGGTCACCTGGCAGGGTTGCATTCCACAGGGGCAGCATCATGGTTTCGTAGATTTCTCTTACCCGCTCCGGCTCAGAAAGCTGCCCCTGAATATCTGCCACCCCATCCCAGTAGTCAAAGATGCTTCTTTCGGTGGGCTTGGTAAATCCATCCGGGGTATCCTGAAAGAAGTTCATAACCAGCTTCGCAAGCTGCTTGACCTCGTAATCCACCATCCTCTCGGCATCGCTGGGATACAAGAATCTGCCCATGGAAATCATGTCGGAAACCCGCTTTGTAATGGCAGGCCATTTCAGCTCCACCTGCGCATAAGGGGCACCCAGACTGCCGTGACTGAAGGACAGTCCAGCAGAGGTATAGGTCTGATTGTCATTCCCACCATGATAACCGCTGTACTCGCCATGCTGCTGTTTCAGAAAACGCTCCCTCTCTTTGGCATCGGCGTTCCGGCTGAAAAAGGAGAAAGTATCCAGTCGGGATTCATAGCTTCTCTCGGAGCCACGCAGAATACGGTCTATTTCATCGTCGGAAATGAAGAACCGCCGCTGTGGGTCATACCCATCGGCGGCGGTGAAAATATGCGGTTCTCGTTGCAAATCTTCCAGCCTGCGCAGAAGTGCTGCGGGGTCACACCAGCGGCTGCGCAAGAGACTGCGGTCTTTTTCATAGACAGCGGCGAACAATGTCCACTCGTCCACAAGCTGGCTGAGGGTATCATGATCTTCCAGAAGGTGCTGCATCTGGACTTCGATTTCCGAGAAACCACCCTTTGCGGAATAGGTCAGTGTGGTCAGGGGGAGATACCCGGCGTCCCTGGCTTCGTCGCTGAATTCCCGTCTGGCATAAATCAGGGACTTTGCCAGTTCCATTCGCTCGAAGTCCTGAACCCGGTCAAGCTCGCTCTGGGGCATGTACCGCCCCAAATCCAGCAGCTCCCGTATGCGCTTTGCCGCCTGCTCCCATGTGACGAGAGTAGTATACCGCTTAAGGATGGTGCGCCCGGTGGCAATGCAGATGCCCTCCGGGTCGTACCAGATGGCGTATTCTCGATCCTGAATGAACAGCCCCGCGCCGTTGGTGCCGTAGCGCTTTTGCAGAAAAGCGGCGTTATCTTCCAGCGGCTTATCCTTCATGAAATAGGCGCAGATGATAAGACGGCTGTTTCTGTCATTGAAACCGATGCAAAGGGCTTCATCAATGACCTGCTGGGGAAGCTGGGGCTGGGAGAAGAAGGTTTGCTGTTCGCCCTCCTGCTCTGGCGCGAGATAACCGCCGCCCAAAAAGGAGATTTGCTCCTCAACACTGGGCGGCGATAAGATACCCTCTATGCGTAGATCAATTCCTGCAGAATCTGCTCCTCCGCTGATGCGCGGAAGTTGTTCATCAGCCCCACCCATTTCATTTGGTCGGTGGCTTTCAGCTCCTCCGTCACGCCCTCGGTCTGCGCCATCTGCGTTACCAACAGCGAGATTCTCTGCTTGGCTGTCTCCTCGATCTCCATCAGGTGACTGTGGAGCTGCCCCGTGGTCAGAAGATTCGTGTAGGTCACTTTCCGGTGCTGCTGCAGGAATCTGCGGCGCATCGATGCGTACTTCCCAAGGGGAATCTGGGGTTCCTGGGGTGGAAGAAGATTGGGAAGCAGATAATCCCCCTGCCTCGTGTATGTGATCTGTGTCATGGTTCATGCTCCTTTCCGGTTGGTTTTCAGGTACAGCATACTCCTTTTGGGCAGATTCTTCAAATGTGCGATTTTGCTGCCGTTGCAAGGACAGCACTGTGCGGGCAATTTCAGACAGACACATCTGGGAAATGTCGCTGGTAGCTGTACCCAGGGCGTTTATGGTCTGCAAGGTATTGAAACCGCTGATATAACTGAAATCCTCCGGCTTGAAATGGCCGGCAGGATCGATACCGCAGCGCACCAGCAGCATATAGCCGATGCTGTTTTGGAGCATTGGCTTGAAGATGGCTTCCAGGGATTCCTCGTCCAGCGGCTCCAAAAAGCTGCCTTGTATCATTGTAAGCGGTCATGTCTATCCAGAGGTCAGCATACTGCCGCTGTTTGGATGGAAGTGTGGAATCGGAAATCACAACGCTGGTGGTGGGCTGAGTTTCCTTTTGCTCCTGAAAGGTCTGAACGGTGCTTTCCATCTCCCGCTTCACCAGAAACCCCTGCGCATAGGGGTAAGAGAAAACCGCCAGTCCCACCAGAAACAGGGCGGCGAGCACAGTTCTTTGTAGTCCCTTACCCATGATGCCATCTCCTACATACCCATTTCCAGATGAGGAACAGGAGGAACGATGCCAGCAGGAAACCTGCGACCACCGCCAGACCGATCTCTAGTCCCCGGAGGTAATACTGCATCCAGTGGGAACCGGTGCTACCTGTCGTTTCCACCTGCTCCGCAATCTGCTCTGCTTCCTCATAGGGAATCCGGGAGGCAGTCACCAGCAGCCGATGGGTATTGACCCCATAGGGGGTGCAAGTCACAAGGGTGCAGCAATCTTCTCCCTCCCAGATACCCAAAAGGCTGGTATCGCTGGGCAGCACCGTATTGATTTCAGATACCTGATACGCCAGAATTTCATCCAGCACATACAGATAGAACACATCCCCGATGTCCAACTGCTCCAAATCCGTGAACATGGTCTGAGATGCCATACCGCTGTGCCCGGAGAGGATGCTGTGGGTATTTTCTCCGCCTACCGGGAGGGAGCTTCCCAGCAAATGCCCAACCCCCTTACTCAGAGAGCTATCCCCGGTTCCGTGATAGATGGGCAGGTGGACATTGATTTTCGGGATTTCGATGTAGCCCATGATGCCGTCCCCGGAAAGATTGAGAATGGAGTCATATTCTTCAGACGCAGATTGAAGGGCTTCCTGGGTATATCCTCCCTCTGTTGCGGTGTTGGGGAGAAGCGTTTGGTTGTAGGCAATCGCTTTCTCCCGCTCCTGCACCAGAATGCTGTTGTCCGTCCGGGCAATAACCTCCTGATAGGCGGTGAATATCTCAGACGCATACTTCTGGTTTACATAATTACTAATGATTGGGTATAGCGTCAGCCCCAGAGCCAGCAGGAACACAATTACTGTCAGAACGATTATTCGTTGCTTTTTCTTCGTATCAAACCCTCCTTTTTGAGATATTGGATTGACTAAATCACGGTATCGTGATATACTTACTGTGAAAGGAGCGATGCGATATGCCCGTATTATCACGGTTTTATGGAATCATCATCAGAATGTACTTTCTGCAAAGTGAACACAATCCGCCGCACATTCATGCGATTTACAATGACGATGTTGCTGCCATCGACTTTATGACTGGTGAGGTTCTGGAAGGACACCTCCCTGCCAAGGCACTGGCTTTGGTGCGGGAGTGGCTGGCGCTCCACAAGGATACCCTGCAAACCATGTGGGAGACACAGGAGTTCCAGAAGATTCCGCCGCTGGAATAAGGAGGCTTTTATGTTTCACAAGATAAAAAGCATTTCGCCCTTGCCGGATTTTCGGCTGAGCGTCCAATTCTGCGAGGGTGTCACCAAGCTGTATGACATGAAACCCCTATTTGAAAAACTACCTATATTCGCCAGTCTGAGGGATAATCCAGCCGAGTTCAGCTGCGTTTCCGTTGATGTGGGAGGATACGGGATTATCTGGGGTGACGAACTGGATTTGTCCTGTGATGAGCTTTGGGAACACGGCGAGACGGTGGATACGCCCTTTGATGGGCTGATGGCCCTCAGTGACGCCACAGAACTGTGGGGACTGAATGAAAGCACACTGCGCAAAGCCATTTCCTACGGGAAACTGGTCAATGGCGTGGATGTCTGCAAATTCGGAAAACAATGGGTTGTTTCCGTGAATGCCATGAACCGGGAATACGGAGCCGGGGCTAGATAATCACACGCACGCAACGATATTGGAATGCCGGAGGGAATAGAATCCCTCCGGCGTTTTCTGTTATGCGGACTTCTTGCGATTCGCGAAGATCAGCACAGACACAGCACCAGCCATCAGGAGAATGCCCACGATGGTGAACATCATGGTGCCGTTGTCGCCGGTTTCGGGGAGATCAAAGCCGCGGGTGTTGACCACGGTCAAAGGGGCTTCCGCATTGGCACTGCTGCCATCTGCCAGCATGGTCACAGCATTGCCGTCCACCTTGGCAGAGGCGGTCAGCAGGTGATGCTCCACGCTGCCGTCTACATCATCGCAGAGGGTTGCGGTTTCGGTCCGGGAAATGACCACCTCAATGTCTTCCTTCAGCAGGGTATAACCGTTGTCAGTACGGACTTCGGTAATGCGGTAGGTGTCATCCTCCAGACCCTTTACCACCACCTTGCCGGAGGAAACGGGGATAAAATGGGTGGCGTCTGCTTCATTGGCAACATGGGCGGTCACATAGTAGACGCCCTCGCTCTCATTCAGAGCGGCCTTAACATAGTAGTTGTCAGTCTCGTTGTGCAGGACAAACTCCACCTTGGAGAAGTCACCGTTGCCGTCACTGAACTTCTTGGTCAGGTCAATGCCGTAGGTGTACAGATGGCAGTCATCCGCCAGCGTATCGGAGTAATCCGTGGAAGTACGCTTCCAGGTCAGATTTACCTGATTGGGGTTGCCATCGTCACCATAGGCAACAGAATTGTCGCTGTCCAGCTTGGCGGTGTAGGTGATGCGCAGGGTCAGGTCGGAATAGCCGGAATTGACCATATTAGCAGCGGAGTAAACGGCCTTGGAGGTGTTGATTTCCGTCAGGCCGATCTGGGTCATGGCGATGGTCATGGTTTCGCCAGCATCAACAGTATTGTAGGAAGCGGTGAACTTACCGTCGGCCTCCGTCCACTTGGCAACGGAATCGGTGCAAGCGCTATCCGTGAAGAATTCCAGAACCACATCGCCCTTGGCATAGGTCACGCCCTTGGACAGGGTATCCACAAAGGTATAGGTGGTCAGATAGGTGGATTCGGAGGTGATGGCGGGCAGGGTGGAAATAATCTGGTATTCCACGGTATCGCCGCC
>CALWOA010000041.1 GCA_944382965.1 uncultured Oscillospiraceae bacterium | reverse complement strand
ATGAAAAATGAAAATCCATTGCACCGCAACGGTTTTATCGTTTTTTACCGAGGGTTCAAATCCCTCCTTCTCCGCCAGAAAACTTCCGATATCCTGCTGGATATCGGAAGTTCTTTTTTACAAAAATTTTTTGCTTCCCTTCACAAGAATCTTATCATGTCAAAGATTTCATCAACTTGACGGTTTGCGCGTTTGACCCTATAATAGGCATATGTCCGATGGGCCTCATGCCGTATACACTGGAGGATTCTATGGATTATTACCGAAAAAGTCTGCTATCCCTTCACGGCGCTGTAATGCTTATGGGATTGTCTGCGGTTTTGGGGCGTTTTCTTACTATTCCCGCAATCTCCATTGCTGCTGGGCGGGTCGTGTGTTCCTCTGCCCTTCTGCTCATACTGGCGCTGATTAGCAGACAGAAGCTGCACCTGGACCGGAAGCAGGATTATGGAATTGGGATTCTGGCAGGACTGGTACTGGCAGTACACTGGACCACCTTTTTTCTGTCCATTCAAAAATCCTCGGTTGCCATGGGAACCATTACTTTTTCTGCTTTCCCTCTGTTTCTGACGATTCTGGAGCCGCTGGTGTTCCGGGAGATTCCCAGCAGAAAAAGCATTGTCTGTGCCTGTATCCTGGTAGTTGGGGTTGTGATTACCATCCCGGAATTCTCCAGTGAGAACCAAATCACCGCAGGCGCTCTCTGGGGATTGGTTTCCAGTTTTTCCTACGCCGTTCTCTGCCTGTTTAATCGATACTTGTCCAGGAAATACAATGCTCTGGTGGTTTGTTTATATGAACAGGCTGTCGCTGCGGTGGTGCTGTTTCCCGCCTTTTTCCTTCTGCCTTGTCAGTGGGATACTGTGAATATCGCAGGCATTGCGGTTCTTGGATTTGTGTGCACAGCTCTTGCCCACTACCTGTATGTAAAGGCACAAAAGCACGTCAAGGCCCAGACTGCCGGAATTGTCTCCGGCATGGAAACTGTTTATGGAATCCTATATGCCATGCTGCTTCTGGGGGAATATCCTACTGCCCGGGAATGGCTGGGCGGCGCTGTTATCTTGTTTGCTTCCTTGGCTCCCTGGATTGGAAGCCGGGAATAATGCCATATCAGTCGAAAGGAGATCTGTATGAATTTTCTGGAAATTGCGCAAAACCGTCAGTCTTGCCGCAGCTATGACGAAGGCAAGGCTGTGGAACAGGAGAAATTGGACGCAATTTTGCAGGCGGCTCAGTTGGCCCCCTCTGCCTGCAACGGTCAGCCTTACCATCTCACCGTCTGTCGCGGCGAAACAGCCAAAGCTGTAGCCGCCGCCACTGCCAGCATGGGTCTGAATGGATTTGCCTCCCAAGCGCCGATTCTGATTGTTGTGTCGGAAAAGCCCTATGTCAAATCCGCCGCCGTTGGCGCTAAGCTGAAGAAAAACGACTACCGCTCCATCGATATCGGAATTGTCGCTGCATACCTTACCGCGGAAGCCACTGCGCAAGGATTGGGCAGCTGCATTCTGGGTTGGCTGGACGATGGAAAGATTCGTTCGATCCTGGGTCTGGATCAGCCGGTACGTCTGGTCATCACTCTGGGATATCCCAAAGAAGGAGACAAGCTGCGCACCAAGAAGCGGAAAGATTTAAACGAACTGGTCACCGAAGCATAAGCACATCACCTGCTGGCTGCGAAACGGTCAGCAGGTATTTTTTATATACGCTCTTGACAGAAGCCCAGGTTCTGTGCTACACTATATTTAACAATTAAGTTAATTGTTAAATATATGAAAGGAGGATGCACATGGGCTTGCAGCAAACATTGAAGGCACTGGCCGACCCTACCCGGCGAGAAATTCTGAACATGCTGAAATCCGGGAAGCGTTCCGCCGGAGAAATCGCCGAACAGTTCGATATTTCCGCGGCAGCCATCTCCCGGCATCTGTCGGTACTCAAAGATGCGGACCTGATCAGCGATACCCGGGATGGAAAGTACATCTTTTACGAGCTGAATGCCACAGTTTTGGAAGAAATTCTGCTGTGGATCTCGGATTTGAAAGGAGAGGATAACCATGATTCCCAGTAGTACCTTTATCGCCTGTTTTATTACGCTGTTTCTCAGCCTGATTCTTCCGCTTCTGGTTCTCATCATCATGGGCATCAAAAACAAGGGCAAAGGCATTTGGTCTGCCTGGTTTCTGGGCGCTGCCGGGTTCTTTGTATCCCAGGTGGTAATCCGCATTCCCCTTCTGGGAATTGTGTCGGGTATGGAATCTGTGGTCATGTTTTCCCAGGAGCATTTCTTCCTGTATGTTCTGATACTGGCGTTTACCGCTGGTCTTTTTGAACTGGCAGGTCGATTTGCTGCCGCCAAATGTCTGGGGAAAAACCGCACGTTCCGACGTTCTTTGGCAGCAGGTCTGGGCCACGGCGGCATTGAGTCCATCGTGTTGGTAGGCCTTACTTACATCAACAATCTGGTGTATCTGTTTCTGATTCAGTCCGGTGCATTTGATGCCATGATTGCCCAGACGGAGGCCATGGGTGTGGATCCTACACAGCTGATTGCTGTTCGTGACACCTTACTTCAGGTCTCTGCCCCCCTGTTCCTGGCTGCCGGTGTGGAACGGGTGTTGACTATGGTTTCCCACGCCGCTATGTCCGTAATGGTCTGTTACGGCGTTGCCGCAAAGCGTCCCCTTCCTTGGATGCTGCTGTGTCTGGGTATGCACACGCTGCTGGATACCACCATCGCCGCAACCGGATTCTTTTCCCAAACCGTTGCCTACGGCATCATTTACACCTGCATGACGGTAATGGCTCTGATTTCCATTTGGATTCTGCGCAAGCTCTCCCAACGTTGGCAGGAGGCAGCCGCAGAACCCGCCCTCGCTCCGGAAGGAGGTAGCGTATGATTCGCAAAAATCGAAAAGTTTTGATTCTCTCTTCCCTGGTTACATTGCTGCCGATTTTGGTCGGCCTTATCCTGTGGGATCGGCTGCCGGAGAAACTGGTCACCCATTGGGGTATTGACGGTCAGCCTGACGGATGGAGCGGCCTTCCCTTTGCCGTTTTCGGCATGCCGCTGACAATGCTGGCCGTCCAGTGGCTGCTGGTGCTGATTACCTCTTTCGATTCCAAAGCCCGGGAGCGAAACACAAAGCCTTTCCAGATGGTACTGTGGATTATGCCCATTCTGTCAAACCTCAGCAGCTTTACCATGTACGCGCTGGCTTTGGGAGTGGAGTTTTCCATGTCCCGCCTGATGCTTATCTTTATGGGAGTGATCTTCCTGGTAATCGGCAACTATTTGCCCAAATGCCGCCAGAATTACACCATCGGTATCCGGGTTCCCTGGACCTACGCGGATGAAGAAACCTGGAACGCCACCCATCGGTTCGGCGGACGGGTGTGGGTCGTTTGCAGCGTGGTCATGATTCTGTCTGTTTTCCTGCCAGCAGCCTGGGGCATTACCGTATTCGTCACCGCAACCATTGCTTTGGGCGTGGTTCCCATCGTCTATGCCTGGCTGTTCTACCGGAAGAAAAAGCGCAGCGGTGCTGCCATGTCCTCCACCCTGCCTCCCCTGAAAAAAGGGAGCAAAGCGCTGGCTATTGGCGTTCTGGTTTTTGTGCTGGTATTTACCGCTTTCATTGTATCCGTACTGTTCCTGGGAGATATTTCCGTGGAATACGGACAGGACTCTTTTACCATCGTCGCCAGCTTCTATGACGATCTGACGGTAAACTATGATTCGGTTGAGGCCATCGAATACCGGGACGGCAATCTGCCGGGTGTTCGGACCTGGGGCTATGGAAGCTTCCGGCTGCTGATGGGTTATTTTGAAAACGATGAATTTGGCGGCTACACCCGCTACACCTACTATGACCCGGAATCCTGCGTGATTCTGACTGTGGACGGAAAAACTTTGGCTCTGAGCGGAGAAAACCCGGAGCAAACCAAGACAATCTACGAAGCCCTGAAAAGCCATACTGGACTGTAACATCTGTTTCCCCGCCCAAATTCCAAATTGGGCGGGGAAAATTGGAAAATATCCTTGACTGTAGGGTAAAATTCCTCTATAATATTCGGAGCTATGGATATTTTTATCTCAGAAAGGATTTTTGAATATGGCTAAGGAATTTAAAATTACCAGCCTGCGTCTGGCAGATCTGGAAAAAGAACTGAACTATCTGAAGACCACCCGTGAGCGGGAAGTCGCTGCCATGATCGCAGAAGCCCGTTCCTACGGTGACTTGTCCGAAAACTCCGAATACGATGCCGCAAAAAACGAGCAGGCAAAACTCTATGGCCGTATTGCTGAGATTGAGGATATCCTGTCTCACGCCGTCATCATTGAAGACGAGAACGAAGCCACCGGTCGCGTCGGCCTGGGCTGCACCGTTGTGGTAGAGGACGAGAAGGGCAACCAGACCGAATACCGGATCACCGGTTCCCAGGAAGCCAACCCCATGGAGCGCAAGCTGTCCGACGACTCCCCCTTTGGCCGGGCTATTGTGGGCAAGGCCGCAGGCGAGCGCTTCACCGTCAACGCCCCCGCCGGCTCCTTCACCATGAAGGTTGTCCGTGTTTCTCGTGAGGGCTAAGCCATGGCAAAATTTGTACCCCAGTCCGAAATGCCCCTGTCCGATCAGGTGAAGGTTCGCCGGGAAAAGCTGGAAGCCCTCCGGGCCGAAGGCATTGACCCCTTCGTGGAAACCCGTTTTGAAGTAACTTCTACCTCTGCCATCATCAAAAACCAGTTTGAAACCATGGAAGGTCAGTCTGTCCGGCTGGCAGGTCGTCTGATGAGCAAGCGCGGCATGGGCAAGGTCTCCTTCTGCGATTTGCAGGACCGGGATGGCCGGATTCAGCTGTACGTCAAGTTTGACGAGATGGAAGAATCCGCATTCCAGCGTTTCAAGAAAAACGACATTGGTGACATTGTTGGCGTGGTTGGTGACGTGTTCAAAACCGAGCGTGGCGAGATTTCCGTTCGAGTTCACGAAGCTACCCTGCTGAGCAAGTCCCTGCTGCCCCTGCCGGAGAAGTTCCACGGACTGACCAATGTGGAAACCCGGTTCCGTCAGCGTTATGTGGATTTGATGGTCAATCCTGAAGTCAAACAGAATTTTGTGATCCGCTCCCGGTTCATCAAGTTCCTGCGCAACTATCTGGACGACCGGAACTACATCGAAGTGGAAACCCCGGTGCTGAACACCATCGCCGGCGGCGCCGCTGCCCGGCCGTTTATCACCCACCACAACACCCTGGATATTGATATGTACATGCGCATCGCCACCGAGCTGCCCCTGAAGCGGCTGATTGTAGGCGGTATGGATCGGGTGTATGAAGTGGGCCGGATCTTCCGCAACGAAGGCATGGACCCCAAGCACAACCCGGAGTTTACTACTGTTGAGCTGTACCAGGCTTATGCGGATTTCCACGACATGATGGACATTGCCGAAGGCATTATCTCCGGCGCTGCCAAGGAAATCCTTGGCTCCTATGAAGTGGAGTGGATGGGCGAAAAGATCGATCTGACCCCCGGCTGGCGCCGTCTGACCATGGTGGACGCCGTCAAGGAGTACGCCGGTGTAGACTTTGGTGCCATCACCGACGATGCCGAAGCCGTTGCCGCTGCCAAGGCCATTGGCGTGGAACTGGCCGACGCTGCCGAAAAGACCTGGGGCAATGCCCTGTATGCCTGCTTCGATCAGAAGGTGGAAGAGCACCTGATTCAGCCCACCTTCATTACCATGTACCCGGTGGAGGTTTCTCCGCTGACCAAGCGTTCTCCCCTGGATTCCCGGCTGACGGAGCGGTTTGAGCTGTTCGTCTGCCACAGCGAGCTGGCCAACGCCTACTCCGAGCTGAACGATCCCATGGATCAGCGGGAGCGTTTCCAGAAGCAGGTGGAACAGCGGGAGCGTGGCGACGAAGAAACCGAGATGCTGGACGAAGATTTCCTGACTGCCCTGGAGTACGGTATGCCTCCCACGGGCGGCATGGGCATGGGTGTAGACCGGATCGTGATGCTGCTCACCGGCACCGATACCATCCGGGAGGTCATCCTCTTCCCCACGATGAAGCCCCTTGACTAAAGAAAACACAAGATATAGTGCTGATTTGAAAAATAATTCACTATATAATGTGGTTTCCTGCGGTGTCATCCTCCATTTGACAGCAATTTGACAGCAAATTCCCAAAGAATAACGCATCAACACGAAGCGTTGTGAATTTCAGGCAATACGGTGTCAGGTTTGAACACGACCTATGAGCACTTCTTAGAGTAACTCTGAGAAGTGCTCTTTTTTCGTTCTGCGGTCAACTTCTGTCCACACCCAAATCAATTTTAGGAGGATACCACAATGAAAGACAACTATGAACCCATCAAAAGCATGAAGGAAGTTCCGGTACAGCTGCGGAAGCTGCGCAGAGAGTATGTCCGCTATCAACAGGCAGAGCTGATTTACAGTCTGTCTCACAAAAAACTGCTGGAGCTTGCCAGCGATGCTGGCGCGATTTACCGCTTTGACAGTACAGTTTTGATCAACAGAGATATTTTTGACGCCTACTTGGAGCGGTTCCATGAGCCTGCTACCAGCAAGTACAGAAATGGAGGCGATGAAGAATGAGTGGAAATGTATGGATGTTTTCAGACCAGATTGATGATGAAGATGTGGAGTTTATGACCCACGAATATGTAACATACAACATGGCGTGTGATTATTACCGCCTGGGACTCAAGCCTGTCACGCGTATGGCGCACGAAGCCGGAGCGGTTTATAAGATCGGCAAAAAGGTACTGATTCGCAGAAGCATTTTTGAAGCATATCTGCGAGAACAGCGCAGTATGGAAAGGTGTGTGCGGGAATGAAAGATGGTGTTGAATATTGCTTCGAATATATCCACTCAGGTGATTACTTTATCCCGAATCTGGTGCTGCCGGAAGAAACACGCCCCATCGGCAAGTGGGGGCGGATGCACCGGGAGTATCTGAGGGAGCACAAGTCGATTCAGTACAACTGCCTGCTCCTGTCCGGCAAGCTGTGGACACACCTGGCAGATCTGAATGAGCGGGCACAGGATAGACTGGAGCGGATGATCGACCAGATGAAAGCAACCGAAGGGATCACAGAAGCGCTGAAAGCCAACGACCCAATGGCATGGGTGCAGCGCATGAACAATATCTGCGCCAGAGCCGAGGAGATCATCCGAGAGGAGCTGATATTTGTATGAAGATGGAAGAATATCTCCGTGTACTGGAAAGCTATGTCGCATCCTGTAAGCTAAATCTGGGAGATGGAAAATCCACCCTGTCGCTGCTCTATGAGGCATACGGTGATATCAACCCGATGTACGATGACCAAATAAAGGCAGATTTTGCAGAACTGTATCAGGAATTGAACGGAACGCCACTACGGGAAATGGACTGGATTGTCAATCCAGTCTGCGCCCTCTGCCGGGATCATGAACGGAATGGATTTATGCATGGTATTCAGGTAGGGGTACGATTGGCACAGGAAATACAGAATGTAGAATAATCAATATACGCAATGCCTCAACCCCGGAAAATGGAGTTGAGGCTTTTGCTATTATTGGAGAGAAGGCATTTTTCTACGGAACCATCTCAATCGTGTGCGTTTTGCTGCGGTTATATTGCACGAAAAGTATTTCCCCAAATTGTATAGACTGCTAAAAAACGAGAATATCACAGCAAGAATATTGTTAATCAAATTGACAAAATGATAGGAGAATGGTACAGTACTACCGACAATCAACGCAAAGAATCTGTGAAAATATCCGTTCTGTGCGCGGATATTGCCCATCTCATGTAAAGGAGAGATACGAATGAAGCGTTCCGAAGTCAACAAAGCTCTTCATGAGCTGGAAGCCATGTGCGAAGCATACCACTGCTATCTGCCGCCCTTCTGCCACTTTACCCCGAAGGAATGGGAGGACAAGGGGCACGAATACGATGAAGTCCGGGACTGCTGTTTGGGCTGGGACATCACCGACTACGGCCAGGGAGACTTTGACAAAATGGGCTTTTCCCTCATCACCATCCGCAACGGCAGCCAGACCATGCAGAGCAAATATCCCAAGGTCTACGCCGAGAAGCTGCTCTACCTGAAGGAGGGCCAGTATTCTCCCAACCATTTCCACTGGTACAAAACCGAGGATATCATCAACCGGGGCGGCGGTAATTTGCTGATTCGGGTGTATAACTCCCATCCCGACGAGTCCATCGATTACGAAAGCGATGTGACCGTCCATACCGACGGCCGCACCTACACCGTTCCCGCCGGCACCCAAATCCGCCTGACCCCCGGTGAAAGCATTTTTATCCAGCAGTACCTCTACCACGACTTCCAGGTGGAGCCGGGCACCGGCAACGTGCTGCTGGGCGAGGTCAGCCAGTGCAATGACGACAGTAACGATAACCGCTTCAATCCTCCCATGGGCCGTTTCCCCGCCATCGAGGAGGACGAAGCACCATACCGTCTGCTGTGCACCGAGTATCCCGCGGCGAAGGACTGAGAAAGAGGGAAAGCGATGATTGACGTAGTAGCATTGGGCGAACTGCTCATTGATTTTGCCGCCAAATCCACGGATGCCAGCGGCTATCCCACCATGGCTGCCAACCCCGGCGGTGCTCCCGGCAATTTTCTGGCGGCTTTGAATGCCTATGGCAAAAAGACCGCTTTTCTGGGAAAGGTGGGTAGCGACACCTTCGGCCATCTGCTGCTGGGCACGCTGAATGGGGCAGGAATTGAGACAAAGGGAATCGTGGAGGACAATTCGGTGTTTACTACTCTGGCCTTCGTGACCTTTGATGAAAACGGCGACCGCTCATTTTCCTTCGCCCGGAAACCCGGGGCGGATACCCAGCTGACCTGGGAGGAAATTGACAAATCCCTCATTGACGATGCCAGGGTGTTCCATTTTGGCACCCTGAGCCTGACAGACGAGCCGGTTCGCACCGCGACCCAAAAGGCCGTTGCCTACGCCAAAGAAAGGGGAAAGCTCATCACCTGTGACCCGAACCTGCGTAAGCCCCTGTGGCCCAGCGAGGACGCGGCCCGGGAGCAGATGCTCTGGAGCCTCCGGCAGGCGGATGTGGTGAAGATCAGCGACAACGAGGTGGAATTCCTGTGGAACTGCACCCCGGAGGAGGGCGCGGACAAGCTGCTGAAGGAGTTCGGCGTATCCCTTGCCATGGTGACCCTCGGCCCCGATGGCTGCCTGCTGAAAACAAAGAATGCTTCTTTCCTTGCCTCCTGTCCCAAGGTGCACCCCATCGACACCACCGGCGCGGGAGATATTTTCGGCGGCAGCGCGCTGTCCCGGCTGCTGGAGCTGGAAAAATCAATCGATGCCCTGACAGAAGAAGATCTTGCCTACATCGGCAGCTTTGCCGCTGCCGCTGCTAGCCTGTCCACGGAAGTCTCCGGCGGCATCCCCAGCATTCCGGAAAAGGATGCGGTTTTGAAGGCTATGTAAGAAAAACCCGGAGATTCCTCAGAATTTCCGGGTATTTTCACGCTTTTTGGCGTTTGGATGCGGGGCATCAGGCGAATTGACAAAAGAATCGATAAACCGTATAATGAGTACAAAAGCACAGAGCAAATGAAGGTGAGCTTTGGATATGGCGCAGAAACCACGCAACGCAGACTACACAAAAGAATATAACCGCAAAGCAGTCCTGCGCAACCTGCGGCACAACGCCATGAGCCGGGCAGAGCTGGCCCGGGCTACGGGATTGACCCGGGCAGCCACCTCCCTGATCGTGGAAGAACTTCTGAATCTTGGAATCGTGACAGAGCTTGCCCCGCAGTCCGTGGGCCGGGGCCGCAGTGCCACACCCCTTGCTCTGCGCCCCGACTGCTACTGTGCGCTGCCGGTGGAGCTGTCCAGAAAGGGCTGCAGTGTGGGCCTGTGTGACATGGCCGGGAATCTGCTTCAGCAGCGAAAGATTTCGGATCAGGACAATCTGGTGGGGGCCATCACCGCGGAACTGAATGCCATACTGGAAACCGTAGAGCGGGACAGGGTCCTGGGGATCGGCATCAGCTCCCCCGGCCCGCTGGACTGCGAAAACGGCCGGATTCTGAATCCGCCCCGGTTTGAGCACTGGCACGGGGTGGAGATTCGCAGGCTTCTGTCCGAAGCACTGAATATGCCGGCCTATCTGGAGCACGATGTCTGCGCTCTGGCGCTGCACCATCTGGAAACGGGTCAGAGCCAAAATTTTATGCTGGTGCTGGTGGATATCGGCATTGGCGCGGCCATCATTTCCGACGGAAAGAAAAATTCCAAATACTTCACAGGGGAGCTGGGCCACACCACCATCCGGTTTGACGGACGGCTCTGCGCGTGCGGGAACCGGGGCTGCCTGGAAACCTACGCCTCCATCCCGGCGCTGCTGGAAGGCTCGGAATTCTCCAATTGGGATGACCTCATGGATCATGTGGGAAACAATCCCGACGCAAGGCTGCTGCTGGATCAGGAGGCGGTATACCTTTCGGCTGGTCTTATCAATCTGCTGAACCTGATTCCCGTGGATACCATCTATCTGGCGGGAGATATCTGCTACCGTTATGAGCTGCTGGCGCAGCGATTGCAGAGGGAAATCCGTGCCAAGGCACTGGATCGGAGCAGAGGGAATCTCAAAATCTACCCATCCAGCCAGGATCCAGGCGTAGGCCTTCTCGCGGCGGCGGATGTTGTCTTTTCCAGGTTTTTCACCGTATAACTTCGGGACGGTCTGGATGCCTTTGACAAAAGAACAGAAAAACAATGCAAGCATAAAAGAAGGGGGAAACTGGCATGAATCACATTCGCAGAAGATTCGCCTCCATAGCAACCATTGTCATGGCTGCCGTCCCGCTGCTGATCACAATTTACCTGTTGTTCTGGAGCCCCAGTGATTTATCTGCCAGCCAGACTGGGAATCAGCGGGTGTTTGGCGCAACCTATATGACGATGAACAATCCATACTTCCAGACGCTGGACACACAGATCCGGGCGTTTCTCGAGATTCGTGGGGATGTACTGCTCACCCGGGATGCCGCTATGGATCAGGAGCGGCAAAACCAGGAGATTCAGGAATTGGTGGATGCGGGTGTCTGTGCCATTTTCATGACGCCGGTAGAGTGGGACACCTCAAAAG
>CALWOA010000040.1 GCA_944382965.1 uncultured Oscillospiraceae bacterium | reverse complement strand
GCCTTTAGCTCAGTTGGTTAGAGCCTCCGGCTCATAACCGGATCGTCCCGGGTTCGAATCCCTGAAGGCCCACCAGATTTTTCAGGCTTCTGCCTTTCTTACATAGTGTTTATAGGGGTATAGCTCAATTGGTAGAGCGGCGGTCTCCAAAACCGTAGGCTCTGGGTTCAAGTCCTAGTGCCCCTGCCAAATAGCCGCGGCTACCGCGGCAACGGGAAAAACCGGCGTCTTTCTCCTGCTTGGGAGGCGGACGCCGGTTTTTTATGCTTTTCATTTGCCCGCAGAAAAACCCGCTTGTCCGGTAACCGATACAAGCGGGTTTCGCAGTTCAATGCTCCTGAATCATATTCTTGATTTCCTTCCGGGCCTGGGCAATGGTTGCAATGCCTGCCTGGGTTTGCAGCCCATCCTCCTCCCGGAGGATCTCCATCAGATGAGCAATCCGGGGAAGGCGCAGGTGGTTCCCTCTGAGCATCTCCGGCTGGGCAAACAGCTCCTCCGGAGTTCCCCGGGCCTGAACCTTACCCTCGCTGAGCAGATATGCATAGTCGCAGTACAGAGGCACGATATCCATATCATGGGTGGCAATCACAATGCTGATTCCCATCCGCTCCCGGATGTCGCTGAGCAGATGCATCACGCTGCTGACTCCCTGGGGATCCAGTCCCGCGGTGGGTTCGTCCAAGATGATGACCTTCGGCTCCATTGCCAGCACGCCGGCAATGGCTACCCGCTTTTTCTGACCGTAGGACAGGGCGTGGGTGGGTTTGTCCCTCAGCTGGGTTACCCCGGTCTGCTCCATGGCCCATTCCACCCGCCGGCGAACCTCCTGGGTGGATAGTCCCAGATTCACCGGGCCAAAGGAAATATCCCGGTAGACATCGGCGGAGAACAGCTGATTGTCCGGGTCCTGGAACACAATGCCCACTTCTTTGCGAAGCTGTGCAATCCCCTGCCGGTTGTAGCGCACCGCTTCTCCATTCAGAAGCACCTGTCCCGAAGCGGGAGTCAGCACGCCGTTCAGATTCAAAAACAGCGTTGACTTTCCCGCACCATTTGCACCTAAAATGCCGGTAATTTTCCCGGCCTCGGCGCAGAAATTCACGCCGTCCAGGGCTTTTGTCCCGTCTTCGTACCGGTATTCCAAATCCCTGGTTTCGATGGCATACTTACCCAAATACCTTCCCCTCCAAAAGCAAACACAGCATCTGCGTCCCCCATACCAGAGGGATCAGCCCATAACATAGTTTTCCCGGCCGGTATTCTTCGGAAACCGTCAGCAGCGTTCCCGTATAGCCCCGGGATTCCAGGGCTGCGTATACATGATCCGCCTTTTTCCAGGCCCGAAGGAATACCATGGAACTCAAGGTTCCCAAAGAGGACAGGCTGCACAAAAATCCCTGATATCCCAGACGGGAGTCCTGGGCGGTGCGGATTTTTCCCGCCGTCTCCGTCAGAACAAAGATGAACCGGTAAATCAGATCCATCAGTTCAATCAGCAGCATGGGTACATGCATCCGCCGCAGTCCCCCGGTCAGGTCGGTCATGGGGGTGTTCAGAGTCAGAAAATATACCGCTGAAATAACCCCCAGGGATTTGGCAATGACGCAAAGCGCCTGGTGCACCGATGCCGGGGTCACCCCCAGCACCTGACTTCCCAGGGAAAGGCCCCAAACCCCACCGGTATTCCCGTCATAGATTCCCACCGCAATGGTCACGCAGCCCAGCAGCAAAAAGGTGATGGGAATCCCCAGAAACCGAACAAATACCCTACCCGGAATCTTTCCCCAGACCGTGGTCAGAATTCCCATAACCAGCAGCGTGCCCAGGCCCGGGGCCAGGCCGCCGCACAGCAGGCACACTGCCCCGGCACTGATGCTCAGCACCGTCTTGGCCACCGGGTCTACCTGCCGCAGCCGGGAACAATATGCGTATCGATCCGTACCCATGGTAACTGTTATCCTTCTTTCTTGTTTTTGCCCATCATGTAGCCGATGCAGTAGAACACAATACCGGAACCGATGGCAGCCTGCAGGGCAAACAGCAGCGATTCAATCTCTCCGCTGGCCGGCTCCAGAATGGGGGAGAAAATCGGTTCATAGTCCGGTGCCAGCTCCATGATGACGCCTTCTGCTTCCCCGTCGGCGCCGCCGAACTCTGCACCCTGGCAAACCACCAGAGGAATCACCGCGAGCAAAATTACCAATCCGATTAAAATAAGGTTTTTCTGCCACAATTTCATAACCTGCACCCTCCTTACACCACAGCCAGTTCTTTCAGTTCGCTTTTGCTGTACTTTTCCAGAATATTGAAAATCACCACAGTCAGCAGGCCTTCCGCAACGGCCAGAGGCACCTGGGTCAGGGCAAATACCGCCAGGAATTTCCCGAATCCGCCGTAGACAACACCCAGCTGAATGGAGGTGACCACATAGGTTGCCAGATCACCCAGGGCTGCCGCAAAGAATACGGATACCGCGGTGGACACGTTGGCCTTTTTCAGTCCCCGGAAAACCAGCCAGGACACAATGGGTCCGGCAATGGCCATGGAGAAGGTATTGGCGCCCAAGGTGGTGACGCCGCCGTGGGCCAGCAGCAGGGCCTGGAATACCAGCACAATCAGTCCCAGAACCGAGGTGATTCCCGGTCCAAATAGAATCGCCGCCAGGCCCACACCGGTGGGATGGCTGCAGGAGCCGGTAACCGAAGGAATCTTCAGCGCCGACAGCACAAAGGCAAAAGCGCCGCACATAGCCAGCAAAATCTTGACCTTGGGTGTGGTATGAATCCGTTTCTTAATGTTGAGAAAGCCATAGATAATAAAGGGTGCGCACACCACTCCCCAGGCAATGCTCCATCCAGCAGGCAGCATTCCTTCTCCAATGTGCATGGCATGTGTCCGCAAAGGCAGCAGACAGGCCAACGCCATCAGAAAATACACATTTGTCAGCGATCGTTTCATGTTTCTTCCGTCCTTTTGATAAAATCTATAAATTGTCTGCCGTTTTTGGGCAGGCAACTTATGACGCTGCCATGACGGCAGCCGCCGGACCTGGGACAGGGCAAATCAAAACGGCCGGGGCAACCTTGTTACAGATTGCCACAGCCGTTTTTCCGTGCAAACACACCCTGTTACCAAAGGGTACAAATAACCACATAAGCAGGTCTTCTGACTTGCGCATCCAAAGTGTCTGTGCAGCCTTCTCAGGGAAATCCCCAATGACTGACTTTCGTCACGCACAGCACCTCCGCGCATACAGCGGCGGGTACCGTTCCGGATTCTAACCGGATTCCCTATTCTCCGATGTGTCCAAACAAGCGCATCGGCACTTACATGTTTTATAAACTTGTCAGTATTGTATCATATCCGCTCCGAAGAATCAAGGTATCTGCCTGGTTTTATTCTTCTTTTCCGCAAGCAAAACAGAAGGGCACCGATCAGGTACCCTTCTGTATATTTCCTTATGAAGACGAAGTGTCAGCACTCCAGCATTGGCAGTATGATCCAGAACCTGGAACTGGGTATAATCGCCACAGTTGGTCAGCAGCACCACTACCATATCCAAGTAGCCCGCTGCCTGAATCTTCTTACGGCTGAAGCGAATCAGGGGCTGTCCGGCAGTGACCTTGTCCCCCTCTTTTACCAGCATTTGGAAGCCATCTCCCTGCATCTTCACGGTATCCACACCAATGTGGATCAGCACTTCCATTTCTCCCGGGCCGGTGATGCCCACAGCGTGCTGGGTCTGGGCGGTGCTGGAAATCACACCGTCAAAGGGAGCAATGACCACGTCTTCCTCGGGAACAATGCCCACGCCCTGGCCCAGAATGCCGCCGGCGAAAGTCTCGTCGGGAATCTGGGTATGAGGTACCACCTTACCGGCAGTGGGGGCCAGAATCTGGCCAGCTTCACAGGTCATCACAGGCTTGCGATCCTTCTTCTTTTCCGCAGCTTCCGGGTCCTTCCAGACCACCATGGTCAGCAGGAAGGCCACGCCGCCGGAAATGGCCAGCAAAATGGTGTACAGCAGGGGCTTGTTGATAATCAGATAGCCGGGGAAGCCGGTAACGCCGTAGCTGCTGCCGCCCAGGCCAACGATGGAGCCGAACATGGCACCGGCGGCGCCGCCAATCACGCCGCAGATGAAGGGCTTCATAAAGCGGAAGTTGACACCGAAAATGGCAGGCTCCGTGATGCCCAGAGAAGCGGACAGTGCAGAAGGCACCGCCACGGTGCGGGTTTTCATCTGATGGGTCTTCACAGCCACTGCCAGACATGCGCCGCACTGGGCAAAGTTGGCAGCGGAAGCAATGGGCATCCAGATGTTCAGTCCCTCAGCGCCGGAGAGCATGCCAACCTCGATGACGTTGTACATGTGGTGCAGGCCGCAGACCACCGTCAGCGGGTAAATTGCACCCATCACCAGTGCGCCAACACCGTAGCCCACCGTTACCAGCCACTGGGCAAAGGACAGGATGTAAGTTTCCGCAGTGGAGAAAATGGGGCCGATGACAGTAAAGGTAATAAATGTGGTAGCCAGTACCGTTACCAGGGGCGTTACAAACAAATCGATGATTTCCGGTACAATTTTGTGCAGTCGCTTTTCAATCCAGCACATCAGCCACACGGCAACGATCACCGGAATCACATGGCCCTGGTAGCCCACCTGAGGCACATTGAAAAACAGCAGCTGCCAAGAAGGAATGGATTCCATACCGGCAACGGACCAGGCGTTAATCAGGCTGGAATTGATCATGGCCAAACCCACAACGCCGCCTAAGAACAGATTGCCTCCAAACACCCGGGCGGAGCTGATGGCCACCAGCACCGGCAGATAGGCAAAGGCAGTGGAAGAAACCATATCCAGGAAGCCGTACCAGTCAGAGCCTGCAAAAGAAGGAATGACCTTTCCCAATGCCTGAACCAAACCCATCATCAGGCCTGCCGCCACAATGGCCGGCAGAATGGGTACGAACACGTCGCCCAGGGTCTTGACCATTTTCTGGGGCAGGGGCTGCTTGGCAGCGGCGGCTGCCTTTACCTCTTCCTTGGTTGCGGCGGTCATGCCGGTGATCGCCAGAAACTCCTCATAAACTTTGTTGACGGTGCCGGTGCCAATGATCAGCTGGAGCTGACCGTTGGAGTTAAAGACACCTTTTACTCCCTCCGTGTCCTCCAGTGCGGGGACGTCAACCTTGCCGTTGTCTGCGATTACCAGCCGAAGCCGGGTCGCACAGTGTGCCGCGCTGATGATATTCTCCCGGCCGCCCAGGTGGCTGAAAATCTCTTCGGCGCATTTGCGATAGTCCAGTGCCATGATGGAACGCTCCTTTTTCCTCTTATTTTTGAAATCTATTTGAAATCGATTTCATCTTATAATCAAATTATATTCCTTTCCACCTACTTTGTAAATCCCGCATTTTGAACAAATTGTGAATATCGAAATTGTTAAGGATATACAAGCGTCCAAGAAAGTAAGAAAAGGAGGGGAATCCCCCTCCTTTTATATGGAGAAATCTTGGCTAAATTACGCCAGCTGGTATCTGGCAAAGGCTTTTGCCAGGCCGTCTTCCTCCACCCTGGGACAGACATAATCAGCCAGAGCTTTCAGCTGTTCGTTGCCATTTTCCATCACTACGCTGACGCCCACAGTCTGAACCATTTCCAGATCGTTCATGCTGTCACCAAAACCGAAGGTATCCCGGATATCCACCCCCAGATGGGCGCAGAGCCGCTGGATGCCCCTTCCTTTGTCAAACTTCCGATTAATCAGCTCTCCGTTCAGGCAGGCCGGCTTGGTAACCGTCTGACAGCAGAACAGGAACTCCTGTTCCAAAGCCGCCCGGGCCTTGTCCAGTTGGGAATCCTCCCGGCACATGAATACCACCTTGTAAATGGGACGGCCATCGTAGTTTTCCATGGGCTGAATCCCCAGCTCTCCTGCCAGGGCAGCCCGCCAACGCTGAATTTCGCTGTTGCCTCCCTGGCTCTGACTCAGGAAGTCCCCCAGATCCGCATCCCCGTAGGTAGCGTCTTTGGCCTCAATGGTGCAGAACACTCCGCTTTCGTGAAGGGTCTGCAAGGCGATATCCCGCTGCCGGTTGGACATGGGACAGTCATAGATCACCTGTCCGTCAAACTCCACATAGCCGCCGGCGCTGGCCACCACGCCGTCAAAGCCATATTTCAGCAGCGGCGACAGCATGGCCAGATTCCGTCCGGTGCAAAGGAGCACCTTGTGCCCCTTCGCCTGGGCTGCGCGAATAGCCTTCAGGGCACTCTCCGGGGGAACGTTGCTTCCCGCCTGGGTCAGCGTGCCGTCAATATCCAAAAAAATCAGTTTCTCTTTCATAGTGACTCCCGCCGCAAAATGGTGTATCCCAGTTTGATCTGCCGCAGTGGCTGATCTTCTGTCTTACCCTCGATCATTTGCAGAAGAATGGACGCCGCATCCTCTCCGCACTGCTCATGATACAGCCGGGCGGTGGTCAGGGTGGGGGTGGTGAGTTGGTCAGGCCAGTCATCGCCCACGCCGCAGATACTCACATCTTCCGGCAAATGTTTTCCCGCTTCTTTCAGAGCTTTCATCACGCCATGGGCCAGTTTATCCGTGGCGCAGAGGATACCGTCGGTATCCGGGTACAGCGCCAGAATCTGCTGGGCGCACTGATAGCCGCTTTCCACCTCGTAGTCCTGGGCCAGCAGGTACACCGCATCCAGATCCGCCTGGCGCAGTGCATCGAAGGCCGCCTTCCGCCGGGCAAGACCGGTGGCCGCATCCTTTTCATCCACACCCACATAGACAATCTTTCTTCGGCCCCTGGCAATCATGGCTTCCGTCAGAGCCTGCATGGCACCATAATCATCGTGGTGCACGCAGCAGATCTCCCCAAAATTCTGTCCGGTAATCACCAACGGAACCCGGCAGGATTTGAAGGCATCCTTCTTCATGGGGGTCATGGTGGTTCCCATAACGATAATGCCGGATACCTGATTGTCCTGCATCAGATTCAGAAAGTGCAGTTCCTTCTTATCCTGCCCGGCGGTGGTGCCCAGCAGCAGAGAATATCCATTGGCTGCCATAACTGAATTGATTCCTGCCACCACGTTGCTGACAGAGTTGGAATTAATTTTGGGTACAATCACGCCAACCTGCTTCAACGCACCGGTGCGTAACGTCTGCGCCGCCTGATTGGGGCGATAGCCGGTCTGGGCAATGGCATCGCGAATCCGCCGGGATTTTTCCTCGCTCAGGGAACCGCCGTTCAAGTACCGGCTGACCGCAGAGGGGGAAACATCCGCCATTTGCGCAATGTCCTTTAAGGTAATCATGGTTTACTCCTTTTCCTGGGGGTAACGCAGCATCAGCCAGCGGAATTCATAGGGCTTCATAGCAACAGCCTGTGCCGTCAGCTCTTCGCCGGTGAGCAGATCCGTGTAGGTTTCCCCTTCTTCCAGGTAGGCAGTCTGGGGCGCTCTTCCGAAGTTAAACAGGGCCAGCAGCTTTTTTCCCTGATAATACCGGCCGATGGCCAGAATGTGATAGTTTTTCGGCTCCAGTGTCCATACATCCGCGTCGGCATGGAAAGGCTTTTCCCCCTTGCGGATGGCCTCCAGCCGGAGTAGGGCGGTATACAGCGGATTGGTGCTGCGCTTTTCCGCTGCTGCCCAGTCGAAGTTCCCTCTGTGCAGGTAACGGCTGTCGTCCCGCTTGATGGGATCGTCATGGTAGCTGTAATCATTCAGCTGCCCCAGTTCGTCGCCGCTGTAGAGAATGGGCAGTCCGCTCTGGGTCAGCAGGAAGGCGTGGAGCATGATGTTCAGCTTCAGGCTCTGCTCCGACCCGGATTCCATGCCGCACAGAGAAGCGGTGGTGCCGCAGTGCCGGGCATCACCCAGCCGGGGATCATCGTTGTACAGTTCGCCTCTGGCTTCGCTGCCGAAGCACTTGCCCTGGAAATAATCACTGAGGAACTTTTTGTGGGCCACTTCTTTCACACCGAACTGGCGCAGGTAGTCATAGTCCAGTCCCCAGCCAATATCATCGTGGCAGCGCAGGTAGTTCAGGAAGGTATACTGGCTCGGCAGAGCGAAGATGGTATCCATCTGCCGCCGCAGCAGCCGGGTATCCTGGGTGGCCACCGTGTGCCAGGTGGTGCACATGGTGGTGACGTTGTAGAGCATGTGGCACTCCGGGCTGTCGGGGGTACCGAAGTAAGGCACCACCTTGTCCGGCTCCATGACCACTTCTCCCAGCAGCAGCGTGCCGGGGCAGACAATGGCGGCAGCCAGATTCATCAGCCGCACCAGGGTATGCACCTGGGGCAGGTTGCGGCAGTTGGTCCACAGCTCCTTCCAGATATACGGCACCGCATCCAGGCGGATCACATCAATGCCCTGGTTGCACAGAAACAGCATATTTTCCGTCATGTCGTTGAGTACAGTGGGATTGGCGTAGTTCAGATCCCACTGGAAGGGATAGAAACTGGTCATAACCACCTTGCCCACTTCCGGGCACCAGGAGAAGCTTCCCGGAGCAGTGGTGGGAAACACCTGAGGTACGGTCTGCTCGTAAAGGTTGGGAATATCCCAGTTGTCGTAGAAGAAGTACCGCTGCTGGTATTCCGCTTCCCCGGCTTTGGCCCGCTTGGCCCAGTCGTGCTCGTCACTGGTGTGGTTCATCACGAAGTCGATGCACACCACCATGTCCCGATTATGGCATTCCTCTGCCAGGGAAGACAAATCTTCCATGGTTCCCAGTTCCGGCTGGACTTTCCGGAAATCCGAAACCGCATAGCCGCCGTCGCTTTTTTCCTTGGGGCTTTCCAACAGGGGCATCAGATGCAGGTAGTTGGCTCCGCTCTCCTGGATGTAGTCCAAGTGGGACTTCACCCCATTCAGAGTGCCGCCGAAGCACTGGGTATAGATCTGCATACCCAGCATCTTCTGATCTTTGTACCAGTGAGGATTGTTTTCCCGCTGGACATCCAATTTGCGAAGGCTCTCTTTGCGCCCTTGGTACATCCGTTCCAGCATGGAGCAGAAATAATCATATGCTTTTTCGTCGTGATAGAGTCCTAAGTAAATGGAACGAAGTTCCCTTTCCTTCTGGGTAAAGCGCCGGGTAAAATCACTCATTTTCCTTCCTCCTGCTTCAATTTCTCCATAACTTCCTGCATGTTTGGCATCGCTGGTATGGCACCAGGACGGCTGGCGGTAATGGATGCAGCGCAGTTTGCCATCCGCAGAATATCTTCCAGTTCCTCCTGAGTCAGCTGAGCCAGCTCCCGTCCAACCAGGCGGCTGAGCACCGCACCGAAGAAGGTATCTCCCGCTCCGTTGGTGTCTGCTACTTTGGTGGCGAAGCCCGGTACAGTGCCGGTCTTACCCTGGGAGCGATACAAAACCCCATCTGGCCCCAAGGTCACCAGCACCAGAGAAATCCCCTGCTTTTCCAAAGTCGCTGCCGCTTCCTCCGAGTCGGAAAAGCCAGAAAGCAGTTGGGTTTCCTCATCGCTGATTTTCAGCACATCCACCATAGACAGGGGCTGGCGCATGGCAGCAATGGCCGTTTCCGCATCCGGCCAAAGGTTTGCCCGATAATTCGGGTCATAGGTAATCAGCGCTCCCTGCTCTTTTGCATACCTGGCAGCAGCCAGAGTTGCGCTGCGGCTGGGGTCTGCCGTCAAGCTGACCGAGCCAAAGTGGAGGATCTTGGCACCTTCGAGCTGCCGCTTGTCCAGCATGGCTTCTTCCAGGCAGATATCCGCACCGGGTTTCCGGTAGAACTGGAAACTGCGCTCTCCGGCAGAATCCACGCTGACCACCGCCAAGGTTGTGGGGGCTTTCTCCGTTTCCCTCAGTCCGGAGATGTCCACGCCCTGCTCCAGAAGTGTCTGCCGCAGGAAATTACCAAAGGCATCCTTGCCGACGCAGCCAATAAATCCTGCGTCCGCCCCCAGCTTCGCTGCCGCTACTGCGGCATTGGCTGGTGCTCCGCCGGGATTTGCCACAAATTTCGGAATTCCTTGTTCTGTAATCCCGACCTGGGTTAAATCAATGAGGATTTCTCCTATGCTTATGAGATTTGCCATGATACAGCCTCCCAGAGGTGAAACAAATTTGAAATCGTTTTCATTATAGAGGGATTTTGCTGTTTTGTCAAGATGCGACAGTTGGTTACTCCGCCGAAAAAGAAGGCTTCCTATTGTGCAAAAAGTAAGAGCCAAAAGGGGTTTCCCCTTCCGGCTCCATCGTTTCAAGACTGCATTACCGGGCTGAATACTGGTAAACCCTTCTCAGCCTTACCAGATAAAAAACCGACACGCCAAACGCCAGAATCTCCGCTGCCGGAACTGCCAGCCAGATTCCGTAGATGGACCAAAAAAGCGGAAGCACCAGCAGGCAAATAACCAGAAATACAAACGTGCGCAAAAAAGAGAGAATGGCGGATACTTTGCCGTTAGAAAATGCGGTGAACAGCGCAGAAGCAAAGATATTGACGCCGGTAAACAAAAAGCTAACAGAGAAAATTCCAAATCCGTGTTTGGTAATCTGAAAAACTTCGCTGTCTGGTTTTACAAAGATCTGAATAACCGGATCTGAGCAAAACTCAGCGAGAACAAAAACAATCACCGAAATGACCCCAACCACATACATGCTATTGCGAAACACTTTTTGCAACTGTTTCGTGTTCTGGCTGCCGTAGTTATAGCTCACCACAGGCGCAATGCCGCTGGAAAAGCCCATGAAAACTGCGGTCATCAGAAACTGCGCATACAATACGATGGTAATCGCAGCCACACCGGTTTCCCCTGCATATTTCAGCATAAGGGTGTTAAACAGGAATGTGGTAATGGCTACCGCCAGATTGTTTACCATTTCAGAAGACCCATTCACGCAGCTGTGCAGCAAGACCTGTTTTCGGAGCACCGGCTTCACAAAATACAGCGTTCCTTTGCGATTCACAGCAAAATAGCATAGCCCAAAAATTGCCGGAATTGCATAGCCAATCGCCGTTGCCAATGCTGCGCCGACAACCCCCATCTGATATACCTTGATAAGCAGATAATCCAAGGCAATATTCGACACGCCGCCAACCAGCGTTACGATCATGCCAAGGTGTGGTTTTCCAGCAGTGACAAAAAAGTTCTGAAACAACATCTGGAAAATGGACAGCGGCGCCGATAACATTAAAATCAGCAGATAATCGTAACAATAGGAATACAGTACCGGAGTTGCTCCCAACATTTGAATCAACGGTTTTAGAAACGCCGTTCCAAAAACCATAAAACATACTCCCAATACCAGGCCCACAGCAGCCGCGAGAGAAAAATTTTCCCGGGCTGTCTGCATATCTCCCTCTCCCATATTTTTTGCAATGATGGCACCGCTGCCGGTAGCCAGCATAATGGAAAACGCAATCATAATGCTGGGAACAGGGTACACGATATTCAAGGCAGACAGGGCGTTTTCACCAACAAACCTGGATACAAAAGCCCCATCCACCATCTGGTACAAGGACATAAACACCAGCATAACCGCAGTGGGAGCAGTAAATTTCAACAGGGTCGGAATTGTAAAATCCTGGGATAACTGGTTATGTGACTGACGCATAAAGTCTCACCTTTCTAATAATCAGACAATCAGATTTTTCAGCAAGCAATTCCTTTCTCTCCAAAGGGGCATGAAATCTGCTTGCTGTATGCTGTTTCTTATGATAAACTATACAGTAACTGTACAGTCAAGAGGTGGAACGTAAACATGTCACACAATCAAAGCAAGTTGCTGACAATCGGGCAATTTGCGGCCCTGCACCAAGTCAATAAAAAGACACTGATGTGGTATGATGAAGTAGGCCTGTTTAAACCTGCAATCGTGCGGGAAAACGGCTATCGTTATTATACTTGCCAGCAGTGTTCTGTTTTTGAGACAATTTTGATGCTCAGGGAACTAAACGTCTCCATTCCGGACATCAAAACCTTTCTGAACAATCGATCTGCCGCTTCCTTTCAGACCGTGCTATCTGAAAAAACAATTGAAATTGACAATGCGATTCAGCATTTGCAGCAAATTAAAAAAGCGCTTTTGCATCAGACAAAAGCGCTTGAAGATTTGAATCATATTGATCTATCTGAATATTCCATACTGGAGTGTCCTGCGCAAAAACTAATTCTGCTGAAGACCACAAAAGAGCTATCCCTGGAACAGGAAGCGGAAATGATTTTTGGCGAAGTGCATCACCATCAGGCATACCGTATGTATGGCATTCTATACGGTTCTCTGCTTCCTGTTTCCAGCTTGTATCAGCGTGATTTTACAAATTATTACGGCGTATTTTTGCAAGTCCCGGAAGTAGAAAGCAGCGTAAATGCCTACATACGTCCTGCGGGAACTTATCTCCGCACGTATTTCAAAGGGAGCTGGGACAAACTCCCTCAGAAATACACTGAAATTCTGGAATACGCGTCTAAAAACAAATTGGAACTGAAAGGATATGCCTATGAGACAGGCATAAACGAGTTTACCAGTAATTCTATGGACGATTATATCACCAAAATTGAAATACCAATTCGAAAGATTCTTTGAATTTAATAGGAAAAACCACCCGGCAGTTCCAGGTGGTGAAATAACAATATTTTCCGTACCTATCAACAAATAAAAACCACCGTTTCATTAATGAAAACGGTGGCTTTGGCTCCCCCTGTTGGACTCGAACCAACGACCTGCGGATTAACAGTCCGTCGCTCTACCGACTGAGCTAAGGGGGAATGTTTGTGTTGGCATTACCTATCTTCCCGGGCAGTCGCCCGCCAAGTATTGTCGGCGCATGTGAGCTTAACTTCTGTGTT
>CALWOA010000039.1 GCA_944382965.1 uncultured Oscillospiraceae bacterium | reverse complement strand
AGACTTCTGGTTTATCTGCGGAGCCAATGTGAAAGAGCAATCGTATGCTGGGTCGGAATGTGGTATGGTTCAGACCAGCGCAAGCAAATTTTGTTGGATGCCTGCAAGAAAACCGGATGTGCCTTCATCGACATATCGGATTTGGCGGTTGCAGAAAATCAAGGCAAGATTGGAGATACCATTTACAAGACGGATGGCAGTACGGTGGTGGTATCCGATGGCGGCGTGGCTTCTCATCCCAGCAATAAGGGTATGCGGCTGATTGCGAACCGCATCCTGTACAAAACCGGAATGTCCAATCTTACCCAGACTTACGATGATGGATATGATGGGATGGAAGACAAATAATGGGCGCAAAGGCATTGAAATAACGCAGTTAGACTGGGCTGGAAATGCATGGCTAAACAAATTATCGAAATAAATAGCACACTGCTGTATTGAAAGGGGCGACAGAAAAACACCGAGACAAATGTGCGGCTGGAAGTCGAAACAGAGAAGTCGACCCGGGCTGACCGGTATGAGAAAAATGCACGGGGTCCACCTTATCGCAGCGCGCACACTCCACGGGTTTAGCACTTACCGATTCATAACTTTTCTTGCAATCTGAATGCCGATTTTATACGGCAGGGGCCGAAGATCATGGTCTGCTTCCTTCAGCTTTTCCCGGATGGGAAGGTGCTGGGGGCAGTGCTTTTCGCACAGACCGCAGCCGACGCACTGGGTAGCAAAGCCGGGTTCTTTGCGCAGGCCCATGTTCCGGGCAAATTCCTTTCGGGCGGAAGCTTTTTTCTCCATGTACATCAGGTTGTAGTAGTGGAAATTGCCGGGAATGTCCACGCCTTTGGGGCAGGGCATACAATACCGGCAGCCGGTGCAGCCTACCTTTTCCCGCTGCCGGATGATCTGCTTGATCTGGGCGACGATCTCCATGTCTTCCTGGGTAAGGTGTCCCGGCTCGGCCTCGGAGGCAATGCGGATATTCTCGTTAATCATATCCTCCGAGTTCATGCCGGAAAGTACACAGGTCACTTCCGGCTGATTCCACAGCCAGCGCAGGCCCAGCTCGGCGGGGGTGTAGCCCTTACTGTCGGAGGCCAGCACTTCCTTGGCCTTCTGCGGAAGATTCACCAGCTTGCCGCCCCGAAGAGGTTCCATGATAATCACAGGAATCCCTTTCTTTGCGGCTGCCTGCAGCCCCTCCCGTCCTGCCTGGGTATGTTCATCCAGATAATTGTACTGAATCTGGCAGAAGTCCCAGTCGTAAGCATCCAGAATCTTCAGGAACATTTCCGTATCGCCGTGGTAGGAAAAACCGATATAGCGAATTCGTCCTTCCGCTTTTTGCCGGGAAATCCATTGTTCAATCCCCAGCTTCTGAAGCCGCTCCCATTCTGCGTAATCCGTGAACATGTGCATCAGATAGTAGTCTATGTAGTCGGTGCGCAGACGGGAAAGTTCCTCATGAAAGGTTTTGTCAATGGCTGCCGCGGAACGAAGGATGTACTGGGGAAGCTTGGTGGCAATATTCACCTTATCCCGGCATTTGTTTTTCTCCAGAATCCATCCCAGGCACTCCTCATTGCCCGGATAAATATAGGCGGTATCAAAATAATTGACACCCTTTTCGATGGCGAGAAGCACTTCTTTCTCCGCTTTTTCGTAGTCGATGCTATTTCCTTTTTTGCTGAATCGCATGCAGCCATATCCCAGCTGGGAAATGGGATTGCCATATCGGTCAAGCCTGTATTTCATGGTGTGCCTCCTTGTGGGTGATTCTCTCCGCCTGCCGTCACGGGGAGCGAAATTTTTCTACCATCATTATACCCGCAAAAATTCACTCGTCAATTACGGAAAGTTTTTTCTGCTTCGAGGGTGCTGCTTGGAAGAAAAAGTGAGCAGGGTGATTCAGCCCTGCTCATCTAACCGGGAATGATCTATTTCATAGCCACCAATTTTGCCTCTGTTTCATCGAAATAATCATCCAGATTACTACTGAGACCACTTGCTTTCCATGCTTGTTCAAATGTGATATTTTCCAGATTACTCAAATAAACAAATGTGCTGTCTTTCCCTGCGCCAGGCATTCTGCCGGAGATTTCCAGCTTGTACTTATATGCATAATCATCTGTTTTCCATGTCCCATCACTCATTTCGTAATAGGTAACTATGGTAACCAACGCGTCATTCTCTTGACACGCTTCAATCTGTTGCTCAGGTGTAATATCAAAGGTCTTTACGCTATAGGGATCCGCTTTTTCATTGGAACATCCGATCAACTCAGATATGCATAAAAAAATCAATGCTAGTGTTGCTTTTTTCACCTTCCAATACCCTTCACTGTACAAATTTTGGTTCGTAAATTCCTTCATAGGTATACTATATAAGATAAATTCACGATTTACAAGAGGATTTATTGCTATGCAGAACAAGGCAGGTCCACTATACCCATACAGGCACTGCGGGGAAATAGCAACGCTACGTTCCCGAAGGATCTTACGTCGGATTTTATCGAAAAAATACAAAGTTATTCACAGGAAAGGGATTTATGGGATTGACTTTCCCGCTGGGAGTGACTATGATAGAGAACTGGAAGTTAGCTTTGGTTAATTCCAGTTCTCTATTTTACGACTAGAGGGATATCGATGGATTTGCTTTGGGAAATTGTATTCATTACGGCGCTGGCCGGCATGGGCGGCACAGGCCTGGGCGGTGTAGTGTCGTGTCTATTCCGGAAAGACTCCAGCCGCACGGTCAGCTTGCTTTTGAGCTTCGCCGGCGGCGTGATGACGGCTGTGGTATGTTTTGACCTGCTGGCCCAGGCGGTGGCCCCGGAGGGAACTGCAGACCACACGTATTTGGTGCTGGCAGCGGTGGGTGTGATGCTGGGTTATGCCGTTATTTACCTGCTCAATGCCTGGATTGACCGGGACACCAACCATGAGGTTGCCCATATCGATGAGAGCCACCCTAAGACGGCGGATTCTCTGGAAGAACTGATTCACGCGGACCACTATCAGGTCCATGAGCAAGGGGGACAGAACCATGGAAGCCTGTTCCTGGCCGGACTGGTGATGGCGGCAGCTATTGCCCTGCATAATGTGCCGGAGGGCATGGTCATCGGCGCGTCCTTTGCCACCTCTGCCCAGCAAGCGGTACTTTCCCGGGGCGGAATCGTCATGGCAATCGTCATAGGACTGCACAATGTGCCGGAAGGAATGGCAGTGGCGGTGCCGCTGATTTCCGGCGGAATGAAAAAGGGAAAGGCTGCATTTCTGACCGCGCTCACCGGAGCTCCTACCGTATTGGGGGCCATCCTGGGCCTTTACTTAGGAACCATGGGCCCGGACATGCTGTCGCTGTCGTTGAGCTTTGCCTCTGGCGCTATGCTGTATGTGGTGTTCGGAGAACTGATGCCGGAAGCAATTTTGATGTGGCGCTCCAAACTGCCTGCACTGGCTACCGTTATTGGCATCCTGACGGGACTTGTGATTATTTATGCGTAAGGATCGTTTCCAGAAGGGAATATCCTGTTACGTTGAAATGAGAAAAGAGAGGGAACTGATTGGTTTACGTCAGTTCGCTCTCTTTTTATGAATATTGCGCTATTCTCCCCAAATTATGTTTTTCGCCAATGTGACGGCTTGGTCAGCGAGATTATACCGCATTTCATCGGTCATATGCCACTGCCATCTGGCAGAGTTTGGGCTAATAGGGTGAATATCAGAAACAATCAGCAAAGCAACTGCTTTCAAGCCCAGATATTTGGCAACACTAAAAACAGCGGATGTTTCCATATCTACGCCAACAGCGCCTTTTTCTCTCCACAGCTGCTCTTTACGCAGTGTCTGACGATATACGGCATCTGTTGAGACAATAGAATGATCCCTTATGCCGAATAAGGATGTGGCCATCTTTTGCAGATCGGTATCAGGGCTTGACCATTCAATCGTTTCATAGTAGTGAAGCGATGTTCCTTCTTCTACAAAAGCCTTTTGAGGAGCAATCACTTCACCGACTTGAACAATTTTGTCATATGCTCCGCACATCCCAACAGAAATAATATTTTTCACGCCCAAAGCAGCCAGCGTTTCAACGGTATCGGCTGCTTGCGGGGCACCACTGCCTCCATTTACGAAGCATAGCTGCAGCTCTTTGATTTCCCAGATAGGACATCGATTGAGAAACCGCGGGAATAACTCCGGCATTTCCACCGCATGATAGTGTGACACGAGATAATTCGCTGCTTTGCCCATAAAGAAAACAATTGCTGTTTGGGGCAGTTGCAAATGGCACTGGCGATGGGCACTATGTATCTGTTCGTTTGCAGTAATAACTGCCATTGAGTCATCTTTTGGCAAGCACCACATCGTATATCCTCCATAGCAGGTAGCCATGCTTTTTTCACTGGCTGCATTCGCTGATTGCAAATTTTTGACATTCAATTTGGTCAGGAACAATTGATTTGAGGTTGCGGGATTTTCTGCGGATTATCATTGTACAATATTATCGTATAATGTGCAATATCCTGAAAGATTTGTTAGCCTTTTCGGGTTGAACTTCCGAAAATATTTGCTATAATGAAGCGCCGGGGGGATTAAAATGAAAGTATCAACAGATCTCGGAAAAGATTCCATTCCATCGCTTGTATTGCGTCTGGCAATTCCTTCTATGATTGCCCAGTTTGTCAATGTATTGTACAGCATCATTGATCGTATCTATATCGGTCATATCCCGGAAATCGGTGATTTGGCCCTTGCTGGCCTGGGGGTATGCGGACCGATTGTTACATTTTTGTCTTCCTTCGGTACGCTGGTGGGTCTTGGCGGCTCGGTGATTATGGGAATCCACCTTGGAGAAAAAAACAAGGAAAAAGCGCAGCAGGTTTTGTCAAACGCTTTCCTTATGCTGTGCTGTTTTTCCATTGCGCTTACGGTTATTTTCCTGTTCTCCAAAGAGCAGCTTCTGATGTGGTTCGGCGCAAGCAATATTACCTTTCCCTATGCCGATACCTACATGACCATTTATACAGCCGGTACCTTTTTCGCCTTGATGGCAGTGGGCCTGAATTACTTTATCAACTGTCAGGGATTTCCTGTGGCGGGTATGGCCACGGTTCTGATCGGCGCAGTCTCAAACATTATTCTTGACCCGCTGTTTATTTTTGTATTTAAAATGGATGTGGCAGGTGCGGCCATTGCAACGGTGATTTCTCAGTTTGCCTCCTGGGCCTTTGCCATCTGTTTTTTGCTTAGCAAAAAAGTGCATGTCAAAATAAAATTTGGGCAATACAGTCGCAAGGTAATGATCCGTATCCTTTTCCTTGGATTTTCTCCCTTCATGATTTTGGCTACAGACAGCGTGATTCTGATTCTCATGAATTCCATCTTGCAGAAGTATGGTGGACCGGAGCAGGGAGATATGCTGATAACCTGTGCAACCATTGCCCAGAGTTATCTTCTGATGATCACCGCGCCTATGTTGGGAATCAGCGGAGGGACCCAAGCGATTTTAAGCTACAATTACGGAGCTCAGCGGACAGACCGGATCAAGGCGGCGGAAAAGGATATTCTGAAACTGATGTGCGTATTTACGACCGTTATGTTTCTGCTTTCCCGATTGATACCGGAGTATTTTGTCCGGATGTTCACTTCGGATCCGGAATATTTTCAGTTTTCCATCTGGGCAATTCATACCGTTACCTTAATGATTATTCCGCTGGGCTTCCAATATGTGTTTGTGGACGGCCTGACGGCTATGGCAAGAACAAAAACAGCGCTCTTCCTGTCTGTGTTCCGCAAATCCTTGTATGCGGCAAGCATCGTGTTTCTGCCGATGCTGTTTTCTGCCCAGTCTGCCTTTTATGCCGAACCCGTAGCAGATATTGTGGGCTCCATTCTGTCCACCACGGTCTTCCTCTTGGTAATCAACAAGCACCTGAAAAACCGGGAGCAAACGGTCATAAGCTGAACTGCCTTGCCAGGTCAGCAGTCTATGGCTTCAAAACCAACGCAAAACGCCGCCCTTTACCGGGCGGCGTTCTTTTTATTCTTTAGTTATCCCAATCCATAGTCCGCCGCACAGCGCTGAAAGCCTTCTACGGTGGTATCAAAGAAAATTCCGTGTTCTTTGATGACCGTGCAATCCATCCACAGATTGTGGCGTGTGCCTACCGTATCCTGCAAATCTCCTGTTAGGCCAAAGACCTTCAGCAATGCGTTGGCTGTTTCCTTCATGGTAAGGACGTTTTCACTGCCGTAATTGTACACGCCGCCAGGCAGGTCAAATACCTGATCCATCAAGCTGACCACCTGCCGGACATAGGTGATCCCCCGGTATTGACAGCCGGGAACGCAGACGGGTTTTCCCTGCATCACGGCGCGCAGGGTGTTGACAAGAAAATTCCCACGATTTGCATGGCCGTACATGGGCAGATCATACATCCAGGTGGCCCGAAGCAATACGGCATTGGGATGGATGTCCAGTACCCGCCGTTCTGCTTCCAGCTTATGGCAAGCATATTGGTTTGTTGGTTCTGGAAGAATTTGGTCTTCGCTGTAAGGACCATTCCCAACACAGCCGGTGTATACCTGATCGGAGCTGAAGGAGATCAGCTTGGCCCCAATTTCTTCCGCTGCCGCCGCCAGGGTCATAGGAAGAACCACGTTGGCCAGATAAGAGCCTTCCGGGTCTTTCTCGCAAACGCCAACATCAGAGATGGCGGCAGCATTCACGATCACATCGGGCTGGTACGTGCGAACAAACTCTTGAAGAGCGCGGCCGGGATTGCGCAGAAGGGTACTGTCCACGGCAATGGCAGAGGGGAAGTGTTCCATTGCCCTGCAGCCCACAAAGCCATGGGCTCCGGCAACCATGATACGGGGCGTGGTTTTCATTTTTGGCATCTCCTTTGCGGTAATTCATATCTATTATTTCCGCTTGCGTAAATTATGTCAACTCGAGCCAGGCCTCGCAAAAGAAGCCTGGCTCTTTAGCATTGTAGAGGGGTGCTGAGAAAACCTCCAGAGGATTTCTCATACAATTTCCGACAGCGGGCAGATCTGGATCCCCTGATTGGCCAGCTCTGCGCGAATTTTCTCCACAAAGGCCAGCGCCTTCTCTCCATCGCCGTGGACACAGACAGAATCGGCCCGGATGGGAATATCCTTTCCGGTAATGGCACTTACCTTCTGCTCCCGAATCATGCGCACAACCCGGGCAATGGCAACCTCCTCATCCGTCACCATGGCACCTTCCTTCCGGCGATTGACCAGAGAGCCATCCTCTTCATAAGCCCGGTCGGCGAATACTTCCCGGGCAACCCGCAGACCCATGTCCTCTGCCGCCCGGACCAGCTCGCTGCCGGACAGCGCCATGACGATCAGATCCCGATCAAAAGCGGCAATGGCCTGACAAATTCCCTTGGCCAGGGCGTAGTCTTTGCCTGCCATATTGTACAGGGCACCATGGGGTTTGACATGCTGCATCTTCACGCCATTTGCCCGGCAAAACCCATCCAATGCGCCCAGCTGGTACAACGTATAGGCTCTGGCCTCAGCCGGCGTCACATCCATGTTCCGCCGTCCAAATCCCATCAGGTCCGGAAAACCAGGATGGGCTCCAATGCCGATTCCCGCTTCCCGCGCCATGGCAACGGTTTTCTCCATCACCACCGGATCAGAAGCATGGTATCCGCAGGCCACATTGGCAGAGGAAATCAGCGGAATGATGCGGTGATCCATGCCCAGGGTGTATCGGCCAAAGCTCTCGCCCAGGTCGCTATTTAGGTCAATTTTATACATCTTATCGATCTCCAATTTTCAGATTCATCACATCTTCAATAAATCCGGTGTGCGCCTTGCCCTCGACGAACACCGGATGGCGTACCATCTGGTACTGGAAATCCAGATTGGTCTGCACACCGACCACCACCATCTCATCCAGCGCACCGTACATTTTCCGCAGTGCTGCCTCCCGGGTGGGGGCATGGACGATAACCTTGGCAATCATGGAATCGTACTCCGAAGGAATCCGGTATCCGCTATACAGGCAGGTATCCACCCGGACGCCGTTGCCTGCCGGCAGGTGAATCATCTTCACCTGTCCGGGACAGGGCATAAACCGCTTTTCCGGAATTTCTGCATTGATCCGGCACTCGATGGCATGCCCTCGCAGTTTCACGCTTTCCTGGGTAAAACTCAGGGGGAAACCAGCGGCTACCCGGATCTGCTCTACAATCAGGTCCGTGTCCGTTACCATTTCCGTAACGCCATGCTCTACCTGAATGCGGGTATTCATCTCCATGAAGTAAAATTCCCCGGTATCGGAGACGATGTACTCAATGGTTCCGGCGTTTGTATAGCCCACCGTTTTTGCCGCCAGCACGGCAAACCGGTTCATGGCTTCCCGAGTCTGCTCATTGATGGCAGGAGAAGGGGATTCCTCAATCAGCTTCTGGTGGTTGCGCTGAACAGAGCAGTCCCGGTCTCCCAGGGCTACCACATTGCCCTGGTTGTCTGCCATAATCTGGATTTCCACATGACGGGGCTTTTGAATGTAGCGCTCAATGTACATGGTGTCGTCACCGAAGGCATTGACCGATTCCCGCTGGGCCAGATTGAACTGGAACTCAAAATCTCCTGCCGATTCCGCAACCCGCATGCCTTTGCCGCCGCCGCCGGAGGAGGCCTTGATCATCACCGGAAAGCCGGTTTGCTTTGCCATCTCCAAGCCTGTTTCCGCATTGTACACCGGCTCCTTGGTGCCGGGAACCACCGGTACGCCGGCCGCCATCATGGTGGAGCGGGCCTGGGACTTGTTTCCCATTTTGTCGATCACATCGGCCGAAGGGCCGATGAACACCAGGCCATTCTCCTCACACATCCGGACAAACTTGCTGTTTTCCGACAGGAATCCATAACCGGGGTGAACCGCATCCGCTCCCACATTCTTGGCCGCCATAATGATGCGTTCCATATTCAGATAGCTGTTCTTTGCAGGTCCCTCACCGATGCACACCCGCTGGTCTGCCAGGTGAACATGAAGGCTGCCTGCGTCCTCTCGGGAGTAGATTGCCACGCTGCTGATGCCCATACTGCGGCAGGCACGAATGATGCGCACGGCAATCTCCCCTCGGTTGGCAATCAGGATCTTATGAAACATGGGACTTCACTCCCTTACAGCTTTTTTACGCGGAACAGAGGCTGTCCGTATTCCACCTTCTGCTCGTTGCTGACCAAAACTGCATCAATTTCGCAGTCATACTCGCACTGAATTTCGTTCATCAGCTTCATGGCTTCCAAAATACAGACCGTCTGGCCATTCTTCACCTTATCGCCCACCCGGACAAAGGCCGGTGCTGTGGGAGAAGGGGCAGAATAGAACGTTCCTACAATGGGAGAGGTGATATACAGTTCTTCTTCCTCTGCCGGAGCCTCCGCTGCCGCAGGCTGGGCAGGTGACGGAGCAGCTGCTGTCACCGGCGCAGTACCGCCGGGGGCAATAACAGGGGGATTATCCAGCTTGCTCAGATAAATCTCCATCTCCCCTTCGGAGTAGGAAAACTCCTTCAGAGAAGAGTTTTCAATAATCTTAACCAATTCAGCAATTTTTTCCAAATCCATATCGAATCACCTTTTCCTATTGTTGGGTTTCATTGGCCAGGGTAAGCAGCTTGGTCAGCCGCTTGGCCACCAGACGGCACTCCAGCACTTCCTTACAGGGGGTATGAATCTGACTGCGCATGGCCAGCAGTTCCTTTTCTTCCTCCAGATACAGCTTCTGCGCTTCCTGCACCGTGATGGCCTGGAAACGCACCTTATGGTCTGTCTTCCGCTGGACGATCTTGGGAATGTCCACGGATGCCACCGTTGCGATCTTGGGATATCCGCCTGTGGTCTGCCGGTCTGCCAGAAGGACAATCGGCTTTCCATGGGCCGGAACCTGGATGGAACCGAAGGCAATGCCATCGGAGATCATGTCCGCATTTTCTTTTCTGGCGATATACGGACCCTCCATCCGACAGCCCATCCGGTCAAAATCACTGGTAACCGTGTACTCCGAGTTCAGGAAGGTTTCGATTCCCTGCTTGCTGAACATCTTATCCTGGGGTCCCATCACCACCCGGACGGTGGCCTCTTCCTGGTCAAATTCATCCAGATCCAGGGTTCTGGAGAGGAAGAACGGCAGGTAGCGCCGCTTGATCCGGAAGCCGATATAGTCGCCGTCCATCAGCTTTCGGCCCTTCAGACCGCCGATTTTGCTCTTTAAGTTGGTGCAGCGGCTGCCCATTACCACCGGGATGTCCAGATAGCAGGAAAATGCAATATAACCCCGGCTGCCGGTTCGGGCGCTGGAGAATTTCAGCACATCTCCCCGGTTCATATAAATCGCCGTGTACATCGGCGCAGGATTGCCATTGATGGTGGGCTGGAAATCGCCGCCGGTAATGGCGATGATGGTCTCCGAAGTAAATTCCAGGGTTGGTCCCATCAGGGTAAACTCCAGAACTGCTTCATTTTCCGGGTTATCCAGCAGCAGGTTCGCAATTTTGAACGAACGCACATCCATGACGCCTGCCACAGAAAAGCCCTGGCTTTGATAGCCCGTGCGCCCCAGGTCCTGCACCGTGGTCAGCATGCCGGCTTTTAAAATTCGGATTCCCATGGTATCATCCCTCCTCCCGCACAACGCACTGGTATTCGTTCTGATCTACCAGCGCTTTGATGCGGTGGTACTCTTCTAAGTCAATGGGGACAAAGCGGATGTAATCTCCCGCTTCCACCAGAATCGGAACTTTCCGCTCCGGATCGTAGGTCTTGACCGGAGTCTGGCCCATCAGCTGCCAGCCTCCAGGGGAATCCATGGGGTAGATTCCTGTCTGGGAGCCGCCGATTCCTACACTGCCCGCTGGGATCCGAATCCGGGGATTGGCCAGACGGGGGGTGTGGATCCGTTCATCCAGGCCGCCCAGGTAGGTAAAGCCCGGCAGGAATCCCAGCATATAAATCAGATAGTCCCGGGAGGTATGGATCTGGATGACCTCCTCCACGCTCAGGCCTGCATGATCTGCAATGTTCTGAATGTCCGGGCCAAATTCGCCGCCGTAGCACACCGGAATTTCAAACACCCGCTTCCGGGTATCGCCCGCTGCCACATCAATCTTCAGCAGGCCCTCCATCCGGCGTTTTATCTGCTCGTAGGAAATCACGCGGGGATCATAATTGATCAGAAGGGAGCAGAACGCCGGAATCACATCGGTCACACCGTTGATATGCTGCTCCCGCATCAGCTGAACCGTGGCCGTGATCTTCCGGTTGATGGCCGGATCGATGGTGTTGCCAAACTGGATCAGAATGGAGCTATCCCCCGCAGTCAATATTTTCATCTTATTTTGCATGGCTACTCTCCTAATAGAGCAAAAAGGTGCAAACAAATCATTTGCACCTTTTTGCCGCATATAAGCAATTCTTTCAGGGATCAGAACAGACCGGCTATATTCTTAATAAAGGCCGGAATGCCCAGGTATGCGGCCAGAACGACCACCACAATACCCAGAACCGTCAGTACAATGGGGTGCTTGTAGTTCTGCGGCATGATCTTCTTGGAGTTGCCGCCTACCAGGCAGACACCCAGGGTGATGGGAAGGATCAGGCCATTAAAAGCACCAGCTACGACCAGCAGGAGTGCTGGCTGACCCAGCACCAGCATAATCACCGTGGAAACCGCGATGAAGCCAATGATCCAACCATTTTCATGAGCCTCGATGGACTTGGAGAAGGTCTTCAGGAAGGAAACAGAGGTGTAAGCCGCGCCGATGATGGAAGTGATTGCAGCGCACAGCAGTACCATGCCAGCAAAGCGGTAGCCCCATTCACCAGCGCCTGCCCGGAACGCGTCCGCCGCAGGGTTGCCGGAGGCGAACAGATCCGCACCGGAGATCAGGCCCTTGGACACCACGCCCAGCACTGCCAGGAACAGCATAATCCGAACCAGTGTGGCAATGCCGATGCCGGTGACGGAGCTCTTGCTGATTTCTTTCATATTGTCCTCGCCGGTAATCTGGGCATCAATCAGACGATGAGCGCCGGAAAAGGTGATGTAGCCGCCAACGGTGCCGCCCATCAGAGTCAGGATTGCGGCAAACAGCGGAGAAACACCGGTTTCGGGGACGAAGGTATTCTTCAGTGCGTCACCCACAGGAGGCTGCACCACAAAGATTACGACCAGAATTACGACGATCATGATACCGCCCATGATTTTGGCAACGGTATCCATTGCATTTTTCGCGTTTTTCACGACGAAGACCAGAATGGCCATGGCACCAGCCAGAACATAGCCAATCTCGGTGGGGATTCCCAGCAGGGTGTTGAAGCCCAGGGCGCCGCCGCCCACATTACCAATGTTGAATACCAGACCGCCCAGGACGATCATGAAGGAGACAAAATAACCCAGGCCAGGCAGCAGCTTATTCGCAACATCCTGTCCGCGAAGACCGGAAACACACAGCACACGCCAGATATTAATCTGGGCAATGGCAGACATGATAATGGACACCAGGATGACGAAGCCAAAGCTTGCGCCATGTTGGCCGGTAAAGGTGGCTGTCTGTGTCAAAAAACCCGGACCAATTGCAGATGTTGCCATCAGGAATGCTGCACCCAGCAATGCACCGCCGCCTTCTTTCGTTTTACTCATAAAATCCTCTCCTTTTCCGAAAGCTCTTGGATGGTTCTCGGCCTGACGCATTGGGGGCGCTTGCAACTAACGGGACCATCTCTTGCAAAATAGTATATCACAACTGTAATTACAGTTCAATACACTAAAGTGTAAAATTATTGCCGCAAAGGAGCAAAATATTATCTATAATGTACAGATGTCTTCTTTTTGCGGACATGCAGTAAAGCGTCCGTGCAGTTTTCACAGTTCTTCTCCTGAGGACACCGGATGCAGACAGTCAAAATTTACAACCCACTGCAGCAGGATTTCTTTGCCCCCTCAAGCTGTATCACCTTCCGCTGAAGCGAGATTTGACGGAGCTTCCTGGTAATTTTGCATGGATGCTGCCTGGAGAACCGTTTGCGGATCGGCACTGTAAAGCATTTCTGGGTCCAAATTCCCGGACAGTACATGGTGCACCAGGCCAATTTCCTGGGCTTTGCGGAAGAGGTCCGGGGAGACTACAGAGCAGCCGGAAGAAATTGTGAAATCCAACCAGATTGTGAGCAAAGCCATCCAGCTGGTGAAGCAGAGTTCCCGGGAAAATATTACGTTGGGTATTGTGTCAGAGGAACTTGGTGTATCTTCGTTCTATCTGAGCAAGCTGTTTCAGAAACACACGGGAATGAATTTTTACGGAATACCTGACCCAAAGACGGATTGCCCAGGCCAAACGTCTGCTGGAAAACGGGGAAATGAACATCAAGGAAATTGCCTATGCCACGGGATTCAACAGTCAGAGCTATTTCTCGAAAATCTTCAAGAAATACGTAGGAACCGCACCAAGTGACTATAAAGGTACAGATGATGCCAGCGAGTAAGAGAATACGGAGAAAAAAGAGTTATGGATATCTTGAAACAGATACGCAGCATTGATCCGAATTTGCGCATCTTAATTCTTTCGGCCCGGGATAGGATTGAAGACCGTGTAAACGGCCTGGATTTAAGCGCAAACGATTACCTGTTCAAACCTTTGATTTTGCGGAGCTGCTGGCCAGAATCCGAGACTTGCTAAGACGGAAATTTAAGACAGAAGAAAACAGAATTATTTCCCGATATGATATGAATTTCGTGTGAGAGTGCTTTCTTTCGCTATCTGCATTCCGGCCATGCAATTCAGTAAAAGATTGCTTCATTCGCATATTCCGATACCAAACCCAGAGAGCGATATTTTCGCCCCAAATGATACCGATGGGGTAACTGCGCATTCGGTGGAAAATGAGAAAAGATATCCGGCGGTTGAATAGCATGAAAAACGGCTGTTTGCGCAGTGCTCGCTGCACTTTTTTGTGAAGATAAGCCGGATCGAACCGCTGACCGCTTGCATGCCATCGTTCCTGAGGGGGAGACACAGCGGTACAAAGTTAGAAAAAACAGTATATATCAGACAAAATCAAAACTTTTATAATCTATTATTTTCAATCCGGTCCATTGGCTTTCGCTCTGGTTTGGGTCATATTTGGGTCAAGGTGTTGCGCCCCCCGCAAT
>CALWOA010000038.1 GCA_944382965.1 uncultured Oscillospiraceae bacterium | reverse complement strand
CAGTATAGCAGATAATACGCTCTGACGCACCTTCTTTATTTTCATTCACAGCTGTGAAAATCTTTCATGAGTCGTTGTAAAGTTGCATAAACTTGGAAAAATCAGGGTATTTTTTTCATAAAGGATTGACAAATTCCTTAGCTTTGTGTATAATCCGGGTTGTGGCACAATTTGCCACCATATCAAATCGACCCTGCGTTATAACATTCATCCGGTGGGATTTCACGGGGCAACAACAAACCGAAGAGAGGTATTTTCCAATGTACGAAGACAAGACTTTAGTGTGCAAAGAGTGCGGCAATGAGTTCGTGTTCACTGCTGGTGAGCAGGAGTTCTACGCAGAGCGCGGCTTCCAGAACGAGCCCCAGCGCTGCAAGGCTTGCCGTGACGCTCGCAAGAACGCCACCCGTGGCCCCCGTGAGTTCTTCACCGCTACCTGTGCCCGTTGCGGCGGCGAGGCGAAGGTTCCCTTCCAGCCCAAGTCCGACCGTCCCGTGTTCTGCAGCGAGTGCTTCGCTCAGATGCGTGCCAACGGCTAATCGTCAAGTCACAAGAACAGGACTGGCTGAGCCAGTCCTGTTTCTTTTTGCCCTTAAGTTTACATAATCCTATTTCAATTCGTTGCGAATCCGATTTTCCATATGCCCGGACTGAATCACCGGAGGCTTGGGGTCTACCGCTTCCCAGGGAATGGGCTTCTTTTCGTCTTCTTTCACAGCTTTTCACCTCGGCATTAGTATGCTCCGGAAGGAACATATGATACACGGAATCCGTTTCGATCCAAACCGCTCCCTGAAATTGTAAACTTTTTTTGACCCTCTTGCGGATTTTCATTTCCCGTGCTAGAATATCGCGTAGCGTGCTACATGTAGCGTGCTACATTTTATTTCGGAGGTGATCGCATTGCAACTGCATTACGGGCACATGGCCCGTCTGCTGCATTGGTGCATCGACCAATCCGCCACCTACGCTTTGGAAAAACTGGATTTGACCGCTGCCCAGGGACGGATTGTGGTCTTTCTTATCACGTCAAAAACACCCCCCTGTCCCCGGGACATCGAAAATCAGTTTCATCTGAGCCATCCTACCGTTTCGGGACTTCTGTCCCGGCTGGAGCAGAAAGGCTTTCTGGAACTTCGCACCGATCCGGAAGATCGCCGGTGCAAGCGGATCTATCTGCTTGACAAGGGCTACCAGTGCCACGACCGGATGGATCAGGCCATGCAGGAAATTGAAGCCCAAATGGTCCGGGGCTTCACTGCACAAGAGCAGGAGCAGTTTTCCCAGCTTCTGCAGCGGGCCATACAAAACATGGGCGGCAGCTTCCCATGTAAGCAAGAAAAGGAGGAAACCAAAACATGATACGCAACCTGATTCCCAGTCTGCGGGAGTACAAATGGCCGGCGCTGATCAGTCCCCTGTGCATGATCGGCGAGGTTTACATGGAAGTCCAGATTCCTCTGGTTCTGGCCCAGATCGTTGACCTGGGCGTAGAAATGGGGGATATGGGTGCAGTGGTAAAATACGGAATGCTTCTGGTTCTGTATGCCCTGTTCTCCCTGCTGTTCGGCATTGCCTCGGCAGTTTCTGCTTCCTATGCCGCCACCGGTTTTTCCAAAAACCTGCGGCAGGATATGTTCTACAAGGTGCAGACCTTTGACTTTTCCAACATTGATAAGTTCTCCACATCCAGTATTGTTACCCGTCTGACCTCGGACATCGCCAATATTCAGATGGCCTTCCAGATGATGATCCGTATGGCCATCCGGTGCCCTGTGATGCTGATTCTGGCAACCTATAATGCCTACTCCATCAGCCCCCGGCTGTGCCTGGTGTACTGCGTAGCGCTGCCTCTGTTGGGCCTGGGCCTGTTCATCCTGATCCGGCTGGTATTCCCCATCTTTGACCGGGTGTTCAAGACTTATGACAAGCTGAATAACGTGGTCCAGGAAAACCTCCACGGCATCCGCGTCGTCAAGTCCTTCGTCCGGGAGGACAAGGAAATCGAGAAATTCTCCGATGTTTCTGGAGAAATCTACCGGGATTTCTGCAAGGCCGAGCGGATTATGGCCTTCAATAACCCCCTGATGCAGCTGGCAGTATACTCCTGCGTGCTGACTATCTCCTACCTGGGTGCGAAAATGGTGATTCAGTCCGGCAACAATGCCGCCATGGGTCTGACCACCGGCAACCTGACTTCCATGTTTACCTATACCACCCAGATCCTCACTGCTCTGATGATGCTGTCCATGGTGTTCGTCATGATGACCCTGTCCCGGGCACCCCTGCGCCGTACCTCCGAAATTTTGCAGGAGAAGCCGGATCTGCACAACCCGGAAAATCCTGTGACCATCGTTGCCGACGGCTCTATCGACTTTGATAACGTCAGCTTCCGGTATTCCAAGACCGCCAAGCGCAATTCTCTGGAGAATGTGAACCTGCACATCCGCTCCGGCATGACCGTGGGCATTCTGGGCGGCACCGGTTCTTCCAAGTCCACCCTTGTGCAGCTGATTCCCCGTCTGTATGACGTCACCGAGGGCTGCCTGAAGGTCGGCGGTGTGGATGTGCGCAACTATGACCTGGAAGTTCTCCGTGACAGTGTGGCCATGGTGCTGCAGAAGAACGTGCTGTTCTCCGGCACCATCAAGGACAATCTGCGCTGGGGCAACCCCAACGCCACCGACGAAGAGCTGATCCACGCCTGTCAGCTCTCCTGCGCCCATGAATTCATCACCGCTTTCCCCGACGGCTACGATCACCACATCGAGCAGGGCGGCACCAACGTCTCCGGCGGTCAGAAGCAGCGGCTGTGTATCGCCCGTGCCCTGCTGAAAAAGCCCAAGATCCTGATTCTGGACGACTCCACCTCCGCCGTGGATACCGCCACCGACGCTATGATCCGCAAGGCCTTCCGGGAGGAAATCCCCGGCACCACCAAACTGATTATCGCCCAGCGAATTGCTTCCGTCCAGGATGCGGACCTGATTGTGGTAATGGACGGCGGTCAAATCTGCGCTGCCGGCACCCATGACGAGCTTCTCAAGACTTCCCCCATCTATCAGGAAGTCTACTATTCCCAGCAGAAAGGAGCGATGGAATAATGCCTCCCGTCAAAATGCGCGGCGACGGCCGCAAAGCCAAAAATCCCAAGCAGACCATTTCCCGTCTGCTGTCCTATCTGAACCGCTACAAAAAGACCATGATTGTGGTGGTTGTGTGCATCATCCTCAGCGCCATCGCCCAGGCCGTCAGCGCCTCCTCCTTGGGCACCCTGGTGGACAATTACATTACCCCCATGCTGGCTCAGGAGAATCCGGACTATGCCCCGCTGATTCGCTTTCTGACCATGCTGGCAGGCATCTATCTGGTGGGCATCGTCTCCGCCTTCTTGTATAACTTCCTGATGGTGCGCATCGGTCAGGGTACCCAGAAGGATATCCGTGACCAGATGTTCACCCACATGCAGACCCTGCCCATCCGCTACTTTGACACCCATCCCGCCGGCGACGTGATGAGCCGCTACACCAGCGACATCGACACCCTGCGGCAGATGCTGTCTCAGTCCATCCCCCAGTGCATCTCCTCCGCCGCCACATTGATCGTGGTATTCATCGCCATGCTGCTGACTTCCCCCATTCTGACGGTAGTGCTGGCGTGTACCATTACGGTGATCCTCTTCGTCACCAAGGTGGTCGCCGGAAAGTCCGCCGTGTTCTTTATCGGACAGCAGCAGACCTTGGGCGCCGTCAACGGCTATGTGGAAGAGATGATCCACGGTCAGCGGGTGGTAAAGGTATTCTGCCACGAAGAGGCTACCAAGGCAGATTTTGACGTACTGAATGAGAAGCTGCGCCAGAATGCGTTCCAGGCCGGTGCCTACTCCAATGTCATGGGCCCCATCAATAACAACCTGGGCTATGTCCAGTATGCCATTCTGGCCATTGTGGGCGGTCTGCTGGCAGTATACTCCGGCGGCAGCCTGCTGACCCTGGGCAAGCTGATCTCCTTCCTGACTTTGTCTCGTTCCTTCAACATGCCCATTTCCCAGATCAGCAACCAGATCAATGCCATTGTCATGGCACTGGCAGGCGCCGAGCGAATCTTCGAGCTGATGGATGAGCCTTCCGAAGAAGATCACGGTTATGTCCAGCTGGTCAACGCCAAAATTGACGAGAACGGCAACATCACCGAATGCCCGGAGCGTACCGGTCACTGGGCCTGGAAGCATCCCCACAAGGCTGACGGCACCATCACCTACACCGAGCTGAAGGGCGACATTACCATGTTCAACGTGGACTTCGGCTACACCCCGGATAAGACCGTGCTCCACGATGTCACCCTCTACGCCCACCCCGGTCAGAAGATTGCCTTCGTCGGCGCCACCGGTGCCGGTAAGACCACCATTACCAACCTGATCAACCGGTTCTATGACATTGCCGACGGCAAGATCCGCTACGACAATATCAACATCAACAAAATTCACAAGTCCGATCTTCGTAACTCTCTGGGCATGGTGCTTCAGGATACCAACCTGTTCACCGGCACCGTTATGGACAACATCCGCTACGGCAAGCTGGATGCCACCGATGAAGAGTGCATCAAGGCTGCAAAGCTGGCCAATGCCCATGACTTCATCACCCGTTTGCCCAACGGCTACCAGACCGAGCTGACCGGAAACGGCGCCAGCCTGTCCCAGGGCCAGCGGCAGCTGATTGCCATTGCCCGGGCTGCGGTAGCCGATCCTCCTGTGATGATTCTGGACGAAGCTACCTCCTCCATCGATACCCGGACGGAGAAGCTGGTTCAGGACGGCATGGATGCACTGATGAAGGGCCGGACGGTATTCGTCATTGCCCACCGTTTGAGCACCATTATGAACTCCGACTGCATCATGGTCCTCGACCACGGCCGGATCATCGAGCGCGGCACCCACGACGATCTGATCGCCGAAAAGGGTACCTACTACAAACTCTACACCGGCGTTTTTGAGCTGGAGTAAAAGGAAAGGAGCAGATAAAAAATCTGCTCCTTTTCAGTTTCTGTTCAGTATGTTATGATAGGATATCTCCACAACAAACTATCCGCACTTCGCAGAAAGAAGGTATCTTATGAAACATCTCATTGCATGGACGCTGGCAGCCTGCCTGCTTACCAGCTGTGCCGCTGCTCCTGTGGCAGAGGTCACCGCTTCGCCGACAACCCAGCCTGCGCAGACCACTTCGGAGCCTACGGTTTCCGAAACCGTTCCAGCAGTGGAGGCCAGCAACTATGTCTCCCGGTTTGATTCTGTCACAGACATTGTTCTGTCTGACCAGGGTGTGGAGGTAACCGGCAGCACCGATGCCGTCACCACCAGCAACGACATCATCTACTACGAAGACCGGGACTCCTACGACAGCGGCAACCCCTACGGCGAGGGCACCCAACAGGAGCGGCATACTGCTGAGGAAGCCGCAGTCCATACCGTGGTAAACATCACCGCTCCCGGTGCTTACCGGGTCAGCGGAACCCTTTCCGCCGGTCAGATTCGGATTGACCTGGGTGAAGAGGCTGAGGAAGATCCGGAAGCGGTGGTAGAACTGATTCTGGAGAATGCGGACATCACCTGCACCGTTGCCCCGGCCATTTTGTTCCAGAACGTTTACGAATGTGACGCCGATGCCGACACCGAAACCGCCCAAGCTGCGGTGGATACCTCCGCTGCCGGTGCCAACCTGATTCTGGAAGGAGAAAACGCTGTTTCCGGCTCCCATGTGGCCCGGATCTACGAAGATTCTAAGGACGAAAAGAAGCTGTGGAAGCAGGATGGTGCCATCTATTCCTACATGTCCATGAATGTCTTTGGCCCCGGCTCTCTGGATTTAACTGCGGATAACGAAGGTCTGGACACGGAAATGCATCTGACCATCCAGGGCGGCGATATCGCCATCCGCTCCGGCAATGACGGCATCAACACCAACGAAGATGGGGTATCCGTCACCACCATCAACGGCGGTACCCTGCACATCATCGCGGGTCTTGGTGCTGAGGGTGACGGAATCGACTCCAACGGCTACCTGGTCATCAACGGCGGTACCGTGGTAGCCTCGGCCAATCCTGCCAGCGATGCCGGACTGGACGCAGACCTGGGTTCTTACATCCACGGCGGCACCGTGGTAGCCTTGGGTTCCACCATGGATTGGGCAGAGAGTGATTCCCGGCAAGTGACTATGAATCTGCAGTTTGCAGACTACCAGTCCAGCGGCAGCGCCATTGTGGTCACCAAAGAGGACGGCAGCATCGTATTTGCCTATGACCCCAGCGAAGATGAAGTTCTTGGGGAAAACCAACGCCAGTTCCAGGGTGCCATTCTCTCCTGCCCCGGTTTTACCCAGGGGGAAACCTATCAGGTGTACCTGGACGGTGCCGTAACCGGTGAAGAAATCGGCGGTGTTTATACCAGCGTCACCGGATATGAAGGCGGCAGCCAGATGCAGTACACCGGAACCGACCTGCGGGGCGGACGCGGCGGCGGTATGCCCGGCGGTGAAAAGCCGGATATGCAGCGGCCGGAAGGCGAAACCAGACCGGAAGGCACCCCCGGCAATGACCGGGAAAATCGGACACCTCCGGAAGGATTTGACCCCGACCGTTCTCAGCGTCCCGACGGGGAAACCTTCCCCCAGGGAGAGCCTCCCGAAATGGCGCAGGACTTTGAACAGTCCCAGGAGCCCAGCACCCAATTCTATATGGCAGACAAGGTCAACGCCTTCTCTGGCATCTCCCCTGTCAGTCAATAAACAAAACAAAAATTATGCAGGCGATGCTAAAAGTCCCTGTATAAGAAGTATTGGGTTTTCGGCGGAGTGGCGCAGCTAACGCTGCGCCACTCCTGTTTTTATTTGAATATGCGCATGGTAATAAAAACAGATGTACTAGCGGATCTGCTCGGCAGCCCCTGACCGTTTGTTGTGTATACCGAAATTAGCTTGCAGTGAAACAACAACTCCCCAGCGTCTTTCCTTGTTCTCAGTTTACAGCCAAGTGAATGGGCTCAGTGCCAAGTCGATCATTTGCTTCAATACAATCTAGTCATCATACAGATCCCAAATTACGAACAAAGGCAACACCCCCTGTATAGGTTTATTTTCCTATACAGGGGGCTTTTGATTACTATCTGTTTATATTGGAGCGGTTCCGTTTTCGGAGCAACAACGGTTTTTACTTCTGGTTAACCACATCCACAAAGGCCACAAAGGCAGCCCGGCCCTGGTCGGTATTCTTGTACACGCCAGCGTCTTCCAGAACGGCAGCAAAAACCTTGCCGGTTTCCTGCATCAGGGTGTCCATGGCATTGTCCTGGGTGAAAGTATACTGCTTTTTCAGCTCCTCCACCCAAGGTGCATGCTTGGACAGCACTTCGTCGGAAGCGATGTCTTTCCCATCCACAATGGCCTGGGCCAGATCGGTCAGTTCCTTCTTCAAACGGCTGGGCAGCACGGCCAGGCCCATGACTTCGATCAGGCCGATGTTTTCCTTCTTGATGTGGTGCTTGTCCGCATGGGGATGGAAAACACCCAGAGGATGCTCCTGCGTGGTGATGTTGCAGCGCAGCACCAGATCCAGTTCATAGTCTTCCCCTCTGCGCCGGGCAATGGGGGTAATGGTGTTGTGGGGTTCACCGTCAGAGAAGGCAACCACGCCCACGCTTTCATCAGAGTAGCCCCGCCAGACGGTGAGAATCTTATCCGCCAGTTCCGAAATCCGGGCAGGGTCCTTGCCGGTCAGACGGATAACACTCATAGGCCACTTGACGATACCGGCAGAGATATCCTCATAGCCCTTAAACGAGACTTTCTTCTCAATCTCGGCAGTTTCCATAGCGAAGGTGTAGTGACCGCCCTGGAAATGCTCGTGGCTGAGGATGGAACCGCCGACAATGGGCAGATCTGCATTGGAGCCTACAAAGTAGTGAGGGAACACCCGCACAAAGTCCAGCAGCTTGTCAAAAGCGCTGCGGTCAATCTTCATGGGAACGTGCTCGGCATTGAACACGATGCAGTGCTCGTTATAGTAAACATACGGAGAGTACTGCAGGCACCAGTTGGCGCCGCAGATTTCAATGGGCACAATCCGGTGGTTGGCCCGGGCGGGATGGTTCATCCGGCCAGCATAGCCTTCGTTCTCCCGGCACAGCTGGCACTTGGGATAGGCAGTCTGGGGCGCATTCTTGGCAGCGGCAATGGCCTTGGGGTCCTTCTCCGGCTTGCTCAGGTTGATGGTGATATCCATTTCCCCGTAGGGGCTGGGGTACTTCCAGCGCATATCCTTGGCAATGCGGTAGCGGCGGATGTAATCGGTATCGCAGCTGAAACGGTAGTACCAGTCCGTTGCCTCCACAGGAGACTTTTCGTACTTTTCCCGGAAGGTGCGGATCACTTCCCGGGGCATGGGAGTTACGGCGCCCATAATCCGGGTATCGAAAATATCCCGGGCAGTGATGCCGTCGTCACACAGGCCATGGGCTACGGCATAATCCAGAATGCCAGCCAGAATCTCTTCCAGGTCCTCGCTCTGAGGCTCATCGGAAGGTTCGTAGTCATCCTTGTGCAGCAGATCCAGCAGCCGGTTGGTCAGCACCTGATGGTCCACCGGTTCTGCCAGGCCATGATTCATGGCATAGGATACCAGAGAGTCAATATACGTTTCAATTTTCATGGTTTCTTCCTCCCAAATCAGCCTTCGACGACCATTTCTACGCCGCCCTGGGGACGGATGGACAGCACATGGCAGGCACCCTGTCCCAGCACGGCATCAATGCCGCTGCGGAAGCTCTCCAGCAGATCAAAGGGCACAAAAGCCTGAACCGTACCAGCAAAGCCGCCGCCATGGACACGGTAAGCGCCCCGGCCCTGGAGATAATGCTCGCACAGCGCCAGAGAAACCGCCACATCCTGGTGTTCCTTATATCCGGCGGGGATCACGTTCTGTAAGTACATATAAGAAGAGTAGCCGCTCTGCTTGACCAGGTTCAGGAAGGTATCAAAGTCTCCGGCTCTCAGAGCTGCCACCTGCTGAGGCACCCGGGCGTTCTCCTGATAGAAGTGGATGGCCCGCAGTACCGCCCGGTCGCCGCATTCCTTGCGCAGGGCAGGAATCTGAGCAAAGAAGTCTTTCTCATCAATCTGAGTCAGCACTTCCTTACCGAAGTGGGCGCAAATGGCCTTCAGCTCGCCGGGAATGGCGGCATACTCGTCGGTCAGGTCCGCATGGCTTGCCTGGCTGTCGATGATGCACAGAGCATGTCCGCAGGAAGCGAAGTCAAAGTCCACCGGCTCGATCACCGGAGCATCCTTGTCGAAGAAGTCAATGGTCACCAGGTTGCCCACAGCGGAGGCCGTCTGGTCCATCAAGCCGCAGGGCTTGCCGAAGAACACGTTTTCGGCGTACTGGCCGATCATGGCAATTTCCGGCTGGGAAACCCGTCCGTCAAAGAACAATCCATTGAGGATGGTGCCGATCAGCACCTCATAAGCAGCGGAAGAGCTCAGTCCGGAGCCGGGAAGTACCGTAGATTCGCAGTAAGCATCAAAGCCCTGAACCTGGCAGCCCATCTCATGGAACCGGGCGGCAACACCCCGCACCAGAGCGGGAGTGGAGTTAATTTCCTCTGCCTTGGGTGTCAGGTCTGTGATATCCACCTGGCACATGGGATATCCCTTGGACAGAATGCGGATTACGCTGGTGCCGTTCAGACGAACCGCCGCCCGGGTATCCAAATTCACCGCAGCTGCCAGCACACGGCCCCGCTGGTGGTCGGTATGGTTGCCGCCAATTTCGGTACGGCCAGGGGCAGAAAAATAACGCTCCGGTGTGCCGCCAAAAGCCTGGGCAAATCCGGCATCCAGCACCTGTTTTTCGCCGGAGGAAAGAATAAGTGCAGACATAAGAAACCTCCCAAATGATCCCCGCTATCAGCGGGTAATTATTTCCTTGTGAAATCAAATTCTATTATACAGGATTCTTCCGAAAATGGAAGAGCCATTCTCCCGGATTCCCGGAATTTTTCCAAAAACCCTCTCCGAAAACCAAAAAGAAAAATATTTCAAAAAACCTATTGACAAATCCGGCAAGTATGCTATAATACAAAAGCTGTCTGACACGGACATGCAAAGCCGAATACTTGGGGGTATAGCTCAGCTGGGAGCCCAAAGCTTACGGTCACGCACCCCATCTTCTAACTTCATAGTTTACCAATTTTGCTCAGTTGCATATCCTATTCGGGGGTATAGCTCAGCTGGGAGAGCGCTTGAATGGCATTCAAGAGGTCAGCGGTTCGATCCCGCTTATCTCCACCAAAAAGTGCACTGAGCACTACGAAATCAGCTGTTTTCGAAAGAGAACAGCTGATTTTCTTTGCGTGCCATTCAAGCGCCGGATGGCTTTTTTTCATTTTCCGCCGAATGAGCGGTTACCCCCATCGGTATCATTTTCCATGATTGTATCACTCTTTGGGATTGTTATGCGGAGAGCGGGGTATCCAGCCCATCGAGAAATTGCTGATAGCTGAAGTGAAAGGTAATGGTCACTTGATAACCTCTTCCCACATCCACTCGCTTGATCAGCTGATTGACAATCATTTTCTTGGCAGCAGGACTGGCGCTGTCAAACAGCTGGGCCCAGGAGATCAGTTTATCATACTGCTCCGCAATGGTCTCCATCTGCTGTGCACTCTGTTCCACTTCCGCCTGCGCCGCCTGTCTGGACTGTTCCAGAGCGGCGCATTCTGTTTCCCCCTCCGCAATCATGGCTGCCAGCATTTCTTTTGAGAAGGCGCTCTCCCCTTTCAGGCACTTTAGCACCTCCGCTTTCAGCAGTTCTACATCCTGCACTGCCTTTTGCAGTTTTGCGGTCACCTCTGTCAGGTGCATTTTTCGTTCCGCCTGGATTTGCCGGTACTGTCTTCCCACCAACTCTTCCCGGGGAATCCCTCGGATTTTGGAAAAGATCTCCCGCACAACTTTTTCTACGATTCCATCCAGGATGTGCATGGTATACCCTGTCTGTCCATCGCAGTCTGTCTGCTTCCGGGTTTTTCCGTAGCACACATAGCGGATTCTCTGGACATTATCAATGGTTCCATCCGCCCTGCGGCGATATTTTCCATTGGTGGTTAGGCTAAGGCGTGCACCGCAATGGGCGCAGAACACATTGCCAGACAACAGCGACTCTCCTTTGGTATTCAGAGGTACCGTTCTCGTTTCTTCCGCCTGATTGGCACGGGCAGTGCGAATCTCCTGGGCTCGTTCAAATTGTTCCGGGGAGATAATCTGCAGCTGCGGAATGACTTGGGATCGGCTTTTTCCGCTGCGCAGGACACCGGTATAGGTCAGATTGGTGACAATCCCTCGGATGGTGGCATGGTGCCACATTTTCCCAGTTCTTGCACGATAACCCAGATTGTTCAGGTATGTGGCAATCCGCTGTGCGCCGTACCCCTCTGCCACGTACTTACGGAAAATCAGTTTCACGACGGCTGCCTCCTCCGGTATTACCTGCAGGTCGAAAAGTTCATGCTTCTTTTTGTTGAAGCGCCCGCTTTTCACCAAGGCATATCCATAAGGCGCAACTCCCCCTTTGAAGTGTCCTTCCTCCACCATCTGTCCCAGGCTAGTTCTGGTACGAATGGCCGTCTTCTCACTTTCTCCATCTGCTTGCCAGAATCGGATATAATTGAGAAGCTTGTCCGTGTGGTTGTCAAAGCGCTGCTCCCCTTCCTGGGTGCTCCACACACGGATTCCGTTTTTTACAAACCATTCCACCACGAATGGTGTTTCATCCGCAATTCTCCCGATTCTATCAAACATAAACACCAGGAGAATGTCAAAGTTCCCTTTCCTTGCCTCGTCTTTGATGATCTGGAGCTTGTCCCGGGAGGCGGCCCGGACTTTATGTCCGGACACGCCTTCTTCTTGTTCCTCGTGGACGATCTGCCAGCCCATCTTTTCCGCAAACCGGTGGCAGGCCTTGCGCTGCATGGGGATATCTGCTTCGTTGTTGGTGTTATGGTCAACCTGCTTATCCGTGGACACACGGTACAAGCAGCAGACCCGGTTGTTTTTTTCGTTCATATGGAATCCTCACTTTCAATTAAGTGGGGATTTTTGCATGGGAATGTTCAGTTTTCAAGGTACAGACAGGCTCCTGCCCGGATGTATTATCACATAGGATTTTCACTTTATCCATTGTGAAATTCGACAATAATAAGTCACGAATTTTGTCATATATGCCTGGGTCAGAGTCAGCGGCGAATCTCAGCGTAACAGGGTAACCATTGACCACCATGTACTGAGATTGGCTGTCCCTGGCAGGTACTGTCAGACCTTTTTCTTCCTCCTTCATTCTATCATTCAACCTCCTTCACAGGACACTCGGTTGTAATCAATTTTGTATTTTATTTTGCTTTCTGTAGGGACAAAGGGGAGAACAGGATCCCTAAGTGAGGAAAATTCTTTCCCCACCCAGGGTCTGTTGGGTGTTCCCCCAATCCCCGACGGCCTCCGGCTAGTGTTTTATATTGGAGCGGAAGAGAAACTTATCTCTCCCATTCTCTTGCTTTGTAAGTTTTTTCCTGCTCCTTCCGGGCCTGTTTCAGCTCCCGGATGCGGGCCTTCATCTCATGTTCTTCCTGCAATTTCTGGTGCCACAGGGACCGGAAATGCTCTGCCTTGGCAAGATAGTCCTTGTTGTAGATTCGCCGGTCTGCTGCCTTCTGGCAGTAGTAGGCAATCCGGCTGAGCTTCTTCCGGTTCTCCCGGATATGCCGGAGCTGGTTTCGCAGCTGCTCTTCCCGAGTCAGATTCCACTCCCGCTGATACTGGAATCGGTCTTCCTGGACCTGGTCCTGCCACTGGTCTGCCGATTCTGCCAACGCCTCCCGGAGGGACGATGCCTCCTGGCTTTGCAGGTCTACCACATCCCGCTCCCATTGAAGCTCGCTGCGCTCTTCCGGCGCATCCGGGTCACAGCCGCACCAGCGGAGGTAACTGCCGTGCCGGAACTGCTCCTGGTCGGATGCTTCGGGATTCTCGTAGCTGTCCCACCGTTCCAGCAGCCGGTCTAACTTCTCTTTCTCTGTCTGCAAATCCCGTTCCAGGTAGGTGACCTGCCTGATCAGATCATGGAGTTCCTGAAAGTTCTCTTTCTCATATCCGGGACCTGCCTTGCCTGCAATCAGCGCCGCAGCGTCCGCAATGGCATCCTCTGCCTTGGCATTGTTTTTCAGACGCCGCTCCCGGAGCCACTGGATGTACTTTTTCTTTTCATAGTACTGCGCTTCCTGCTGCCGCAGTTCTGCTTCACCGCGCCGGTTCTTTCCGATTGCGGAGTAGAGCAAATCTTTGGGAAGGCCCACGGTGTCCAGTCGGACGTTCCGCTTGACTCCCGGCAGGCGAATGCTGTAGGTGCTGCCCCGGCGGATCAGGTCGATGTCATACTTTTTCTTCAAGGCATCTTTCAGCTGCTCCATGGAGTAACTGTCCATGGCGGCAAACAGAATCTGATGTTTCAGCACATTATAGCGGTTCTCTTTTCTCTTCTGTTTGCGCTGCTCTTCCACCCGGTTGTTGTCCTCCTGGGCAAGGCCGTGGCTTCTGGTGTAGGCCAGCAGCCAGTCCTGGCAGTGATGCCGGAAGGTGGGGTTGTCCTGGTGCTTCCCTCCGGCGCTGACTTCGCACCGGAGTACCTTGCCTCCTTCGTCATGGAGCATCCAGGGCCGTTCCTCCCGGGCCACACTGCGCACGGAGTTGATTGCCACATGAATGTGGGGATTGTCCGTGTCCATGTGGACGGCAATCAGGGCTTCGTACCCGGGGAGGTTCTCCCGGACGAAGGCTTTGCCTTCCTCCAGCAGATCCTCTTTGGTCAGAAGCGGCACATCTGCTTCCGGATGGCTGATGATATAAATGTGCTGTTTGCGTTCTGCTTTGGTGTTGTTTTTTCCAAAGCGGATATTGGTTTCCATGCAAGACCCGGCCCAGGTCTCCGGGTCTATCTCCCGTCCATAACCGTCCAGTGCACAGATGGCGTAGTTTTCCCGCTCCTGAAGCAGACCGTATTCATCCAGGATGGGCTCGTAAAGCCCTGTCTTGGAATCCTCCCGGTGCTTGTATTTCAGGTAATCCAGGGCGTCGCCGTAGGCAGCATTTTTAGAGCTGGTGTGCTTTAAAATAGCCATTGAGGGCCTCCATGGTTTTCAGCACCATTCTTTGGGTCCGCACCAGGTCGTGGTTGGTCTGAACCAGAAGATTCCACTCTTC
>CALWOA010000037.1 GCA_944382965.1 uncultured Oscillospiraceae bacterium | reverse complement strand
GACACCGGATGCACCTCCTGTCATTTCATTCTTTTGCCCGTGTCAGCGTACAGCTTGGCACGCTCCAAATCCGCATAGTACAGTATTCCATAGCCATCAAACTGATCATCCCTGCACTCTCCTGTGTAATAAGGATACCCACCAATATATTGCTGACATTCTCCGTTTAGCTTGTCAGATTTGTACCTGCCCACATCAACTGAGAAACCAGGATTATCTAAATCTATCTGCGTTAGGGCAATCGAAAAATCTGCTATATAAAAGTCTGCCAAATTAAAGGTATTGCCCATACCATGTTTCACGCCATCTGAAAACTCCCCGAAGTAGGATGCGTAATTTCCCCAGGTGAGGTAATCATCCAGATTTTCACCTGTGTCAGGATTATAGGGGCGCAGTCGATCTAAAAAATCACGCCCACTCCCCGATTCCTGGAATAATACGCCAAACCCATCAAGCTTTCCATCTGAGAACTGTCCAATATAGCGCAGAACATATCTGCGATTGTTATAGCTAAGCAGATAGCTGCTGTGTTCTGGATCGCATAAGAGAACACCGTAGCCATCAGGCCGGTTATCCCACAGCTGTCCAAAGTAGAGGTAGTCTTTACTTTCTACTGTCATCTTGAAACGGTCTGCCCCAAAAATGTTGTCTGGTGCAACATATACGGGGTTAGATGGAATTTGCTCAAGCCAGGCACCAAGCGCCTCCTCTTCCTTTGGGAAACGATACAAGGGAATACCACAATTTTCCGCATACGTAATCTGGCTCTGCAGGAAAGAAAGCGGATTTGTGGGAATATCTTCTGACGCAGCCGCTGTATCTGTTGTAGCCGGGGTCTCTTCTGCATACCAATTTGGCTGTGTTTCCGGGACAGTCTCATGAATCGATACATGCGTTTCCGCTGGCACGCTATTTTCTGAAGCAACATCTTCCGACGTGCATTCGCTCAGAACACCCATAGCCAGGCATATTATTATGTACCACTTGACGATTGTCCAAAGGCATCCCTTTCTTTTGGGGCGCTCATCCTCACGCCTCCCTGCAAACGCATCCTGAACACCATCTGCTATGTTGTCCCGCATGTTTCGGAAAGACTGTTTTACTGGATCTCTGAAATTTCTATAGTCATCCTTCATCTGATCTCCAAATGTTTTTTTCATAGCACATCCTCTTATCTTCTAAAGAAAATTCTTTTCAAAATTGCCAAAGGAATAATGATAATCCCTAAAAAGCAGCCTAAGCACATCTTTTGCATAAACAAGGCACCAAAGGTATGAATCACAACCTTGTTTTCAAAAAATATTACCCCTGCAGCCCAATACCCTAATACTACGTAAACAAGAAACAGCAATTCCATAATTCTCTCCCTTTTCTTTTATGTTTCCATATGTAGTATAAGCCGATCTGTCTCCAGTGTCAATACTACAGGAATTATATATTTTTAATTGCTATAGTAATTTGCCATATTTCTGGATAACCTCTAAGATTATGACAGAGGTGAGGCTATGAGCGATATTGCAAAGCAGCTTGGACAGCGTATCCGGGACTTGCGAATGGAACGGCATATGAGTCAGGAAGAGCTATCCTTTAAAGCAGGACTCAGCCCGGCACATTTGGGGCAGATTGAGCGAGCACTGAAAAATCCAACAGTGGATACCATTGCAAAAATTGCAGTAGCCTTGGACGTTCCAGTGGCTGCATTGTTCTCCCTGGATGCAGTTCCAGTTTCGTCACAAAATGTTTTGATTGAGAAAATCAATGCCCAGTTAAAAAATATGAGCGAAGATGAGCAGAAGGACGTTTTGCGTATCATCCGAATCTTACGGAACTATGGCAAAAATTCCTCAGTGTCATCGGATTAGTCAGATTTTTCAACCACATATTATCTCCCTGAAGCCCGGAGCTTGCTGCTCCGGGCTATCTTTGTTTTGGAGGTAATCCCCTTGAAAAATCTTGTTCCCTGTAGTGCCTGCGGCAGTCTGCATCCGGCGGAAGCCCTGACGGAGTTTGACGATCAACTACTGTGCAGTTCCTGCCTGCACACGGAAACCACCCGTTGCCAGCGGTGCGGTCAGCGCATCTGGTCCGACAGCAGCGCCGGCGACGAGAATACCCATCTGTGCCAGTCCTGCTTTGATCGCTGCTACACCACCTGTGAAGACTGCGGCCGGGTCATTCTTCAGGATGACGCCTATTACGATGATGACGATGACTACGAGCCCCGGTGCTACGCCTGCCACTGTAACCACACCGGCACCCGGGAAATCCATGACTATTACTATAAGCCGGAACCGGAGTTCTTCGGTCAGGGCATCCGGTACTTCGGGGTGGAGTTGGAGATCGACGGTGCCGGAGAGGACAACAGCAACGCCCGTCAAATTCTCAAGCTGGTCAACGACGGAGAGGAACGGGCCTATTGCAAGCATGACGGCTCCCTGGATGAGGGCTTTGAGATCGTCAGCCACCCCATGACTCTGGACTACCACTGCCAGCATATGCCCTGGAAAGAGGTTCTGGACAAGGCCAGAAGCCTGGGCTATCGCTCCCATCAGGCGGGTACCTGCGGTCTCCATGTCCACATCAACCGCACTGCCTTTGGAAATACCCTAGAGGAACAGGATGAGGTCATCGCCCGGATTCTCTATTTCTTCGAGAAACACTGGGAGGAGATGCTGAAATTCTCCCGCCGCACCCGGAGCCAGCTGGTCCAGTGGGCCGCCCGGTATGGTCTGAAGGAGCATCCCAAGGACATTCTGCTCCACGCCAAGGGAGACCGAGAACGCTACACCTGTGTCAACCTTCTGCCCTATACCACCATTGAGTTCCGGATGTTCCGGGGCACCCTGAAATACAACACCTTCCTGGCAGTGCTGCAGCTCCTGGACCGGATCTGCGACACTGCCCTTTTCTGTACCGACCAGGAAATCCAGGACATGCCCTGGACCACCTTTGTCGCCGGGTGTACCCAGCCGGAGCTGATCCAGTATCTGAAAGAGCGGCGGCTCTATGTCAATGAGCCGGTGAGTGCGGAAGCGGAGGTGTAAAAGATGTGCTGTCTGTTTGGATTCGTAGACTATGGTCACAAGCTGACCCTGAAGCAGAGAAACCGCCTGCTGAGCATCCTGGCCACAGCTTGTGAAGCCCGGGGTACCGACGCCACCGGCATCAGCTACAACATAGGAAACCGGCTCAAGGTATTCAAACGCCCGCTGCCCGCCCACCTGATGTGGTACCGGGTACCACTGGAAGCCACCGTGGTCATGGGGCACACCCGGATGACCACCCAGGGCTCCGAAAAGAAGAACGAGAACAACCATCCCTTCCTGGGAAGAACGGAGACGGGAGCCTTCGCTTTGGCTCATAACGGGGTCCTGTACAATGACAAGCTTCTTAGGAAAGCCCGGAAGCTTCCCGACACCAAGATTGAAACCGACAGCTATGTGGCTGTACAGCTGCTGGAGCAGTCCGGGAAACTGGACTTTGGCAGCCTGCAAAGCATGGCAGAGCAGCTGGAAGGAACCTTCACCATTACCGCTCTCAGTCAGCAGGACGAGCTGTTTTTCGTCAAGGGAAATAACCCTCTGTGTATCTTCCATTTCCCTCAGCAGGGGATCTACATCTACGCCAGCACAGAGGAAATCCTTCAGAAGGCCCTGAACCGGGCGAAACTGCGTCTTGGGAAGATGGAGCGGGTGCGGATTTACAGTGGAGAGATTCTGTCCATCAACGCTCAGGGGAAGGTATCCAGGGATGAGTTTGATGACAGCGGCTTATATACGGCGTTCTCCGGCTTTATGGATTGGCCGGACTACCAGACACTGTCCCGCCCTTACACCAGCCGGGACTATGAAATCGAGGACCCGGTCTACATCCGGGATCTGAAAGCGGTGGCCAGCTGTTTTGGGGTCTACCCAGAGGACATCGACGCATTGCTGGCCGACGGAGTCACACCAGAGGAGATTGAGGAGTATTTGTACTGTGGATAAAAAGATGATTTTGCGTTCGGCGTTTCCCTATCTGCAAAAGCGGATTCGGATTCACCAGATCGGAATGAACATGATTTATCTGTGGAGGGTTCCATTTGGGTATACCCTGACGGGACGGAGAAAACCCCGAAAAAAACGTCCCAGATATATTGGTTTCCCTTTTTGGGACTGGTCCCATAGGCGGAACCACCCAAATGGGACAAGGAGGCAAACATGAAAGTCGGATATGTGCGGGTCAGCACCCAGGGCCAGAATACCGCCCGACAAGAAGTTCTGATGCAGGAACTGGGCGTGGAGAAGGTGTTCCTGGACAAGCAGAGCGGCAAGGATGCTGCCCGCCCGGAACTAAAGAAGATGATGGAGTTTGTCCGGGAGGGGGATGTGGTGATCGTTGAGAGCATCTCCCGGTTTGCCCGGTGTACCCGGGACCTGCTGGAGCTGGTGGAGCAGCTCAGCGGAAAAGGAGTCGCCTTCGTCTCCAAAAAGGAGGCGCTGGATACCAGCACGCCCAGTGGACGGTTTGTGCTGACCATCTTTGGGGCCATTGCCCAGCTGGAGCGGGAGTCCATTCTCCAGCGGCAGAAAGAAGGCATTGCCACCAAGGCTCAGGGGAAATACACCGGCAGGCCGCCCAAGACATACCCTGATCTGGAGGCAGTGATGGGAGCCTGGCGGCGGGGAGAGATTTCCGTGGGGCAGGCCAGAAAACAGCTGGGGGTATCCAAGAGTACTTTTTACCGCCTGGCAGCAAATCAAAAGAAGGAGAGGAACAAATCCCATGAATGAGATGATTCTGTTTGTGATTGGGTTCACCGTAACCCTGGCCATTGTGGTTCTGGCGGATGTTATGATCGCCAGAGCAAAATGACAACACCCTTGTCTGTCCTGACCGGACTGTTTATTCAAGGGGTATCTCTGGCGCTGGTGATCTATCAGCAGTGGAAAAACGAAAGGAAGTAAGGGGTGCAGTGTAATGCTGCACCCCGTTTTCATTTGGGAGGTTGATTTCTGTGAGCAAAATGATGACAGCCCTGGTAGTGGAGCCGGGAAAAAGGACCTACATCAAAGAAATCCCGATGGGTCTTAAATCCCTGCAAAGAGAAGTAGGCGGCAATATTGAGGCTATCTATCCCTTTCCGGAGCCGGTGGCTATTGTATGCCGGGAGACCGGTAAACTGGATGGCGGTCCTCTGAACCGGGCACTCCGGGACGAGACAGGCACGATCTATGACATCATCGCCGGGACATTCTTGGTGGTTGGACTAACAGAGGAAGACTTCGGCTCCCTCAGCCCCGAACTGATACAAGTATTCACCCAGCGATTCTGGCAGCCGGAAACCTTTGTGATGATCGACGGACAGCTGCTAGCTGTTCCATTGGAGGATACTCCATGATTCTGGAAGATCTTTGGAGCGGCAGATTCTATCCGGCGGAAACAGTGGTTCCTACGACCCCTAAGTACCGGGAGGTCAACCGTGAAATATCAGAGAACATAGAGCGCTTGAAAGCCCAGCTGATCCGGGAGCAATTTACACTGGTGGAACAAATTCTGGAGCAGATGGCCCTGTCCCACTCCATGGAACTGGAGAGTCAGTTCTGCTTCGGATTTGCCGCTGGGGTTCGGCTGCAACGAGAGGCAAGCGATTTGTATCCTTGTCAGGAGAAAAGTAGATGATCTTTTAGGTTCGAGATTCAATGAAGGAATAAGATCAATCGTGTTTGCTGTTCATTGCCATAATGAAAGTTTTCAGAATTTCCTCTGCATACCGCTGTTCCTCGGGCGTGCAGTGCTGCAGCATCATGGAGGACAGGGAGTGGTCCTGCTGACTGGTACCAAACAGAATATAGTCCGTAGATACCTTCAGGATGGATGAGATGTTGCAAAGGGTCTGTACGGACATTCCTTTGTTCCCAAGTTCAATATCCGCACAGAACTTAGGGGTGATGTCCAGTTTCTCAGCAAAGGCCTCACGGGTATATCCAAAATTTTCCCTCTGCTTCCGAATTCTCGCTCCAATCTCCACCCAATTCATAGAAATCCTCCCCTCATAATGGTTGTAGATTACCCCTAAAAGTTATACTTGTAAATGAACTATAAGGGTTGACAAGCTACAACTTTCAGCGTAAACTTTGAGGTGTAAAAAGGAAAGAGAACGGGAGAGATAACGTATGAAATGCCCCTACTGTGGCTACGAAAATGGCGATGGTGCCATTAACTGTGAAATGTGTGAAATGCCTTTGCAGCAACGATCAAGGAAAAACCAACAAATCAGGCAAGAAGTACCCCAGATGTCGAAGGCAGAAAGGACGATATGCAGGCATCAGCCTGATTACAGCTTTAAGCGTCCGTCCGTTGGATGCCCCAATTGTGGAATCCCTTTGCGTGATTGCACCCCAATCGTCAAGACAACCATAAAAAGCTCCGGGGGAGGATATGGTCTTTTCAGCGGATGCTGCGGGGCCATCCTTTTGGGGCCTCTGGGGTTATTATGCGGATTAAGGAAGCAATCTATTACATCTACCAATCAAACTTGGTGGGTGTGCAGAAAATGCGGGAAAGAATTTGTTGAGAAGGAAGCCGGAAGAGAGATTGCGGATTCCGTCCGTATGAGTTCTGTGGTGACGACTGGAGTGATTGCAATCATTTGGCAGGTCGTCTTTGCTCTTGCTGGATACAGCAGCTGGGTCAGGAATATTGCTCTGCTGGCCATCGCCGGTACCTGGATGATTCTCCCGCAACAGGTCAAGGAAGCAACCGGGTATACCATGCAGCAGCTAATGGTTCAAGAAGAGCGCGTGGAGTTCTATAAGAAGTGTGCATTTTATGGGGTAATCGCGTTCTTCATAGGGGCTGTAATTGGCGGAAAGGGTATGGATTTTCTGCTCTCATGAATCCGCGCATATATACCTTCCTGATGGCAGCCGGAAGTGCTGCAGGCTGTCATCAGCTTCCGGAGAGAAGTTTTTTCTTTCGTGGGCATCAGTTTCCGGTGTGTGCCAGATGCACCGGGGTAATCCTGGGACAGATTACTGGCGTAATCGCCTCTGTGTTCTTACGTCTATCCTATGATACGATCGCATTTCTATGCTTTCTGATGTTTTTCGATTGGTGGCTCCAGCGTGTACATTTGCTGCAATCCACGAACCCGCGCCGATTCGTAACGGGTATTCTCTGCGGGTTTTCCGTAGGGAATGCTTATGCACAAATGATCATATTTCTGTGGCGCTTCGCTGCCAGTTATACTGGTAAATTGGGATAACCCATCTACTTATAGAATAGGGAGATACAAATGCAGTTTATAGATAAAACTCTTAATCGGGTGATTAAGTGGGAGAATAAAAATATTTCCATTTCCGAAATGCTGAATCTAATTGAGAGCGAGATTATAGAAAAGAGCTCTGACAAAGATTTAGTGAGCCTTGAGAAAGGGATGTATAAAACATGGGTATTGGGCGTTGGAAGTTTCACCAGTTTGAGGTATTTTCCTTCCGCGGCTAGTCCTGTGCGCTTGTGCTTTAACTTTAATGTGTTTACACACAATATCCAACAGATAACCCTCCAGGATACCACAAATAAGGTGGAATACTTTATTCCCAGAGGGAAAGAGCCCTGCAAAAAGCTGCAGCGCGGAGTCCTTAGAAGGATTGCACGCTATAAGGGAGATGGAGCAGAAACCGGGCATATTTCCGGTCAGGGTGGAAGATTCTTAAACCAAAAGAAATCCTCTGGGCCTATGAAATGGGTAGGACGGTGTGTCCTTGGTATAGCTGTCGCTCTTGTGGTACTGGTGACGGCCTTAAATCTATCTTCAGCTGGCGATTTTCTGGGTGGACTATTCTCGGACACCCCTAAATGGGTTTCCACAGTTCAAAATGGATATTTAGGCGAGTTTACTGATATGACAGTATATGACTTGCTGGGAATTCACCGGAGCTTTTATGAAAAAGAAATCTGGGACGGGGGCACAACGGATAACGGAGATCGGATTGCTGAGGTGCGCTTTTCCAGTCGGCAATCACCTGACACCGTTACGATTCAATTTGTAATGCTAAATGACGAAGTGTTCCGTGTGTCGGCGTATGTAGATACTCAAATGCCTGGAGCGCAGCGTAGTGATGTTGCTTATGCGCTGATCGCGTCGTATTATTCCAGAATTACCCTGGAATACCTTGACGATGACGAGAAGACCGCACAGCTAAATGCGTTGCTGCGTGAGGTGGATGCCAGCGAAATTCTATACGGTGCATCCGCCGGCTTTACAGGGGATCGGGCGACACTTTACCAAATGGGAAATGATTCACTGCTGGGATTGACTGCCTCTGAGTTAATGGAATATCATGGGCTACCGCTTACAGACACTCCTAGTCATGATTTCTCAGAAAATACACAACCTGCTACAGAAACAACAGTAAGCACACTCCCTGCTGAGGAAATAGTTCCCGAATCTTATGTTCAGACACAAGAATCGGATACCTATGATACATCCGTCACACTAACTGGAACTGTCCTGTGGTCGTCCGGCGGATTGAAGGTGCATAGTGGTCCGGGAACAAATTATGCAGAAATTCGCAAACTGGAACCAGGCGCAGCAGTAACAATCTCTGAGCAGCAGAATGTCAACGGAACATATTGGGGAAAGATATACGACGGATGGATATGTATGGAGTATGTGGATGTGGGAGATCAGGAGTCTGTACCTGACAATGGTTCCTCAACGAGTGTCAGTATGACGGTATGCGTTAAACTGTCGGCGGGAGAGTTAAAAATCCGGAGTGGCCCCGATACTAGTTACCATGAGGTCGGAAGGGCGCTTGGCGGCGAGACCTTTACCGTCACAGAACTGCAACAGAGTGGCGGCAAACAATGGGGCCATATTCCCCAGGGATGGATTTGCATGGACTATGTTGATACTGTCTATGGAACACAGAATGAGTGGAGTAATGCGCAACGGTTTGTTGGGAATTGGCAAGATCAAAATAGCCAGCGTTGCGGTTTAACAATTGAGCCTGGAGAGGATGATGGAACCTTTGTGATTGAAATAAGCTGGGGGAATTCTGCATTCAGCACCTCTATGTGGCGTGCGTTTGGCGAATATGACGCAAACTCTGACTGTATTCAATATCATGATTGTGACCACTGGGAATCCGTAAGCGAGGGTAATGGTAATTTTACAAATAATTACTACTATACGGGAGGTCGGGGCACATTCTACTTCTCCGATGGAAATCTACTCTGGGAAGAGTATAATGAAAGCACAGGAAGTCGATGCAGCTTTGTAAAGTTATCCTAACAATAGACTATTAAGTATTACAGCCTCCCTATGGTGAAATGGCCATAGGGAGGCTTTGAAATGGGAACCATCTCATTGCTGACGCTGTAGGCGGTCACGCCCAGACCCACAGGAATGACGGCGGCCTACGGGCTGGACAGGTCCACACAGGGCTTCAGCAGCCGCTTGGGGGAGATGCCGGCTTTGTTGGCCACGTTGTAGCACACGGGCATCATGGTGGCCATGGTGTAGGAGGTGTCGTTGAACACGGTCAGCAGGATGGTCAGCAAGCAGGATGGTCAGCAGACCGCAGCCGATGACGGCCCGGCGCTTGCTGCTGCCCTCGGGCACGATCAGCGTTGCCAGCTTGGGCAGCAGAGAGATTTTGGCCAGTCCGGCGGACAGAACGAACATACAGGCGAACAGAATGGTAGTGGTGCTGCTGAATCCGGTCCAAGTTTCCTTGGTGGACAGAACACCGGTCACCTGGAGGGCGACAATCACGGAAATTGCCACGGCGGGGTAGGAGAACTTACCGAAGATAAAGCCGGTCAGCAGCACCACCGCAATGGCAAGAACGATCATTACAAAGGTGGTCATGTTTTTCTCTCTCCTTCTTATGCTTCCTCATCCAGAATGGATGTCCGGATGGAATACCACCTTATAGGGTTCCGGATTGAAGGCACAGGCGGGGAATTGACATTTTCCCAGAATGGATTATAATGGGTTTGGATTCTGAATAGGAGGCTTTTTTGTGTATCCTCTGGTATTTCAATCGGATTTCGGTCTGGTGGACGGGGCGGTCAGCGCCATGTACGGCGTGGCCTACTGTGTGTGTCCGGAGCTGAAAATCCACGATTTGACGCATGACATTACGCCTTACAACATCTGGGAAGCCAGCTATCGGCTGATTCAGACCATCGGCTACTGGCCGGAAAATACGGTCTTTGTATCGGTGGTGGACCCGGGGGTGGGCACCGACCGGCGGAGCATTGTGGTGCGGACCAATTCCGGTCGGTATATCGTCACTCCGGACAACGGCACGTTGACCCATGTGCTTCGGCTGGAAGGGGTGCAGGCCGCCCGGGAAATCGACGAGACGGTGAACCGGCTGCCCCGTTCCGGGGAGAGCTACACCTTCTACGGTCGGGACGTGTACGCCTTCACCGGCGCCCGGCTGGCGGCAGGTGTGATCGATTTTGAGGGCATCGGCCCGGAGATCCCGGTGGAGAGTCTGGTGCGGCTGCCCATTGTGGAACCCAGACTGGAAGACGGCGCCGTCTGCGGAACCATCGACGTGCTGGATGCGCGTTTCGGCAGCCTGTGGACTAACATTCCCCGGGAGCTGTTCCTGGAAACCGGCATTCGCTACGGCGACCGGGTGAGCATCACCATCGAAAACGATACCCGCTGTGTCTACCGCAACATCATTCTCTACGCCAAGAGCTTTGCCGACGTGTATGTGGGTGAGGCCCTGGCCTACATCAACAGCCTGGACTGCGTGGCGGTGGCCATCAACCAGGGCTCCTTCGCCCGGGCCTACAACATCGGTACCGGCAATTCCTGGCGCATCCGGATTGAACCCTTCCGGGGATTTTGTTAATCCCTGTTTTCGGCTGCGCCGGAAGCAGAGAAAATAAATGGAGGTAGAAAGTTTATGAAGAAGTTCTCCGTAAAAACCATCGTTGCCATCGGCATCGGTGCAGCGCTGTTCTTTGTGCTGGGCCGGTTCGTTGCCATTCCCAGCCCGGTGCCCAACACCAGCATTTCCGTGCAGTACGGTCTGCTGGCCTTCCTGTCCGTGGTCTACGGCCCCATCGCCGGCGCCCTGGTGGGCTTCATCGGCCACACCCTGATCGACTTCAGCTACGGCTGGGGCGTGTGGTGGAGCTGGGTGATCGCTTCCGCCGTGTTCGGCCTGCTGATGGGTCTGGGCGCCAAGCTGCTGAAGATGAATGAGACGGAAATGGGCAAGAAGGGCCTGATCAAGTTCAATATCGTGCAGCTGGTGTGTCATGTGATCTGCTGGGGCGCTGTGGCTCCCGTGCTGGACATTCTGATCTACAACGAGCCGCTGGACAAGCTGTTTGCCCAGGGCCTGGTGGCGGGTGTTTCCAACGCCGTCACCACCGCCATTGTGGGCAGCCTGCTGTGCGTGGCTTACGCCGCCACCAAGACCAAGGCCGGCAGCCTGACCAAGGAGTAATCATACACGGAAAAGGCGGGCCTTGCGCCCGCCTTTGCAATTCAGGAGGAGATCCGGTTGGAAAACCAAGGGATAATTCAATTTGAGCATTTCGGCTTCCAGTACACCGCCCAGGCGGAGCCGACCCTGTACGACATCAATCTGACCATCCGCAAGGGGGAGAAGGTGCTGATCGCCGGGCCTTCCGGCTGCGGCAAGTCCACCCTGGCCCACTGCATCAATGGCCTGGTTCCCAATTCCTACCCCGGGAAAATCACCGGCAGTCTGACAGTAGCGGGGCAGGACGCCGGAAAGCTGGGCTTGTTCGGCCTGTCCAAAATTGTGGGCACGGTGCTGCAGGATTCCGACGGCCAGTTCATTGGCCTGACGGTGGCGGAGGATATCGCCTTTGCCCTGGAAAACGACTGCGTCCCCACGGAGGAAATGCATCGGCAGGTGGAGCAGGTGGCAAAGCTGGTGGATGTGGAGCAGGTGCTGCGCCATGCGCCCCATGAGATTTCCGGGGGCCAGAAACAGCGGGTGAGCCTGGGTGGCGTGATGGTCAGCCAGGTGGAGGTGCTGCTGTTTGACGAGCCTCTGGCCAACCTGGACCCTGCCACCGGCAAGCAGGCCATTGTGCTGATCGACGAGATTCAGAAACGCACCGGCTGTGCGGTGATCATCATTGAGCACCGGGTGGAGGATGTGCTCTACCGCCCGGTGGACCGGGTGGTGCTCATGGGAGACGGACGAATTCGCTACGACGGGGACCCGGACAAGCTGCTCTGCTCCGATCTGCTGCAAAGCAGCGGCATCCGGGAGCCGCTGTATGTGACGGCGCTGAAATACGCCGGGGTAACCCTGACGCCGGATATGCGCCCGTCTTACCTTCCGGAGCTGAACCTGTCCCTGGAGCAGAAAGAGCAGGTAAGAAATTGGTTTTCCCGGCAGCCCCCAGTCCCGGCAGAGCCGGAGCGGGAGGTGCTGCTCCGGGCGGAGGGCGTGGACTTTACCTACGAAGGGGGACACCATGCCCTCCGGGGCATCACCGGGGATATTCACCGGGGAGAGATGCTCAGCATTGTGGGTACCAACGGAGCGGGAAAATCCACCTTCTCCAAGGTGATCTGCGGCTTTGCGCTTCCCCAGGGGGGAAGTCTGACCTTTGCCGGGACGGACTTGTCGTCTCTTTCCATCAAGGAGCGGGCGGATCACATTGGCTATGTGATGCAGAACCCCAACCAGATGATCTCCAAGACCCAGATTTTTGACGAGGTGGCTCTGGGATTGCGCAACCGGGGGGTTGCAGAAGAGGAAATCCGTCCCCAGGTGGAGGAAACCCTGAAAATCTGCGGGTTGTACCCCTTCCGGAACTGGCCGGTGTCCGCTCTGAGCTATGGGCAGAAAAAGCGGGTGACCATCGCCTCCATTCTGGTGCTGAAGCCGGAGATGATTGTGCTGGACGAGCCTACTGCCGGACAGGATCTGAAGCACTACACGGAGATCATGGACTTTCTCCGGGAGCTGAACCGGCAAGGGGTCACCGTGGTGCTGATCACCCACGATATGCACCTGATGCTGGAGTACACCCCCCGGGCAATGGTGTTCCACGCCGGGAAGGTGATTGCAGACAAGTCTGCAGCGGAGGTGCTCAACGACCCGGAAATCGTAGCCCAGGCCCATCTGAAGGAAACGTCTTTGTATCACCTGAGCGCACTGTGCGGCGTGGATCAGCCGGAGGAATTCACCCGGCGCTTCATCGCCCGGGATCGGGAGGTGCGGTTATGATCAACCTGTTCAATTACATCGACCGGCCCTCTCCCATCCACCGGCTCACCGGGGCCTGCAAGCTGGTGTGCCTGATTGCCTGGAGCCTGGCGGCCATGACCAGCTTCTATACGCCGCTGCTGATTGCCATGACGGCGGCTTCGCTGGAGCTGTTCCGGATTGCCCGGCTGAAGGTGAAGGACATCTCCTTCATGCTGGGAATCATGTCTGCTTACATCCTGCTGAACAATCTGCTGATTTTCCTGTTCAGTCCGGAGCATGGGGTGGGCATCTACGGCAGTCGGACGGTATTGTTTTCCCTGCTGGGCCCCTATGTGGTCACGGCGGAACAGCTGTTTTATCACCTGAATGTGATTCTCAAGAACGCCTGCACCATTCCCATTGTGCTGCTGTTTGTATGCACCACCAATCCCTCGGAGTTTGCCGCCTCCCTGAACCGAATCGGCGTCAGCTACCGGATCAGCTATGCGGTGGCCCTGGCCCTGCGCTACATCCCGGACATCCAGCGGGAGTACCGGGATATCTCTCTGGCCCAGCAGGCCCGGGGGGTGGAGATGAGCAAGAAAGCCAGTCTGGTAAAGCGGCTGAAAGCCGCCAGCACCATTCTGATTCCTTTGATTCTGTCCTCCATGGAGCGGATTGAGACCATCTCCAACGCCATGGAGCTGCGGGGATTCGGGAAGGAATCCAGGAGAAGCTGGTATTCCGGCCGGAAGTTCACATCCATGGACATCGCCTGTATGGTGGGATGTCTGGTACTAATGGCCGTGTCGCTGCTGATTACCTGGCGCAGCGGCCGGTATTTCAATCCCTTTGCGGGATGATTGCGGGGAAATAAGGCGCTTCCCGGAATCGCCGGACTTCAACCAGATTGGTATTCTCAGATTTTCTGCGGATGTTGTCTGGTGGATCAAAGGTCGATTCCACATCGGTGGCACTGAGCTTCTTCAGGTCGTCCAGAGGAACGCCATACTGTCAGCGGCAATCGTCGTAAGAAATGCCCCTCAAACGCATTCCGATGATACCTAAAATTGTGGAACAGGGTTGCATTTGTTTGCCTCCTTTCTTACAGCAATGCTGCAAGAAAGAGTTTACCATATCCACCCGGCAGTCACACTGTTATCCGAAAATACCACACCGATAAAGCCGGAACCGTCACACTGCCCGAAGGGAAATCAGCACACCCTTCGGCCGAATATTGCATACTTGAGAAGCAAGTACAAAACGGTAGAAAAGTTCGGAATTTGCCAAACTAGTTTGACCCCATTTTGACCCCTACAGGATTCTATCTGTTCACATAGGCATAGAAAAGCTGAACTTTTATGCCTATAATTCTGGCGTATATTGATGTATTTTCGCCGTTTTTAGAACTTGCATGCGCCGAAGGGCTCCTCATAACCCGGAGGCCGCAGGTTCGAGTCCTGCCTCCGCAACCAAAAAAGTACCGTATTTTACCAGAAATACGGTACTTTTTCTAACTTTTTAGGTCTAAAATTTGCGCCGAATTTTGGGCTTTCTAACACTTTTCTAACACAACGGATTTTGAAACTTCAATTTCTTCTAACAGACCTATGACCGGGCAGAGGACTGAAACCTCGTAAGCGCTCAATAACCGCCCGCCTAGCATTTGACTTCGTACTGTGAGATAATATCCCAAACTTGAAAAACTGACGGTGAGTTTTTCAAGAAAACGGATAGGGATGGTGTCAAATGGGAGACGTGCTAGCGGTACGGGATGCCTTTCGAACACAGCAATGGGCAATGCTTATCCAGGAATGTAACAGCAGTGGCCTGACAAAGCGTGCGTTTTGTCAGCAGCGTGGTATTTCAGAAAAGAGCTTCTACTACTGGCTGCGGAAGATGCGCAGTCAGGCGGCAGAGGCTGCCGCACCACATTTGGTGCAGTTGGA
>CALWOA010000036.1 GCA_944382965.1 uncultured Oscillospiraceae bacterium | reverse complement strand
GGTTACCCGTCTGAAATGTACGATAGGGAATTGCACGGATGGAGTGTAATTCACCGGAAATCGTATAACCAGAATGCTGACCAGCGCACAGAAGTGATATGGTGTAACTTTGAACTACCAGGATTATTTTGCATAGATAACTCTGATCGGATTCGGCAGTAAGTAAAGGAGGAATAGCCATGTCAAATCCGCAAAAGCAGCCATGCCCACACAATGCCTTCGTGGGCTGCATGTACCCATCCCAGTGTGACCGCTGCGGCTGGAATCCGGTTGTGGGGAAAAAGAGGCTGAAGAAAGCCATTCGGGAAATGAAACTGCGATACCAGAACCTGAAGCCCTGTCCATGGTGCGGAAGTGAAAGCTTTTTCGTGGATCGGGATGAAAATGGCTGGTATTTGGAATGCAATGGATGCCTGAGCCAAGGCCCACGGGCAGAAACTCAGGAGAAGGCAGAAAAGGCATGGAATCGGAGGGAAAAATGAGAATGAAAAGGTTGACAGAACGGAATTATGAAACATCTGATGGGTATTACATCCGATGCAGTGAGCACTGCAATAAGGATATCTGTGATTGCGGGTGCGAAAAGTTTTCGCAGATTGTGGAGCGAATGGGTACCATTGAGGATATCCTTGGAGACGACTACGACATTGAACGGCTGCGGGAACTGGTGGAAGCTGACCGGGATGGGCGATGTGTTGTGCTGCCATTTTAGATATGTCAGATATCTACAGGCCGGATGTACTAAAGGATTTTCGCATTTCGGCAACATGGACACACAAAGGAATGGTTTTTCATTGCCCATGGAATATCTTCAATCAGAATATCGAAAAAGGGCATATTCGGTTAATGAGTGAATCCGCAACCGCTGTGCTGGAAGGTAGGTTCCAAAATGAAGACTGCTGATGTTGCCAAGAAGATATGCAATTCCTGCGCATTTATCGTTAGGTGTAGCCAGGACCCGTCTTTTCGGCCGCCGTTCTTTGCACGGTGCATGGAGGAAAAAGACAAGACAAACAATAGGCAAAAGGAGGGCAAATAATGGGCGGATTACGATATGAAAGCCTAGCAGATATGCCTGCTGGTATGCGATCTATGGCGGCAGCGAAGATCACCGTCAAGGCCATCCAGGTGGCGGGAAAGTCCAAGTACCACAATCAAAAGACGGTTGTAAATGGGATCACCTTTGATTCTCTGAAAGAAGCCAACCGATACCGGCAGCTGCTGGTGTATGAAAGGGCAGGAATCATCCGGGATCTGCGATTGCAGCAGGAGTTTACTCTGAAGGAGGCCTTTGTCACAGCGGAAGGCGAGCGGGTAAGGGCAATCCGATACCGGGCTGATTTTACCTATCGAGTGAGCATGGGATTGTTCCAAACAGATTGGGATAAGTACTTTGTCAGTGAGGATTTGCTGTATTACACAACGCTATTAAAAAGCGGCGGTGACCTGTGCCAAGTCATCGAAGATGTCAAAGGCGTGAGAACCGACACATACAAGATGAAATACAAAATGATGGCGGATTTGGGATTTCAAATCCGGGAAATCTGAACAGCGCAGTTTGTGCCGTGGCTCTGGATTCCAGGGCCATGTCAGAGCCTGCGAACATCAGGAGGAAATACATATGCGTCAAGCGAAGCGCCGGATCTGGGCAGGGGTGATCTGCGAGCAGGTGGTTTACAACCTGCCGGATAAAGCCAGGAATATCAAAGACAGCCAGCCGCAAAAGCCACGTTTTGATTCAGAGGAAGAGAGACAGGAGCATTTGCTGGGAATTTCTAGACGTGTCCATTATAGGAATTTCCAGGCCAATTTTGGGCCGACATCTCTCTATTACACGCTTACCTTTGATGTGGAACATGAGATTCACGACTTCATCGATGCCCGCCGTATCCGCAACAACTTTATAAAGGCTTTGAAACGGGCCTACCCAAATGCGGTGATCTTCTGCTACATGGGACGAGGAAAGTCAACTCACAGGATACACTTCCATATGGTATCCGAAGGAATACCAGAGGAAACAATCAGAAAGAAATGGAAGTACGGCACGATCTGCCGTGTGAGCTATCTCAGGGAACACAACTATTTTGAGGGAGTAGACCGTGGCCAGGATTATAGCGGACTGGCCAATTACTTATTTGACCACTGGACACAGGAACAGGGAGGACATCGGTGGTATCAAACAAAGAACGCCAAGAAGCCGGAGGCAGAGCCAGCCAAAGAGGTCAAGGTTCGTGGCGGCTACACCAAAGACCGCCCGCCAAAAGCACCAAAGGGCTACACATTGGTTGACATAACAGCAACAAAATACGGCTGCATCCACTATATATATGTGGCCCTGCCGGTAAAACGTAAGTACACCCGCCGAAAAAACCGATCCCCAGATCGGTTTGATTAAGCCTTGTAAATGTGTAAAGTTTTGCACCCAAAGGAGGATACATACCCATGAGCAAACCCAGATATAACTGGTGGCCCTATGCACTGAACATGATCCGGGACTATCCTTCCAGGAAGATGGAGTTTGATGCACTGCATGAGCAGAAGATTACTGCCAACACATCCGGCATTCCTGGTGGCGGTGGTTCTTACCGGACAGTGGAACAGATTGCCATTCGTCAGCTTCCAACCGGAGAACAGGAAGAGTTTGAAGCGGTGGATAAGGCTCTGTCCAGGACTCGCGTCATGTCATGCGCCAACGAGCGGATTCAAGTGGTCAAGTGGACACTATTCCGGAACTATCGGATATCCGACGCAGCATTGCGGTTCCACATATCAGAGCGGACGGTACGGCGGTATCGCTATCAGTTCATTGCACTGGTGTGGTGTATGTACAAGAATAAATCCGAGGAAGAGTACCGTGAGATTATAAATCAAGACCTAGGTAATGAAAAACGGACTCCCAGCGCCGAAGAACTGTTGTACAATGCTACTATCAAAATAGACGGCAGGTGAGGCAATGGCACAATCAAAACGCAACCAGCCGGACAAGGACGGCACCCACCGCCTGGCCTTCGAGAGAAATAAGAAAAAGATTATGGCTACACAGAACATCTGTGGTATCTGTGGGAAACCGGTGGACAAATCTCTGCGGTATCCACATCCGCTTTCCCCGTGTATTGACCATATCATTCCGGTATCAAAAGGCGGACACCCAAGTGACCTGGAGAATTTGCAGCTTGCACATTGGACATGCAACCGCCAGAAGTCGGACAAACTTCTGAGAAGGCACAGGAAGGCCGAAGAAGACGAGGTTATTTCAAACCGCATTTTGCCATTAAGCCGGGATTGGACGGCATACAAGCCAATCTAGGGGGGCATACCACCCTCCCCGGGTGGCTTCCGACCTTCAACCGGCGTACTGGGAATATATCTCGCTGAGAAAGTGTCTGTCTGACGAGGACAGGCAGGGCACAGTCCTTGCCAGAAGAACAAAGGAGGGGCTATGGAGCAATACCGAGGCAGAGAATACCTAAAAAACCGCCTTATGCTGAAACGTAGTAGGGTGTTGCTGCGTTACAAGTATTACGAGATGAAAAACGGAATCCAATACTTCCGGACAATCATCCCGAAGGAGTTTATGTGGATGGCGGAAACATTGGGATGGTGCGCAAAGTCGGTGGATTCCCTGGCAGATCGGCTTTCCTTCCGGGAGTTCAAAAACGATAATTTTGACCTGAACACCATCTACGACATGAACAATAGGGATATTTTGCTGGACAGTGCCATACTGTCCGCTTTAATCAGTTCCTGCTGTTTTGTGTATATCACGGAGGATGTCACAGGATATCCCAGATTACAGGTCATTGACGGGGGTAACGCAACCGGGATAAAGGACCCAATTACCGGAATGCTGAAAGAAGGATATGCGGTGATTAACCGTGATAAATACGGAAATCCGGAATTAGAGGCTTACTTTCTGCCAGGAAGGACGGAATACTACCATGGCGGGCAGTTGATTCGGACGGATACCAGTCAGGCACCCTATCCGCTGTTGGTTCCTTTCGTTTACAGACCCGATGCCATGAGGCCCTTTGGACATTCCCGGATCAGCCGTGCCTGCATGGGCCTGATGCAGGGAGCACTGCGGACGCTGCTCCGGTCGGAGGTCAGTGCGGAATTTTATTCCTTCCCCCAGAAATATGTAACGGGGCTTTCCCAGGATGCGGAAATGGACAGCTGGAAGGCGTTTATTTCCTCATTCCTGAAATTTACAAAGGATGATAGTGGGGATTCTCCCAAACTGGGTCAGTTTACGCAGCAGAGCATGAGTCCCTATACCGAGCAGCTGCGAACCTTTGCTGCCTTGTTTGCCGGAGAAACAGGGTTGACGCTGGATGATCTGGGATTTGTAACAGATAACCCATCAAGCGCCGATTCCATCAAAGCAAGTCACGAAAACCTTCGTCTTGCTGCCAGAAAGGCACAGAAAACCTTTGGCAGCTGCCTGCTGAATGTTGGGTATCTGGCAGCCTGTGTCCGGGACGATTTTGCTTACCAGCGCCAGCAGCTTTACCTGACGAAAACCGCATGGGAGCCGGTATTCGAGCCGGATGCAGCCATGCTGTCGGGTATTGGGGACGGAATCGGAAAAATCAACCAGGCGGTACCCGGATATTTCGGTAAGGGAAATCTGCGGGATATGACCGGCGTGGAACCGGAGGAATAGGCCAATGGAAGATATTGCCACCGGTTTGCTGCTTCGCATTCGCAGCAGCTTTCAAAAACGGATGGAAGAAAGCAAAGAAATTCAGGCGCTGTATCAGAAAATCCAGTCCGGCGGCGCAACCTATGCAGATGCCGAAGATTATGCCTACCAAATCGGCCAGGCACTTTCCCAGGCGTTTGGAGAAAACTTAGGTTCTGCGGTATTACCGGATGGACGGATGTATTATAACATTGCCGACCGTATACTGCGGCCACTGCTGGAAGAGGATCACAGTATCGTATCTAAGGCGGCCCAGATGGTGCAGCAGGCACTGAACCAACAGGCCGGTATTGGAATCACAGCTCAGACCGCGGCAGTCAATCTGGATAGAATCCAAGGCATAGTGGACAAGGTTTCCAATGCGGAAGTATTTGACGATGTAGCCTGGGTGCTGGATGAACCTGTAAAGAATTTTTCCATGAATGTGGTGGATGAAACCATCCGGAAGAATGTGAATTTCCAGGGAAGGTCCGGTCTTCGTCCAAAAGTGATCCGCAAGGCAGAGCGCAAATGCTGTTCCTGGTGTTCCAATCTGGCAGGGGAATATGAATATCCGGATGTGCCGGAGGATGTGTACCGACGCCATGAGAATTGCCGATGCAATGTGGAATATGATCCAGGAAGCGGTAGACGACAAAATGTGCATACAAAAAAGTGGACAACCGATGGCCAACGTGATATGATCGAAGAAAGAAAGCAGATCGGTCTGGCAAATACGGATATATTCCGGCCAAAGAATTTCCACAGCACTATTGGGGCATATGTGAATCTGAATCCGTCGGAGTTGCTGGAGGGAGCGAAAGCTGGTAAACGCCATAGTCACGCTGGTGTTTACCGGGACGCTGTGACAAAATCCAAGAAACAGCTGCAAAAATCTATTGTTTCCCGGACGGCTCAGGTAGAGCGGCACGCAGATAAAATCCGGAATCCGGAAAATTATGTACCGGACTGGAGAGAAAAAAGCATCGCTTATCGGGGGGGACTGATCCGCAAGTGGGAAAAGGATATGCGACGGAATGCGGAGCAAGCAGAAATAGAACTTGCTGTTTTTGAGGAGATGTATGGACTATGAATGAGAATCTGACAAGGGAAATCGTGGAAGGAATCGTAGAAGCGGCTGACGAACTGCTTTCAATGGAAAGCCGAAATGAAATTCAGCAGGGGCAGCTGATTGCATACGCAGAAACGCTGAGTATTATCCGGGATGCTTTTGCAGGGTATGACTTGGCAGCGATTGGGCTAGATTTCGATATCGACGAAAAATACCTGAGATGACATAGCAAATTTATAAAAAGCACGATGCAGCTTTGCACCGTGCTTTTTTCATACCACGAGGAGGCATACCGGTGACACAGCCACGGATTGGACGGCAAACTCCAACAAAATCCATTGTCCTGCCATATACGGAAACCCGGGGCCAGGAAGCCATTGACCTGTATAACAGCAGCGGACGTACGGCTCAGCCATGGCAGGAGCTGCTGATCTATGACATTCTGGCAGTGGGGGAGGACGGACTCTGGGTACACACAAAATTCGGAGAGGAGATTCCCCGACGCAACGGAAAAAATGAGGTAGTGGTCATCCGGGAATTGTACGGCCTGGAAAATGGGGAGCGGATTCTCCATACCGCCCACCGAACCACAACCAGCACAGCCGCATCCCGGCGACTGTATGAGCGGCTTGTGGCGGCAGGGTATGAAGAAGTCATCCGAGTAAAACGGGGAACAAAATACACCAAGCATTTCACATACTCCAAGCAAGTCGGACTGGAGCGGATTGTGCTGCTCGGGCCAGGCGGCGGAACCATCGACTTTCGAACCCGTTCCTCCAAAGGCGGTCTGGGTGAAGGATTTGACCTGTTAGTCATTGACGAAGCCCAGGAATATACCGATGACCAGGAAACCGCTCTGAAATATGTGGTCACGGACAGCAAAAATCCACAGACTATTTTCTGCGGTACTCCACCAACCACCGTTTCTGTGGGCACTGTGTTTGTCAAACTCAGAACGGCAGCGTTGCAGGGAGAGAGCGTCAATACAGGATGGGCAGAGTGGTCTGTGGATGAAATGACAGACCCCAAAGACAAGGATGCCTGGTATGAAACCAACCCCTCCCTGGGAACGGTACTGACAGAGCGGGCCATCATGGATGAAGTAGGCAGTGATGCCATTGATTTTAATATCCAGCGCTTGGGGCTATGGCTCCGATACAACCAGAAATCCGCCATTAGCAAGCGGGAATGGGAGGCGCTGCAATGTAAGACCCTGCCGGGGCTTACAGGAAAGTTATTTGTGGGAATTAAATTCGGTCACGACGGAGAATGCACAGCTATGTCCATTGCTGTGAAAACTGTCGATGGCCGAATTTTTGTTGAGGGCATCGACTGCCGCAGCCAGCGGGCGGGAACCGGATGGATACTGGACTTTCTGACAAAGGCCAGCATAGAAGCGGTGGCGGTGGACGGTGCCAACGGACAGGATTTACTGGCCGCTGCCATGAAACAGAAAAAGCTGAAGGCGCCGAAGCTTCCCACTGTCAAAGAAATCATCATGGCCAATTCCGCATTTTCTCAGGCCCTGTATGACAAATCCATCTGCCACATGGGCCAGCCGTCCATGGTGCAGATTGTCAGTAACTGCGAAAAACGTGCCATCGGAACCAATGGCGGGTATGGCTTCAAGTCCATTTTGGATGGTGCCAAGGCAGAGCTGATGGACAGCATGATTCTGGCATTCTGGCTGTGCCGGGAGAAAAAGCCAGCAAAGAAACAACAAGTTGGATACTGACCGGTATATCCGGTAGTAAATACATTTCAGGAGGAACCATATGGAATTTGAACCGATTAACACCCAGGAAGAATTTGACAATCGGGTTCGGGAGCTTTACGGGGACGTGAATGACCTTCAGGGCCAGATTACAACCCTGACGGGCCAGCGGGATACCGATGCCAAGACCATTGCGGCGCTGCAAAGTAAGGTCAAGGGATTTGAAACCTCTGCCTTGAAGCAGCGCATTGCCCGGCAGAAGGGCATTCCCGCCGAGATGGCGGACAGGCTCTCCGGTGAGACGGAAAAAGACCTGCTGGCGGATGCCGATGCGGTGGCTGCAATGCTGAAGGCTGTGAAAGGCCCTGCGCCGCTGCATGACCCTGACAAGAATGACCCGGACGCCAAAAACGCCCACCTGACAAATTTGCTGCATGAACTGAGAGGAGAATAAACTATGGCAAACAAAACTGCAAGAGGAACCAATTTTGCCCCCGAGACTGTGAAGGAAGTATTTTCCAAGGTCAAGGGGCATTCCAGCCTGGTCAAACTGTCCAAGAGCATGCCTGTTGCTTTCAGCGGCAACGATATTTTCACTTTTTCCCTGGATGGAGAGTGTGCCATCGTAGGCGAGGGTGAGCAGAAGCCTGCCGGCGGCGCCACCATTGCACCGGTAAAGGTCGTTCCCATCAAGGTGGTATACCAGCACCGGGTAAGTGATGAATTTATGCGGGCCACTGAGGAAAAGGCGCTGAAAATGCTGGAGGCCTTTACCGACGGATACGCAAAAAAGATTGCCCGGGCGCTGGATATTATGGCCATGCACGGCGTCAATCCCGCAACCCTGACGGCCTCTGACAAGATCAGCACCAACCACCTGGACACGGTGACCAGCGTTACCTATGTAGATGGCCAGCCCACTGACGCCCTGGAGGATGCCATCACACTGATTGGGGACAATGATGTCACCGGATACGCTCTGTCCAAGGCATTCGGATCTGCCATGGGCAAGTACAAGGAAAACGGCATCAGCCAGTATCCCGAATTCAAGCTGGGAGCCAATCCCGGTAAGTTGGGCGGCACTCCTTGCGATGTCAACTCCACTGTCAGCAAGGGTAACGATAAGGCCATGGCCTATGTGGGCGACTTTGAGAACGCTTTCAAGTGGGGCTATGCGGACCAGATTCCCATGGAGGTCATCGAATACGGCGATCCCGACGGCCAGGGCGACCTGAAGCGCACCAATGAGGTTCTGCTCCGTGCGGAAGCATACATCGGTTGGGCTATCCTGGACAAGGATGCATTTGCACGGATCGTGGAGGGCGAATGATGAATAAATACAGAAACACCAGAACCGGCTTGGTGGTCCATACCAAAGGAAAAGTAACCGGTGATGACTGGGAGCCTTTGGAAGAATTGACGGGAAAGCCGAACAGTGTAGATGAAACCTACGACGATTTGGACCAGGTGGAAGATAACACTGCAGATCTGGAGCAGGAAGAAGAGGCCGCAGAGAATCAGCAGCCGGCAGCGGAAGCAGCACCTACCAAGAGAACCCGAACGAGGAAAACAAAATGAGTGCTTTCGCAACCATTGACGATGTGACGACCCTGTGGCGGACGATGACCAGCGAAGAGCAGACCCGGGCGGCAGCTTTACTGGACGTGGTTTCGGCGTCGCTGCGGGTGGAGGCGGACAGAGTGGGTAAGGACTTGGATGCCATGGTGGCGGCGGATGACAATCTGGCCGCTGTGGCAAAGTCCGTCACTGTGGACGTGGTAGCCCGCACACTGATGACCTCCACAGACCAGGAACCCATGACCAATATCTCCCAGACTGCAGGCCCCTACAGCGCCTCCGGCACCTTTCTGGTGCCCGGGGGTGGTTTGTTTATCAAGCACAGCGAACTGGCAAGGCTGGGGCTGCGGAGGCAGAAATGCGGGGTGATGGAAATTTATGGCAGCTATTCGGGGAATCCCGGTAATTCTGTATGACCGGGTGCAGACTGGAACCGACGATTTCCACGCCCCGGTATATTCGGAAAACCCGGTAACGGTGGAAAATGTCCTGGTCTGCCCGGTGAGCACCCAGGACATTATTACCGATTTCCAGCTCTACGGAAAGCGGGCGGAATATGAGCTTTGCATTCCGAAAGAAGACAGCCACACCTGGGAGGACCGGGTTGTGGAATTTTTTGGTCAGAAGTGGCACACATTCGGCATTCCCCAACAGTGGCAGGAATCCCAGTTGCCGCTGGCCTGGAATAAACGGGTAAAGGTGGAACGCTATGGCTAACGTAGAAATTGAATTGAACAGCGCCGGAATTCAGGAGTTGCTGAAATCATCGGAAATCGCAAGCGTTTGCGAAGCTCAGGCCGCCAGGATGACCCGGGCGGCTGGAGTGGAATATGTAGCGGATGTCCATGTGGGCAGAACCCGTGTCAATGCCAGGGGTGTAGATAAATCTAACGGTGGAAATTTGAACAAGGAAAATGCAGGAAGAACAGTCAGCGGATATTATAGGACAACAAAATCCGGGAAGAAAGTATGGGTACAGAGCTATAGGAGAAAAAAGTAATGATAGAAAATGTCCTTCTTGATTACCTGGAAAAAAACCTGGATATTCCGGTATGGGCAGAATTTCCGCACAAACCACCGGAGCGTTTTGTGATTCTCCGGTTTGGGGATACCACCCGGGAAAATATGCTGGAAACCACCATGGTAATTGCAGAGTCCTATGATAGCAGCCTTTTGAAGACTGCCCAGTTGAATCAGCGGGTGAAAGCCGCCATGGATGCCCTGCCAGAGCTGCCGGACGTTTCAGCCGCCAGACTGGGGGCCGATTACCCGGCGACGGATACCAAAAACAAACGATACCGCTATCAGGCGGTCTATACCATCACACATTATTGAGGGAAAGGAAGTTGTTATGGGAAATAATGCGAAGTATGTAACCGCAGGTAAACCTAAGACAGGCGGTGCAGTTTTTCGTGCACCTCTGGGAACAGAGTTGCCAACAGATGTAACATCTGAGCTGGATCCGGAATTTAAGCCGGTTGGATACATCTCTGAAGATGGCTTGACAAATGCAAATAGCCCGACATCAGAGTCCATCAAGGCATGGGGCGGAGATCAAGTCCTGAACTACCAGACAGAAAAGCCGGATACATTCAAGTTTAACATGATTGAGGCACTGAATGTGGAGGTGCTGAAGGCCGTATACGGAGATGAAAATGTGACAGGAACTCTGGAAGAGGGAATCCATGTGAAGGCAAACAGCAAAGAGCAGAAAGAGTGCTCTTGGGTCTTTGACATGATCCTCCGTGGCGGTGCTGCTAAGCGAATTGTGGTGCCATGTGCATCCGTAACCGCAGTGGAAGAAATTGTCTATAAGGACAATGGTACGGTAGGATACAACACTACCATTTCCGCTGTGCCGGACGAAGGCGGCGATACTCACCACGAATACATCAAGGGTTCTGCGGCTTCCGCAGCAGCGTACATGAAACAGGAATCAAACCAGGAACAGGACTCTGAACAGACTGGGGAGGTAACGGAAAATGGAACAGCTTAAAGGAAAAACGAAAGATGGTTTTGCGTATACCATTGATCCGGAAGTGATGAACGACATGGAATTCCTGGAGAATCTTGCGGAAGTGGATGAAAATCCGGCCAAACTGCCAAAGCTGATTACCAATGTTCTGGGACAAGAGCAGAAGAAGGAACTCTATGACCACTACAGAGACGAAAACGGGCGGGTGCCCGTGGATGCGATCAGTAATGCTTTTGTGGAAATGCTGAAAAGCAGCAGTCAGGGAAAAAACTGATTGCCCTCGCCGGCATGATATCCGCAGATCGGGACGCATTGCTATGCGATTTTGCGGAAACTTACGGGATATATGATTTTGGAGGGTTGCCGGTATCAACGCTGGCAACACTCGCTGTCGGTTTGAGGGAAAATTCCCGGATCAAAATGCACATGAGTGGGACGGTAATTTCCAGAACGGACATGCTCCTGGCTGCAGCCGTGGATCGTCTATCCCTGCTGTGCTGGGCGCAGACAGAGGACGGGCAAAGGAATGTGAATCAACCACAGTCCGTGCTTTCTATTATTCTGGGCCAAAAGATCGATCATGAGCGACAGGTGCAGGCATACGAAACCGGGCGGGACTTTGCCAACGCATGGAAAGAAGCAACGGGGGTGGAACATTGGGTGAAATAGCAAAAGCATATGTGCAGGTTATTCCATCTGCAAAAGGAATTTCTGGAAAGCTGACCAATGTTTTCAAAGGAGAAGGAGATTCTGCCGGAAATTCCTTTGGTTCGTCTCTCATCGGCAAAGTAAAAACCATGATTGCCACTGCGGGAATCGGAAAAGCAATAGGTCAGACACTCTCCGCTGGTGCAGACTTGCAGCAGAGCTTGGGCGGTATCGAAACCCTGTTCAAAGACAGTGCAGATTTGGTTATCAAGAACGCCACACAGGCATACAAGACCGCCGGAATGTCAGCTAACAGCTACATGGAGCAGGTGACCAGCTTCTCTGCATCCTTGCTACAGAGCATGGGAGGGGATACTGCCAAAGCGGCAGAGACGGCGGACATGGCCTTGTTGGATATGTCCGACAACGCCAACAAAATGGGTACCGACATGGAGCGGATCACCGATGCCTATCAAGGATTTGCCAAGCAGAACTATACAATGCTGGATAACCTGAAACTTGGTTATGGTGGAACAAAGACAGAAATGGAGCGGCTACTTGCCGACGCCCAGAAAATCAGCGGAGTCAAATACGACATCAATAACCTGAACGATGTCTATCAGGCAATCCATGTCATCCAGGGAGAGTTGGGAATAACCGGAACAACGGCTCTGGAAGCGGCAGAAACATTTACAGGTTCTTTCAATTCCATGAAAGCAGCCTTTAGTGATCTGCTTGCAAATTTGGCAACTGGTCGGGAAATCGGACCATCGTTGAATGCCCTTAGTGAAACAGTGTTTACCTTCGTGGGCGGGAACCTGATTCCTATGGTGGGCAATATCCTGTCTGAACTGCCAACCGTTTTTTCAAATGCTTTCGACATGGCTATTCGAGGCCTAAACATGGTGGCGAACAACGCAGATGCCATTGTACAGCAGGGAATCGACCTGGTGACCGGAATCGGAAGTGCAATTATCACGGCTTTGCCCTATCTGGCAGAGGCCGGATTCAACATTGTTGTTGCTCTGGGAAGTGCACTATGGAACGCAGACTGGGCAGCAATCGGGAGCAGTACCATTTCCACATTGAAAAACGGCCTGGACGTTGCCGCTGGGGAAATTCTGGGAACGGATGGAAATATCATACAGTCCGTTTTAACAGCAATCCGTACATACCTGCCGGATGTGCTGAAAGGCGGCGTGGAAATGGTAACGAGCCTAGCGAACGGATTGCTACAGAACCTGCCATTCCTGCTGGAAATGGCAGGGCAAATTCTGGAGCAGCTGCTAATAACCGTTTTGGACAGCGCACCAGATATTCTGCAAGCCGGTGTTTCGCTGATTACAGAGCTGGCAGAGGGATTGGTCAAAAACTTACCGGCAGTGGTTTCTTCTATAGTTACGATTCTGGCCCGGTTGATTGCCACAATCGCCAGCCATCTTCCTCAGCTTTTGCAGCAGGGAATTTCGCTGATCGGACAGATGGCGGCGGGACTGATCCGGGCTATTCCTCAGGTGGTTGCGGCAATTCCACAGATTATTTCCAGAATTGTAAGCGCATTCGGAAGATGGAACTGGGGAGAAATAGGGTCCAATATCATCAGTGGTATTGCAAGGGGTATTTCTTCTGGTGTGGGTGCCATTGTTTCCGCAGCAAAAGAAGCGGCCCGATCTGCGCTGAATGCGGCAAAACGATTCCTGGGTATTGCGTCGCCTTCCAAGGTTATGCGAGATCAGATTGGTAGGTTTATACCAGCTGGTATTGCCGTGGGTATCACGGCCAACACCAAACCTCTGAAAGATGCAATGGACAAAGTATCCGATTTGTCCGTGGGAACAATCCAGAAGGATTTGCTCTTGAAAACAGCCGTACCTGTAGCTGCTTCCAATGAAAATACCAGGAACGTTGGGAACAACTTTATCTTCCAAATTTACGCATCGGAAAATCAGGATGTAAACGCATTGGCGGAAAAGGTCATGGAGAAAATCCAGTTTGCCGTTCAGAAAAAGGAGGCGGTATTTGCGTGACCAAGCGAGATGTTAACTGGAAATTCAATGGTGACGAAGTGATTCTGGACGAAGGAAACAGAGTGCGACCTTCCGATTATTTTTCCTTTGGAAAAATGGAGGACAGCAGGTATTACAATATTTTTCTGACAGATATGCAAGTGTTCGGATTCCCGGAACGGGATCTTGAGACGGTCAGCGTGCCTGGAAGAAACGGGGATATGCTGATCGATCATGGACGCTGGAAGAATGTGGAGCTTGTGTACAGCTGTGCCATTACCCATGACTTTCAGGATAACTATTGCCGTTTCCTTCGCGCTATGCAGGAAAATACCGGGTATCGCCGCCTGGAGGATTCCGAAAGCAAAGCCATTTTCAGAATGGGCGTATTTATCGGAGACATTCAGCCGAAGGTTGTGCGCAAAGGATGTGCAGGAACATTTGACGTAAAGTTCAACTGTAAACCTCAAAAATTTTACAAAGATGGAGAGGCAGCGCAGAAGCTGAGTTCACCAGGAAATGTGTGGTGTGACAGTCCATACCCGTCACTTCCAAAGATTACAGTTTATGGTTCTGGAACGGGAAATCTCTATGTAGGGGATCGGACGGTGCAAATTCTGGCGATGACGGATCAGATTACCATAGACAGCGAACTGCAGGATGCCTACCGACAGGTAGCGGATGGGCCGGCTGAGAATAAAAACAGGGACATATCTGCACGGGAATTCCCGGTTTTGCAGGGCAGAACGGAAGTCCGATGGGATGGCGGCATTGAACGCGTAGAAATTATTCCTAGGTGGTGGACATTATGATCCCGATTTTATACGACTCCCAGGAAACCCAATTTGATCACAATGGTATCGGGGCATTGTCTGACGCGGTGGACTGCACCGTGGAGCGAGAGCTGAACGGAGTATACGAGCTGGAACTGCAATACCCGGTGGATGGGGCAAGGTTTGGGGATTTGGCCAAGCGCTGCCAGATCCTGGCGAAGCCTGACCCTGTGACCAATCCGCAGCCATTTCGGATTTACCGGATTACAAAGCCATTTCGGGGCACGGTGAGCGCCTATGCCCGGCACATTGCCTACGACCTGATGGGAATTCCTGTTTCTCCGTTTTCGGCGCAGAGCGCAGCGGATGCCCTGCGGGGGCTGAAAAACTATGCAGCGGTAGAGTGCCCCTTTGATTTCTGGACGGACAAGGCCACCCAGGCAACCATGACCGTGGCGGCGCCGGCGTCCATCTGGTCCCTGCTGGGAGGAACCCAGGGCAGCGTCCTGGACACCTACGGCGGGGAATATGACTTTGATCGGTACTCTGTAAAGCTCTACGGACGGCTGGGCGCAGATCGGGGTGTATCCATCCGTTACGGGAAGAACCTGACCACTTTGGAGCAGGATGAAAACTGTGAATCCTGCTATACCGGTGTGTACCCTTACTGGTTGGGCCAGGACGGGCTTTTGATGCAGCTGGATGAAAAGATCGTAAATACCCAAGGAGAATATGACTATGTGCGCATTCTGCCCCTGGATCTGTCCCAGGAGTGGCAGGAGACACCGACTCAGGAGCAGCTGCGTACCCGGGCACAGCGGTATATTGCCGACAACCAGATCGGCGTGCCGGATGTATCTTTGACCGTGGGATTTGTCCAGCTGGAACAAACCGAGGAATACAAAGGCATGGCGCTTCTGGAACGGGTAAATCTGGGGGATACCGTTTCCGTAGAATTCCCGAAATTAAAGGTTTCGGCCACTGCCCGGGCGGTAGCAACCAAGTACAAACCGCTGCTGGATCGGTATGAGGAAATTACCCTGGGAAAAGTTCGCTCTAACCTGGCACAGACCATTGCGCAGCAGCAGAAGGAAGTGGAGAAGAAGCCGGACAAAACCTGGTTTGCAACTGCTATGGAGCAGGCGGGAAAACTGCTTATGGGAGTGAAAGGCGGCTGCGTCCGGGTGCTGGACACCGATGGGGACGGTATGCCGGATACCCTTTATGTGGCGGACAATCCGGACCCAAACCAAGCAGTTAAGGTGTGGCGCTTTAACTATGAGGGCTGGGCTGCTTCTGACAAAGGATACAACGGGCCGTTTAAGCTGGCCGCAACACTGGAGCAGGGCCTTCTAGCGGAAGCGGTTACGGCGGCAAAATTGACGGCTGGCACGATTCAAAGCGCGGACGGCGGAAAAACCTTCTTCCTGGATCTGGATAACGGCATTTTGCGGATGAACAGCTACCCAACCAAGGATGATGTGCAAGCTTCCATTGACTTGCTGACCGATTCCATCAATTCCAAGGTAACTGCCGGGCAGGTGGAGTCCATTATTGCGCAAAAAGCAGATTCCATCAGACTAAAAGCGTCAAAAATATCCTGGAGTTCTACCTATTCCTCCATGTCAGAAAACGGAATCTTAACCTGTCAGAATGCAAATATAACAGGCGTTGTGAAATGCGGAAATGATTCCGGATACTGGATGAAGATGGATAGCAGTGGGAAAATGTCTGGTGGGTACAAAAATAACACATACGGGGCAATAAATTGCAATTTTGATGGTCCGTTTGATGGAATGGGTATCGAGTCCGATAATGTCGTACTCAAAGGAAAGCTGTGGGTATATTCCGATTACCCAGGCCCGACCTGGAGCGCTGGACAAACCCAAAATGTTAATGTCGTGTCGGACTTGTCCATAGAAGCTACAGGCGATGGCGGTGTAGCCTGGTCTTATACGTTCTCAACACTGTATTTTGAGAATGGAATCCTAACAACTGTGTGGTAGGGGGCAATATGGATCAAAGCAAAGTATTGTATTTTGCGTACAAAAATGGCGGAAAACAGCATATTGCAAGCGATGATGCACTGGACCGAATGCTGCATGATGGATGGGATATTATCAGGGTAGTGGATGGGAAAGTGGACGTGATTGCAACGCCGGAGGGTGGATGGATTATACAGCGGCCTGTTATCCGGAGAACATTCAGCGGAAGGAGCTAAACATGGAATTTGGAGAATATTTGTTTGCAGTTACCCAGCAGATCATTGGTAAGGCAGAAGAAATCTTTGAATCAGCCGGTATCCCCCGGACAATTCAACCGGTTGTAATGCAGGGAGTACAGGCTCATTTCTTGCAGGTGGCATATGACAACGCCATTGCCATCAAACTGGCGCAGTCTCAGAAGGCAAAACATCCAGATCCTGGACAG
>CALWOA010000035.1 GCA_944382965.1 uncultured Oscillospiraceae bacterium | reverse complement strand
TAAATTTCACACCGCTTCAACCGAACTGCCCACACCGTTCATCCGAACCGGGCGTTCCGTTGAAGCGAATTTAGCAAAGTACTGTCCGAAATTTTTTATCAGGAGAAAATCAGCAAACGCTTAATCCTCCATACACTACCGCGTTCAATGGTAATGCAAGAAGATGAATCTCCCTTAGGAAAACTTGAATTCCAGTTTTTTCAAGAAAGTATAAGTGTGGTATTGGCAGTGAAGATCAGTGACGTGAAGCAGGAGTATCAGCTGCAAGAATGGAGCAAAAAGAAACCGTGCCTGGCTTTGTCTGACGACAAAGCCAGGCACGCTGTAGATTCAGAATGCAGACCCATTGTGTGTTGGATCAAGTATTGCAGATGATGTTCCATGCCGAATAACGCTACGGGCTTTGAACGGATCTACATTACCGCGGCTATACCGATCTTCGCTTGGGAATTGACGGGTTATGTGCCGTGATTCGCCGCCAGCTGGGTATTGACCCATTTCAGCAGAATGTGCTGTTCCTGTTCTGTTGCAGAAATTTCGTCATCCTGTATCTATAAGAAAAGACTCGGAGCAGGAGCAATATCCAGAGATTCCTGACCGGTTTTTCTGGAGCACTGGTTTCCAATGTGTTCAGCGGATATAAATCTCTGGATAAGAATAGTGCGAATATCCGCAGCGCATTCTGCTAGGCCCATGCCCGGAGGAATTATGACGATGCGCTTAAGACATTGAAGGGGGATGCCAAAAGACTGGGCAGGATACCATTGCGCACAAGGCACTGGTGCAGATTGCCGGGCTTTATAAAACAGAGGATGCACTGAAAGATCTACGAATACCTGAAGCATCTGCTGACGGAGCTTCCGAAGCACATGGATGGCACAAATCTGAACTATCTGGAAAACCTGCTTTCCTGGTCAGAGAATCTGCCCCGAATTTGTCACAAAAAGGTCTGAATATAGCCCCAATTTTATTTGGTCAAGGTACTTGTGGTTAGGCGCTTACAAAAATTATGGGATATGAAAAAAAGAAATGCGATCCATTGGATTTTGAACACAAAAACAACTTTGTATTTTGGGTTCAAAATACAAAAGTTAAAGTATATGTAAATAATCAGTACAGAAAAGAAAAAAAGGAATGGTATTTTGGGCACATTGAATAAAGCAATCCAGAATGCTATACTTTTTTTGGTGATTAAGCACAGATCCGTATTATAGCAAAGTACCGGATTGATCACCTCTTTTGAGGGAAGCTTCGTTACCGGTAGGCACACAATCCATGTCACAAAATTGAAGGAGGTTCGGAAATGAAACAAGAAACCAAATTTACAGCACACGGCGTATTCATTGTTCTTCTGGCATGTCTGTTGCAGTCTGTACAGTATCTGTCCAATAACACATGGAACTACGGCTATGCCGCAGCCTATGAATCCTGGGGCATCACCCTGATTCAGATCGGTGCAATGGCATCTGCCTGCCAGCTAGCAAAATCCCTGACAAACTTCTTTGGTGGTATACTCATCGAGAAATTTGGTTATAAGCGCGTCCTGATTGTCTGTGGCGGTATGTTCGCCATCATTCCAATTGCAACCGTCTTCTGCTACCAAAGCTACCCTGCTCTGATGGTTTTGCGTATCCTGGCGGGTGCTGCTTCTTGCTCCATCTATGCGGGCTGCAATCTAATGGCTTTTGAGAATCTGCCTCCCCAGAACAGGGGTCTGGCCCACGGCATCATCCTAGCCGGTCCCAATGTTGGTATCGTCCTCGCCTCATTCCTGATTCCTTCGCTGATTGAAGCAAAAGGTTGGGAAGCCGGCTTCATCGCCGCCGGTGCTGTCATTGGCGTGATCGTCCTGGTCTTCGCACTTCTGGTCAAGGGAGGCAAGCCCCAGCCCAAGGAAAAGCAGGAAAAGCCATCTGATTACACCAAACACGTGATCAGGGCCTGCTTAAACAAGAACTGGATCATGGGTACCATTGCCAACCTGACCCTCGTTGGTGCAGTTATGGGTCTAGGCGCTTACCTGACGCTGTATCTGACCGAAGAGAAGGGCCTGTCCCTAGTCACCGCCGGTGCCATCACCGGAGCAGCCTCCCTGGTCGGCTTCTTTGTGAACCCCGGCTGCGGTATTCTGTCTGATGCCCTGCATTCCCGTAAGAAGGTTATCATCCCTTCCGCTATCCTGTATGCGCTGTCCATGGTTGGCTTCACTGTGTTCCACAGCACCGCAGCTCTGATCGCCATGGTCTTTATCAAGGACTCCGCCTTCCTGTCCGCCACCCGTCCTCTGAACGTTATGGTTGCGGAAAGTGTTCCCAGTGAGTATATGGCTTCCACCTCCGGTATTTACAATGCCTGCTCCTTCTTCGGTTCTTCCCTTACACCTGTTATTTTCGGTGCAGTTCTGACTGCTACTGGCAGCTACTCCTCCATCCTGTACACCTGCGCTGTCATGTTCACGATTGCAGCTGTCATCGAGATTTTTATGAAGGAAACCTATACCGGCAAGGAACTGTAAGATTTTCCTTAAATATCCATCGTTTGCGAGTAGTTTAACTGCGGGGTTGCCACACCCTTAGTCCAATCGACTTACGTGGAGGAATATGAAGGATATATGAAAAATAAAAGATTACGCCTTTGGGGTGCGGCAGACATAGGTGAAGGTTTTATCTCCACGGTATCAAATACTTATTTCTCCATGTTTTTGACCGATATCGCCCTACTGCCTTTGGGCTTGGTCAGTGTCGTCATGATGATCACCAGTGTATTTGATTTTGTGGTTGCCCCCATCGCAGGTGCACTGATCACCATGATAAAGCCAGGAAAATGGGGGAGACTTCGCTCTTGGTTCGTCTATATGCCATTGATAACAACAGTTGCCTATGCCCTGTGTTATGTACCCGTCTCTTCCGGGGTCGTATGCGCAGCGTTGATCACCCTTTTCTATTGTATTGCCAGATGTACCTATAACATAACCTGGGCCTCCAACCTGTCCATGATCGATCTGGTTGCGGATTCCCCCAGTACCCGCACCAAGCTCACATCTCAGCGAATGGCGGGATTCAACATCGGTAAACTGTCCAGCGGTTATGTTACACCCGTCCTTGTGGCTGCTGTTGCGGTTTCCATTGGGGACCGGTACTCCTATGCGGTTATGATGATCGTAGCGGGTGTAGTTATGACAGCAGGCTACGCAGTCCATTTCTTTCTCTCAGCCGGTTATGAGGATACTGCTTCCACAGTTGGCGACAGCGAGCCCCGGGTGGGTTTGAAGCAGATCCTCCAGGCGCTGGTCACCAATCCGCAACTTCTGGTCACTGTCCTGATTGATCTGACCTCGAATATGGGCAGTTTCCTGCTTCCTGCCCTGGCAACGTACTACTATAAATATGTGGCCCAAGATACCAATCTGCTGGCTCTGCATATGCTTCTGACTGGTTTTGGTGGGCTGGCAGGTACTCTGCTAATTCGCTTTGCAGGCGATAAGATCGAGGATCACCGCCGCACACTGCTTGCTGTCTATCCTGTGATCGCGCTGGTTCTTTTCTCCTGCCGCTTTGTGGCGGAAATTCCGGTACTGTTCCTGGCACTGAATGTACTCTGCCAGACGATCACCGGCTTTACACAGCCCCTGGAGTTGCAGCTTTACATGGACAATGTCATCTATCACAAGTACAAGACCGGTGTGGATGCCAATGGATTCATTATGAGTATGTGCAATGTGTCTGTTAAACTTGCTACCGTACTGAAAAGTGTGATTATTCCCTTTGTACTGATGACGGCTGGTTATGTTGCCGGAGCGGAACCTACAGAGGCGCTGAAGCAGGGAATTGTCGATGCTTACACCATTATTCCCGCCATCATTCCTCTGGTCGGTTTTGTGATGCTACGCTTCTTCTACAAACTCAGCAGAACTGAGGTTTATCGGATGAAAGAAGAAATGAAAGCCAAAGAATCCTGATTATTGGAGGTATCCCATGACATTAAAAGAAGAAAGGCAGCAACTTTTCAACGACATTTATACCAATAAGATTCCCAAGCGGGTTCCCATCAATGTCAGTCTGACGATGGATGTGATCTCCGGTTACAAAGGGCTGAACCGCAAAGATGTTTTGTGGAACCCCAAACTGGTGGCCCCCGCAGTGGAAGAACTGGCAGAAAGGATATTCACAGATGTGAATATTTTTGGCGGAAACCCTCGCTACCCCTCTCAGAGCCAGGCTCTGCGCTCTACTAATTCCGTGATGAGTTCTACCGGCCTGATGCAACACCCCAATGTAGTAGGCTTGAAAGAGGATGAGTATGACCGCTTCATTGCCGACCCCTATGCCTGCATGTGGGAAGTGATTCTGCCCCGCCTTTACAAGGAGCTGGATTTTCAGAATGACCCCGCCCGGGCGTTGTTTGCCCTGTACCAGGCAAACCAGGCGAAGGCAGAAGACTTTCGGGATATTGTCGGTATCAGCCGGGCAATAAGCGAAAAATACGGCTATTATTCCGCTCCCATGGGCAGCGGAGCAGCATGCTACGCCCCCATGGATTTTATCACGGATAATATCCGCAGCTTCTCTGGTATGTCTACCGATATTCGAAGACGCCCGGATAAGGTTGCCGCAGCGGCCGAGGCGGTGTATCCATTTAACTATCTGGTTGGCAAGCCCTCCATTGCCCATGCTGAAGGTGCATCCTTCTTTCCACTGCACATGCCTACTTTTATGCGGGAAAAGGATTTTGCCAAGCTGTGGTGGCCAACCTTCTCCCGGCAGGTCAATGACTACGCTTCCCTGGGTATCCATACCCGTGCTTTCTGTGAGGATGATTGGATGCGTTACCTGGATTACCTCCAGGAGTTGCCTACGGATACCCGACTCCAGTTCGAGTACGGTGATCCCAAGATCATCAAAGAAAAACTGGGTAAGAAGTTCGTGATTACGGGACTGTTCCCTCTGAGCACTCTGACCACTTGCACCAAGGACGAATGTATCTACAAAACCAGGGAATTCCTGGATATCATGATGCCCGGCGGCAAATTTATCTTCGGTTTCGACAAGAATCCGTTGATCTACGAGGATATCAATCTGGAAAACCTGATCGCCGTGTGCGAGACAGTTCGTGACTATGGTGTCTACGACAACGCCGGCAAAGCGGCTGGCGAGGAATTCCACAAGGAGGACTATACCCATTCTGACTCCCCAGTGTTTGCCAGCAGCCGCTACCGTACCTGGGAGCAGTATAAGCAGCTGCATCCCGAAACCCCGGACAGCGCCCGCCCCCGTGTGGAAAAGTTAGAGCGGGAGATGCTCTCACAGGTTTACAGTTTACTTTTGTAACTGATCTACAAAATATGTGAAACGGAGGTAAAACATGGATGCTGAAAAGTTAAGACTTGAACGCGAGAAAATGTACACTGACCTGTACCACAATGTGATTCCCGAGCGATTCCCTGTCCACGATTCTATCACCTGGAACTTCCTTATCGAATACTCCGGCAAAAGCCTGATGGATGTCCAGTGCCGCTATGATACGGACGAGTGTATCGAGATTCTGGAGAAGGGCATGGAGATCCTGCGCGGTGACAATGCTCCCGCAGCTGGCGGTCACTATGGCGTGGCTCTGATGCTGAACCAGAACCAGCAGAGCGTCATGGGTACTACCGGCATGATCCAGCATCCCGAGCGGGAATACATGAAGGCCGACGAATATGACGCTTTCATCGAAAATCCCTATGACTTCTTCCTGGAGAAAATCTCCCCCAGACTGAACGCCTCCTATGCCAAGAGCGAAATTGACCGCCAGTTTGCCTTTGCCCGCACCCTGCTGTGCCTGCAGGATGTTAGTGCCCGTACCAGCAAGGCCAACAAATTTATTGCCGATAAGTATGGCTACTACTCTCCTCCTCCCGGAAGCGGCGCACACCAGTACATCCCCTTCGACTTTCTGGCTGACCACTGCCGCGGATTCTCCAAGATTCCCATGGATATCCGACGCCAGCCAGATAAGGTTTTGGCAGCCTGTGATGCATTGATGCCCTTCTGCCTGTGGGCAGGTTACAATCCTGTGGACCATCCCAATGGCTCCAACATGATCCCCACCCATATGGCTGCCTACCTGAGAACCAAGGACTTTGAGAAGTTCTATTGGCCCACCTTCAAACAAGTCGTCCACAAGACAGCTGAGCGGGGTCAGGCAATGACTATTTTCATTGAAAACGACTGGGACCGCTATGTGGATTTTCTGGAAGAAATGCCTATGGGTACCAGAATGTACATGGAATATGGCGACCCCAAGAAGTTCAAAGAAAAGCTGGGTAAAAAGCACATCCTGGCAGGTTTCTACCCCCTGACAATGTTCCTCACCGCAACCAAGGAGCAGTGCATCGACAAGGCCAAGGAGATCATCGACATTATGGCTCCCGGCGGCAACTTCTACTTCCTGTGCGACAAGAGCGCTTTGACCCTGAACGATATCAACGTGGAGAACTACGTTGCTACCATGGAATATGTGCTTGAACACAGCAAGAATGATAATGCCGGTCAGTTGGTCAATCCCACCATGAAACGGGAAGACACGATCGTCCACTATGAATTCCCCGAGTTCAAATCCAAGTACATTGTCCCCTACGATGAGTACAAGAAGGAATATCCTCCTGTTTCCGAAAGCATCGAGCCCTACATGAGAGCCGGTTACGATAAGTACAACGGCATGCTGCGTCTGCGGGGCCTACACAACCTGTAATTGCTTCAATGCGCTAAGGAGAAATACGGCATGATTATTATTGGTGAAAAGATCAATGGCGCCATTCCGTCCACTGCAAAGGCTATTGCCGAGCGGGATGCAGAATTCATCATTGATCTGGTAAGAAAGCAGGAGGCCGCTGGCGCTGACTACCTGGATGTCTGTGCCGGCACCACTCCCGAAGAAGAGAAGGAAGCCCTGCTGTGGTTGGTCGATGTGGTTCAGAGCGTAGCTACTAAGCCGATCTGCATTGATTCCCCTGATCCCAAGATGCTGGTGGAAGTGTTCCCCAAGCTACAAAAGCCCGGCCTGATAAACTCGATTTCGCTGGAAGGCGAAAAGTGCGATATCCTGTTGCCTCTGCTGCAGGCAAATCCCGAATGGGGTGTTGTGGCACTGTGTTGCGATAATTCCGGTGTTGCCGAATCCGCGGATACCAAAGTGGAAAATGCATTCAAGCTGATCGGGAAGGCTGCGGAATATGGTATCACGCCTGATCGGATGCATATTGATCCTCTGGTTCTAGCTCTGTCCGCTGTAGGCGATTCTGCGCTGCAGTTTACCGAAGCCATCCGCAGGATCAAGGAAAAATATCCCACTGTGCATGTGACAGCAGCCCTGAGCAATATTTCTTTCGGCCTGCCTGTACGCAAGCTGGTCAACTGCAACTTCCTGACGCTTTGCATGGCCGCTGGTCTGGACAGTGTCATAGCAGATCCTGTCAACCGTGATGTGTATTCTACCCTATTGACTGTAGAGGCGCTTCTAAACCGTGACCGGTTGTGCCGAAAGTATACCGCTGCTTACCGTAAAGGTAAGATTGGTCCTCCCAAAAATTAAAATCATTCATATTATTTATTTCTGCAAATGAAAGGAGCAGTATATGGATTTCAATGAATTGAAGCAGGCAGTAGGTGACCTGGATGAAGAAGTGGTTCTGGATATTTTGAATAAGGTCATGGAAGATGGTGGCAGCGAGGCCAAGGATGCGCTGGAAGCCTGCCAACGTGGTCTAGATATTGTTGGCGATATGTTTGATAAGGGTGAGTATTTCGTGGGCGATCTGATTTTCGCCGGTGAACTGATGACCCAGGCCGTGGACATCCTGAAGCCTGCCCTGGCGGGTACCACCACTGAGAGCGTAGGTAAGGTTATCCTCTGCACCGTCGAGGGCGACCTGCATGACATTGGCAAGAACATTGTCCGCTCAATCCTGGAAGCCAATGGTATCGAAGTGATCGACCTGGGGATTGATACACCTCCCCAGAAGATCGTGGACACCATGATCGCTGAGGATATTCATGTTGTCCTGCTCAGCGGCGTTCTGACCTTGGCACTGGATTCCATGAAGAAAACAGTGGATGCGATCACCGCTGCCGGTCTGCGAGAAACCACCAAAATTCTCATTGGCGGCAACCCTGTCAGTGAAGAGGCCATGAAACTCACCGGTGCAGATGCGTGGGCTCACAATCCCCAGCACACCAATCAAGCCTGCCTTGATTGGTTAAAAAAGTAAGGCACTTCTGTTGTTTTGATTGAATAATCGCAAAGTAGCCACCGGTAAGGTCTGTTGGTTTCGGCAGACCTTACCGTGCCACGAAGACGGAATCGAGAGGTAATGGAATGGCTTACGTCAGAGCGGATTCAGAAATACTGAATGCTGTAACGGTAGGTACAGAAAAATTAGCAAAAGTTTTGCGTCCAAACTACGGCCCCAATGGAAGGAATACGGTCTTAAGCCGAAAACATGATATTCCGCTAATTGTCAACGCAGGCAAGAAAATTCTGCCGGAGATCCAGCTTGACGATCCAGATGCACATATTGGTGTTGCCCTTCTGCGGGATGCTGCGCTGAAAGTTGACCGTCAAACCGGTGATGGTACCATTGCAACCGTCATCCTTGCAGATGCCATGATTTCGGCAGGTAAACGGATGATTGCCTCTGGCTATAATCCTGTTCGTCTTCGCCTGGGAATGCAAAAAGCAGTCCCTGTGGTAGAAGAAGCAATTCTTGCGTCTTCTATTCCAGCAAAAGAAAGAGATATTCTTTGCGCGGTAGCGACCATAGCATCGGATAATCAAGAGATCGGCGAATATGTGGAAAACGCATTTGTAGCTGTGGGTACAGATGGCGTAGTCCAGGTCACTGACAGCCAGGAAGCACAATCCCGCGTTGAAATATCGGATGGTCTTTGTTATGACTATGGCTTTCAATATGCCGGTTTTGTAGATGATCCGGTAGAAAATACTGTAAATCTGGAAAAACCCTATATTCTTCTGGTAAATAGAAAAATCAACGATCTGGAAGAACTCCGTAATATCTTTCATTGCGTTATAAAAGAAAAGTTCCCCCTTCTGATCATCACAAAGGAGATGGATCAGAAACTGCTGGATTTTATTTATGCCAACAACTATAGAGGTGTATTTCGTGTAGTGGTAGGCTTTGGTCCCGGTCATGGCAGTACCATGACAAGAAATATGCATGCACTTTCGTCCAAAACCGGTGGACTTGTCATTGACGAAGACTGTGGACTGGATTTGAGCAGCTGTGGTCTGGAAATATGCGGAAGAGTGGATCATGCAGTGCTGAAAAAGGAAAAAACCATTTTGAAAGGCTTTTCTAAAGAAAACAAAGCCATGGTAATGGCGCTGCGAAAATATACAAAGCGACTTTTGGCAGAGACAGACTCGGTATATGAAATTGAGAAATTAAACGCTACTCTGGCTATCCTTGCAGGAAATTCTGCCACGCTTGTGGCGGGAGGAACGACAGAGTATGAGATGTTTGAAAGAATGCATCGAATGGAAAACGCAGTCAGTGCAATATATGCAGCCCTTCGCTCTGGTGTTGCACCAGGCGGCGGCAAGGCCTATTTGATGGGCGTTCCTGCCCTGGATAAATTGATTGAAAATGCAGTTGAAGAAGAGCGCATGGGTATGCTCTGCGTTGCCGAGGCGCTACGTGCTCCAACCCGGATTATCGCGGAAAACGCCGGATATCGCGGATCTGCCATAGTGGGTAAATTGGAGGAAAACTTGAACGATTCTTTTTGGGGCTTTGATGCAGCAACCGGAACCTTCAGGGATTTGCGCATGGCTGGGATCTTGGATCCTGCTGAAACCCTGTGTGTTGCTTTTCGTACAGCTGCGGACATTGCCGGAATTATTCTGACGGTCAGTGGCGCTGTTGTCGGAGATGAAGAAAAGAAGTAATGCCATACAGCATGTATTTTGTTTTATTGACAAATACACCTGTCCCTTTTCTTCCCAAAGGGTGCCGGGCAGTATCGTTCAGCTACTGCTCGGCACCGGGAAATACATAATCCCATAATAAATAAACGGCGTACTTAAATGTATTCTGTGTTTAAAGAGATTTATTAAGAAAGGGGCCGCATTAATGAAGTATGCCATTCAGCTTCAGAATCAGACCCTTTATGGTGAAGCAGGAGAATGCCTTCTGGAAACTTTGCGCCGTGAAGGGGTAGCACCAGATGCTCCCTGCGGTGGAAAAGGCACCTGTGGCAAATGTAAAGTAACCGTCAATGGGCAGGAGGTCCTTGCTTGTCAGACTATCGTTGACCGGGATATGACTTTGGAGCGTCCAGCTGCCATAGCCGCCAGCATTCTCTCTGTCGGAACAGATATTTCGATTTCCGCTGACGATAACATCATGGGAAATCTCATTGCCATTGATTTGGGGACAACCACAATGGTCTGTTTTCTTCTGGATAAAACTGGGGTAGAGCTGGCAGTAGCCAGCGCACTAAATCCGCAGGGTGTTTATGGTGCTGATGTGATCACACGAATCCAAGCAGCGCTGGACGGCAAGCAGGAAGAGATGTGTACCTGTGTCCGAGAAGGCCTCTCCAAGTTGATCGCAGAGGTTTGCAAAAAGGCTCTTGTCTCCACTGGCAGCATACAGAGAATTGCGCTAGTTGCCAATCCCTGTATGCAGCAGCTACTTATGGATATCAGTCCTAAAAATCTTGCAAAGGTTCCCTTTTCGCCCATTCTGACAGAGACGAAAACCATTCCTGCGGTCAGTATTTTCCCAATCTGCACCAATGCAGAATTTTTGATTGTGCCAGATTTGTCCGGCTATGTAGGTGCAGATACAATGGGTTGTATCATCTCCACGGAAATGTATAAGAAAGAAACCATCACACTCATGGTTGACATCGGCACCAACGGTGAGATGGTTATGGGAAATAGGGATCATATGATCGCCAGTTCCACCGCTGCCGGTCCTGCTTTGGAAGGAGCCAATATCCGCTTAGGAATGCGGGGCAGCGTGGGGGCTATCGATCATGTGACCTGGAAAGATGGCAGGCCAAAGGTTCATGTGATAGGAGATACAAAAGCTGTGGGTATCTGCGGCTCCGGGCTGATCGATGCAGTCGCTGTGATGCTGAAAAACGGCATCATCAATCAGCGGGGCAGGATCCAGTCTGCGCAAACCCAATTCGAGGGAGAACGGGCTTTCCTCCTGACGGAGGATATTTACCTGACACAGAATGACATTCGCCAAGTCCAGCTTGCCAAAGGAGCCATTGCAGCAGGTATTGAACTGATGGCAAAGCAGCTTGGTATCAAGCTGACGGATATTGATGAAGTTTTGTTGGCAGGAGCATTTGGTAGCTTCATTGATCCTAAGAGTGCTTGCACCATCGGTCTGCTTCCTCCTATCCTTCTGCCCAGGATCCGGGCTGTGGGCAATGCCGCAGGCAGCGGAGCTAAGCTTCTGGCCGTAAGCAAGGAACAGCAGGCGTTGAGTGACAAGTTGGTAAAAGAAATCGAATTTCTGGAGCTGGCATCAGTGCCTGATTTCCAGCGTACCTTTGGCAAACAGACCAATTTCCCCAAGGAGGCTCTGTAATGGAAAAATGGATACAGACAGCCCTGGATATCGGCTTCGATAGGGCTGCGCCTTGTGATGTTTCTACGCTAAAACCGATGGTAGAGGTTCGGGAGATGTGCCGTGCTGACAAGTGTCAGGCATACAACAAGAACTGGACCTGTCCCCCCAACTGCGGTACTCTGGAAGAGTGCGCTGCCAAAATCCAACAATATCAGAACGGCATCCTCCTGCAAACGGTTGGCCACATGACCAAAACCATCGACAGCCGATGCTACCGGGAAACCGGAGAACGCCATATGGAGAATTTCCTGAATATGGCCAAAATCATCCGCAAGGAATACCCCAATGCCCTGTGCTTAGGCGCTGGCGGCTGCCGGGTTTGTAAAAAGTGTGCGTTTCCGGAGCCGTGCCGCTTTCCAGAACAAGCATATTCTTCCATGGAAGGCTATGGCTTATTTGTCACTCAAGTCTGCCGGGATAATGGGGTTCCATACTATTATGGTGAGCGGACGATTGCGTATTCCGCCTGCATTTTATTCTAATATATTTTTAGGAGCTATAAACTGCACAGCCCTCTCATTTTGAGAGGATCTTTGGGGCTTGGTACTCAAGCAATGCAAACTTACGGAAGTTTGCATTGCTTGCCATGTCCGTTTGTTGCTCAATTCCCTTGATACGAAATTGAATTGAAATTCAAGCCATTCTTTGGAAAACAAAGAATCATAAACAAACCCCATATGTAATTCGTACCGCAGTTTCCCAACATGGAATTGCGGTACTTTTCTTTTCAACAGATTTCTGCTTGTTTCAACAAAGCCGACCTTCTCCCAAACTGGATGCGGTTGTCAGTGGCTTTTAGCCACGCAGCCCTCTCCCTTAGAGAGAATCTGTGGCAGTAAGGGCCTGCGGGTATTTTACTGGACTAAATGGTCCCCCATTTTTGTTCTATATTCCGCTGGACACAGTCCTCCAAGAGACAGCTTTATTCGCGTATTCCGGCACCAAACCATATACGCCTGAATATGCTGCATAAACTTCTCCAGTGTGACGCCTTGCCACAAACGACCATAAAACACATTCTCCCGAAAAATCCTTCACAGGCTGAATTGTCTGGCAAATATCCTTTCCTAGACATGGATCTGGTGAGCCTCGCATCGTGTGCCCTCTTGATCCAACCAGGCCACCGGTAATGGCGGCCTCAATCTGAATAAATAATCGGATTGGCATCCTGCGGAAGAGAATGGGTTGCACGATCAAGCATGGTATTTACCAATTGCGCATCCGTTTTGCTGCTAATGCTCCATGCTACCGGAATACCCTCATAGCAGTCGATAATGGGCGAAAGGGATACCTTTCCGGCGAGGATTGTGAATTTCGTCACGTTGGCCAGGTCTTCCAGATCCTCAAACTGTCGCCTGGGGAAGAAGTTGTCCTTTATATACCAAGCCAGTCGTTCTATCTTCCCTTTGGTCTCAGGATGGCAGACCTTACATACCTTGGGCACAAAGCCCATCTGTGCGGCAATGTCATCAAACTTGGGATTCCAGATTACGTTACCGGCTTCCCGGCGCTCTACCACCGTCTTCATGTTGTCTGTATTTCGAAATAGGCAAATAATGCGAATGGACTTTTCAAAATCAGATACCATGCGCTGGAGGAGAAATTCTCCAGCGCATTCATGTGATTTTGAAAGTGCGCCATTCAATTACATTTTTATATTAGAGGTAATCTAAAATGTATAAAATTCGCAGCATCAGGCAAGCAGCTGATTATTTCAAAGAACTTGATCTGGACACCCAGATCACCGAAGATATATTAAGAAAATCCTGAAAATAGCAGTTTCCTTTTCTTTCGATAATTTCGTAAAAAAGTTGCGTATTTGCCGATTATTTAAAAGGCGCCCCCCGGTGGGGTCACAATTCTCTGAAGAAGGCAGTCAATTCATTTTCAGTCAAAAAGTTTGGAAAATCCGTTTTTTCATTTTTCCTATTTCAGCTGAAAACGACCGCATGGAGAAAAATAACGACAAATTAACGCCAAGCAAAAATAGGCTCCTTTCAGAGCCCCTGCAATAGTTAGAAAAACCGCCGTTTTCGACTTGAAAACGGCGGTTTTCTTGGAGCTAGTGACCTGACTCGAACAGGCGACCTTCTCATTACGAGTGCTGCCCCAGCCGTTTTATGCCGTGGCGTGTTCTCTTATAAACCGTTGCGCCGCAACCATAATTTGCACTTAGTACACGCATACCGTCATATATCTTTGGGGACCGTTTGACGGTTTGGGACCCCAACCGGTCCCCAAAATGTACCCCAGAAAACGCAAAAGAAAGTGTGTCCGAATCGGACACCCAGAAAGGAACATGCTCCCACTTTTACGGTAGGAGCATGTTTTCTTTTACTCTGTATCAATTCTATTTGAAAAGTTATTTCTATGTTTGACTTCCTCCGTATAGCTGGAATATCCCGTGCATGTGCATATCATTTTTTCAGCACACCGCATTACCTCTGCTTTCCTATTTTCAATTAGCTCATCACTTAATACGATACCCACAAGCCCCTTTGCTTCTGGATATTTTTCAAAGATCATTTTCTCTAGTCCTTCCCGCACAGTGCATTTTATAAGTTGTCGTTGGCGTTCGCCCTCAACTATATCTCCCACCTGCGCAATCCATGAACGACCAGCAGACCGCTCTAGCCTTATGAAGTCCCTGAGTCTAAATGAAAACGCAGCAAAACTATAGAAGTCACTTGCTTGAAGCAACATATCTACTCCTGAAAGGTAGTCTTTGTGGAATCGAGAATAACTTTCCAATTTCTCTATAGCATAGTCTGAAAAGCCTAGATCATCTACAGTCAAGCGTTCACTAGACCTGTCATTGGTAAGTCCTAAAATATAGTCTGTTGACACTCCGTAAAACTCGGCAAGGCATCTTAGAAATTCTACTCTCATTCCTTCGTTTTTGTATGCCTTTGTGCTATTCGGGTCTGAGACTTCATAATTCATCAAACTATCCCTGGATATTTCAATTCCGAATTGTTCTTTAAGGGCTTTGCTAAGGGAAACATGTGAAAGAGACCTTTCCAAACGAAGCTTTTTTAGGCGAACGGCCATTATTAGCGAACTCTCAGTTTTCATAATAACACCTCAATAGTTGATTTTATTCTTCCATTAAACTCACATGTCGAAAAAATTTTACTTCCTTCTGCTTGAACTGCGCATTGTATGTAAGGTAGAATATTATCATCATTAAACCAATACTAGCAGAATATTATACGCATGTCAAGGAGGAACTAGCATGGCAAACGAGGAAGTAAGATTGATGGCAAGGAAAAATGATGTCAGGCATTGGGAAATTGCCCTTCATATCGGCGTGAGTGAACAAACACTAGTTAGATGGCTGCGTACGCCGCTAAATGCAGAAAGAGAATCAATAGTCTGTAAAGCTATTGAAGACCTGGCAGCAGAAAAGGCGGTGAAAACCTGATGGCTGAGGTCATGACCATACGGGAGGCCGTAGCCAGGGCGAAGGAAGACGGCCTGCCAGTCTCTGAATACACCCTCAGAGCCTGGATTAAATGCGGGCTTATCCCCATCAGACGGGCAGGGTGTAAGCAGCTGATCTATTATCCCAACCTCGTGCGCTACCTCCAATGCGAAGACGGCGGAGATATTCAGCCTGTAATTGTGGCGGGCAGCCGGTAACCAAGCCGCCACAGGGTTACAGCAGCCTTGTGGCGGGCTCTTCTAAAACAATCTTATTCCCGCCACAACTTTGTGGCGGCAGATGGAAGGAGAAAAACAGATGTATGACAACATGGCTATTTCATTGCTGATGGAATCAGAGCAGCCCGGACCGATTAAGCATTTCCCGCTGCCCTCTGATCGTAGAGAAATGGCTACTGCCTTTTTCTCAAAGACCGTAACGGCGGATTCCGGAGAGGTCTACCGGTTTGATTTTGATTTTATCCCGCAGCCCACCTGGGAAGAGTTTTGCAGCTATATACCACACACCTGCGAGACCTGCGAATGGAGCCAATTAAAGTTAAAGGGGACATTCTATTGCCCTACCCCGGAACAGGGTTCACATTGCCCAGACTGGGAGCTTTCCAGCGAAGCATACAAGCAAGCAGAATTAAGTTATTATACGGCACTTCACGAACAGCACTACGGAAAAGCAGAGTGAAAAGGTAATGTAATCATGGCAAAAGGTTTTTATATCCGAACAATGACGGCTGGAAGATATCAGAAAGTAGTCCGGTACAGCCGGGCCATTCCAAGCGACAATAAGGCAACCAGGCAGGCAAAGCAGGCCGCCACAACTGCGGCCCAGAAGTTTATCAATGTGAAGAACGCCACAGAGAAGTTGCAACTGCTGCTTTGTGCCAACTTTGATAGAAAAGATGCCTGTTTTTGTACTTTTACATTCACGGATGAAAACCTTCCTGCAAACCAAAAACATACGCAGAGAATCTTCTCCGACTACATACGCAAGCTGCGGATCGAGTTTAAGCGCATCGGTAAACCTCTGCTGTACATTTACACAGTAGAGGGCACACCGACTGCCCAGGAGCCGGGAGCGCTTCCCATTGGCGGCCAGCCATGGGAAGTAGCCCCGTGGCGGGACTCTGACCGATGGGAACAAATGGACCACACGCAGCCACAGGAGGCCCAGGAAAAGCCGGTCCGGCGCCACGTGCATTGCTTTCTTCTTCTGAAAAAAGAAGAGTATGAGACCGTAAGGGCGCTGTGGGTGTATGGTCAAGTGTATATCAATCAAATGAAGGTCAACGAGCTAACCACATTTCAGCGGCTGGCAGCCTATGTAACAAAGGAAAAACGCAGCGGGGACAAGGGGAACGGTGTCCGGTCCTATGTCCCCAGCGCCAACCTACAACAGCCCGAATATAGTGGTCACTGGTGTACCGAATTTGAGGGGATCGTTCTGCCCAGCGATGCAGAAAAGATTTCAAGCGGCTATGAGGAACAGAGCGTTTACGGTGCTTCCATGGAATTCCTTTATTTCAGGCTACCCAGGCCCCAGGCGCAGCCGCAGCCGTACAAAAGCAAGGGACTGATTAAATCCACGCCTCCCAAAAAAGCAAGCAAATAACGCCGCCACGAGGCTCTTCGTTTTTCCTTGGTGGTGGGTATTAACTTCTCGTAAGGGGGTGTAGAAAAAAGGCTAAACGGCTTTTTCGCCGGGGGTGGTTCTGGTATAATAACCACAAGAAAACAGGAGGGTTACACAAGATTTCGCCTGAATGGAGGCTTGAAATATAACCAAACCCATCTTGAAAAATGCTACAAAAGCGAAGCCCGGCAGGGGCAGTCTGTATGGATTTTCTGGGCTGGCTTGGGCGCGCCATACGCGCACGCAGCCGTGCAGGAGGGCGAAGCCCTGAGCATACCCCCACGCCGCCAAAATCAGGGGCTCTTCTCCCCCAGACCAGGTGCCATCCTTCGTGCGAAAAATTTTCCCCACGCTGCGTGCTGCGCCTTTCCCCTGTTCTGCCCGATAAAGACTACAGGACACCAGGCGGAAACAGTCCCCCCCACCTCTACCGGCAGTAGAGTGGGGAGCTTACAGCTGGGCGGGGAACACTGCGCACACGCAGCAGAAAAATTTCCGGCTGGAAAATCCAGCCGGAGGGACAAGTAAAATACGCCCGCATACGCGCCCAGGACACGCCCACAGCCCCCGCGCCTGGATCACAGGCAAACCGTGCGCAGCTGCCTACGTGGAAGTGTCCGAATTGGACACCGGAAAAAGCCCCGCCACCCATCCGCTGCAATGCAGGGACGGCGGCGGGGCTGCCCATCAGACCGTGGTCTCTGCCTCCTGGGTCTCAATGCTACAGCGTGTTTCACGGCTTATCGCACTGGATTAGCTGGCATTTCCATTGTCCGGCACCAAATAAGTGGCAGACAATGGCCACCGATTCCAGGTTTCAGCTCATACCGGTGGGGCAAGTGCCGGAAGTGTCCGAATTGGACACAAGAAAAGCCCGCCACCTATCCGCTGCAATGCAGGGACGGCGGCGTGGCTACCCGTCAGCTCATTGGCTCTTCTTCCTGGACCTCAATGTCACAGGGTATGTCCTGGCATAATGCCGTTACAAAGCTCTTGATGATCACTGCAAGGCGCCACTCTGCAGGTGCGTGTGTAATGCGTACCGTCATTTCGCTTCCTCCTTCCTGTAAATCTCATAGGCGCTCTTGATGTTGGCTGCCATAGAGCAGGCCGCAGCATCCAGAGAACTATGAACGGCTCCTACGACCGATTGTAAAAGCTTCAGCCGGTGCAAAAGGTGCTTCATGCACCATTCCCCAGAAAGGCTGCCAATAGCGCCTAG
>CALWOA010000034.1 GCA_944382965.1 uncultured Oscillospiraceae bacterium | reverse complement strand
CCCCTTTAGGGGTGAGGCCAGTAAAAAGCCCTTCTAGGGCTTAGTCAAGCCTCCGGCTTAGCCGGAGGTTTTGACTTGGAACTGTCGCTTCCTTCCTATCAGAAGAATGGAATTATATCAAAAAGTCAAGGCATTTTTTGCAGGAGCCTTCATATTCCAACGCCGCCGGATACAACTGCCACAATACCAAGGGTTGATACCATGTCTTTGGTATTGGATGGAGTGGCGAAGCTGGACGGCGCCATCAACGGGACAAATTTTCATTAACATTATTGTGCTGCTGATCTGCCTCATGGCCATCCACACCTTGCTGACCTCCTTCGCCGGACTAATCAAGAACTTCATTGTGGCCAAGGCACTGTGGCGTGGTGTTTTGCGCTATCTCGTGTGCGATTTTTCAGCATAATGACAGAGTGAAAGCGGAACAATGTTAAAGCCTGGCAGAAGCAAATTTCTTTGATCCGGAGCGTTAGAACAGGAATTGAAGGGTTACATAGCCGACGCCTATCTGATCTCCGCTACGCAGGCGATTTGAAGAATAGATACGCATACCGTTGAGGGTTGTTCCGTTGGGCGAGTGCATGTCTTCAATGTAAATTATTTGATCCTGCATGAAAATGCGGGTGTTCACCGGAGCAGCTTGGGCATCGTGCAGTACGATGTCGCATTTCCTTCCCGTGCCGATTACAAAGCTGTCATGGAGAAAATAAACTTTTTTCAGGTTTGACACATCGCCGGAGAGAACCTCCACGCGCATTCGAACGGAGTCCCTTGCCATCCGCTTTTTGCGAAGAATCACCACGATCAGTATGATGAATGCAGTGCATACTCCGACGGCTCCGGCAATGATCAAGGGTACCAAACTGCCCATGGCATCCGAAGCTGAAAGATCTTCCATGACCACTGGGGAGGTCTCTGCGGCAGGATTTGTGGATTCTGTGGGCTCAGCTTCTTCAGTGGGGGTGGTTTCCTCCACAGTCCCGGTTTCCTCTGTGGGGGCGGTTCCTTCTGTGGGCGACTCATCTGCCGGATCCTGCTGGGGCAAGAATTCCTCAGGTAAAACAGGTGCGATTGCCACATTGCGTATATTTCCCAGGGATATCCACTGGCTTTTTGCACCCAACAGCATGGCGTCAGAAATTAGGGCAGTATCCCCGTATCCCATCAGCGGAAATTGCAGGGAATAAAGATTGCTTGTAAATTCCGCCGCCGATTTTCCTGCTTCCCCAGCCGAAGAAAGGGAGGGAGATTGCATATGCATTCCTTTCCCTGTCAGAAGCACCTCGCCGGTCTTTTCCTCCCAGCCCTGGAAGCATAGGGTGTGTACCACAAGATCCGGATATGCACCCATCACAGCGGCTGCTTTCTGTGCATTTTGATTCTCCTGCGCTAGCTCTGCGGCGGCGTCGTTGCTGTACCAGGGCTTTCCGTCTGTGATCACAACCAGGTTACATAATTCACCGCCGGAATAGGATTTTTCCCCCAGATACACCAGGGCATCTGCCACACTTCCGCATATGTTGCTTCCGTCATTCTGATACTGCAGGGACCACAGTTCCTTCTGAACGTCTTCCCATTGGGTCAGGTCGGAAGCCACCACCCGGAATTCCCGGTCAAAGGCAGCAATGGTAACTGACAGATTACAACCCTCCACGGCCATCAATTCACTGACAAAACGGTTGAGGAGGCCTTTGTATGGAGCCATGGATGTGGATACATCCACCAGCAGCATATATCGGGTGGGTACATTGGATTCCGATACTGAAACAGGGCAGGCACTGCCTCGCTCCTGATTGGTTACGACCAGAGACATCTCCTGATCAGAGGAGTCCTCCTGGGAGAAATGCCCGAAAACATATACGGTATCTCCAGCCAGATATCCCGCACATACGGAAATCGGGGCATCTGCCTGGGCAAATACAGCAGCCGGCATGGCAAGTACCCACAGAAGGATAACCGCTATTGAAATCATTCTTCGCTTCATTTGCTACCTCCCGTTGTGCAGGACGGAATCAAAACCGTAATCAGGGACAGATTGTCATTTCCCGGACGAATGCGTTCCATTGCCCGTAGCAACAGATGTTCTCCCCACTCTCGGGCGGAACCTGCTTTCAAATACTCTACCAGGATTTCTTCATCCAAAACATACTCCCACAAGCCATCCGAACAGAGAAGAAAGCCGTCACCTTCCGCCAGCGGATACTCCAGACGATAAGAATCGGGTTTACCCCGCTCCCTGTTTCCCAACGCCCGAAGCAAACTGGCCTGATCTTCATCTGTACCGATCTCAGCTCTGCTGATTTCACCGTCTTTGTACTTCCTGTAGGCAACGGAGTGGTCTTCTGTGATTCGCTCTATCTTCCGGCTGTGAAGATAATACAGCCTGGAATCTCCGACGTTTGCCCAGACAGCGGCGGTTCCGCTGATCGCAAGCGCTGCCACGGTGCTTTTCATGTTGCAGTTATGTTCAGCCTGAAGTTCTAAAATATTTGCGTTTGCTCGGTCGATTGCCCCATTTAACCAGGAGAGCAGATCCTTGGCGGGGGGCGTGTGTGCAGCATTCAGCAGTGTATCCACCACACACTGTGCTGCTTGCTCTCCGTGCAGATGACCACCCAGACCATCCGCCACCACAAAGACCCCGCCTTCGTCGGTTTCGGCCTTTCCTATGGAATCCTGGTTGCAGGATCGGCCTCCCTGACTCGTAAAGAGATAACAGTCCAGATTCATAGACTTACTCCAATTCCAAACCGATCACATGATTCTGATCGGCCAGATAGAACTTATCGCCAGCCCGCAGACGGTAGGGCACATTGGCTGCCATTTTCTGACCAGTCATGAGAAACGTGCCGTAGCTGGAATTCAGGTCTGTTACGATGAAGTCGCTGGCTGCTTCGTCCCACTGCACGGTGCAGTGGCTTCCGCTGACACCGGGCGTATTTTGCGGGAAGCGCATGGCGCAGCCGCTTCCTCTTCCAATCATAACGGGCTGACCGGAAAGCTGTACACGGACGCCATAGTTTGCCTTGGAATAGGAACGAATGGAGGGCCTCTTGACCGGTGCTGGTGTAACAGGGACAATGGGGGCGGAAGGCTTCTTTTTGCGCCGCAGCAGCAGTATTGCCGCCGCAACGCCTGCAATGATGACCACAGCGCCTGCGATGAGTGCGTAAGTAAGCCCCGCATTGGACAATGTAGCGCCATCTACCGCAGAATCTGCAGCATCTGCTATGGTGTAGGTCACATTATATTGGTTCAGCAATGGAATGACTTCTGCAACATTGACCGCATAATGCATGGACTCCTGCTCGGGATTACTGATCCCCCAGGTAGCCACGCCAATTACCGCACCGCTTTCGTCTACCACAGGGCCGCCGGAATTGCCGTGTTTGATGTCGCAGTCAATCTGAACATTCCGCTGCCCGGTTCCGGATTGGGTAAACAGCCGGCTGATAGTTCCGGAGGTTACCGTAGAGTCATTTTCTCCCCAAGAGGTTGTGGAATCTGCCAGAATATCCTCCGCAAGCCCTGGGTATCCGATGGCATAGATGGTGGAGCCAACCATATCTTCCGTAGGCTCTTTTAATTTCAGTGCGTTGCGTTTGGTTGTGGCGTTGTCCAGACGCAGGACGGCAATATCCTTGATCTCATCATAACCAACCACAAAGGCTTCCACATAGTCTGCGGAGTCAAAGTGAATCCGGATTTTCGCACGTCCCCGGACCATCATATCATCAAAGCGCAGGGGCACCAGTTCGCCGGAGCCATACTCAACAAAATCAGAGATCACATGAAAATTGGTCACCAGGTACTGGTCGTTCACGAAAAAACCGGTACCCCAGCCGAAAGATATCACCTGCGATGTTTCCAGCGCCATGCAGGAGCGCACAACCACCACGCTGTTGCGAACCTCCGGACTGACTGCGGCGGATACGCTCACAGGCAAAGCCAGAAGCAGCACAAGCGCCAAACAAAGTGCCGTGAGTTTCCGTTTCATAAGATCAACCTCTTTCTTCTATTTTTCGCAGCGAATGACAACTGCGGTGTAATTATCTTGGCTGGGATGCATTTTCTCAGCCACCTTGTGCTCCAAAGCTGTACAGATGTCACCGGCGCAGGGGCCTTTCAGGCACTGCACAAGTTCAGACGGACTGAGCATACTGCCGATCCCGTCTGAGCAAAGTAGCAGAATATCTCCATCCTGCAGCGGCATGGGCTGTCTGAGCTGATCCACGTCCTCCAGTGCATCAATTCCCAGGAAGCTGGTAACTGCCTGCTTTTCCCGGGTTGCCGCTACGAAAGTGGGATCTGCACACCCGCTTCGGATCAGTTCCAGGTATCGCCGGTGCAGCACATTCTGCTCCCGATTGATCCGGACCAGCTGGCCCTGACGCAGCAGATACAAATAGCTGTCGCCCACTCCTGCGTAGAATAGCTGCTGGTTGAAAATAATGCAGGCCACAACCGTACTCCCGCCGGTTCCGTTCAGTCGCCGATAAACCCACTGGTTGGCGTGGTGAATGCTTCCTTCCAACTGCGCTTCCAGAGGCTGGTTCCGATCCATAGCCTGAAAATCGGCTTCTATTATCTGAATTGCTCCCTGACTGGCGACCGAGCCGCCTTGCATACCGCCCATGCCATCGGCTACGACTGCCAGCAAACCGTACTGGAGAATATGGGTCACATCTGCTGCATTTACCAGAGAAAAGGCGTCCTCCTGCCGTTCCCGGCGGCCGATGCCCTGGATGCCGGCGCATTGGTAGCTAAGCATACGGGGAACAGGTGGGACGAGTGACGGTTTCTCCGCCTTTTTCCGCAGCCATGAAAAAAGGCTCATGGTTTTCCTCCCATGTTGCTCTGGGGCCACTGGAAGCGATCTGAGCACAGCGGAATAAAGAGCAGCTTCGTCTGTCCAAACTCCAATACATCGTACGCTTGCAGGGGACGGGGAATGTAGACCGGTTCATCATTCAGATAGAATATATTGCGGCCCTCTCCAGGAATCAGCTGAAACTGGTTATGCTTGAAATCATAGGCGACCCGGGCATGATTTTTCTGGGAAACCGTCTGCTCCTGTGCCAGTACCACATCATTCCCATCAGAGCGCCCAATGGTATTGATCCGGCCATACAGATGGTAGTCTTTACCCATTTCCGGCCCTTCGATGCACACCAGCCAGCCAACCACCGGGTCGATGCCAAGCTTCTGCTTGAAGTGCCCGATTGTTTTATTGCTGCGATCCTGCTCCATACGCTCGCGCAGGGAGTCCGGCATTTGTGTAGGGCCAATAGGGGCATTTTCTTCGATTGACGGTTTGCCATAACCTTCCGGTGCCACTGTCCCGTCGCAGCCATTCTGGACGTCAAATGCTTCTGCACCACCCCGGTAACCGGAGGGCACCCCGGTACGGGGAATTTCCTGATCGGTGTGAAACACAATGGCCCGGGACCGGGAATTGCAATAGGGACAGGACGGATAAAGATCCGCATCATAAACATGGCCAACACTGCAAGTTCGCTGCATGGTTCATTCCTCCTTGAGTACTGTGATATATTTGGAATGTGGAATTTTCTCGGATGGGGTATGTTGTCATGAATTGCGATATTCAGAGAGAAGATCGGAGTCCGTACAATTCAAGAATGTAAGGGACCTGCAATTGTGAAAAATATTCCGGATATCCGTGTCATCTGATGTGGTGAAGCCTGAGATATCCAGCCGGGTCAGGCTGCAACAGTCTTCGAACATTTTCTGCAAATCCGTCACATGGGATGTGTCAAACCCACTCAAGTCCAGACTTGTCAGACTCTCACAGGCCCAGAACATTCGCCCCATTTTGACAACCTGGGAGGTATCGAATCCGCTCAAATCCACGCTTTTCAGATTCCTGCAAGCCCAAAACATGCTCCCCATATCTGTGACGTTGCTGGTATCAAAACCACTGACATCTACTGCCACCAGTTCATCACAACTGCCGAACATATTATTCATGTTCGTTACGCTGGCGGTATTGAACCCACTCACATCTATGCTGACCAGGCTGTTGCACCCGTAGAACATATATCCCATATCGGTTACCTGGGACGTATTAAAGGCGGACGTGTCCAGAACGGTCAAGCTGCGGCAGGCCCAAAACATTTTCCCCATATCCGTCACATGGGATGTGTCAAATAAAGACACGTCCAGCTCACTCAGAATTCTGCACTCCTGGAACATTTCCGCCATATTGGTTACAGAAGAGGTATCCACAGTCTGTCCAAAGGAAATATTCTCCACATTGGTAAAGTAGCTGAACATACGGCTGCTGTCCGGATTGAGGGCAATGACACCGGCTGCGGCGACACTGAGCTGCCCTTCATCCATCCAGGCCAGGATGGTTCCATCCTCTGCTTCCGACACATCCCAGGCATTCCGAGGCGCATTCTCCAGAGAATTGTAAAACCGTACCGATTTTACGTCGCATCTGGGATACTTGATCTGTCCCCAGAAGGGGGTATTTTCCCGATCATCATAAGACAGATCGGACAAATCCTCCCCCACGGCCATCATAGTATATACCTCTGGCTGTGTCTCTGCCAGCGCTAACTGGTCGCTTTCCAGAACGAGTTCCGTCTGATCGGAAGAATTGCCTTCTGATTCTGACAATGAAGTCTCGGCAGATTGTGCTTGTGAGGATTGCAAAGAAGGGCGGGTGCTGCCCCAAATGATGGCAGCCAGAAAAACTAAAATGGCCGCCCCACCCCCAATTGCCCATTTGAGGTATTTTTGCATATAGCCTATGCGGCTTAGTTTTGGCAGATGGCCCAAAAGCTTCACAATTTTTTCTCTCCAGCCGAGGACTTCGTCATCATCCGGCTGGACAGCGCCGGTCAGTGCATCGTGGAAGGCATCCATGGTCTGGTAGCGATTCTCTGACTGTACTGCCAGACCCTTCAGCAGAGCACTTTCCTGTGCCATGGTAATTCTGGCTCCCAGGGTGGTGGGCAGCGGCATGGTATCCTCGTCGGAGCGTTCGATGGCATCATCCGGTTTGGCTCCGGTGATGGCGTAGTAAATGGTGGCCGCCGTGGAATAGACGTCGGTGTAGGGGCCCTGGCGGCCGTGGCGTTTGTACTGTTCCTTCGGTGCAAAGCCGTGCTTGAGAATCACGTCCAGGCTACGGCTTACATTCCCCAGACTGTACCGGGCAGCACCGAAGTCCAACAGCTTTACAGTTCCATCTTTCGTGATAAAAATATTATCTGGCGTTACATCCCGGTGGATGATGCCCTTAGCGTGGATGGCGGACAGAGCATCCAGTATGGGCAGCATGATTTTCAGGGCTTCCTCCCAGGAAATCCGCCCGCCATGGTCCTTGATGTACTGCTGGAAACTGACTCCGTCCAGATATTCCATTACGAAATACCCGGTGCCGTTTTCCTCAAAGTAGCTGTGTACCCGGACGATGTTGGGATTGTCTAGAAATTCCGCCATGGTCTTGGCTTCCTCCAGGAAGGTATCCCGGCCGTAGGTGAAATTCTCTCCCCGCTCTCCGGTAAAGGGGGTTACCGTGTTTCCTCCTGTCCGGGTAGCCATGGTATCCGGGAAGAACTCCTTGATGGCCACCAGCTCTTTGGTCTGGTAGTCCTGGGCAAGATAGGTGATACCGAAGCCGCCCTGTCCCAACACCCGGCCTACAATGTAGCGGCCGTAGAGAATCGATCCCTGGGGCAGCGCCTGGGGAAATTTTTCCCGGTTCTTCGCCCCGTCATAGCCGCACCGGGTGCAGACCCCGGCTTCATTCAGACTGTCAGAAAAACAGCTATAGCAAATTTGTTCCATGGCAGACCCTCTTTTCTGTCTCCAAAATGAGAGGTGATATTGATAACAACCTGAGTTTATAATAGCACATCTGTATCCCAGGCGCAAATAAATTGTGAATATTTTTTACCACAAGGCTCTAGGGGCTTAGTGTAACCTGCTCGTTTTTTGTTGTATGCCTTTTCCTTATGAAATGGTTCGCAGATCCGACCTGCTGGCTTACGGCACACAGGGGTGCGGGAATCAAGGGGAAGATTGCCCAGGGGATCGATACGGACCGGATTTCCTTTGACGATGACATTCGGGTCAGCCGGGTGTTCCGAATGGGCAAGGAAGTGGATATTTCCTGCTAAGCGCTGCCACGGAGGGGATTATGAATATAAAAAGTGCCCTGTATGAGGGAACTTTGCCATCCAAAGCCTCGCTCATACAGGGCACGATTCCATTGATTTGACCAGAGGGTCAGGGTTCCGGACGGTATTTTACTCCACAGTAACGCTTTTGGCCAGATTCCGGGGTTTATCCACATCCAATCCCTTGGCTACGCTGATGTAATAGCCCATCAGCTGCAAGGGTACCACCGTAAGGCTGGGGGTGAAATGGGGATCTGTCCTGGGAACGTAGACCGTGAAATCTGCGGTGTCTTCAATGTTGTAGTTTCCGCTGACGGTCAGGCCCATCAGGTAAGCCCCACGGCTCTTGACCTCCACCATGTTGCTGATCATCTTCTCATAAAGCTCCGGCTGGGACAGCACACTGACCACCAGGGTTCCGTCTTCAATCAAGGAGATTGTTCCGTGCTTTAACTCTCCTGCCGCATAAGCTTCGCTATGAATATAGCTGATTTCCTTGGTTTTCAGGCTGCCTTCCAGGCTGACCGCATAGTCAATTCCCCGGCCCAGGAAGAAAATATCCTTGGCATTGGAGAATTTAGCGGCAAACCACTGGATCCGCTTCTTGTCCTCCAGTAACTTTTCCACCTTCTCCGGCAAGGTCTGCATCTCCAGGAGCAGCGCCTCGTAGGATTCCTGGGCCAGCACCCCTCGGATTCTGCCCAGTTCCAAAGCAAGGATGTACCCTGCAATCAGCTGGGTGCTGTAGGCCTTGGTGGCTACGGCAATTTCCGGGCCTGCCAGGGTATAGAATACCGAATCTGCTTCCCAGGCGATGGAGCTGCCTACCACGTTGACAATAGCGAGGGTCCGAACGCCTCTGGCCTTGGCTTCCCGCAGGGCTGCCAGGCTGTCAGCGGTTTCGCCGGACTGGCTGATGATGACCAGCCCGTTGGGGTCCAGTAGGGGTTTACGATACCGGAATTCCGACGCCAGATCTACCCGGACCGGAATCTTCGTCAGATCCTCGATGACATACTGGGCCGCTACGCCTGCGTGGTAGGCAGAGCCGCAGGCCACAATGCAAATCTGGGGAATCTTTGCCGCTGTTTCTTCCGTCAGTCCCACGGCGGAAAGGTCAATCCGCCCATCTTTGATGACGGAATGGAGGGTGTCGGTGATGGCCCGGGGCTGTTCATGGATTTCCTTCATCATGAAGTGCTCAAAACCGGCTTTTTCTGCGGATTCGGCATCCCATTTGATCTGGGCCAGTTCCTTTTGAATTTCATCGCCATCCAGATTGTAGAAGGTGATCTGGCCTTTCTGAAGCCGGGCCATCTCCAGATTGCCGATGTAGTAAACATTTCGGGGGTATTTTAAGATAGCGGGCACATCGGAAGCCAGATAGGACTCCCCGTTCTCCACACCGAGAATCATGGGGCTGTCTTTCCTGGCCACATAGATTTCTTCCGGATAGTCCTTGAACATTACTGCCAGGGCGTAGGACCCCCGGATTCGGACCATGGAATGGTTGATGGCGTCCACCGGGGTACCTTCATACTTCTTGTAGTAGTCAATCAGCTTGATGGCCACTTCCGTGTCTGTGGAGGAGTGGAAGGTGTAGCCTTTGCGAATCAGCTTATCCTTCAGCTCCTGGTAATTTTGATGATGCCATTGTGGACGCCCACTACATTGCAGTCATCCGAGCAGTGGGGATGGGCGTTGAGTTCGGAAGGTTCCCCGTGGGTGGCCCACCGGGTGTGTCCAATGCCGCAGGTGCCGTGGAGGGCATTGCCGTTGTCTGTTTTTTCTACCAGAATCTTCAGACGACCTTTGGCTTTGACAATGTTAACAGGGTTGGAACCGTCCCGAACGGCCAATCCCGCAGAGTCATATCCTCTGTATTCCAGCTTGGATAATCCATTTAATAAAATTGACGCGGCAGGATGATAGCCGGTAAAGCCTACAATTCCACACATTTTGACATTCCCCTTTACGTTGAGATAAGCCCCATGAAGCGGTTAGAAAACATTGGCGCCATCCCCCATTTGCCGGATGGAAAGGAGGATGGCAGCGCCGCAAGCATCAAGCGTCCTCCATTATAGAATAAAATGATAAAAAATCAATCAAAAATGGATAAAAACGGGTGGGCATGCTTGGACAGCTTGCAGCGTATGAGTGGCCATATCGTTTCACAGTGCTATCTGACTTTCCAAGACGGGGAAAGAAAAGCATCATGGTTTACAGTATTCTTGTTGGATAAATTTTTGATAATTCTGGAAAATAGATGCTATTTGCTTGGAGTCTCGGTGGATATATCCGTGAAATTTCATAAGAAACAGGACTTCATGGAGCATGGTCCCGGGAAATGGAAACTCAGGCTGATTTCCTGTGAGATAGCTGGAAAGCTGATTCGGGGAGCTGGCTTGATTGGCAAACCATTCTGCTTCCAAGGCAGACGGGGAAATCAAACCGGTGGGGGAAAAAACCAGGTTGCCACAGACAATATTATAGCACTGAGACAGAACGGATAAAATGGAGGAGATGGACGTGTGTTTTTCCTTGGTGTATATTTGATCCCAACACCAAATACGAGTGTCCCCCAGATACTTCTCGCAAAGTGCAACCAGTTCATCTCCGGGAGCCTCTGCATCCTGTGGGGGTGGGGTGGCTACAGATAGATCTTCACCGGGTTTTTGGGAGCGCGGAGAGATCAGCTGTGTATATTCGCTCCAGTTTTCCTGAAGCGCACTATCAATGTAACGCTCCGCGTAAATCCGTAGAAATTGAGCACATGGATCGCTGGTGTCCACATGGAATGCTGCATGCGGGCGGAAGGTTCCCCGACATATGCCAATCATACGAAGAGACGGCGTATAGGCAGAAAGTGTCATATTGAGTGAAGTGGAAGAAACGGTGGCATCTGAATGAGGCCCGCGGATTTGAGCTAAGTAGTTTGCCAGTCTTTCAAATTCCTCTTGAAATTCCGACTGGGTAAAAATACTTTCGAGAGATTTCTGATAAAGGCCTCGGGCAGCGTCGAGATGATCTGCCCAGTTACTCTGTCTACCCTCAATGATGGAAAATGCCTGTTCAAGGGAATAATCCTTCTCCTTCACTTTGAGCACAGCATTTTCCAGAAGATAGGAAAACTCATCTTCCTTATTCTTGGTGGCAATCCCGGCCCGGGCCTTTTGAAAGATTTCTTTGGGAAACGATGCAGGAAACTCACGACAGGCTTTTTCACTGTCTACCTTTTCGTTGAGGGAAAAAGTCGCGAATGCGCCAATCTCTGCATCTAAAAAATAGGTTATGTGGGCCAAATCCAAAAAGCGTTTCTTTATAGGGCACTGCTTGACCAGCTGGATCAAAAGGTCGCAGCGCTTTCGAAATTCTTTTTCCCATAAAAGAGAAGCGGCTTGATCACAAAAGGCATCATTTTGAAATAAGGCGTTTTTAAAGAATTCAGGAGCACTTGGGTCAGAACGGACATAGTTGTATAAATTGGCAATCAGTTTTTTGCCAAATGCGGATGTAATTTTGTCGGCTTCTTCCTGTGTAAAATTCATCTCCATTTCTTGATTGGTCGCTTTGTCGTTCTCCATAGGGATTTTCAGGAAAGTGCTGGTGCCATAACCAAGGGAAGAGGCGGTTGTGATGTATTGATAAAAATACGGTTCAACTTCAAAGGGAATTGGATTTACTCCTCGCTTGCTATTGTTCTTGGAATAGTTGACAGGAAGGCTCTCGTAAAAATCCCGTAAAGCCTTGGTATACCAGATATAGCTTCGGATTGTGCGGAAATTGAGTTTACGCAACTTGGCCATTTCTCGGATCGAGCAATCTGTGGGGAGCAGTTTCCTGTACGCACTGATTGGATACTTAAAGTATTTGGGTTTGCTTTCATAGGGGGTGATGCTTGGTTCGTTTTTTTCAGTCATATAGATCCCTCCGCCTTTGACGGCATATATTTCGATGAGTTTTTTCAAGAACGAGAAATGAAGAGGTGGGCCATTGGGGACACGATAATTGATGTACAACCATAAGCGCTTTCAGACGATTTTGAATATGAGACTTCTACCTCCCGTAAACCCGCAAATGTTCAATACCAAGATCATATAAGCAGTCCGCCGCAATATTAGATAACCAGTACTTGTCTGTTTTGGGGTGGTACTTGTAGCCATTGATGTGACTGACCGTGTTCATCATCATGTGAATGTGGGGACAAGCATGATCTTCATGTACCACATAGAAGTTCTGGTAGATCTGGCCAATTTGCTGTGACATCCTCTCTGCCGCATAAGCTGCCATGTGGGAGGAGATGCCGTCCTCTTCCGAAAAGGAGAGAATGATGTGCTTTAACCGTACCCCTCTGTCCTTATGAAACTTCTGCGCTACTTCTTCCATAGATTTTGGCGGATCAGCTATGCCTACATGAGAACCGCCCATATAGGAATTGATAAGCTTCTTCGATTTATTGAAATGTTTTACATCCATCATATAATCATATACATTCTGTAATGCGTTTTGATCCTTATATTTACTTTTACCAGTAATATAATCTTTATCATTGTTTATTTTCATAACTGCCATTTCTCTTGCTTCCTTTCTTTGAATTAAACTGACATAATCTTTCTTTTTCCATGATAAATGCCACAAGGATGTTGGAAAAGTCTCCAAACACCCTCATTGAATAGTTCACTCCTTTTTTCATTATTACGAATCAGGAATGGTTAGGGGTGGTTGTGCAAGAGGAAGAAACCCCTTGTTTGCATACAAATCTGCGAACATCCCAATAAATCGAAAAAGGAGGACACAATCATGTACTTGGATGATCTGGAAATATTAACTGTAGAGGAAGCTTGCGAAGCTCTGAAAATCGGTCGCAACGCAATATACAGGCTCTTAAATTCCGGAAAGCTGAAAGGCTACCGCAACGGCCGCCATTGGAGAATCCCAAGAGAAGCGTTGCGCCAGTATATTCTGGAGAATGCAAAGTTGAAATAAGGGCCGAACCTGCTCCCGGGAGCGCTGACTCCCGGGGGCATCTTTGTACACTGAACTCAATCTTTTCTCTCCCAGCCATCCACCAGGATGGGCTCTTCTCTGTCATAGAAGAAGAACTGACCGGGCCTCAGGCTGTCCAAAGCTTCCAGACACGCCTCGTACAGTTCTCTGTCGTTGGGAGCCAGAAGGGAGGCAGTTTTTTTGCAGTCCCGCAGCGCCGGGCGGAAAAATATGTCCGCAGCGGTCTGCCCCAGGGCTTTGGTCATCGCCTCGTCTTTGAACCACTGGGTACTGAACCAGCCGGCAATCTCATATTTGCGGCCTTTTCGCAAAATCCGATCCAGGATACTGCCGGACTTGAAGTTCAGATCCTGACATTCGTCGAATACCAGAACCAGTGGGCAGCCGGTATGGCTGCGGACCTTCTGGGTCCACAGATTGCCCAAAAGAATCTCCAGTATGGTTTTCAGAAGATAGGGATCAAGGACATCCTGGATATCAATCACGGTGGTACCAGGGGTGGCGAAGGGCTGAAACCAATGGGGGTTGGTGTCGGGAAAATCGGAAAGGACATCCAGCTTGGGAAGCAGGCTGACAGCCAGTTTGACTTCCGTGGATTCTTCCGGCGTACATTCCCCGGCTGGCTGTGCCGATTGGGTGGTTTCCGTCAAGGATTCCGTGATCCAGGAAAAGGACAGCTCCTGGGAATCTGCCAGACAGCTGGCGCAAACTTTCTTCAGATAGGAATACTGATTGCCTCCCAGGTGAAACAACTGCTTCAGCGTTCCTGCCGCCCGGCGGGCGCATTGCTCCATGCTCTCCATCTTCCCGCTGGGCATCGCCCAGGGAAAGAAGGTTCCCACAGGCAGTTCTGGGCTGCTGATGTCCAGAAATCGGGTACCCCGAGGGGGCCAGGCGGCGGGCTTTCCGGAAGCGTCCGGGCCGAATTCTCCCGAACCATCCAGGACAATGGTATGTACCCCCTGGGTGCTGAGCTGGAGCATCATGTCGCACAGCTTGTAACTCTTTCCCTGGCCGCTTTGGCCGGTAATGGCCAGCTGGACATTCCCATTGGGTTCCCATGTGACGGCTTCTCCATCCAAACCAACCCCCAAATGAATTTGCAGTTTCATAGAGGTACCGCTCCTATATTCTGGTCCGGACAAAGGGCCTTCTGAAATGCTTCCGGCTGATCTGATAGGCTCGGGTGCGCCTGCGGTCGCCGGGAATCCGGGTCATGGCGCTGCCGCTGCAGTAGGGGGTGCCCTCCAACAGGGGTGCAATGGAGTTGAGAACTGCCCGGGTGGTGGCGTGGCAATCCCGGCAGATAGCCCGAAAAGCTTCCAGGGTGAAGTAGTAGGATTTGTCGTTGTAGTAGACCACCGGAGGCTGGGCCTGGACAGCGGCGTCGGCAGCCTTGCGAATGTTCACCAGCTGAAAGGAATCATTCAACATCTTACGGCTGGCGATTCCCAGGAACACATGGGTCAGGTCGTCTTGGGAGGTATTGCTGTCTTCTAGGGCGTCCAGCAGGAAACCGTCATCATCGGAAAGTAGTGACAGTATGTCCTGCTCCAGTACTTTCCCTGGAGCCAGATTCTCCAGGTAAGCCTGAACGAAACTCCGGACACAGCGCAGTGTGGAAAGCACCTGGACGCCGTTTGCTGACAACTCGTAATCCTGGGCATACTCGGAATCGCCGTAAGTATCCTCCTGGGTCATCAGCGTCCGGAGCAGCTCCGGGTTTTGCTGAACAAACCGGGCAAGCCCCCGGAAATAATCTTGCTGATAGGGGATCAAAGCGGAGAGTTTGGATAGGATTTCCGTGCAGAGATCCCGATCGGTGATTTCCAGGGTCAGAAAGTTTGGGTTACAGCTAAGCGGGGACTTTCCCTCGCTGAGCAGTATGAGCGGTGCACGCAGCTGCAAAGAGGTACTGCTTTGGCCCTCGATGGGAACGGAAGCGGAGGCCAGTGCCTGAAGCAGCGCAGTTTCGTTGTCTTTGAAACAGATGTTGTCCCGAATCAGCAGAGGCTGATCCGCTCGCTGCCCCAGACGGAGCGGAAATACCTTGGGATCATCCCCCAGAGAAATGACACTGTCACCGTACCACCGAAACAGCGTTTCCAGGCAGCGGGCAGTGCGGCCGCTTTGACACAGCAGGCACAGCCCCATGGGCAGGGGAGAAGAAGCCTCGTTCCCAGAGAGCAGCAGGGTATACAAAAAGGAAGCGTTCCACCATAGAAATAAAATCTGGGAAAGGGATGTGTCCTGAAAAACCTGGAACACCTTCACAATCTGTTCTGCAGACCGCAGGGTTGCACCACGGTCAAGTTCTGTCAGAACCATGTTCTGGGGAAGCTCCTCCAGGGTGGCGGGAAGCCGGTCACAGTGGGTCTTGCCGCCACACAGATGAAACAGCCAATTGCCTTGAACTTCCAGCCAGCCGTAGCGATACAGGAAGGGAATCCGGGTGGCGCTAGCATCCATGGCATGGGCCAGCAGTCCTCCAATCTTGCGGGGATTGGAGCAGGTTTTGATCGGCTCCCCGGCGGCAGCGCTCAGGGCCTGAAGCAGTTTGCTGGGCTTGAAAAGATACTCGTCGGGAATACAATAGGTTTCCCGGTTCCGGAACCGGACCAGAAAATAATCCTCCTGTCCATAGGTCGGTTCCGGAACAATATGATACAAAAAATCAAGGGGGATGGCGCACAGGGTGATGGGCTGCCCCCGTGTGCCGATGATCGTAAACCGTCCGTCATGAAACGATGCCTGGGAGAAGGCTTCGTCAGATGAGAGTGCTTTGCCTAATTGAAGCGCTTTCAGGCTTCGTTCCAGACAGGCGATTTCCAGCTTGATCTGGGATGTTTCCGCTTGAATTTCATTTGTTCTCTGCTTTGATTCGAATGAAAAACGTGTTAGGTCATCATACAGCTGAACAAGGGCTTGCTCGCTCATGGCATTTTGTGGCTGCTGCACGGGATAGCCCGAGCTGGCGGAATTGTAGGTGGCCGAATAGTGCTGTGAAAAGGGGGGAAAATTGGCCAGTGGGTCGTCTTCAAATGTCATTGGATTGATCAGTGAGTCGGGTTGATATGGATACATAGAAGCGCTCCTTTCTGAAAGTGGATTTGGCGATCGGGGTGGTTTCGCATTCCTCTTTTGGCATAAAATTTTAGAGTCCAGAGGATAAATTGCATCCTGTTTGGCGCTTTTTCTGAAAAGAGAGAAAAATGTATGCCGATATTTCCATTATTGGATGCCGTATCGGGTACGGATCATGGATAGCAGTCGGGCGTATTCCTTGTCCGTAATGATACCTTGCGCCAGCAGCCGTTTTGTCCAATACTGGAATTTCAGATATTTCACCATGGCAATCTTCTCCGGCTGCTTCATATACACCTTCCTTGTACTATAGAGTGGTAGTTATTAACGCCCCTCTCCAAGGGCTTGCGCTACAATGCTGCCTTGTATCACTCCTTTTTTCAGGTTAAGAATACTATACCACATGATAGGACTTTTGTATAGTAACTGTATAAAATATAATTTATACAAAAGACATGGATCCTGCCGCCGTGTTCGGGGCAGGATCCTGGTGAATGCATTTCGGTAGAAGTCCTGAGACAGAATCAGGAAATTCCACAGTGTGTTCGAATTTGAAAGAGTATTTTTCGGTAGTCCTGTTCGTTGAGCATACCCTGTTCACGTAGATACTTTGTCCAATATTGAAATTTCAGATATTTTTGCATGGCTTCTTTGCCGGGTGTTTTCATACTGCATCCTCCGTCCTGATGATAGTATTGCCGGCTAATGGGGCGATTAATCCATTGCCGGTTTTACGGGGATGTTCCGAAACCTGTAAAACTTTACATTTCGCCATAGCTTTGCTTAATCAGAGGAAAAGAAAAATTTGCTTACCTCCTGCTGCAGCCTTATCCCAGCGGCAAAGCCGAAGCAGAACTGACTTTCCAGTTCCATGGAGTGGGATAGAGCGAGCTGCTCCAGAAGTTGTTCTACCTGGGCAAATTGCTCCCGGGGCAGTTGGGCTTGCAGGCGTTCCATCTTCTTTGAAATTTCCCGGTTGACCTCCCGGTACTCAGGGGACGTAGGAACCACCGTTTCCGCCGGGTAGAATCTGCCGCTCCAAAGATCTTCCAGGATCATACCTCGTCCTCCAGGGGAAAGGCCAAAAGTTCCCCATTCACCATGGCGAAGGTTTCCGGATTTTGGAACTGCTGGGTAAATGCTTGTACCAGTTCGGGGCTGAGAGAGCCAAAGTCTTCCTCCGTTAGTCCAAGGACCAAGAATGTCCCGGCGATGATGTCATAGATTGCGCCTGCCTCGTCCCGGAGTGCCCGGTTCAGAGGACAGCCATCCAGTTTACCGGTCTCCCGGCATACAATAGCCACCGGCTCCGGAAAGGGATACACGGCCTCGATATGGCCGCCCAATTCTCTTTGCAGGGACGTAAGTCCGGGTTGGATTTTCTTTGTATAAGGACGCTTTCCTGGCTCCACCACCAGGACGGTTATGGTTTCTGTCATTGTCATCTTCCTCCCAAATGGAAACGGGGTGCAGCATTACACTGCACCCCGCTGTTGTTTTTCCTGCTCCATCTGCCGGACCTTTCGGTAAAAGGTGCTGGGCTTCATGTTCAGCCGCTTCATGGCCTCCACCGCTGTGATCCGTCCGCTTTTCCACATCGCGGTTATGGTCTCAAACTCCGGCCGCACAATGGGCTTGCGGCCTTTGTATACGCCATTGGCCTTGGCAATGGCAATCCCCTCTGCCTGCCGCTGCAAAATGTACTCCCGCTCCAACTCAGCTACAGCCCCGAACACGGTGAGCATGAATTTTCCCGTGGGGGTGGTGGTATCAATCTGCTCTTTCCTGGAGACGAATTCTACCCCCTTGGCGGCCAGCTGTTCCACCAGGTCCAGAAGGTCTCGGGTATTTCGTGCAAACCGGCTGATGCTTTCTACAATTACCGTGTCTCCTTGCCGGACAAAGGAGAGCATCTGCTTCAACTGGGGTCTGTCTGTGTTCTTACCGCTCATGCGGTCAAGGAACACCTTCTCCACGCCCAGCTCCTGCATCAGTACCTCCTGCCGGGCGGTGTTCTGCTCCGGGGTGCTGATGCGGATATATCCCACCTGCATAGATAACTTCCTTCCCTATGTGAATTCCCAATAGGGTCAACATTTTTTATGGCACATGCCAAAAGGCTGAAATGGACCCTATTGGCACAGCGCTGCCGTGTGCCATTGGGGTGTACCCTAATGGGATGGTTGGGACTATTCCAAGCCATCTTTCCACCGCCAATAGGTGATCAGCGCCAGCGATACCCCCTGGATAAATAGCCCAGCCAGGACAGACAGGGGCACAGTCATTTTGCCTTGGCGATCATAACATCCGCCAGAACCACAATAGCCAGGGTTACAGTGAACCCAATTACAAACAGAATCATCTCATTCATGGGATTTGTTCGCCTCTTTTTCGTTTTTCTTGTCTTGTTACCTCCCCACAGCCAGATCACCCACATCCCAGGCGGGGACAGGTAGAGCCGCTTCGTATAGGGAAAAGGTTTTTGCTCCAAAGGGAGCCACTTTTTCTTGCCCTTGCGATTACCCACAGTACAAATACTCCTCAATCTCTTCCGGTGTGACCCCATCGGCAAGCAATGCATCGATATCCTCCGGATACACCCCAAAGCAGCTGGCCACCGCTTTCAGATCCCGGATGTAGGATGGGGCCTCGATCTCATAGTCCCGGCTGGTGTAAGGTCGGGACAGAGGCTGGTAGTCCGGCCAATCCAAAAAGCCGGAGAACGCCGTATACAGGCCGCTGTCGTCAAACTCGTCCCTGGATACCTTCCCCTGAGCATTGATGGACAAAATCTCTCCACTGTAAATCCGCACCCGCTCCATCTTCCCAAGACGCAGCTTCGTTCGGTTCAGCGCTTTCTGGAGAATCTCTTCCGTGCTGGCGTAGATGTAGATTCCCTGTTGGGGAAAATGGAAGATACACAGCGGGTTATTTCCCTTAACGAAAAACAGCTCGTTTTGCTGGCTGAGGGCAGT
>CALWOA010000033.1 GCA_944382965.1 uncultured Oscillospiraceae bacterium | reverse complement strand
CAAATAGAAAATAGCTGTATTTTGTTGCTACTGTACAGTTATTGGACTATAAGCTGAGCCTCCGCGAATAATTCAGGTTAAATTTTTTATGGCGGCGCTGATGGTGCTCGACCACATTCCCCACATTCCCGGTCTGGTTCCGCCGCTGTGGCAAGGCATCTTCCATGCCCTGACCCGATGTGTCAGTATGTGGTTTGCTTACACAGCAGTGGAGGGCTTTCAGTACACCCACAGCAGGCTTCACTACAATCTCCGGCTGCTGGGGTGGGGCATCTTCATGGCTCTGGGCAACTGGGTCATTGGGCAGTTGTTCGCAGACAAAGGCATCTACGTATCCAACAATATTTTCCTGACCCTGGCAGCCGGCGTATTCCTGCTGAATGTGCTGGTCTCCCCGGTAAGATTCCTGCAAAGCTGGAAACCCTGGGCGCAGGCCCTGGTTCGCTGGGTTGTGGCTGCACCGGTTCTGCTTCTGGGCATGTTCCTGACAGAAGGGGGCATCGTGGTACTGCCCTTTATGCTGATCACCTATTTCTGCCGGAACAACCCCAAACTGCGCAACGGTCTGTATCTGATCTTTGCCGCATTTCTGGCATCCTCCCTGCCGGGGATTGTGGGCATGTATGACGACTGGGCGACCCGGATTGATATGCTGCTGTTCAACTCCGACTGGCTGTTCATCACCGTGATTCCCTTCCTGTATCTGTACAACGGAGAGCGGGGAAAGAAAACCCCATTTTCCAAGTACTTTTTCTACGTCTTTTACCCGGCCCACCTGTGGATCATTGCTGCCATCAGTTACTTTGTGGCATAACACAAAAGACCATTTGGGGAGCGAAACCGAGGTTTCGCTCCCCATTTTTTATGACTTCGGCAGTCCCAGGGCAGCAGTGACCAGAATTCCCAGGTTTGCCTGGTAGATTTCCTGGAATTGGGACAAGGGCAGGGGACTTTCTCCCAGGCCGCACTCGATGGTAAACCCCGGGCGGCGGAAATTCTGAATAAACCAGTCCTTGTACCCGGCAAAGCTGGATTCATAGGGCACATCCTCCAGTTCGTACCCGCTGATCCGGGAAAATTCCTCCGCCAGTTCCCTGGCTCCGGGCACCTGGTAATCCTGAAACTGCCAGTAAATCACCTTTCCCTGGGTATGGTAGGCCAGTACAAGTTCCGGGTTCACTTCCTCGGTCAGTTCCGCCATGGCAATGGACTCCCGCTGGCTCAGAGGCGCCCGGCCCACATAGTCCCGGGGGGCAGGCCGGTCAAAGCCCTGGTGAAATTTGATTTCCCGGGCCAGCAGCCACCGGGCGGGATACTGCAAATTGGGGTCCACCCCCAGAAGATTGGCTTTCCAGCCATTGGGGAAGGGAATGGCAGGGAAGTTGTCGGCAATCTGCCGGGCAGCGGCGTACGGAATCGTTCCCGGCTCTGTTTCCCCGGTGACCAGGTCTACCCCGTCGGGATTGACCATAGGGACCAGGTAAATGGTGGACGCTTTCAGGATGGTCTTGGCGGGAACGCCATAGAGTTTCCCACCGGTTTCGTAAGCCTGGGCCAGTTCCTCCACGAATTTCAGCAGTACCGGAGTGGTAATCCACTCGTTGGCGTGGAATGCGGCACTGTAGATCACCTTTCGTTCCCCTTCTCCCAGGGAAAGGGAGCAAATGGGATTTCCGAAGGCACTTTGGGTCAGCACCCGGCTGCGCAGGAACGGGTACCGGGCAGAGAGCGCCTGCACCGCTTCCCGGCACCGTTTGCTGGTCATGGGAACATCCGTCTGAACGATAGCCAAAAAATCACCTCCCGGCATGGTATGCGCCGGGAGGTGATTTTGTTCCCCATATTCAAAAATTACAGATCCAACTTCAGATCATTTTCCTGAATCCAGCCCCACTTGCGCAGAATCTGGCAGAAAATGGTGCTCAGCACCGCGGGCAGCACGAAGCAGATCAGCACCAAACCGATCCAGTCCACGGCGGTGATGCCGGTTTTCACCCCGGCGGCAACATCATTGACCCAGCCGGTGTACACGCCAATCTGGCCCACAAAACCGCAGGTGCCCATGCCGGAGGACACAGCAGCGCCGTTCATCTCCAGGTGGAACAGGCAGGTAGCCAGAGGGCCGGTGATGGCGGAAGCCAGCGTGGGAGGAATCCAGATTCTGGGATTTTTCACAATGTTGGGCATTTGCAGCATGCTGGTGCCCACGCCCTGGGCCACCAGACCGCCCCAGCGGTTTTCCCGGAAGCTCATCACGGCAAAGCCCACCATCTGGGCGCAGCAGCCAGCCACGGCAGCACCGCCGGCCAGTCCGGTCAGTCCCAAGGCTGCGCAGATGGCAGCGGAGGAAATGGGCAGTGTCAGGGCAACACCAATGACCACCGACACCAGAATGCCCATAAAGAACGGCTGCAAAACCGTGGCCCACTTGACGAAGTCACCCACCGCCGCAGCGGCAGCACCGATGGGGGCCGCCACCAGCCAGGCAAAGCCAATGCCTGCCAGAATGGTAACGATGGGAGTCACCAGAATGTCAATGCGGGTCTCCTTGGATACCAGCTTGCCGCACTCCGCAGCCACAATAGCCACGAAATACACCGACAGCGGCCCGCCGGCGCCGCCCATGGCGTTGGCGGCAAAGCCCACAGGGATCAGGGAAAACAGCACCATGGGCGGACAGTGCAGGGCAAAGCCGATGGCAATGGCAATGCCCGGGCCCACCATAGCCGAGGCCAGGCCGCCGATGGTGTAGGAAACCGCCCCTTCTCCGGAGCCGATGGTGACGATGACCTGGTTCAGAAAGGCAATGCCGAACTGCTGACCGATGGTGTTGAGAATGGTGCCCACCAGCAGCGTGCAGAACAGGCCCTGGGCCATGGCGCCCAAAGCGTCAATTCCATAACGCTGCATGGTAAAGACCACGTCTTTGCGCAGGAAAAATTTTTTCAGTTTGTCCATGAAAGTCTCCTCTTTCCAGCTTTTGTTTGGCATTATTATACTTCCTTGTCAGAAGATGTCAAGGAAAATCCCCGGCACTTTTATCCCCGTTGCACCCCTTTCCCCACTGTGATATAATGCAGGAAACGACCCAAGGAGGCATTTGCCATGGTACGAGAACTGATTCACGACCCGATTCTGCTGGCCCGGGTTTCCGCCCCCGCCGCTGAGGAAGATTTGCCCGTCGCCCAAGATCTGCTGGATACTTTGCTGGCCCACCGGGAGACCTGCGTGGGTATGGCTGCCAATATGATCGGCGTAACCAAACGGATTGTGGCCTTTGACAATGACGGAAGCTATCAGGTGCTGTTCAATCCGGAAATCCTGAAAACCTGGGAGCCTTACGACACAGAGGAAAGCTGCCTGTCCTTGCTGGGCGGCCCCCGGAAGTGCCGCCGTTACCAGAAAATCAAGGTGCGCTACCAAAATAATGCCTTCCAAACCCGGATTCAGACCTTTTCCGGCTTCCCCGCCCAGATCCTGCAGCACGAAATCGACCACTGCAATGGGGTGCTGATATGATCCCCTATGAAATTGTCCGTTCCCAGCGAAAAACCATTTCCCTGCAAGTAACTCAAGAGGGAAAGGTGCTGGTGCGCTGTCCCCGACGGCTGCCCCAAAGTCAGGTGCGGCGATTTGTCCAGGAACATACCCCTTGGCTGGAAGCCCAGCTCAGCAAAATCGCCGCCCAGCCCAAGCTGCCGAAACTGACCGAAGAAGATCGGAAAGCCCTGATATCTCAGGCTACCCGTGAAATTCCCAGGCTGGCAGAACGCTACGCCCCATTGGTTGGGGTTTCCTACGGTCGCATTACCATCCGCAGCCAGCGGGGCCGGTGGGGCAGCTGCTCCGGGGCGGGGAACTTAAACTTTAACTGTCTGCTGATGCTCGCCCCACCTCAGGTGCGGGAATATGTGGTGGTGCATGAGCTGTGCCACCGGAAGGAAATGAACCACTCGGCCCAATTCTGGGCGGAAGTGGAGCGGATTCTGCCGGATTACCGCCAGTCCAGACAGTGGCTGAAAGACCAGGGCGGCGCGCTCATCGCCCGGCTTCCCCAGAAGCCGCAGGCATGAAGTATCCATGCATTGCCTCTAAACCCGCTGTATGTAACCAAAAAATGAAGAAACTGTGAAATTGCTGATATAATCCTAAAATTTGTCAGGAAAAATCGGTACTATTCAGAATTTACACCAGGAAATCCCTTTGTTATAATGAAACCATCTTCTGAAATAAAGAGAGGTTTTGTCATGAAAAAGGAATTCAAAGTGGCACCGGAAGCCTTCCAGTTTGAAGGCAAGATGCCTCTGCGTCAGGCCTTCCCTCTGGGCTTGCAGCATGTGCTGGCTATGTTCGTGGGCAACCTGACCCCCCTGCTGATCATCACCAGCGCCTGCGGCCTCACCGGCGGCGAGTTTGCTCATCTGCAGGTCAGCCTGCTGCAGAACGCCATGCTGGTGGCCGGTATTGTGACCCTGGTGCAGCTGTACGCCGTTGGCCCGGTGGGCGGCAAGGTGCCCATCATCATGGGTACTTCCTCCGGCTTCATCGGCGTTTTCAACTCCGTGACCGCTTCCATGGGCGGCGGTGTCATCGCCTACGGTGCCATTATGGGCGCATCCATTCTGGGCGGTCTGTTTGAGACGGTGCTGGGCTTTTTCCTGAAGCCTCTGCGTAAATTCTTCCCTGCCGTGGTCACCGGCACGGTGGTGCTGTCCATCGGCCTGAGCCTGATTTCCGTGGGCGTTAACTCCTTCGGCGGCGGCAATGCGGCTCCAGACTTTGGCTCCATGGAAAACCTGCTGCTGGCGCTGCTGGTGCTGGTGGTCATTCTGGTGGTCAAGCATACCAGCAAGGGCTTCCTGGGCTCTGCTGCCATTCTGGTGGGCATTGTTGCCGGTTACATTGCGGCCTTTGTCATGGCTCTGGTTCTGCCCACCACCGGCGTTACCGCCGAGGGCGTGGAGTACACCAAAGCCTGGGTACTGAACTGGGACAAGGTGGCCCAGGCCAGCTGGTTTGCCCTGCCGGAACTGATGCCCATCAAGCCAGTGTTTGACATGCGGGCCATTGCTCCGGTGATGATTATGTTCATCGTCACCGCTGTGGAGACCGTGGGCGATATCTCCGGCGTTATGGTAGGCGGCCTGAACCGGGAAGCTACCGACAAGGAGCTGGCCGGCGGCGTTATGTGCGACGGTCTGGGTTCCAGCTTCGCCGCCATCTTCGGCGTGCTGCCCAACACCTCTTTCAGCCAGAACGTGGGTCTGGTGACCATGACCAAGGTGGTCAACCGGTTTGCTCTGGCCACCGGCGGCATTTTCCTGGTGCTGTGCGGCCTGATTCCCAAGCTGGGTGCTCTGGTTTCCATCATGCCCCAGTCCGTTCTGGGCGGCGCAGCGGTGATGATGTTCTCCTCCATCGTCATCAGCGGCATCCAGCTGATTACCCGGGAGCCTTTGACTGCCCGGAATCTGAGCATTGTGTCCGTTGCCCTGGGTCTGGGCTACGGCATCGGCGCCAACACCGGCATCCTGAACCAGGCACCGGAGTTTGTGTCTCTGGTGTTCGGCGGCTCCGGCATTGTCCCTGCCGCTCTGATGGCCATTTTGCTCAACGTGCTGCTTCCCAAGGAAGAAGCCAAGGTTGAGGCGTAAAAGAAAATAAAGCTCCCCCGGTTTCCGCTGGAAACCGGGGGAGTTTGCTGTTTTGGAAAGGTTAGCCGATCCGTTCCTCCCAGATCATTTCCTGGGTGATGCCTACGCTTTCCATCCAAGATAGGATGTTTTCACAATCTGTGTAGACATCTAGGTTGAAAAAGTTTTCATCAGATAAGAAAAGATTCAAGTTGAAACTAGATACTCTTACTGTTTCCCCGTATTCGTTTTGGTATTCTTTATGGGGATGGTAGTCATAAATCTGGGACATATTGCCGGCTTCGCAGTCTGCGATAATGGCCTCGAAGAGATTCTGGACCGTTTCTGCGGTCAGATATTCTTCATCCAATGCAAAGCTGTCTATATTGATGCTCTCAGGCTTTTGCACATGGCTCAGCAGCTCTTCAGGCGTATCTATGTCCGACATTCCTCTGTAGATGCCAAAGACTGCGCCCAGAGTGCCGCTGTAATGTTTCAGAATCTCACTGGCTTCCCCGTCTGTGCGCAGGAAATAAATGCGCTCTGCAGTATGACCGTTCTTCAGCTCGTAGGTAAGGGTTATCTGCTGGTAGCTGTAGGGGAACTTTTCTTCAGGATGTTCTTCAAAAAATGCCCGATATTGCTCCTGCACCTGCTCGTTGGTCAGCTTTTCTTCCAGGCACAGCTTGTGCAGCTGAATCATATCGGCTATGCCTTTTTCATCTTCCAAAGTATCGCCTACATTGAAGAAATAGTATACTGACTGCACAACCTCCGGCTGGGGAACCCAATCCGCAATGCCCAGCACGTCCATCTTGGTCAGTCCCAGAGCTGCCCCAATCACCACCGTCAGAACCGCCAGACCGGCCCACTGGCGCAAACGAAATACCTGGGTGCTGCGGCTGAGCAGCATCTGCCCTGCAAACCAGCAGATGGCCATGCATGCAAAGGAGAAGAACAGCTGCATCTGATATTTGGACTGACCATCCCAGGATGTAGCAATGCCAAAGCTTACCGACACCACCTGGAAGGCTGCCGCACCTGCCAGAGCCATGGCAACTGCCAGCACCGGAGCCAGCTGCCGGATGGCGAGAAAATCTCCCGCACGTTCCAGCTGCCGGCGGCGATAGAGCAGGTACGCCCCAATCAGCAGTACCAGTCCCGCAGCGGCGGCAGCCAGCAGATAGCCCCAGGCATCTCCCATGGTAAAGCTGCCGCCGGTGATCTGCTCTATACCCTTACTGTCCAGGGTTCTGACCTGCTCCGTTTCCAGGTATCGCTCCGACAGCATCAGCACAGGGCAGAACCGATTGGCAGTGTCCGACGGGGTAATCACGCCGGGAAGCAGAGGAGTAAAGAGGAAATTCACCAGAATGTAGATAATGTAAGAGCCAAAGTTCAGCAGGCCATACACCGCAGCCATCCCCAGCCAGTTGCCAGCGCACTGGACGCAGAACGCAGCCAGAGAGAAAAAGAACAGATACTGCAAATTACTGATAAGGAACCAGTAGGGACTTAGTTGCCAGCCATTTTCCATAGGCGTTCCTGCCAGCATAGGCAGCGCCACCACTGCCATGATGGCGGTGGGAATCAGGCTGAAGCACAGCCCGGACAGAATATGGCTGACAAACCAGCTGCGCCGGCTTAAGGGCAGTGCATGCAGGCCATAGCACATCCGGGTGTTGTACAGATCACCAAACAGCACCGCTGCGGCTGCCAGAGCGTAAAACAAATTGATTACCGCCATAGTCCGGGGAAGCTGGGCAAAGTTGTTGGCAATCCAGAATTTTTCTCTTTCGTCCATAATCAGCACCAGCCCCAGCAGCAGGCACAGGGTGTACAGTCCCCACAGAGGGAAGTACCGGGTCAGGTCCTTGCGGAAGGTTGTTTTATTAAAGAAGGATGTCTTTGACGGCATAGTTCACGCCTCCCAACTCATAAATGAAAATTTCTTCCAGGGAAAGGGGCAGCAGGTCATAGTAAGCAGGCTTGGCTGCGGAGGCCTTGGTGCTGATTTCCCATGCCTGACCCCGGACAATCAGGGTCTTCAGGCGCCCGGAGATGGACTCATGGAGAATCTCCAGCCCTGCCGGGGTATCGCCTACGATCTGCAGCTTGTGGGTGTTGCCCTGCATGTCCGCCAGGCTCCGCTCCAGCAGCATCTTGCCGTGGTCCATAATGCCCACATGGTCGCACACGTCCTCCAGTTCCCGCAGGTTGTGGGAAGAGATCAGCACGGTGGTGCCGTGTTCCGCCACATCAGCCAGAATCACGCTCATCACCTGCCGGCGCATCACTGGGTCCAGACCGTCCACCGGCTCGTCCAGAATCAGAACCTCCGGACGGGTGCTGACGGTAAGGTGGAAGGCAGCCTGCTTCTGCATGCCCTTGGAGTAACGGCGGATGGGGGTTTTCTCCGGCAGCTGGAAGATTTCCTTCATCCGGTTGTACAGATCCTCGTCAAACTTGGGGTAGATGCCCCGGTAGAACCGGTGCATTTCTTCCAGCGTAGCGCTGGGATAGTAAAATACGTCATCGGGTATGTAACCAATCCGGCCCTTGGCCTGGGAGTTTTCAAAAATCGGCTGGCCTTCCAGCGTCACTCTGCCGCTGTCCGGGCGGTAAATACCGGTCATGTGCCGGATGGCGGTGGATTTGCCCGCACCGTTGGGTCCCACCAGACCGTAAACCGCGCCTTTCGGCACCGTCAGACTCAGGTCATCCAAAGCCCGGAAGGTGCCGAAGGTTTTCACCACGTTTTTCATTTCAAGCATGGGGTTTCCCTCCTCTTTCTAACCGTTCGATCAGATTCTCCCGCACCACGCCCAGTGCCATCAAAGCAGTAGCGGATTCGTCAAATGCGGTGTACCAGCGTTCCCGCTCCCGTTCCGTGCTCTTTTCGTTGCCGCAGACAAAGCAGCCCTTTCCGGGAACGGTAGAGATCCAGCCGTCCAATTCCAGCTGGCGGTAGGAGCGCTGTATGGTGTTGGGATTGATTGCCAACATGGATGCCAGTTCCCGAACGCTGGGGAGCTTCTCCCCCGGCAGCAAAACACCGGTGGCAATCTGTTCCCGGAAACCGTCGATGATCTGGGTATAAATGGGCCGGGAATCCCGATAGTCAAGATGTACCATTGTGTCCCTCCTTAACTGTACTATCTGTCCTAGTACGGTTAGTATAACACTTCATACAGTTTCTGTCAATACGGGGCATTCTTAAGATTTCTTTTGGATATCTTCCGGAAATGTCCCCGCCGGGGGCAAAACCTGTCGCACAGTTCCGGAAATACCGGGCCGATTTCGCTGGTTTTCCCGCCTGCCGGGGGCTTACAATGAGGGCACCATTTACAAGGGAGGACGGGCAATGCAATGCCAGAAGCTGAAAACCTATATGGAAACCGGACGGGTGGTGTTTCTTCCGGCTCGGTCCATCCGGCCCAATCCGGCCCAGCCCAGGAAGATCTTCAAACCGGAAGCCCTGGACGAACTTTCCGACTCCATCCGCCAGCACGGAATTTTGCAGCCATTGTCTGTCCGCCGCAGCGGCAATAGCTATGAGCTGATTTCCGGCGAGCGGCGGCTGCGGGCGGCGGAACTGGCAGGGGTGACGGACATTCCCTGCATCATTATGAATATGGACGACAAGGAATCGGGCATGGCGGCCCTGGTGGAGAATTTGCAGCGCCAAGATCTGGACTTTATTGAGGAGGCCCAGGGCATCGCCCGGCTGCTGCAAAGCTGGGACATGAGCCAAGAGCAGGCCGCCCGGCTGCTGGGGAAAAGCCAGAGCGCCATTGCCAACAAACTGCGCCTGCTTAAGCACAGCGACCAGGTTTTGGATGCCATCCGCAGTGCCGGACTGACGGAGCGCCACGCCCGGGCGCTGCTGCGGCTGACCGGGGAAGAGGACAAACTGGCCGCCCTGGCAGAAATTGCCCGTCAGGGCATGAGCGTGGCCCGGGCGGAAAAATACATTGATTCTTTGCTGGCCACCCGGCAGAACCGGGCACAAAAAGCCAACGTAGGAGCCTTTCTCAACAGCCTGACCCAGAGCCTGCAGAAGATCCAGCTGTGCGGGATTCCAGCAGTTTCCGAGCGCCGGGAAACCGACAGCCAGATCGTACTGACCATTACCATTCCCAAATAGAAAAAGAAGGAAATTGGTGAAAAAATAGTGAAATTTTTCTTTACTTTTTCCGGCGCATGGTGTATAGTAATCGGCGAACAGAGTAGGAAACCTCGCGTGAAGTGCTGTCAAGATGGGGAGTTGTGTGGCAGACGAAGGACCGTTGTCCGCGATGGGGTATCCGCACCCGCTGCGCCATATTGGACTTACCTCCTTTATGTAGCAACGATACTCGGTCGGGCGAATGGTTCGGCTAGGGATGGCGTCTGTCCATCCGATATGTTGCGGCCTTTCCCCCACGGGTAGTCCAGAAACTGTGAAATCTCCCCAGCGGCAGTCTTGCCGCCGGGGTTTTTTGCATTTTCCGGCCTCCTGGGGCACAGCTGCTGTCCGTCGCCTACAGAAAAAAGGAGGATCTTTTTATGCCAACCAAACGCAAAGACACAACCCTGTACAAAACCCCCTTCTCTTTGGGCTACTGGCGCTGCGCCGTAGCAGAGCTGAAGGACACCCGGATGCTGGTATTCGCCGCACTGATCATTGCCCTGCGAGTGGCCCTGAAACTGGTGTACATCCCGCTGGCACCTAACCTGCGCATCAATGTGGCCTTCGTTGCCAACGCCCTGGGCGCCATGGTCTACGGCCCGGTGGTTGCCCTGATTTCCGCAGCCGTGTCCGACGTGCTGGGTGTCATGCTCGCCGGTGATGTGTACTTCTTCCCCTTTATTTTGACGGAGCTGGCAGGTTCGCTGATTTTTGCCCTGTTCCTGTACCGGGCCAAGGTTACCCCCACCCGGGTCATCCTGAGCCGGTTCTGTATCTGCCTGTTTGTAAACATCCTGCTCCAGACTCCCATTATGATGCTGTACTATCAGGTGATGATGGGCGGAAAGAGCTATGTGCTTACTGTACCCCAGATTCTCAAGAACCTGTTCATGTTCCCCATTGAGTCTGTGGTGCTGACCATTTTCCTGGCCTTTATGCAGCCTATCACCTACCGGATGAAGCTGACCTACAACAGCGAAGCCAGCCTGCGCTTTACCAAAAAGCAGGTTGCCCTGCTGGTTCTGCTGTTCATCTTCGGCAGCGGCTGCGTTGTAGGCTACCTGTCTTACCATTATGAAAACACCTCCATCACCACCGGCTACACCACCGAAGAGCGGGTGGAGCAGAATAAGCAGATGTATGACATCATTACCGAGGAAGTCCCCGAGACAGCCCAGGAGCCTGCGGTGGCCATCATCGATGCCGCCTACAAGCCCTTCCTCAGCGGTCAGGTCAGCTACTATGTTTCCTTCTACGGCGTTGACCCGGCAGTGGCAGCGTCGGAGGAGATGGAAGGCCTGTGGGAACTGAAGAAAACCCCGGCTTCCCAGCACGAGGCACTGACCAAACTGGGCAGTGCGGAAGTGGTCATGGACGAGCGCAGCGGCGAGGTCCTGCATTTTGAATACACACCGGCAGAATAACCGTTCCGGGGCACGCTTTTGCGTGCCCCGTTTTCGGAGTATTCAGAAGAAAGTGTATCGATATTATTGTACTTTTTTGCAAAAACCTACAAATTTATCAAAAATGATTTGCATTTTGTATAAGTCCATGATATACTATTTTGGCATTGCAGGAAATGATTCAAAAATGCACTATTAAAATCGAAAATGCAACATTCAAAAGAATGGAAAGGGGTATGAGAATGTCTCATAAGTACGTTTATCTGTTTACCGAAGGTAACGGTAAAATGCGGGAGCTCCTGGGTGGTAAAGGCGCCAATCTGGCGGAAATGACCAGAATCGGTCTGCCTGTTCCCCAGGGCTTTACTATTTCTACAGAGGCTTGCACCAAGTACTACGAGGATGGCCGGAAGATCAATGACGAGATCAAGGCTGAAATCATGCAGTACGTGGAGAAAATGGAGGAAATCACCGGCAAGAAGTTCGGCGACCTTGAGAATCCTCTGCTGGTTTCCGTCCGTTCCGGTGCCCGCGCCTCCATGCCCGGCATGATGGATACCATTCTGAACCTGGGCCTGAACGAGCAGGTTGTGGAAGTCATGGCTGCCAAGTCCGGCAACCCCCGCTGGGCCTGGGACTGCTACCGTCGGTTTATCCAGATGTACTCCGACGTGGTTATGGAAGTGGGCAAGAAGTACTTCGAGGTGCTGATTGACCAGATGAAGGAACGCAAGGGCGTAACCCAGGACGTGGAGCTGACCGCAGAGGATCTGAAGGAACTGGCCGGCCAGTTCAAGGCTGAGTACAAGGCCAAGCTGGGCGTGGACTTCCCCACTGATCCCAAGGAGCAGCTGATGGGTGCCATCCAGGCTGTGTTCCGTTCCTGGGACAACCCCCGCGCTAACGTTTACCGCCGTGAAAACGACATCCCCTACTCCTGGGGTACTGCCGTCAACGTCCAGTCCATGGCCTTCGGCAACATGGGTGACGACTGCGGCACCGGTGTTGCCTTTACCCGTAACCCCGCCACCGGCGAGAAGAAGCTGTTCGGTGAATTCCTGACCAACGCTCAGGGCGAAGACGTGGTGGCCGGTGTCCGGACCCCCATGCCCATCAGCGAGATGGAGCAGAAGTTCCCCGAAGCATTCGCTCAGTTTACCAAGGTTTGCCAGATCCTGGAGAACCACTACCATGACATGCAGGACATGGAGTTCACCGTGGAAGCCGGCAAGCTGTATATGCTCCAGACCCGTAACGGCAAGCGTACCGCTCCCGCCGCTCTGAAGATCGCCTGCGACCTGGTGGACGAAGGCATGATCGACGAGAAGCAGGCCGTTGCCATGATCGAGCCCAGAACTCTGGACACCCTGCTGCATCCCCAGTTTGATGCCAAGGCTCTGAAGGCTGCCCAGCCTGTGGGCCGCGCTCTGGCTGCTTCTCCCGGAGCTGCCTGCGGCAAGATCGTCTTCACCGCTGAGGACGCCAAGGCTTGGGCCGAGCGGGGCGAGAAGGTGGTTCTGGTTCGTCTGGAGACCTCTCCCGAAGACATCGAAGGCATGATGGCTGCCCAGGGCATCCTGACCGTTCGCGGCGGCATGACCTCCCACGCTGCGGTTGTTGCCCGCGGCATGGGCAGATGCTGTGTCTCCGGCTGCACCGAGATTGCCATGGACGAAGAAAACAAGCAGTTCACCCTGGCCGGCAAGACCTATCATGAAGGCGACTGGATGAGCCTGGACGGCTCCACCGGCTGCATCTACGACGGTGCCATCCCCACTGTTGACGCAGAAATCGCCGGCGAGTTCGGCCGGATCATGGCTTGGGCTGACAAGTACCGCCGCCTGAAGGTCCGCACCAACGCCGACACTCCCCGGGATGCCAAGAAGGCCCGGGAACTGGGCGCAGAAGGCATCGGCCTGTGCCGTACCGAGCACATGTTCTTCGAGGAAGGCCGTATCGCTTCCTTCCGGGAAATGATCTGCTCCGACACCGTAGAAGAGCGGGAAGCTGCTCTGGCCAAGATCCTGCCCATGCAGCAGGCTGACTTCGAAGCTCTGTACGAGACCATGGAAAGCTACCCCGTTACCATCCGGTTCCTGGATCCCCCGCTGCATGAGTTCGTTCCCACCACTGAGGAAGATATTGCCGCTCTGGCTCAGGCCAAGGGCAAGACCGTGCAGCAGATCAAGGACATCATCGCTTCCCTGCACGAGTTCAACCCCATGATGGGTCACCGTGGCTGCCGTCTGGCTGTCACCTATCCCGAAATCGCCGCCATGCAGACCAAGGCCGTCATCCGTGCCGCTCTGGCTGTGAAGGGCCGTCATCCCGATTGGAATCTGGTTCCCGAAATCATGATTCCTCTGACCGGCGACGTGAAGGAACTGAAGTTCGTCAAGGACGTGGTGGTGAAGGCTGCCGATGCCGAAATCGCCGCTTCCGGTATGGAACTGAAGTACGAAGTGGGCACCATGATGGAAATCCCCCGTGCCTGCCTGACCGCCGACCAGCTGGCTAAGGAAGCCGAGTTCTTCTGCTTCGGCACCAACGACCTGACCCAGATGACCTTCGGCTTCAGCCGTGACGACGCCGGCAAGTTCCTGAACGCTTACTACGAAGCCAAGATCTTCGAGAACGATCCCTTCGCCAAGCTGGACCAGACCGGTGTTGGCATGCTGATGGAAATGGCCGTGGAGAAGGGCAGAAAGGTTCGTCCCACTCTGCACGCCGGTATCTGCGGCGAGCACGGCGGCGATCCCGTCAGCGTGGAGTTCTGCCACAAGATTGGCCTGGACTACGTCAGCTGCTCCCCCTTCCGTGTCCCCATTGCCCGCCTGGCTGCCGCTCAGGCTGCTATCAAAGGTTGAGGGGGGTTCCCTCTCCTTTGAATTACCGCTGGGATTCAAAGAAGCGGAAGCCTATCGCAAGGCCAATGGCCAGTATCTGAGGAAAAATCAATGGCGGGATACCACTATAACGGTGTATATCGACCTTGATTAAAACTTAATTTAGAATAGGCGTATCATTAGCGATAGTGATACGCCTATTTTTATACCCTTGTTCTGGTGATAAATTCTGTGTATACTGAAAGCAGAACAGGAGGTGCATCCCATGTTGAAGAAAAAACGCTATCTATATTTGGACGAAACAGAACATAGCATTCTGATCAAGAGCCTTGTGCAGATGAAAAATAAATTGATCCAGCAGGGCCGGTTCACCGACTGCGTGGATGACCTGATTATGAAAGTCATTGCTGCTCCCATAAAATGAATTTAATACATACCACAACCGCATTTTTTTCACATAGCAGGCGGTTGTTTTATTGATTTCGATACATATGATGTGGCTTTTATAAATTATGTATGTTATACTTTTTTAACATTACAGTTACATTAACGGAGGGATAAGTAGTGAAAAATTCAATTGCTATATGCACGATTACAGGAGAGGATAGCGATTACCATTTTCAGAAATTTAATGATATACTAACCTTATTCTTGGAACAGTATGTAATTACAGCTGTCTATGCCTTAGCGTGTATTCTTTCGGCTGTTATTTTTTCTGATAGAATGGACCTCAATGCAGGAATGACACTGCTTTTTATATGTGTTTACTTATCACCTTAGCGGTTATTTCTGCCAGGAAAAAAGGAATTGTCGGTAGTTACACAGCAAAAGTTATGTAATTGTATTAAATTCATTGGTAAGGAGAGAATCCTATTTACTACACCTGAACAAATTGTTATCCTTACTCAATCCTGAAGCAAAAATAATTGATCCATCAATTTCATCAAAAGGCAAGAAAAAAATGTTTTGGTTTACTTGGTTTAGTGTCCCGAGTGAAAATCTGAAAGAATTATCTGTAAATCAATATGCACGAGTTATTGACGATTGGAGATAGTGCAACACTTTTATCGTTGTATATTGCATATTTCTCTATAACATTTCTTTTGTACGGGCGAGAAATAGAAGATTCTGATATGATGACGATGGCACTAACCGGCTTGACTTTATATGTAGGTTTTTCTGCTTCTCTTTTGGATATTTTGCAAGTAGATAGTCCATGCAATCGGGGTATAGACATGTAAATCAAGTAATGCATACAATGTTGGCTTATTTCTTACATATTTCCATATGAAACCACTTACTTCTCTAAAAGTAGGTGGTTTTTCTGTTTCCGATACATAGCCATCTGCCTTCCGCAGGCGGCTAAATCTATTTAAGGAGGAAACCCAAATGGCAAAAACGAAGGTCATTGCCGTTGCCAACCAGAAAGGCGGCGTGGGGAAAAGCACTACGGTGTATAACCTGGGCGCTGGTCTGGCGATGCAGGGCAAGAAGGTTCTTCTGCTGGATGTTGACCCGCAGGGGGACTTAACCAAAATGCTGGAACTGCGAAAACCGAATGATTTGCCGCTGACACTGGGCAATGCCATGAACGACATCGTGGCGGGTGTCAGCGGCAGAGATCATCCCGAAATCTGCCACCATCATGAGGGCTTTGATTTCGTCCCCGGCAACCGCACCCTGTCCGCCGTTGAGGTGGGACTGGTGAATGTTATGAGCCGGGAGACGGTGCTGCGGCAGTATATGGATCAGATCAAAAAAGACTATGATTATGTTCTGCTGGATTGCCGCCCGTCTCTCGGTATGCTGGTCATCAATGCTCTGTCTGCATCGGATTATGTTCTGATCCCGGTTCAGGCAGAGTATTTTGCTGCCGAAAACATGACGGAGCTGGTCAATACGGTGCAGAGCATCAAGCGGCAGATCAATCCCAAGTTGAAAATCGGCGGCGTGTTTATGACCATGGCGAATGAGACCAACTTCCGCAAGGATATTGTGGCATCCGTCAAAGCCGCCTATGGCAAGCATCTGCCCATTATGCAGACGGTGATCCCGGCAACGGTGCGACTGGCGGAAATCAGCACGGCAGACCACAGCATTTTCAAGCATGAGCCGAAAGGCCGCGCGGCGGAGGCCTACCGCACTCTGGTGAAGGAGGTAATGGACATTGGAGAAAAACAGCGTAGCAAGCCTTCTGACATCAGTCGATAGCCTGTTTACCACCCAAGAGGAGCGAGATACTGCCACTCAGCCCAGAGTACAGGAAATCCCTATTGAAAAGATCGATGATTTCCCCAATCACCCTTTCAAAGTCCGTATGGATGACAGCATGATTGAAATGGCGGAGAGTGTGAAACAGCACGGCATTCTGGTTCCTGCCATTGTGCGTCCTAAGGAGAACGGGCATTATGAAATGGTGGCCGGTCACCGCCGCAAGCTGGCGTGTACCCTGATTGCAAAGCTGCAACTGCCTTGCATTGTCCGGGAGCTGACAGACGAGGAAGCGACCATAATTATGGTGGATTCCAACTTGCAGCGGGAGCAGCTCTTACCATCGGAAAAAGCCTTTGCTTATAAGATGAAACTGGATGCAATGCACAAAAAAATTGGCAGACCGGGCCGAGAAAATTCTGTCCCAGTGGGACAGAATTTTGGTCAAACGGCTCGTGAGGAGTTAGCTTCTAATTCTCCCGATAGTAACACCCAGATCCAACGCTATATCCGCTTGACCGCGCTGACCCCAGAAATTCTGGACTTGGTAGACAATTCGGTTCTGAAAGAAAAGGATAAGCCGCAAATTGCCCTCCGTCCTGCGGTGGAACTGTCCTATCTGACCCAGCAGGAGCAGCATGATCTGTACGAAACCATGATAACGGAGGATTGCACCCCGTCTCATGTTCAGGCAATGAAAATGCGGAAATTTTCTGAGGAGGGCAAGCTGAACATGGATGTCATCTTCTCCATCATGCAGGAGGAAAAGCCCAACCAGAAGGAGCAGTTCAAGATTCCAAAGGAGCGCATCAGCAAGTATTTTGCGCCGGGGACGCCTGCACAGAAGATTGAGGATACCATTGTAAAGGCATTGGAGTTTTACAGGAAACGCCAGCGGGAGCAGGAACGATAACCACTCACAAGGGGGCAGTCTGCCCATTTCACTGGACTGGGGGCAGGGGATTTGTACGGTTCCCCCTCTCCACACCTCACCCCCTCCAAACTACCTGTACACTCTGAAAAGAAGAGACAGTTCCGTGCCACAATTCCAATTATCCCAGCAACCTCTGCTGATTCCGGCAGAGGATATTTTTATGAAAGGACGAAATCATGGCATTTGCATTGAAACGAAGTATCGCATTCCTTTTGATTCTGGTGCTGGCTTTCGGAATGATACCCACGGCTTTTGCCGCTGAGGTAGCAACGACTGACAGCACCACACCTACCACAAACTCAACCGATCCTCCGGTTGAATCGCTTCCCAAAGAAATGCTTCAGACGCTGGAAACAGAGCCGGAAGCGATGATGCCTTTGGATGAGCAGAATGATCAGTCGGCTGTTATGACCCCTGATGATGGAGTTGCTGCCTTAGCAGAAGCTGAGATCACCGGCGCACCCAACGCATTTGCCAATCTGACATTACCCAATGGTGGTATCGACATTCCGGCACAGGGGTACATCCAGCATAAAAGAATTCTCCCGCTGTACTCTGTTTATCTGAGGAATCAGCCGGGATATACAAACAACTACTACGTTGCCTACTGTATTGAACCCGGTGTGGAACTGGGAAATACAGGTGGACACGGCGGAACCCCCTACACCATTGATGATATGACAGAAGGTTCCGGCGCTATGTACCGGCTCAGCCGGGAAAAGGTGGAGGCAATCGGCGTTGCCCTGATGTACGGGCAGCGGGATATTGCCAGTAAGAACGATGAACAATCCCTCCGCTATGAAAAACTCTGCCGCCATGCAGCAACCCAGGCAATCATCTGGGAAATCTCCTGCGGCTGGCGAAGCCCATACCCGCCGTACACGCTTTGGGATTCTACCCTCTATGATGCAATCACTCCATCGCTGTACTGTGCTTCCTCTGTCTGGGGAACAACCTTCTATCTGGATGGCATGGATGATGCCTACCGTGTTATAGCGAGCCAGATGGCGCAACATTATACAATTCCCAGCTTTATGAAAAGCAGCCGTTCCTCAGCCCCCAGCTATACGCTGACCCCGGACGGCACCGGGAAGTACAGTATCACCCTGACGGACACCAACGGAATCCTAAGTCAGTATTCTTTCAGCAACACCAGTAATCTAACGTTCTCTGTCAGTGGAAATAAGCTGACAGTTACAGCCAATACTCCCATTTCTGATACGGTGGTTGCACCAACAAAGCAGGTTCCCAATCTGGACAACCAGGTATTTTTTGTTTGGGAACACGGTGAGCAGCAGAAGCTCATGTCCTGCAAAACGGAGCCGGTTTACAGCGCCGTGCCTGCATACTTCTCTGTTACGGTTCCACCTCAGACTGGGAATTTGAGCTTAACCAAAACCACAGAAGACGGGAAAAACCTCTCGGGCTGGAAATTCGGTATCTATTCCGACAGTGGCTGCACTACACTTATTTCCGGTCCTCATACCACGGACGCGAACGGTAAGATATCCGTTTCTGAGTTATCTGCGGGAACAGTTTTCGTCAAAGAGCTGGGACATTCGGACAGCACCATCGATGCACTGTATTCCTGTTCCAGCGCCAATCCTCAGAAGGTAACCATAACCGCTGGAGCAATAACGGAAGTCAGCTTCCACAATGAGTTGAATACCGGCAGCGTGAAGCTGGTCAAGACAACAAACACCGGAAAGAATCTCAGTGGTTGGCAGATTGGTCTTTATTATGATGCCGCCTGCACCAAACCTGTTTCCGGTTCTCCCTTCATGACGGGAGCGGATGGCACGGTTACCATTTCGGGTTTGAAGCCGGGAAAACTGTATGCCAAAGAGGTCGCCATTGATGATCCCTATTGGGTTTGTGATTCCTCCACGGAAACCGTGACCGTGGTTGCCAATCAGACCGCAGCCGTTACCTTCCGCAATACCCATTACGGCGATCTGAAGGTTACAAAGAATGCTGTGAACGGTTCTGCGGAGGGGTGGAGTTTCCAGATTCTGGATGCTCAAAAGAATGTACTGTCCACTGTCAAAACTGGAGCGGACGGCTGTGCCTATTCCGATAAGCTCCTGCCGGGTCAGTATTATATGCGTGAGGTGCATGACCGGGATGAAACCTATTGGGAGTACGATGCAACTGTAGAAAAGCAGGTTACCATTACCGCTGGCTCTCGGGCAGAGGTGTCCTACACCAATACGCTGTACGGACGGATCGAGTTTCGTAAGACTACCAATACAGGCAATTACTTGGATGGCTGGACTTTCCGGGTAACTGATGCAGACGGTAAGACCGTTGGCGAATACACCACGGATGAAAACGGTTATGCCTGTACCGGAAAATTGACTCCGGGGCATTATCTTGTTGTTGAGCTGCCCACTGAGGATAATTTCTGGAATGTAGAACTTGGATTCCATGATATTACCGTAAAGGCTGGCGAGACTGTGACGGATACCTGGCTGAACCGGGAGCAGGGCCTGGGCTGGTTCTACAAGAAAACCAATACCGGCGAATCCGTGGAGGGCTGGCACATTACTGTGTACTCGGATGAAGCCTGCACACAGAAAATCGGCACCCTTATCACCAATGAGGAAGGCAAGGCGGGCTACTACCTTGACCCCGGCACTTACTGGGCAAAGGAAACCGGTGATGAACACGGGCGGTTCGAGGATGAATACTGGATGGTAGATGAAACTGTCCAGAAATTTGAAATCAAGCCCCATGAGGATGTGTCCATTACCTTTACCAA
>CALWOA010000032.1 GCA_944382965.1 uncultured Oscillospiraceae bacterium | reverse complement strand
TGGTGGGCCTTCAGGGATTCGAACCCGGGACGATCCGGTTATGAGCCGGAGGCTCTAACCAACTGAGCTAAAGGCCCATATAGGTCGCGGGTGCTTAACACCATCACGACGCATATTATAGCACCGCAAAGGGATTCTGTCAAGCAAATTCTTTCCGGAAGAGGAAGATTTCCACAAGACCCTTCTCCGGCTGCACCAGACAGCCGGAGAAGGGGAGGGGCATCCTTACTTTTTTTCCTTTGCGATAATCAGGGAGAAGTACCCGGCATCTTCCGGGATTTCCTCGGCACTGTGGAATACCCGTTCCGTGGGCATACCGCAGTTTTCCACCATGCTGACATCCATATCTGCCTGGATCAGCTGGCTGCGCACGCTGCCCATTTTGGAGCCGGCTTTCATTAGTACCTTCACACCCGGCATTGCCAGAGCACTTTCGATACCGTGGGAAGAGGGGACGATATGCAGCATCTGGCTGCCTTCCGCCAAAGAGATGTTCAGTTTGGCGGCAACAGCGCAGAACGAGGGAATTCCGCTGACAATTTCTGTGGGATAACCGTCATCTGCCACCATTTTGTGGACATACATATAGGTTGCATATACGGTGGGGTCGCCCAGGGTGATGAAAGCCACATGCTTTCCCTGATCCAGCTGGGCCTCAATCTGATCGGCGGCGGCACGGTGACTGGCGCGCCACTGGGCTCTGTCGTGGGTCATGGGCATCCGCACCACCAGCGTGGGCTTGTTTTCCAGATCCGGATAAGCCTGGACGGCGATTTTGTAAGCGGTGCTTTCTCCTTTGTCGGCATCGGGCACCACCAGAAGATCACACGCCTGCAATTTCTTCATGGCCTTCAGGGTCATCAGCTCCGGATCACCGGGGCCGACACCGATTCCGGTCAACATTGCGCTCATGGTAACACTCCTTTGATTTCAGCAATTTCTGCCCAAATTATACCAAAGGTTTCTTCCTGCGTCAACGATAGGAATATTTCTTGCGAAATATTCAATATACGACGAATATTATGCATACGAAGTTCAGAAATAAACAGTATATTTTCTGTGTGTATTTGAATATTCCTTGGTTAAATGTATATTATTGTGCAGTATTGCTGAGGAAAACCGGGAATAAAATGGAAAACTTGTCACGTTAACCCATTGACGATATGCACTGCTGAGAGTATAATTTATTCATCAAATCCAGTTCGGACGGATTTGAAAATGATATGAGGAGTGTAAGAAAATGAAAAAGTTTTTTGCTATTGCTTTGAGCTGCCTGCTGGTTGTGGGCATGTTCGCTGGCTGCGGCAATTCCGCAGCGGAAGAGACCACCGTTGCCGCTGTTGAAACCACTGCTGCCGCTGAGACCACAGCTGCCGCTGCTGAAACCACCGCTGCTACCGAAGCTGCTGAGGCTGCTGAAGTTTCCACCATCGAAGACGGCGTGCTGATTATGGCCACCAACGCTGCTTTCCCTCCCTACGAGATGATCGCCGATGACGGCTCCATCGAAGGCATTGACGCGGAAGTTGCTGGCGCGATCGCTGAGAAGCTGGGCCTGGAGCTGCAGATTGACGACATGGACTTTGACGCCGCACTGCTGGCTGTTCAGCAGGGCAAGGCTGATATCGTTATGGCTGGCGTTTCCGTTACGGAAGACCGTCTGATGGTTATGAACTTCTCCGACAGCTATGCTACCGGCATCCAGTCTGTTATCGTCAAGGAAGGCTCCGGCGTGACCATGGATAACCTGGGCGAGATGATGATCGGCACCCAGCGTGGTACTACCGGTTACATCTATGCTTCCGGTGACTACGGCGAAGATCATGTTACCGCTTACGACAACGGCGCCAGCGCTGTGCAGGCTCTGATGAACGGCCAGGTTGACTGCGTCATCATCGACAATGCTCCTGCTCAGGAGTTTGTGGCTGCCAACCCCGGCCTGACCCTGCTGGACGGCGCATGGGTGGAAGAGGAATACGCCATCGGCCTGAACAAGGACAACGCCGGCCTGCTGGAGGCTGTGAACCAGGCTCTGTCCGAGCTGATTGCGGACGGCACTGTTCAGTCCATCGTGGACAAGTACATCACCGCTGAATAAGGGGTTTCGTCACAGGGGCGGCTTTGCCGCCCCCGTTGACGGCATTTGTGTTGTATCCGGAAACCTGCTTTTTGTCATACCCACAGAAAGCAGCTTTCTGCATATAACGCACAAAAACAAAAAAGGAGTGAGTCTGTGGCACAATATGAGGCATGGAAAGCGCTGCTCCGGCAGGGCGGCGATGTTTCTTTCTGGCAGGAATTTTATGTGAAGTTTTATCAGGCGTTTATCGAAGGCGATCGCTGGCAGCAATACTTACGGGGCGTAGGCACCACGCTGCTGGTTACAGCGCTGGCCCTGGCACTGGGCGTTGCTTTGGGCATCCTGGTGGCCATCATCCGTACTTCCCACGATCAACAGCGGGTGGGGCATCGCAACCCTGTGTTGGGCCTGCTGAACGCTGTGTGCAAGGTCTATGTAACCATTATTCGGGGTACTCCTATGATGGTGCAGCTGCTGATTATGGGCTTTGTTATCTTTTCGTCTTCCCGTAACTACACCATGGTGGGCGCTCTGACCCTGGGCATCAACTCCGGCGCTTACGTTTCTGAAATTATCCGGGGCGGTTTGATGGCTCTGGACCCCGGCCAGGCAGAGGCTGGAAGAAGCCTGGGCCTGAACTACGTGGATACCATGCGCTTCATTGTCATTCCCCAGGCATTCAAGGCAATCCTGCCTTCTCTGGGAAATGAGTTTATCGTGCTGCTGAAAGACACTTCCTTGATCAACGTCATCGGCGGTAAGGAAATGGTCTATGCTGCCCAGGCTATCTATGGCAGAACCTACGAGCAGATGTTCCCGCTGGTGGGCGTGGCCTGCATCTATCTGGTGCTGGTGATTATCTTTACTTGGCTGCTGGGCATTTTGGAAAGGAGGCTGCGTCAGAGTGATAGACGTTAAAAACTTGAGTAAATCCTTTGGCGACCATCAGGTCCTGAAGGACATTTCCGAGCACATCTACCCTGGTGACAAAGTGGTCATTATCGGACCCTCTGGCTCCGGCAAGTCCACATTCCTTCGCAGCCTGAACCTGCTGGAACTGCCTACCACAGGAAGTATCACGTTTGATGGCGTGGAGATCACCAACCCCAAAACGGATATCGATCAGGTGCGGCGGAAAATGGGCATGGTGTTCCAGCATTTTAACCTCTTCCCCAATATGACCATCAAGCGCAACATTACCTTGGCGCCGGTGCGTACCGGACTGATGAGTCAGGCCCAGGCCGATGAACTGGCAATGCAGCTGCTGCGCCGGGTTGGCCTGGAAGAAAAGGCCAATGCCTATCCCAACCAGCTCTCCGGTGGTCAGAAGCAGCGGATCGCCATTGTCCGGGCACTGGCCATGAATCCCAAGGTCATGCTCTTTGACGAACCCACCTCCGCATTGGACCCGGAAATGGTAGGCGAAGTACTCAGCGTAATGAAAGAGCTGGCTGCTGACGGCATGACCATGGTGGTGGTCACCCACGAAATGGGATTTGCCCGGGAAGTGGGCAGCCGGATCCTGTTCATGGACGAAGGCAGAATCGTGGAACAGGGGACTCCTGAGGAAGTGTTTGGCAATCCCCAGAATCCCCGGCTGAAGGATTTTCTGTCAAAAGTTTTATAATTTCTTAAGTTTTTCCTCCGAATGTTTAAATCGCATTCGGAGGAATTGCGTTTTTTTCTCCTGCGTGCTACAATGACCCCACATTTCAGCAAACCGGCTTTCAGGAGGTGAACGCCATGGAACAAAAATACCTGTATGTCCTCTTTTCCGCGACTCCATATCGAATGGGGCAGTGGATTCGCCGGGTGACCGGAGAATCGTATAATCACGTGGCGTTGGCTACGGAAGAAAACTTAAGCGCCATGTACGCCTTTGCACGCCGGTATTACCGCACGCCATTTTACGGCGGTTTTGTGCAGGAACGCTCCTGCCGTTACCGGCACAACGGGGTTACGGCCCAGGTGCGGATTTACCGTCTGCCCCTGACCAGCCGTCAGTGGGATACTCTGCAGGAGCGGCTGCATGCCATGCAGTCCCAGCCCCAGCGATATCTGTACAACCATCTGTCCGCTCTGGCGGCGCCGCTGCACCGGAAGGTGCGGGTACGGGATGCCTTTACCTGTGCGGAATTTGCGGTGAGTGTGTTGAGTATGCTGGGATTTGATTTTAACCCAGACCGGTTCTACACCATCGGCGCCATTGCCCGTCGGCTGGAAGACTATCACATTTATACTGGGGACTTTCCCCAGACCTTCCGGGAAGACCCCCAGTTCTTTGCGGCAAAACCCCTGCGCCACCCCATTGCCGCCAGTACCCAGAGCATTCTGGCCCTGCTGTGGCGCAAAGCCTTTGCCTGAACATGGGAATATAAAAATCGGCAGCGTTTTGCCCTTCCGGCGAAACGCTGCCCTGTTTTCCTTGTTACTCCAATACATGTTCCAGACCCATCTGCAGAATGGTTTTCACATGGTCGTCAGCCAGGGAATAGAGGATGTTTTTTCCTTCCCGGCGGTATTTGATGAGGTGCATCTGCTTCAGAAGCCGCAGCTGATGGGAAATGGCGCTTTGGCTCAGGGACACCGCTTGGGCAATGTCCGTTACGCACAGCTCCTGCTGGGCCAGCAAAGACAGAATCTGCACCCGGGTAGCATCCGCAAAGCCCTTGAATAGCTCCGCAATCTGCTCCATGGTTTCCTTGTTGGGCAATGTCTGCATCCCGGCACCTCCTGTTGGTTTTCTCTCATTTTAGCCGAATCTGACCAAAGATGCAACCATTTTATTTTTGGCTTTCTGTTGTGAATTTCCAGAAAGAGCAAATACTAGCACAAAAGCAGTCTGGCTATGTGAAGCTGTAAATTATGTCAACCTTCTTTCTCGACAAAAACTTTTAAGTTTTTATGAAAAGCCTTTGCAATCCCAAAAAAGTATGATATAGTATACGGAGTTTAAGATGACTGATTATGCGCAAATGCAAAAGAGGCGATGGATATGAAGGATTTATCGAAAATTTCGGTAGTGCTGCCTTCTCTGGACCCGGACGAAAAGCTGATTGCGGTAGTAGATGGCCTGTTGGAATATGGCTTCACCGATATCATCCTGGTCAATGACGGCAGCAAACCGGAGAATCTGCACTATTTTCAGGATCTGGCGGCCAAACACCCCCAGATTCATTTACTGCACCACGAAGTAAACAAAGGCAAGGGCGCTGCCCTGAAAAACGCCTTCCGCTATTTCCTGGAGAACCGTCCGGAGGGCCTTGGCGTGGTCACCGTGGACGGAGACAACCAGCACCACCCGGAAGATACCCGGGCCTGCTGTGAACATATGCTGGAAACCGGACGTACCGTGCTGGGCTGCCGGGATTTTACATTGGAGCATGTCCCCTCCAGAAGCCGGTTCGGCAACCACACCACCTCCGCTATTTTCAAGATCTTTGTGGGCATGACCATTTCCGACACGCAGACCGGCCTGCGGGCCATCCCCCGGGATGTGCTGGAAGCCCTGGTGAATGTGGATGGCGACCGGTTTGAATACGAAACCAATATGCTCCTGGCCTTCAAAACCCAGGGCATTCCCTTTGATGAGGTAAAGATCCGCACAGTTTATATTGAGGAAAACAAAAGCTCCCATTTCCGGGTGATTCACGATTCCTGGCGGATTTACAAGCTGATTCTGGCCCATTTCTTCCGCTATACCATCAGCTCCCTGGTCAGCGCCGTGGTGGATACCATGAGCTATGCGCTGCTGAGCTGGGCGTTGGCTCCGCTGCTGTGGGGATTTGCCCTGACGGCGGTTTCCGGCGTGGGCGCGAGAACCATTTCTTCGCTGCTGAATTTCTTCCTGAATAAGAAGCTGGTGTTCCGGGCCAATGTGGATACCAAACGGGCCATGCTTCGCTACTATGCCCTGGCGCTGCCCCAGATGGCAGCGCAGGTGCTGCTGACCCAGGGAGCTTACGCATTGTTTGCCGTCAGCGACCGCTCCAACGGCCTGCGCACGGTGATTTACGCCCTGGTGATGATTGCCCTGTATTTCCTTAGCTATATGATCCAGCAGCGCTGGGTCTTTGCACCGCAAAAATCCAAATAAGAGGTATGTGTATGAACAAGAAAAATCAAGTTCCGGATCGCGTCCCCTCCCAGGGCGCCTCGGCTGGAAAGCAGCCCAAGAAAAAGAAAAGCGGCCTGATGGGCCGGATTGTGCGGCGGTTTTTCCTGCTGCTGTTTACGGTGATTTTGCTGGCCTTTGCGGCGTTGGTTCTGGTGATGAACCTGGTGTTCAACGGCCCGTCTCCCGCAGCCAGAACCCAGCTGACCATGTCCCTGATCGAAGCCAGTGCCACCAAGTGGGTTCCGGCCCTGTTTATTGGTGAGGAAGCGGTGGCGGAGATCCGCGCCAGCGATAAGGGTGCAGAACTGAAAGAAGAGGTGACCGATACTTCCCAGGTGGTCATCAACAAGGATTCTGCCATGACCTCCAACAGTGATGAATGGGAGAAGTACCCCGATGGTATTCGGATTGAAAGCTATTCCGGCGATACCTATAACGCCCACATCATGATCGTGAAGGACCCCTCTCAGGTTTATATGGGTATTTCCACAGAGAGGTTCTCCACCAGCATTCCCGGTAAGCGGCTCAATGCGGTCATTGAGGAAGAAGGCGCACTGGCAGCCATCAACGCCGGCGCATTCAACGATGACGGCACCGCCAGCGCTTCCGTGGGCAGCTGCCCTCTGGGTCTGGTTATGTCCGGCGGAAAATGTGTCTGGACCAGCGGCAAGCAGCCCGGTCTGGAAGGCTTTGCCGGATTCAACACCGATAACATTCTGGTGGTTTCCAAGACCAATCTGTCCCAGTCTGAGGCAGAGCAGCTGAACATCCGAGACGGCTGCTGCTTCGGTCCTGCCTTGATTATCAACGGCGAAATTAATGGTGAAGCCTATAACAGCAACTCCGGCCTGAATCCCCGGACTGCCATTGGTCAGAGAGCCGACGGCGCCGTGATCTTTGTTTGCATTGACGGCCGGCAGACCAGCTCCATGGGCGGCACCTATGCCGATATCATCGATATTATGGTGGAATACGGCGCAGTCAATGCCTGCAACATGGATGGCGGTTCCTCTTCCATTATGTATTATCGGGATACCTACGGCCGTTACGGCGAAGCCGGTCAGGTGCAGATGATCAACAACTATTCTCTGCTCCAGTCCCAGCCCAGACGGATGCCCAACTACTGGCTGGTTCGGGCTGCTGAGTAAGGAGGAGGTAAGCCATGTACAAAGGAAAATTTGACCAGAAGTCAAAAAATACCACTTCTGATATTCAGGAACTGATTGCCCAGCGCAATGCGGCTCCCGCAAAGCCCCAGCCCAAGGCCGCCCCCAAAACGGCTCCCCAAAACAGAGCCCACCAATCTTCCCAGACCCCGCCTCGTCCGGCCGCGGGCAGACCGGCATCCCCTGTATCCAAAGAGCAGGCGGCCAGAACTCAGAGAATGCAGCCCATGCCCCAGTCTGCGCCCCAGAAAAAAAAGAAAGGCCCCCGCACCGGCGGCGTGATTTTCTACACACTGTATTTCCTGTTTATTCTGGTGTTCTTTGTTGGTACCTATATCGGCCTTACCTGGCTCCATGGCTGGCTCAGCGATTACGAAGCGGCCCAGCCCACCGCCAAGGCCCAGCAGGTGTTTGAGCAACTCTTTTCCAATCCGGATTGGAGCGCTTTGTACGAAGCCACCGGCGCTCAGGATTCTCCCTATGAAGGCAAAGAAGAGTTTGTATCCTTCATGCAGAGCCGGATTGACCCCACGCAGCTGACTTACCTGGAAACCTCCGCCGGTTTGTCCGGTGACAAGAAGTACGAAGTTCGCCTGGGCGAGGAAGTGATTGCCACCTTTACCCTGGTGGACAAGAACACAAAGGGAGACAATGCCCTGGGCGATCTTGCCGCCATTCCGGATTGGCAGCTGGGCAAGGTGGATGTGAAGTTCCAGCGGGAAGGCACCTATCGGATTCAGGTGCTGGAAGGCCATACTGCTTACGTCAATGATGTGGCTCTGGACGAAAGCTTCACCATCCAGAAGGCCACCACGCTGGCCGCTGACTATTTGCCGGAGGGCGTCACCGGATTCCGGATGTGTACTCAGGAGATTACCGGCCTGATGATCAAGCCCACCGTGACGGTCTTTGACGAAAAGGGTACCCAGATGGAGGTATCCTACAACGAGGAAACCAAGACCTTCGTAGAGAATGTGGACGGCAGCAGCGCCGCCATGACCGAGGATCAGAAGAGCGTTGCCCTGCAGGCAGCGGAAACCTACTGCCTGTATATGATCGAGCGGGCTGGCCGTACGGACATTGCCAAGTACTTTGATCCCACTTCCGATGTTTATAAGACCATCACTGGCTTGGGCGAATTGTGGATGCAGGGCAATTCCGGTTATGAATTCCAGAATGAGTCCGTGACCGACTTCGCCAGCTATAGCGACTCCCTGTTCTCTGCCCATGTCTCTTTGGACTTGGTGGTGACCCGTACCGACGGAACCAACAAGGATTATGACTTTGATCAGACCCTGTTCTTCCAGAAGTCCGATACCGGCAAGTGGCAGGCTTACGCCATGACCAACAAGGATGTGTCCTTGCCCAAGGGCCAGGTGCGCCTGACCTTCATGCAGGACGACACCGTCTTGACAAGCAGCTTCTATGACACCGATGCCAAGGAAATTGTGACACCTCTGATCTCCAACATCCCGGAGGGCAAGGTGTTTGCCGGATGGGTGCGGGAGGACGTAGACGACTACGGCAAGACCACTCTGACCCTGGTGTTCCAGCCGGATTCCGAGGGTAAGGTAACCATCCCCGACGGCACCACACTGGTTCCCATGACACTGAAAGCCTACTTTGAAGACGCAGGGGCTGCTGCTCAGCAGCCCGCTGCGGAAACCACAGCCGCTACCACCCCCCCCACTACGGAAGGAGCGTGACCCATGCTGGCAATTTTGGACCAACTGGCGGTATCCTTTGATCTTCCCATTCTGGACTGGATTCAGGCCAATCTGAAATGCGATATCTTAGATACCATTATGCCCATCATTACCCTGTTCGGTGACGGCGGCATCTTCTGGATTGCCTGCGCCGTGCTGCTTCTGATCTTCCCCAAAACCCGGAAGATCGGTCTGGGCATGGGATTTGCCCTGATTCTGGGCTTGATCGTGTGCAATATCACCCTGAAGCCCCTGGTAGGGCGGATTCGGCCCTATGACTTCCAGATGAAACACTTTCAAAAGGAAATTCTGCTGCTGACCAAGCAGCTGCATGACTATTCCTTCCCCTCCGGCCACACCATTGCTTCTTTTGAGGCAGCCACGGTGCTGCTGAAAAACAGCAAGAAAATGGGCATTCCTGCCATGATTCTGGCGGTGCTCATTGCCTTCTCCCGGCTTTATCTGTACGTACACTATCCCACTGACGTAATCTTCTCTATCTTTGCAGGCATTCTCTTTGCCTTCATCGGCGATGCTCTGGCGGCGAAAGTTGCCCCCAAGCTCACCGGAAAACCCAAAGGAAGATTTGAAGCCAGATAACGCAAACCGGCGCCCAAAGCGAAAGCAATGGGCGCCGATATTTTTATAAAGAAAGGGCTCCCGGAGTTTTCCGCCTACGGCGGCAACAGTCCAAACCTTATTCAGCCAGGGGGAGTAGCATATAGAAAGGCCCAGGCATTTGCCTGGGCCTTTGAGATTATTTCAGGCTGAACTTTGCGGCGAAGGCTTTGTACTGCTCGCCAAAGTTCTCGTTTTCCAGCCGGGCGGAGCGAAGGGCTTCGTGGGTGTTCATGTCGTGGTGGGACATATCTACCACACATCCGGCAATGTTGGAGCAGTGGTCGCCAACCCGCTCCAGGGCGGTGAGCAGGTCAGACCAGACGAATCCGCTTTCGATGCTGCAAGAACCCTGCTGCAGCCGCAGGATGTGGTGTACCCGGAGCTTTTCTTTCAGATCATCAATAACCTGCTCCAAAGGTTCCACTTGATAGGCTTTTTCCAAATCTTGCTCCCGGAAAGCCTGGAAGGAGAGAGTGACAATCTCATTAACCGCACTGGTAAGAACTGTCAGCTCGTGCTTGGCGGTGCCGGAGAAGCTCAAGTTCTTGGCGTGGAGTTCTTCCGCTGCTTCAATCAGATTCAAGGCATGGTCGCCAATACGCTCAAAGTCGTTCAGCGCCTTCAGAAGCATAGCCGCTTCGCTGCTGTCGGCCTCGCTGATTTGCAGAGAGCTGAGTTTGACCAGATAGGTACCCAGGATGTCCTCGTAGTGATCGGTGCGGCTTTCGTCTTCACGAACGTTGCGGGAAAGCTCAGGGCTGTACTCCAGCAGGGAAGCGGCGCCGTTGTGGAAAGCACGGGCGGCCACATCGGCCATTTCGTTGGTCAGTACCTGGCAGCGCTCCAAAGCGATAGAAGGGGTGGCCAGCAGACGCTCGTCCAGCTCTGCGTTGGCTTCCGGCACTGTGGTGTCGGGTACCAGCTTGCACACCAGCTTTTCCAGCAGACTGCCGGAGGGCAGCAGGAAAGCGGTGCAGATCACATTGAATACAGTGTGGCAGATAGCGATGCCAAGGTAAGTGGCGCTCTCGCCCAGAATGGCGGGGGCCAGCAAAGTCTTGACCAACAGGAACAAAATCAGGCAGACAATAGTGCCGATGATATTAAACATCAGGTGGACAACTGCAGCCCGCTTTGCATTCTTGGTGGTGCCCACGGAGGAGAGTATAGCGGTGATACAGGTACCGATGTTCTGACCCATGATAATGGGAATGGCGGCGGCGTAGGTCACAGAGCCGGTGGAGGACAGAGCCTGCAAAATACCTACGGAAGCGGAGGAGGACTGGATGATGGCAGTCAGCACCGCACCGGCCAGCACGCCCAGAATGGGGTTGGTGAACAGCAGGAACAGCTGCTGGAAGGCGGGGACATCTTTCAGACCGGACACAGCGTCGGACATGGTTTCCATGCCGAACATCAAGGTGGCAAAGCCCAGCAGGATCATGCCGGTGTCTTTCTTCTTGCTGTCCTTCAGGAACATGTAATACACAATGCCCAGAAGCGCCAGGATGGGAGTAAAGGAAGAGGGCTTGAAAAGCTTGACAATCATGTTGCCGCTTTCAATGCCGCCCAGAGACAAAATCCATGCGGTGACAGTGGTACCGACGTTGGCACCCATAATCACGTTGATAGCCTGACCCAAGGTCAAAAGACCGGAGTTGACGAAGCCCACCACCATGACCGTGGTTGCGGAGGAGGACTGGATCACAGCGGTAACGGCAAGACCGGTGAGGAAGCCCAGCATCCGATTGGTGGTAAGTTTGCCCAACAGCGTACGCAGGCTGGAGCCGGCTCGGCGTTCCAGAGCCTCACCCATGATGTTCATGCCGAACAGGAACAGACATAGGCCACCGATCATGGTGAGAAAGTCAAAGATGTCCATATTTATCTACCTTTCTTGCATTTTATCTGACAATACTCATTTTACCAGAGAATTGTCAAATCCATTATCAGAAGAATGTAAAATCTATGTAAAGTAAAACGCAGGCAGCCGGGATAAAAAATAGGAGCTTTGCGCTGCGCAAAGCTCCTGGAAAAGTGATCCTGTATTTATTTTGGGAAATGCACGGTAATGGTGGTGCCCTTACCCACTTCACTGTCCAAATCCAGCCGGGCCCCCAGAATCTGGATGCCGTGCTTGACAATGCTCAGCCCCAGGCCGGTACCGCCAACGGCCTTGGAGTGGCTCTTGTCCACCCGGTAAAACCGTTCAAATACCCGCTGCTGATTCTCCGGCGCAATGCCGATTCCGGTATCGGATACCGTCAGCAGGGCTTCGCTTGCCCGGTCTTCAATCCGGATGGTTACGGAGCCGCCGGGCTTGTTATACTTAACTGCATTGTCTGCCAAGTTGAACAAAATGGCACTGAGCAGCTGCGGGATGGCCCGGATATAGGCGCTGGAACCCTCCAGATGAATGGTCACGCCTGCCAGTTCTGCTGGTGCGGTAAGTTCATGGACGGCTTGCTTGGCGGCATCATACAGGTCAACGGTATCCCACTGCATATCAGCTGCGCCCTCATCCAGCCGGGATAGCCGCAGGGTATCACTGACCAGCTGCACCATCCGTTGGGACTCCTGATAGATTTTTTCAGAGAAGGTAACCATATCCGACTGGGGAACCAGACCGCTTTTCATCAGTTCCGCGTAACCGGAAATGGCGTGCAAGGGGGTCTTCAGCTCGTGGGAAACATTGGCGGTAAATTCCCGGCGCAGCTGCTCTGCCTGCTGCTTTTGGGTCACGTCAAACAAAAGTAGCACCACACCAAATACCTGGCCCTCAGAGCGGACGGGACTGGCGGCTGCCAGATATTGTCCTGCGGAAAGGGAAACGGTTTGCTCCTGCTTTTCCCCACGCAGAGCCTGCTCTACCAATGCTGCTACCGAGGGGTTGCGGTTGGCAACAGAAAAATCCGCTCCCAGACAGTTGGGGGTAACCTCCAGCAGCTTGGCGGCGGAGGGGTTGATGCTCAGAATGGTTCCGGAATTGTTCAGCAGTACCAGTCCTTCACTTAAGGAGCGGGTGACGGTGTTGAATTCCTTCTGTTTTTGCTTTAATTCCGTGGACTGTGCCCGCAGCTGACGCTGCTGGGATTCCAACTGACGAAGCAACGGCTGGATTTCCTCGTAACCCTCATTTGCCAGAGGCATTTCCAGATTCAGCTCGTTCAGGGGCTTGACCACCTCCCGGGACAGCCGACGGGACAGCCAATAGGAAAGAGCTAAAACGGCAATTATGACCAGAAGAATCGAATCCCACATTCCCAGCATCAATCCCAGCACACTGCCCTGGGAAGTGGACAGCCGCAAAATGCTCCCGTCAGGCAGAAGCTTGGCAACATAAATGTAGCGAGCCATCAGAGTGCCGGAATACCGGGTACTCTGACCATAGCCCTCTTCCAGGGCCTGGCGTACTTCCTCCCGCTGCAAATGGTTTTCCATTTCCACCGTATCGGAACGGTTATCATACAGCACGGTGCCATCTGCGGAAATCCAGGTAATGCGGCAGTCGATGGTGTTGTCCAGACCTTCCAGGTAGGGAAGACCTTCGTTGGTGACTGCCTGAGAAGCAAGAGACGCCTCTACTTTCAGCTGGGCCAGCTCGCTCTGCATGAATCGGGAGTGCACTACCCACATCACAAAAATCAGAGAAGATGCCAGCACCATCAGCGCCACCAGAAAGATGCATCGGAAAATTCGGGTGGTCATTGGGTTTCCTCCATCCGGTAGCCAACGCCCCGAACGGTGCGGATATATTCGCCGCAGCTGCCCAGCTTGGTACGCAGGGTGCCGATGTGGACATCTACTGTCCGGGTTTCGCCCAGGTAGTCGGTGCTCCAGATTCGTTCCAGAAGCTGATCCCGGCTGAAAACCCGACCAGGATGCTCCATAAAGAGCTTGAGAAGCTCAAACTCCTTCAGAGTCAGTTCCACACGATTGCCGCCGGCGCGTACGGTGTGAGACAGCGGGTCCATTTCCAAAAGCCCCACCTGCAGGTGGGTTTCCGGCTTGCACTGGCTGGTGCGCCGAAGCACAGCCCGGATGCGAGAGACCATTTCCATCATGCCGAAGGGTTTTGCCAGATAATCGTCAGCGCCCAAATCAAGGCCCATGACCTTGTCATATTCTGTTCCCTTAGCGGAGGCCATAATCACGGGAACCTGGGCGGTGGCGGGATTGCTGCGCAGATGCTTGAGAATTTCGATGCCGCCCATGCCAGGCAGCATAATGTCCAGCAGAATCAGCTGGGGAAGCCCGCGACTCAGAGCGTCGAACAGGCCGGTGCTGTTGCCGAAGCCTTCTGCCTCAAACCCGGAGGCCCGCAGAGCATAGATCATCAATTCACGAATGCTTTCGTCATCTTCCACACAATAAATCATAATTACGCTCCCAATACAGAACCATAAATTTCTTCATCTTTGATGGTATCGCAAAAGCGTAAGAAATACAAGTATACTTTTGTAAAATCCATGTAAAACCGGGACAGAATTGCCATTCTGTCCCGGGGATATATCAGGCGTTGAAAACGTAGGTATCCAGCCGGCGGAAGGCTTCCTGCACCCGGCTCAGCGGCAGGGCCAGATTCATCCGGATGTGGGTCTGACCGTGGAAAGCCCGGCCATCCTGCCACACAACGCCCACATCCCAGCCGGCCTTCAGCAGCTGGTCCATGGTTTTTCCGTGGGCGGCAAGCCAGTCCCCACAGTCGATAAACAGCATGTAGGTTCCCTGAGGCTTGCTTACCCGGACGCCGTCAAAGTGCTTTTCGATGTAATCGCAGGCAAAATCTACATTCCCAGTCAGAACCTGACGAAGCTGTTCCACCCATTCATAGCCCGCTTCTTCGTAGGCGCCGATGAGGGCGTGCATGGACAGTACATTCATAGAATTGTAGTGGCTCAGGGAGGCTTCTTTGTCACAGCGGTCTTTCAGACGCTGGTTGTAAATGATGTGGTAGCTGCCCACCAAACCTGCCAGGTTAAAGGTTTTGGAGGGGGCATAAAAAGCGATGGTACGCATTTTGGCATCCTCGCTGACAGACTGGGTGGGGATATGCTTGTGGCCGGAGAGCACAATGTCACTCCAGATTTCATCCGAGATCACGGTAATGTCGTATTTCTGATACAGAGCCATAGCGGCTTCCACTTCCCACTTTTCCCAGACCCGGCCGCAGGGGTTGTGGGGAGAGCAAAGAATAGCGGCATGGATATGCTCGTCCCGAAGCTTACGCTCCATGTCTTCAAAGTCCATACGCCAGACACCCTGCTGGTCCTGTTTTAAAGGGGAGTGGACGATGCAGTAGCCATTATTGGTCAGACAGCCGGTGAAGCCCACATAGGTTGGAGAATGCACCAGAACTTTGTCTCCTCGGGAGCACAAAACATTCATGGCTGAAACTACGCCGCCCAGGACACCATTTTCATAGCCGATATTTTCTTTGGTCAGGCCCGTCACACCATTGTGCCGCTGCTGCCAGCGGATGATGGCATTGTAGTATTCCTCAGAAGGGTCAAAATAGCCGAAAGTGGGGTGCTGAATCCGCTGGATCATTGCTTCCTGCACGGTTGGAACCACCGGGAAGTTCATATCTGCCACCCACATAGGGATAATGTCAAAGCCTTCTCTGGGGGCGGGATACCGGGAACCGGGGGCACCCACAGCATCCACAGCCAGGGCGTCCTTTCCGCGCCGATCCAGAATAGAAGTGAAATCAAAATCCATAGTAACGCTCCTTTTACCGACAAGAAATTGGGGAATGTGTCGGAATGTGATTGAAATTGTCGTAAGACACAAATCTATTCTATGAAAGGGAGAATCAAAAGTCAAGACAGGGATTCCCTTGCCAAAATGACAACTGCCGCCGGTAGAAGCCGGCGGCAGAGACGATGTTATTCTTTGGGCAGGAACTGTTCCAGATAATCGTAGTTGAAGGCTTCCCGCACCACATTCTTATAATACTCATTGAAGGTTTTGCCGTTGTCGTCATATCGCCAGCCATAACCGTAGGGGTTGGAATAACCATAGAACACGGTCAGACAGCCGTCGTGGATTGCCACGAAGTTATTCTGCTCTTCTGTAGAGGCCCGGGGACGCAGGCAGACAAACCGATCCAGGGGCAGACTGTCCAGAGGCTGGAAATTGGAAACCTTGGTAAAGCTCAGGTTCAGGTAGGTCAGACTTTCGCAGCCGGCCAGAGAATCGATGTTTTCCAGTTTGCCGCAGTAGGCCAGCTCCAGCCAGGTCAGTTTTTTGCAGTTTTCAAAGCCCACCAGCTCTTTCACGGCACACCCTGAGGCAATTACCACTTCAATATTGGGCATATATCCGATGAAACTCAGATCTGTCAGGGTTTCGTTATGGCCGATGTCCATGTACTTGACATCCTCGCAGTAGCGCATGGGTCCGCAGGTTTCATCGGTGACGTTGTAAACCGCCCGGAGGGCATCGGCGTCGGTAAGCAGATTGTACCGGCCGTCAACACCATAGTAGACTCGCCAAACCACCTTGGGACCGTCCCGAAAATCCTCCCGGATTCCGGCCAAAACTTCGTTGTCCAGGCCGCAGTTGTCCAGAATAAACCGCTGACAGTTATCCAGCACAGGCAAAGCCCGGCGGATCTCCGCCTCACCTTCGTTGCCAATGTTTTGGTTCTTGTATTCTACTGTTTCGTCGGTGGTGGATAGGGTTTGCCCAAAGAGGGTGAAGCTATAGTGGAAAGTCACTCTTTCGGCGGCGTCCTGAAGCTTTGCCACATCCTCCAGGGTTAAGTTTTCTCCCAGTTCCACGTCGGTCAGATGGGTCAGCAGGCCCAGCTTTTGGCAGGCTTCTGAAACCTGGTCGGAGGTCATAGTGGTTAAATCCAGATTGGTTACATCCTGCCCCAAGGCTTGTCCAAACAGAGTTACGGTATAATCCAGAGAAACTTGCGGATACGTCTCCAGCAGCGCGCCAACCTGATCGGAGGTCAAAGTTATGTTGGGAAGGGACAGTGTGGAAAGATTGGGCAGGAATTGCAAGTTGGTCATCAGCAGATCATAATCAAAAGCGCCGGCCTCCAATGTGGCGGAGGTGGATTTGTTGGAGATGCTGCTTCCGCCAACATCTACGCTGTAGGTCACATCTACCTGAGGGTGGTTGGCAATATACTCCAGAATGGTGTCATAACAGGTGCTTCCGCTCAAATCCACGGATTTCAGGTTGGGGTAATAATCCAGGGTATAAATTTCGCCGGCCTTCATCACCAGGGTCAGATGCTCAATAGACTCTTTTGGAATCGTGGTTTCCTGGACAGCTTCGGTCTGAGGAATAGTGGTAGGCGAAGGGGTAGGATCTGCGCCGCATCCGCTTAAAGCCAGCACAGCTGCCGCCGCACAGGCAAGATAAGCGGATTTTTTACAAAAGGATATCATTCAGGATCTGCCTCCGATAATTTAACATTTCCGATCATTATAGCATGTTTTATGACAGAAATCAAGGAAACCCCAGGGGCCTTGAGAAAAACCGAGAAAAATTTCCTTTAATTTTTTATTAAGTACCGCTCAAAAATTCAGGCAGCCGGTTTCCCGGCTGCCTGAAAGGGAGTTACTGCAGGCCCTGCTCGTAGGCCTCAATCATCTTCTTGAACGTGTGACCCGTACGAACTCTGAGATTCTCCAGGTATTTGTCGCAAATCTCTCCGGTAAACAGCTTTACCTGCAAAAGCATGGTGCCGTCATCCTGAACGGTAGCAAAGATTTTGTCAATGTAGCGCTGGACAAATTCCTCGTTGATCTGTCCGTTGGCTGCATCGGCTTCTGCTTCCCGGATGCACCGGCGGACAGTATCAATCTGCTTTTTGAAGTCGGAGGCGGAGTCCCGCTGGTCGATCAACTGGTCCAGTTCCGCCTGGGCCTGCTCCAGCTCCTGGGTGCAGGATTTGTTCATGGCAAGAAAGTCTGCGTCGGAAAGTTCTCCCATGGCGTTGAAGGCCAGTAGTTTCTGCTTCTTCTTTTGGGTCACCTCCATCTTCTGCTGGAGAGCCTGAATCTGCTTTGATAAGTCCTCATTCTGGTAAAGAGACTTGTACATTTCGGTGTATTCTTCAATCCAAGCTTCGATATTCTCGGATCCATCTTGAAAGACTTCCAGCAGCAGGGGACGGATTTCACTTTCGTAGATGTGGAAGGAGGGACAGGAACTTGCGCCGTTTTTGATCTTCCCGGAGCAGACCCATTTGCTGTTTTTGTTGCCCTTCCGATCTTTGGAATCCCGGCGGTAATAGGCGGTACCGCAGTGGGTGCAGTAAAGCTTGCCGGTGAGCAGGTTGGCGTGGTTGCAGATTCCTTGGCGGTTCTTCACATCCTCGCTGCGCTTTTTCAGCACGGCATTGGCCTGATCCCAGATTTCCTCGGAGACAATGGCCGGTACAATCTGTCCGGTTTCATCCTTGAACATCACCCATTCCTCCGGAGGGAGGAACTTCTGCTTTTTGGTAAACAGGTCAACCACTTTTACTTTGTTGCCCACATAGTAGCCTTTATACTTGGGGTTGGAGATGATGCCGGACATGGTGGTGTGGGCGATTTTGTTGCCGTGGAGGTTCCGATAGCCCTGCTCCCAGAACCGGGCTTCCAGCTGCTTCATGGAGTATTCCCCGGTGGCATAGAGGGCGAACAGTTCCCGCACCATGGGGGCTTCTGTTTCGTCGATAACCAGTCTCCCGTCCTGCTTCTGGTAGCCGAAAATCCGGCTGTTGCCCAGAACCACGCTGTTCTTGATGGCCTGCTGATGACCAAATTTCACACGACTGGAAAGCTTGCGCAGTTCGTCCTGAGCGATGCCGGACATGATGGTCAGCCGCAGTTCGGAGTCTTCGTCAAAGGTGTTGATATTGTCGTTCTGAAAGAAAACCCCAACGCCGCTTCTTAGCAGTTCCCGGGTATATTGAATGGAGTCCAGGGTATTTCTTGCGAAGCGGGTGATTTCCTTGGTGATAATCAGGTCAAACAGCCCGGACTTTGCGTCCTCTACCATCCGGTGGAAGTTTTCCCGCTTCTTGGTGGTGGCGGCGGAAAGTCCCTCATCAATATAGCCGGGGACGAAAGTCCAGGCTCTGTTTTTCTGAATCAGTTCTTCATAGTAGCCAATCTGGTTGCCCAAAGAGTTCAGCTGCTCATCCGACTCGGAGGACACCCGGGCATAGAAGGTTACCCGCAGAGGAATGTCATACACAGAGCGGGTTTTCAGTTGCTGGCGAATGGTGTGAATGTCCATGGTGATACCTCTGTGGTTCGTTTTATCATGTTATATATGAAGTATATCACGATATAAGAAAAAACACAAGCGGATATTTTTGGTGATTTGCCTGACAAGTACTCTTAAGGGATTGCTTTTGTTTCAGACACGCTGCTCTGACTCCTGAATGAACTCACTTGTCTGGATGATTCTTTACAAGTGTGATAACATTTGGTACTATTAGGGATACTTATAAAATGCTGTATGCAATCATTTTATATAAGCTGGGAATTGCAGATGCTGATTTTGCAAAGTTATTTCCCAGATAAGAATGCAATCTGTTTTTTTGAATATCAATAATGAGCACATCACAATATTGATAAGCTTCAGAGTTAAAAATGGAGTTGTACCAGATTTATTCAGATTCAGTGATAATGCATAGGGAAAAAGAATTGCCCCAAAATATCCATTTTGATAAAATACTCCTAATGAGAGGACGGGGAGAGATTCTATGGGGCGGTTACTTGTTCCGGGACTAGGAGTTGCGTGCCTGATTCTGTGCGGCCCTTTACAAGTGCCAGTATGGCTCGTTGTAGTTGTTCTGCTGTTTCTACGACAGCATACGATTCAGAGAAGATTTGCAGGCGTGCTGACAGATATCTGGAGAGCTGTCTAAATTGAAATAGGCATGGTTGGTGGGACACAGCTATGTATCTGCCTTTGGAACCATGTGATAGCGGATGCGGATACACCGGCCGATGGTAATGCCGGTACTCCAGCGCTTCCACATCGGGTGCACCCAGAATGACACTTCCCAGATTGCCTTGATTATCCCAAATATACAAAGCGTGTAGACAGACTCCATAATTGAGAATTTCTGCATACTCTCCGAGGCTGTTGATGATCCGATACTTCCAGATAGAACGCTCGTCTTCCAACGTTCCCAAAAGAGATGTAGTCAGCATAATTCCTCCGGCGCAGCAATCAGGTTATCCAGGCACTGTATGACTTCACGGATAAAAACACGGTCTGTCCCGCGGTAAAAGGGTGTTTTAAGTCCGGGGTATGTGTACCGGTCATAGTCGATATCCCCAGCGATATAGCCCTGTCCTCCATTGACAAGCGTAGCAAGCAAGGTATGTATAAAGGGAGACTGGCTCCGAATTTTAAGGAATACGGGAGTTACGACTTCAGGCTTAACACCCAGAAGCACAGCATCTCCGAGCTGTATATACCAAACGGGAATATCTTCTCCTTGCGTTGGCACGTAGTTGAACCGCTGAACTGGAGGCTGGGGTAGCTCTTTAGAGTAGGAGATCTGTCCTTCGGCATAAAATGATGTTTGGCCAAACCGAAGTATGTGGGACATGACAGAGGAAGGAAACTGTGCCGTAGCGCAAATGGCATCTGAAAGCGCCTGTGACAACTCGTCTAGAATACGGTAGCCTTCTTCTTTTAGATTCACGGCGCAGAAGCGTTGATTTTCATCTAATTCCAAATAGTTAGCCTTCTTCTTCGGCACTTGGTTTCCGGCGGCGCCCATGACAAACAAAACAGGGCAACCCAGTACGGATTCGGCCTTTGTCGTCTGAAAACAAAAGGTTTCTGTGAAACTGCGCATGGACTTGTGGGCTTTCGGGAAGCCAGTACATGTTTGCATCAATAACCATAGTATTCCTCCAAAAAATAAAAATTGATTATAAAAAATGCGTGCAAACCGTGAGGTTTGCACGCTTCCTTTGGTTAACCAAAGTCAACCCCCGGCTATGCCGGGGGCAAAAAAATAGCTTCTAGCGAGGAGTAAAGTAGACAAGAA
>CALWOA010000031.1 GCA_944382965.1 uncultured Oscillospiraceae bacterium | reverse complement strand
GTGGCCGGACCTGAAACGCTGGGCAAGACCGTGACCCTGTCCGCAAGTAAGAATATTTCCCACCCAGCCGTCCTGCCGGTCCAGCGCCGCCTTCTGGCCCTGGGGTATTCCCAGATCGGAGAAGCTGACGGCGTGGCCGGCCAGAAATTTACAGAGGCCGTCAAGGCATACCAGGTGGCCAATGGATGCCCCGTAGACGGTGAAATTACAGCACAGGCCCAGACCTGGCAGTCCCTGCTTGGCCTGTAAATATTGATGTAGACTAAGGAGATCGTATGGAAAACGAAATTGGACTTGTATTGTCCAGCAACTGGTGGCTGCTGGCAACGGCCCTGGGACTTCCGTCGCTGCTGGTATCGATCTTTGCCAGGCGCTTGGAAAAGCGAATTGACAGGAGGGAAGAGCAGCGGGAGAAAAGAGCAGACGAACGGGAAAAGCAGCGTATGGAATTGGATCGGATGCTGATCCAGTCCACAACTGCATCCATTGCATTGGGAGAGGCCACGGCCAGAGCCGTCCAGAGGATTCCGGATGCCCACTGCAACGGGGATATGCACGCTGCGCTGGACTACGCAGCCAAAGTGAAACACGAACAAAAAGACTTTCTCACAGCCTTGGGCATCCATGCGCTGTATGAGGAATAAATTGTACAGGAGGAATTACATATGGAACTGATTGTGAACGCATTGATCGAAAACGGTGTACAGGTGGCGGTATCCCTTGTGGTGGCGCTGATCGGCGTGGCTGGCACCTGGCTGTCCATCCAGATCGGCAAGGTCAAGAAGCTGCAGACGGTGAAACTTGCCACTGATGAAGCAAAAGACGCCGCCATCACCACGGTTCTGGAATTGCAGCAGACGGTGGTAGATGATCTGAAAGCTGCTTCCGTTGATGGCAAGCTGACCAAGGAAGAGATTGCCAAGTTGAAAAATGACCTGATTTCCATGTCTATGGCAAAGCTGTCTGACACATCCGTTAAAATTCTTACCGCAGCCGGTGTGGATATTTCTGCTATCATCGCCGGCGTCGGGGAAGCACTGATTCAAAAGCTGCACACCGTGGAAAATAATAAGACAGGAGTATGAAAAATTCCCCGTCCTAGGAACTTTGTGATCTCCTAGGACGGGGGTGTTTTATTTTATGTCATCATGGCAGATCCGGCTGGGGGATAGTCCAGAAATAACGGGTATCTCCTTTTCCGCCTTTACCGCCCCACACACAAACATAAGCTTTGTAGTATCTCCCCTCTACACCTTGGTATTCCACATGGCTACTATGGAAGAAGTCATTATAGGAAAGCATTCCGGGGGTAGAGTCGTGGGTAAAACTCTTTTTCCAAGTCCAGCTATTCCCATCTTTAGATTCCCAGATTTCGATGGTTAGTGCACCGAGTTCGTCCATGGTTCCTGCCCCTTGAACATCGAACCAGACCTGTACCTTGCCGTTGCCTGGCAAGTGTATGTATGCACCATAGGAACTTAAGTAAAGACTTTCACGGGGCTGCACTTCCAGGCTTGTTGTTGCACCGACATTTATTGGAAGTAACAATGAAACAATTAAAGTGAAAAATATAATATGCGTGAGTATAGACTTTTTCCTGTTGCACATAAAGCGTCTATTCCTTTCCAATAGAGTTGATCATTTCTTTGGCGATGTCAACGGAAATATCTCCAGATATGCTATATTCAACTTCTGCATTACTCCAAATAACTTGAAGTTGGTTTTCATTTGAAAAGATATAGTAATCAATCGATCCTATGGAATACTTCTCGGTAACATCGTCTCCAATTTCTATATTTTGAGGCTTTTTCGAAATAAAAGTCTGTGTCCGCAAAATAAAGTATCCTTCACTACTTATGTAATGAGCCAAATAGAGTTCTTGCTCTGGGCTAATAACTTTCTCTACAGAATCCAATTCATAGCCATCCGGAATCCAAGTAGGGACAAGAGATGTATCCCGATTATTTGCACGCAAAACATCCTGCAGTGAAGAATACTCCCCGTCATAAGTAGGGCTAGGTTCACTGAAATGTCCTATATCCCCACTGACAAACGAAAACGTTTCCTTTGCCCACCGGGCCACCACATCCCACAATTCCTCCAAGCTAAAAGCTCTGCTACTCAGAGGAATGCCAAGAATCAAAATGACAGCGGCAGCGCAGGCCGCTATGCGGCGCAGCCAGGGACGTCCGGACGGCTTCGTCGTGTTCTGCTTCTGGATTTTCTGCTCCGGAAGGTAGTGCTGCTGAAAAGATTCCCATGATTGCTGTGCAGTCTTTTCGGATTGCTGATTTTCTTTCTTTCTACGGGCCAGCACCTCCATTATATAAAGAATCAGTTCTATATCCGATTCCTGCTCCGCAGGAGTTTCGGCATCCGCCCGAAGGATTTGTTCAAGTGCTTCCGTAGGCATGGAATCGTATTGAGACAAATCCCGAATCCCGCGGTGTTCATTTTCGGACATCCTGTTTCCTCCTTTCACTTGCTTATGTAGACATATCCTCATTTGGTGACATCAGTATATAACTTTTTTTGGAGCAGTTCTTTTGCACGCTGGACCCGCTTTTTGCAGGCGGCGACAGAAATCCCACGAGACTGCGCCATTTCCAAATGGGACTTTCCGTCAATGGCCATTTCTTTGAGCAGCTTGAACGCTTCCAGGTCCGCAACATTCTCATAGAGAACGTCCAGGCTGACTTTATCATCGGTATAAAGTATTTGGCGGCTTTGTTCTGCCAGGTATTCGGATAGAAGTTGTCTGGCGCTCTCTCGGCTGCGCTTGGTGTTTTGAATGGTGAATTTCAGGGTGTTCACAAGCCAGCCTTTTGGGTTAAGGCTGTTACATAAATCTTCTGGCTTCTGGCAGGCGATCCGGAATGTTTCCTGAACGGCTTCTTCCGCCAATGCCTCTTCGGAAAGAGAGCTGCGGGCATAGGCAGTCAGCATGTCGTACATTTGCATATACAGCTGTTCTATCTTTTTGCGCTGTTCTGCATTCAATTAGGTACAACTCCTTCCTGTTAGCAAAGCTATTATCGGATAACTACTACATTAACAGAATATCCTTATAATTTCAACAAATTATCTGTATTTCTCTGTGAATTGTCACCGTTTGCGATGTCCTAAACATATGTAAAAGGTTGAGGTAACAACCGAAAATGATCATAAACCTGGGGTGATACAGGCAGTAGGGGAGTTAGGGATAAGTTGATCAATGCCGCACATGATCGAATGACGTGTCATGATGCACTGGCGATCATGGATTGCGTATCCTACCGACTGCCTCTGCAAGTAACAGAAAGCCGGACTTACAGAAACGGAAATACATATCCCATATGTCCACGGTGCAAAATGTGTATGGACCGAGAGTATATGAGCTTCTGCGACCGCTGCGGTCAATGCCTGGCATGGGAGGAGTATCCTTATGGGCAGGAAGATGAAACGCAGGAATAATGGATAAGATGCATTCGAGTAAAACGCCGTGCGAAAACTTCTTGGTCAAGGCTATGTTTTATGGTTGCAAGAAGCAATTTTTCAACCCCTCCAAACGGAGGGGTTGAAATCATTTGTATGGGAAATTATGACAAAGATAATTACATGATACCATTGAAACCAGGAGGAGAATATTGTAACATAATACCAAGGAGGCGGTACCATGGATAAAATAGAAACGCTGAAAAAATGGGTTGCAGAAAGCACAAGAATAGTTGCCTTTACGGGCGCAGGAGTAAGCACCGAATCTGGAATCAAAGATTTCAGAAGCAAAGACGGATTGTATAGTGAAAAATGGAGGCCTAATGATAATGACTCCACGGAATCCGGAATCCCGGATTTTCGCAGTGTAGACGGCCTGTATAACCAGAAATTTGAATACCCGCCGGAAGTGATTATCAGCCATAGCTTTTATGAACGCAAACCAGAGTACTTCTTCCGTTTCTATCGGGAAAAGATGCTGCCTCTGGGGTTTGAACCCAATATAACCCACAAATGTCTGGCAAAATGGGAACAAGAAGGCAAGCTTTCCGCTGTGGTTACCCAGAACATCGATGGCTTGCATCAGAAGGCGGGTAGTAAGCGAGTTTTTGAGCTGCACGGATCAGTGCTGCGCAATTACTGCACACGCTGCGGCAAGTTCTATCCGGCAGAATTTGTCAAGGAATCGGAAGGTATCCCCAGATGCAGCTGCGGCGGCATTGTCAAGCCGGATGTGGTGCTGTACGAGGAAGGACTAGATCAGGATACCATTACCAAAAGCGTAATGGCCATCCGTCAGGCGGACTTGATGATTGTGGCAGGTACCAGCCTGACGGTATACCCGGCTGCTGGTTTGGTAAATTACTATCGGGGGAATCGTCTCGTGCTGATTAACCGGGATGAAACGCCTTATGACAGTCAGGCGGATCTGGTGTTTCATGATAGCCTTGGAGAGATTTTTACCCAACTGGCGGAGATTTGAACGAAATCAAAATAGGCAGAAAATCCTTGAATTTCGGATTTTCTGCCTTTGCTTTTTTGGGTATTTGTGATAAACTATTAAAAATTTCTGTGAGGAGGTAGGTTATGCAGTGGATTGACCAGAGTACATGGCCCCGGGCCGAACATTTTGCCCTGTTTTCCGCCGTTTCCAACCCGTTCTACAGCACTACATTCCGGGTGGATGTAACCAATTTGTACGATTATACAAAGTCCAGAGAAATTTCCTTCTATTACAGCCTGACTTATTTGGTTACCCACGCAATCAACCAGGTTGAGAATTTCCGCTACGTTCTTGAGGAGGGGAAAGTTGGGCTGCTGGAGCGGCGAATCCCCAGTTTTACGGACATGAAAAAGGGAAGCGATTTGTTCCATATCGTCACCATGGCCTGCGAAGGTACCATGGAAGAATTTTGCCGGGCTGCCAGAGAGAAAAGCATGACACAGGTTGGCCTGCTGGATCGGAGTGCGGAAATAAACCAGCTGATCTATATTTCCTGCCTGCCCTGGGTGGATCTGACCGGATGCACCAATGAGCGAAATTTGGACCCGGAGGATACCATTCCCAGAATTACCTGGGGAAAATTTGTCTCTGAAGGGAATCGAAAAACACTAGGAATGTCCGTAGAGGTAAACCACAGACTGATTGATGGTATCCATATCGGGCAATTTTATCAGCATCTGCAACAGGCGATTGACCAACTGCACTAAGCGCATTTTTTCTGATGGACTTTCCAGTAGGTATACATCCGGAACGTTGAAGAACCTAAGAGGATACCCACTGCCATAATTCCGGCAATCGCAGCGGTGTGCATTCCTTGAGAGGCAAACATCTCCATGTCACCTCGGACGGCATAGTTCATGGTGTAGTAGACGCCGGCACCGGGAATCATGGGGAAAATGGATACAACCAGATAGGAAATCGCTGGATATTTCCGAATTCTGGCCATTATCTCAGAATAAACGGAAGAGAAAAGAGCAGAGAAGAAATATGCCAGGATATCGGTTGTTCCGCAGGCCATGGAAATCTCATATACCGCCCAGGACAGCAGACCACCCAATGCGCATAGGATCCCGCCGGGACCGTGAATGTTGAACAGAATAGAAAAGCCGATGCAGCCAATAAAGGCGAAGAGACAGGTAGCGCCGATGGAATAATCAATTGCAGGAGCGGATACCGGCGCCCCCCAGAGGGCATCGGCAATCTGCCAGGCACCGGCAGTGCCCAATGCAATGGCGGCGGCTATCAGAAATACCTGTACGATTCGGTTGATGCCGGAGTTGGTGTCACCGTAAATCATATCCCGCATGGCATTGGTAAAGAGCAGACCGGGAACCAGCTGCATCAAAGCACCAATGGTAACTGCGTCGGGATTGGATGCAACGCCCAAAGCACCCATGATATAGGCAATCAGCGCCAGCAGGAAGGAAGAGGCGATGGTGCGGAAGAAGGCATTTGCTTTCCACTGCTCCATCCGCTGACCGGCATACCCAGCTGCCACGCCGCAAATTCCTGCGCATAGCCCATCCAGCCAGCCACCGCCAAAAAACAGGCCGAAACCGGCAGCACCCAGAAAGTGACCAACAGATTGCCCTAGCTTGGAATAGGAGATTAATCCATTGCGGATATTTTCAAACCACTGTACTGCTTCTTTGGGCTCTGGTTTTCGGCTGCAAAGAGCCCGGCTTAGACCGCTGAACTTTTCCACCGCATCCAGGTCGTTGCCGTGAGCACCGATTCGCCGCATTCGGGTAATGGGGTAGCCGTCCTCGGTAAGAATGCTGACCACCAGATAGTTGGGGATGGCAAACACCTCTGCCTGCAAACCATAAGCCGAAAGAACCCTGCTGATGCTTTCCTCAATGCGGAAGGTTTCTGCACCGCTCATGGCCAGTTCATATCCAAGATCGGTCGCCAAATCTAACAGAACAATATAATCCATACAGGACGCACCTCAATAAAATCATACCGACTTAGTATACCACAAAACCGTTAGAATTCAAGAAAAATCGCCGGAAATCCCGGCGATTTTCTATGGTATACCTTATTTGCGCAGGAAAATAATACCCAGAGTTCCGGGGCCGCAATGGCAGGAGATGGTGCAGCCTGCGGTAGATTCCAAGATGTTGGTAAAATGACCGTAGCTGCGTACAGCATCCATTACTGCCTGGTAGCTTTCGTCAGAGACTACGGTTTTCACCACGAAGACCGTATCCCAGTCAATATCTTCCCGACCATCCAGACGATCCCGAATATAGGAAGACAGGCACTTGGTAAAGTTACCCCGATATTTCTTTCCGACGCTGAGCTTGTTGTTTACAAGCTCAATGCAGGGCTTCAAACTCAGCAGGTTGGCACCCAGCGCGGCAGCGGAGGAGCAGCGTCCACCCTTGGCCAGATAGTCCAGTTTGTCCACGACGAAGCTGGTTTCCACCCGGCTTACATATGCACGCACAGAATCTGCCAGTTCGTCCAGCGAGCTTGCGGTTTTCGCCAGAGCGAAAGCCTTCAAAGCAAGAAATCCCTGGCCAACCGTCAGATTCTGGGAATCAATGACCCGGACATTGGGAAAATCCTCAGCAGCGAGGCAGGCATTCTGATAGCTGGCGGAGAAGCCGGAACCAAGGCAGATCTGAATCACGCCGTCGTAGCTTCCGGAATACCGGGAGAAAAATTCCTGATACTCTCCAACGCTGACTGCGGAAGTGGAACACAAATCACCGCCGGACGCCACATGGTTAAAGATATCGGCAGGAGCGATGGTAACGCCGTCTTTAAAATCTTCTCCGTTTTTGATCACGGTCAAGGGAACCAGGGTAATATCGCAGGTATCCAAAATGGACTTGGGCAGGTCGCAGGTACTGTCAGATAGAATTTTGATCTTCATAGCCTTCTCCTTATGTAGTCAGTTGGTGTGGGAAATGGGGTCAGAGCTCATCATAAAACAGGTGGGTTCCATATCTTTTTTTGTTCGCAGATATTTTGCCCCCCAATCCCGCATGGCAACCAGAATGGGGAGTAAACTTTTTCCGGTTTCCGTCAGGGAATACTCCACTTTCGGCGGGATCACAGCAAACACTTCCCGGGTAATCAGCTGCTGAGCTTCCAGCTCCCGAAGCTGTTGGGTCAGCATTTTGGGAGTTGCGCTGATGACCTTATGCAGCTGAGAAAAGCGCAGCTTTCCGGAAGACAGATGCCATAGAATCAGGGCCTTATATTTCCCGCCAATCAATTCCAGGGTTGCCTCCACCGGACAGGTCACGTTTGCTTCCATTGCGTATACCTCCATGGTATCCAAAAGGGTAGTATGATACAAAATAGTGCATACTTGCATTTTACGCCGCACATGGTAGAATAATACCACAGATAAGCAGCAGAGTCAATCCGAAAATGCAGAAGAAACGGATTGATTTTTTGGCGGTTTTATCCGATAATAGAAGCGAGGTGGCTGGAATTGAAACTAAAATTTACCGTAGGCGGCATGACATGCGCCGCCTGTTCCGCCCGGGTTCAAAAGGTGGCTTCTCAGGTGCCGGGAGTCCGGAAAGCGGAAGTGAATCTGCTGGCTGGTTCCATGCAGATTGAGGCGGAGTCACCGGATGTAACACAAGCTGTTATCCAAGCCGTGCAGAAGGCCGGTTACCAGGCCAGCATCCAGGGCGCCGCTCCGAAAAAGGATGCAACGCCTCAGAATGACGCACTGAAAGAAATGAAACGCAGAATTCTGGGATCTGCAGTGTGTCTTGTGGTGCTGATGTATTTTACCATGGGCCATATGGTTGGTCTGCCGGCTCCCCACTGGTATCACGGGGAGCAGAACGCTCTGGTGGCGGCGCTGACGCAGTTTTTCCTGACATTGCCACCGGTGTACCTCAACCGGGTGTACTACAGCCGGGGCTTGAAGGCACTGTGGCATCGCTCACCGAATATGGACTCGCTGATTGCAGTGGGTTCTTTGGCGGCACTGATTTATGGTGTGGCTGCTTTGTTCCGCATGGCCTGGGGCATGGGACATGGTGACTGGGATTTGGTGCGCACATACAGCCAGAATCTGTATTTTGAGTCCGCAGCCATGATCCTGACCCTGATTACCCTGGGAAAATATCTGGAAACCCGGGCCAAGGGGCGTACCGGTGATGCCATTCGGGCGTTGATGGATTTAAGCCCCAAAACGGCGGTTGTCCGGAGAAACGGAAGTATACAGGAAATTCCGGTGGAACAGGTTCAGGTAGGGGATACGGTGATTGTACGATCCGGCGGCAGCATTCCGGTGGATGGAACTGTACTGGAAGGTCGGGCCTCCGTTGACCAGAGTGCCTTGACCGGAGAAAGTGTGCCGGTCGAGAAAATTCCTGGTGATACCGTAGCGGCAGCTACCATCAATATGGAAGGCTATCTGGAATTCCGAGCAGATAAGGTGGGAGAGGATACCACCCTGGCCCAGGTCATTCGCCTGGTAGAGGAAGCTGGCGGCTCGAAAGCACCCATTGCCAGACTGGCAGACCAGATCGCTGGGGTATTTGTCCCCGTGGTAATGGGCATTGCACTAGTAACGTTTGCAGTGTGGATGTTTGCCGGGCAGAGTTTGGAATTCAGCCTTACCTGTGCCATTTCCGTGCTGGTAATTTCCTGCCCCTGTGCCTTGGGCCTGGCAACGCCGGTGGCGATCATGGTGGGCACGGGACGGGGAGCGCAGATGGGTGTCCTGTTCAAAAATGCCCAGGCGCTGGAAAATCTCCACCGTGTTGACACGGTGGTGTTGGATAAAACCGGGACATTGACCACCGGAAAACCAGAGGTAACGGACATTCTGCCGGGGGAAGTGGATTCTGAACAGCTTCTGCGGATTGCAGCGGCACTGGAGAGCCGTTCGGAGCACCCCTTTGCCAAGGCAATTCTGAAGAAAATGGAAAACAAAGCATTCCTGGAAGCGGAGAATTTTGAAACTCTTCCCGGACGGGGGGTTTCCGGCACGGTGGAGGGTATTCGCTGCTACGGCGGCAATGGCAGACTCATGGAGGAACTGGGGATTTCCATTCCCGATTTTCCCCAGCTGGCAAATCAGGGGAAAACGCCGCTGCATTTTGCCACAGAGAAAGGACAATACCTGGGAACGATCGCCGCTGCGGACGTCTTGAAGCCGGATTCTGTGGCAGCAGTGGAGGCGCTGCACAAAGCGGGGCTGGATGTGGTGATGCTTACCGGCGACAACCAGGCTACCGCAAAAACCATCGCCGAAAAAGCAGGAATTACCCATGTAATTTCCGACGTTCTCCCAACAGATAAGGCCGGTGCCGTGGAAAAATTGCAGTCCCAAGGGCATCGGGTGCTGATGGTAGGCGATGGCATCAACGATGCTCCCGCTCTGGCAACTGCTGATGTGGGCATGGCCATCGGCGCGGGAACGGACATCGCCATGGAATCTGCGGATATCGTGCTGATGAATAGTTCCCTGACCTCTGTCAGCGGAGCCGTTTCTTTGAGCAAAGCTACCATCCGCAATATCCGGGAGAATCTGTTCTGGGCTTTCTTCTATAACTGCCTGGGCATCCCCATTGCTGCCGGTGCGCTGTATATTCCCTTCGGTTTGCAGTTAAGCCCCATGCTGGGTGCGGCGGCCATGAGCCTGAGCAGCGTGTTTGTCGTATCCAATGCCCTGCGTTTGCGGCTGTTCCAGCCCAAAACCGCAGTGCAGACAACCATGCAGGCACAAGCCTGTAAAATCATTACACAGGAGGAATCCACAATGGAAACTGTAATCAAAGTTAATGGTATGATGTGCAATCACTGCAAAGCAGCGGTAGAGAAGGCATGTAAGGCAGTTCCGGGCACCACGGATGCTGTGGTAAATCTGGAAGCCAAAACCGTTACCGTCACCGGAACGGCAGACACTGCTGCACTGAAGCAGGCCATCACCGATGCCGGATATGAAGTAGTGGGGTAATCTTCATGGGTGAGGATTTCTGGTATGCCTCCCAGGGGATGGGCAAAATCCATGGCCATAGATGGCTCCCCCAGGGAGAGCCGAAGGCAGTGCTGCAAATTGTCCATGGCATTGCCGAATTTGTGGAGCGATATGACGAATTCGCCCGGTATCTGACCAGGCTGGGCTATGTGGTGGTGGCGGAGGATCATATGGGTCACGGACAGTCCATCAATGGCGGAGGAATCCGGGGATATTTCCATGGCGGTTGGTTTACTGCAGTGGAGGACACATACCGCCTGCTGCAGGATACCAAAGCCCAATATCCCAATATTCCCTATGTGCTGTTTGGTCACTCCATGGGCTCTTTCATGGCCCGAACCATCCTTTGCCGATATCCGGACAGCGGTATTTCCGCTGCCATTGTCTGCGGAACCGGTTGGCAGCCGGCCTTTGCCTTGCCCGCTCTGTGCAAGACGATGGAGTTGGTGTGCAGCCGGGGGGACGAAACCAAACCTAACCAAACCTTGCAGAATCTGGTATTCGGCAGCTATAACCGGAAAGTGGAACACCCCAGAACGCCCTATGACTGGCTATCCCGGGATGCGGATATTGTGGATGCTTATATTGCCCATCCGTTGTGCGGTTTCACCGCCAGTGCCGGATTGCTGCGGGATCTGGTGCAGGGCATTCACTTCGTGGAGCAGCCGAATCATCTGGCAGCCATGCGCAAGAATCTTCCGGTGTTTTTCATCGCCGGTGGGGACGATCCGGTGGGAAACTACGGAAAAGGCGTGCAAAAAACTGCCGAAGCGTTCCGAAAGGCCGGACTTACGGATGTATCTGTCCGAATCTATCCGCTGTGCCGCCATGAAATTCTCAATGAAATCAACCGGCAGGAAATTTTTGAAGACATCAGCCAGTGGCTGGATGCCAAGATAACAAGGTAAGACAAAGGCACAGAATTGATCCAGTTTCCTGCCAATTCTGTGCCTTGACTTACTATTTTTCCGGTTCCAGACCGATTTCTGCGATACGTTTGTGCAGCCATGTGCCCCGGAAGTACGCAATGGTAAAGACTGTGGAGCACAGTACCCAGCTGACGGGATAGGCCAGTGCCAGCATTTCTATCTGGTGCCAGCGTTGTACCACTGTGAAGACCCAAAGGATTCGGAACAGGCATACACAGGTACAGGTAATTACCGTCGGCATAATGGAATACCCAGTGCCGCGCATGGCTCCGGCAAAGACCTCCACAGGCATGAAGATGGCGTTGAAGGGAATGATCCACAGCATCACATAGGCGCCGACCCGGATGACTTCCGGATCTGTGGTGTAGATTCCCAGAATGAAGCTGCGGAAGAAAATCACAATGGCGCTGAGAGCGGCTATGAGGCTGACACTCATGCCTATACAGACCCAGACACCTTTGCGGATGCGGCTGTATTTTTGTGCGCCAAAGTTCTGACCGACGAACGTAGTAATGGATACGCCAAAGGCGCCGGAAACCTGCCAGGTCAGAGCATCTGTTTTTGTATAGGCGGTCCAAGCGGCCACGGTAACGTCGCCAAAAGAATTGATGCCGGACTGGATCAGCACATTGGCAAGGTCAAAGGTGATAAACTGCAATCCCGCAGGAATGCCTACGTAGAGAATACGCCGCAGCAAACCTTTGTCCATACGCAGATGCTTGAATTTGAGCCGGTAATCCTCTGGCAGACGAAGCAGCACCAGAACCACCAATATAGCGCTGACGATCTGGGAGCCGACTGTTGCAATGGCTGCGCCTGCCACGCCCATATCCAGCGATACCACACAGACGAGGTCCATCACAATGTTGACAAAGCAGGCAGCAATCAAAAAGAGCAGAGGCCGCTGGGAATCGCCCATTGCCCGGAGAATACCGGAACCCATGTTGTAAATCATGGATGCAATCGCTCCGAAGAAATAGATGCGGATGTAGTTCTGTGCGTCAACCATGCAGTTTTCCGGGGTATGCATCAGCCGCAGTATGGTGGGCCCGAAGTACACGCCCACAAATGTGGTCAGCAGGCCCAAAATAACGGACAGAGCCATACCGGTATGCAGCGCATCCCGGGCACCTTGCCGGTTGTCTGCACCGTAAAATTGGGAAAGCAATACGGTTGCGCCTGTACTCAGGCCGATAAAGAAGCCGTTAATCAAGTTGATTAGCGCGGAAGTGGCGCCCACAGCGGCCAGCGCCTGGGTGCCCACATACCGACCAACGATAATGGTGTCCACAGTGTTGTACATTTGCTGAAAGAATGTACCCAAAAGAATCGGAAAGAAAAAATTCAGCAGCTGCTTCCAGATTGCGCCTTCGGTAATCTGGGACGCAGCGAGTTTGCGTTGCATTGGAAATCCCGTCCTTTCATAATTCTCAGGTATTCTAGCACGGAAAAGGTGGCCTGTCTACAGGATTCTCGGGGATTTTACAAAAGAAGAAATGAAATTTACGGGAGTCGGAAACTACTTAGAAGCTGTAATCGAAATGGTCCGTTTTATTGTACAAATCATCCGGTATACTGTCATCACAAAGCAAAACGAAAGGTTGATGGCTATGTATCAGATGCGTTATGTGGGCGGACATGTTCAGGTATATGATGTAAGTGGGAAATTCCTGTTTTCGGCGGATACCGAGCGGGAAGCCAGGGAGGAAATGGAAGAGTATGCGGAATCTGCGGCTTGATCTTTGCTATGACGGAACCCGTTACCGTGGCTGGCAGCGTTTGCCAGGCAAGGACGATACCATACAGGGAAAGCTGGAAACTACCCTTTCTCGTATATTGGGAGAACAAATTGAAGTCAGTGGAAGCGGGCGGACGGATGCCGGCGTTCATGCCAAGAGGCAGGTGGCAAATTTCCACTGTGAAAGCCTAATGAGTGCCGAAGAAATTCTTGTCCAGCTGCGCAGGTATCTGCCGGAGGACATTGGCATATACTCCTGCAGAGAGGTGAGCCAGCGATTTCATGCCCGGCTCAATGCCCGGGAAAAGACCTATTGCTACCGAATTTGGAACAGCGATGCTCCCTGCGTCTTTCAGCGCCGCTATGTGACCGTGATGCCGGAGCCGCTGAATCTTCAGGACATGCGGCAGGCGGCGGATCTGCTGTGCGGAGAACATGATTTTTCTGCATTCTGCGGAAATGCGAAAATGAAAAAAAGTACAGTCCGCTTCCTGCGAAGCATTCAGATTGAACAAAAAGGCGAAGAAATTCAGCTGTGTTTTACCGGCAATGGATTCCTGCACAATATGGTGCGGATTCTGGTGGGAACACTGGTGGAAGTGGGCAGAGGAGAGCGTAATGTTCAGAGCATTCCGGCCCTGTTCGGTGGGAAACGGGCAGAAGCAGGCTTTTTAGCTCCGCCCCAAGGTCTGTGCCTGGAGGAGGTAATGTACTGATGAATATTCAGATTTTTGGCAAGGCAAAGTGCTTTGACACGAAGAAAGCGGAACGCTATTTTAAGGAGCGTCGTATTTCCTTTCAGTCTATCGATTTGAAACGATATGGAATGTCCGGGAAGGAATTTGACAGCGTTTTGAAGGCGGTGGGCGGCATCGATAATCTGATTGACTGGCAGGGAAAATCACCGGAAATCACTTTGATGAAGTACATGGATGACCCCAGGGCAAAGGAAGATAAGGTCTTTGATAATCCGACCTTGATGAAAACGCCCATTGTCCGCAATGGCAGACAAGCCACTGTGGGATATTGTCCGGATGTCTGGGCACAGTGGGAGTAAGTCCGCAGTAGGTAAACAAAAAACTTGAAAATGTTTGCACAAAAGCAGTTCTCTGGAAAAGAGGACTGCTTTTTTTGTAAATTTATCTTGCGATTTCTACAAAAAAGTGATATTCTAGGAGGGCATAATGACGAATATACTATCTTCCCTGAATGCAATCGTCTGGGGAGCGCCTGCACTGATCCTGATTTTGGGTGTAGGGTTGTCCATCAGTATTCGCTTGGGATTTGCTCAGCTTACACTGTTTCCCAGGGCACTGGGGGAGTTTGTTCGCAAACTCTTTGCGAGGAAAAGCAGCGGGCAGGGAATTTCGCCGTTTCAGGCATTGTGTACAGCGCTGGCGGCCACCGTCGGCACAGGAAACCTGGTGGGTGTTGCAGGCGCAATTTGTCTGGGAGGGCCGGGGGCCATTTTCTGGATGTGGATCTGCGGCATTCTGGGTATGGCGACAAAGTTCGCTGAGGCCACGTTGGCAGTACGCTACCGGGTTTCCACGGACAACGGCTGGGCCGGCGGTCCCATGTATGTTATGCGGAATGGCCTGGGAAAAGGCTTTCGCTGGCTGGCTGGAGCGTACTGCGTATTTGGCGTTATCGCCGCTTTCGGCGTAGGAAACGCAACCCAGACCAATGCGGTGATTACCAGTATGAACACCGTGCTGGGTTACCTGGGATGGCGGGAATCCCGGCTGGGCAATTTGCTTATGGGCATACTGCTGGCGATGCTGATTGGGCGGATGCTCTTTGGCGGAGCCAAACGGATTTCCGAAGCGGCCCAAAAATTGGTTCCATTTACAGCGGCTGTGTATATTCTGATGTGTATTGGTGTTTTGCTGGTGAAGGCAGAGGCGATTCCTCAGGCCTTCTCCGGGATTATAGAAGGCGCATTCTCTCCCCGGGCGGTTACTGGCGGGATGCTGGGCTCGGCGTTCCGTGCGCTGCGGGTGGGATGCAGCCGTGGGGTATTTACCAACGAGGCGGGTATGGGTACGGCATCCATTGCCCACGCATCGGCAGAGGCCTCTCACCCGGCAGAGCAAGGCCTGATGGGGATTATGGAAGTGTTTTTGGACACCATTGTGATCTGTACGCTGACTGCGTTGGCAATCCTGGTCAGTGGTGTGCCCATTCCCTACGGTACGGATGCGGGAGCTGTGCTCACAGTACACGCCTTTGAAACTGTGTATGGCAGCGCTGCCAGCATCATTCTGGCGCTGACGCTATCTTGCTTTGCGGTAGCTACGGTGTTGGGCTGGGGCCTGTATGGCGCCCGATGTGCGGAGTTCTTGTTTGGCAGTAAATCCTGGAAAGGTTTTGCCGTGGCCCAGACTGTGATGGTTGCCCTCAGTGCGGTTTTGGATACTGGAACGGTCTGGCAGCTTTCCGAAACCGTCAATGGACTGATGTCCATTCCCAATCTGATTGCCCTGGCGGCGCTCACACCGGAGCTTGTCCGCCTTACAAAAGACTATAAAAAAAGACTGGCGCATACGGCGTCAGCGGAGGTACCTTATGCAGATTTCCATCAATGCAAACCGTTGTGAACCCTCTCCCATGCGGAAGTTTCACCCCTTGGCAGTAGCAGCCCAAAAAGAAGGAAAACGAATTTTCCACCTGAATATTGGACAGCCGGATTTGCCTACTCCCAAGGCTTTTTATGAAGCAGTAGGCGGATTTAATGCCCGTACCCTGGAGTATGAAGCATCTCCCGGTATGCCGGTTCTGCTGGAGGCGGTGCAGAAGTATTACAAAGGGCTGGACGTGGACCTGGAGCCCAATGACATCCTCATTACCACCGGCGGCAGTGAGGCGCTGCTTCTGACCTGTCTGAGCATTCTGGACCCGTATACTGAGGTTATCATTCCGGAGCCTTACTATCCCAACTATACCACCTTTGTCCATGCGGCAGGCGGTGTTATCCGGGCACTGCCCACCAACCCATGGGAAGGATATCGCTATGCCAAGCGGGAGCGAATTGAGAGCCTGATTACCAAAAATACCCGGGCTATTCTCATCACCAACCCGGGCAATCCCACCGGTGTTGTGCTGAATGAAGAAGAAATGCGGATGATCGCGGACGTTGCCAAGGAGCACGACCTGTTCCTGATCTGCGATGAAGTGTACCGGGAATTCTGTTACGACGATAAATTCGGTGTCCCCACCATGGCTCGCTTCCGCGATATTGACGAAAATCTGGTGATTATCGATTCGGTGTCCAAGCGATTCTCTGCTTGCGGCGCCCGCGTAGGATGTGTTGTGACCCGAAACAAGGAGCTGCAGCAGGCGCTTCTGAAATTCTGTCAGTCCCGTCTGTCAGTGGCGACAATTGACCAGTGGGGCGCCGCTGCACTGTATTCTGTGGGACAGGACTTTTTCCGGGAGTGCAAGGCAGAATACCAGCGTCGCCGGGATACGGTGATTCGGAAACTACGGATGATTCCCGGTGTGGTGGTGGAGGAGCCTATGGGTGCCTTTTACCTGATGGCCAGCCTGCCGGTGGACGATGCGGACAAATTTCAGCGCTGGCTGCTGGAGAAATTCAATGACCATGGCGACACGGTAATGTTCGCCCCCGGTGCGCCCTTCTATGAGACACCGGGCAAGGGCATCAACGAAGTCCGGATTGCCTATGTTCTGAAACAGGAAGATCTGGAACGGGCCATGGATGTTCTTGCACGGGGAATCTCTGTTTATCAGAAGCAGGTAATGAAAGTAAAACCGGAATCGCTGAACTAAATTACTGCAATAACCAGCCGCTTTTTCTGAGAGTGAAAAGAAAGCGGCTGGCTTTTTTCCTTTTTTGGAGAAAAGAGAAATGTGGATCTGCTGCTGCCTATGCTGCTTCGACGGCATACGCCTGCCCAAACGTGTATAATGCGAGACAGCATCACGAAAGGGGAGTGGCAGATGTTAAAGCGGATATTTTGCGGTCTGTCAGCAATCGCATTGGCGGCAGTTCTGGGACTGCCAGTCCAGGCAGGAGAAGCAGGAGGCTCTATTCGGCTTGATCTGGACGTTGGGGATTTTGCGGTTACCAACGGCGCGGTGAAACTGTATCAGGTTGCCCTGCAAGGCCCGGAAGGGTATATGCTTTCCGATTCCTTTGGAGGCGGCATGGTAAAGCCGGAGGATGCTCTGTCATCCAGCCTGGCCCAGTGGCTGGCACAAACTGCTGAGGATGGGGGGATTACCCGCCTGCTGGATGCGGATGGCTGCGCGGAATTTTCACGCCTTCCGGACGGCTTATATCTTGTGGTCCAGTCTGAAAACATGGATGGATTCTATCCCTTTGAGCCATTTTTGGTCTCTATTCCCATGGAAGGAGAACGGGATATTCAGGTAAGTCCTCCCATTTCTCCCATTGTAGCAGAGTCTCCCGCAACAGGACAGGATATGCAGCCGTTTCTGGGAATTGCCGGTATGGTGGTGTCCGGGCTGGGGCTTGCCCTGTGTGTTGCCGGGAAACGAAGATTTATCCTGTAACAGTCTGAAAATGAAAAGGCCCCATATCTTTCCGGAAATCGGACAACCGGGAAGATATGGGGTTTTGTATGTAATCAGGATTGGTTTGTCTTCTGCGCAATATACAATGCAGTAAGATGACAAATTCATTTAAAACCTTAATGTAGTGCTGCATGATAAAGCAGGTTTTCCAATTCTTTGGCAGCTGCGCTCAGAACCTGATCAGTACGCTTTACCAAACAAACATGACGTGTGGGAATGCGGTGGGTTAGCTCCAGACGATAGATACTTTTTTGATCGGAATCGTCTTCCAGGAAGGCTTCCGGAACAAACCCAATTCCCAAATTATTTTTTACCATAGGCAGAATCTGATCGGCAGTAGCAGGCTCTATATCCGGCGACAAGGTGATACCGTACTGCGCAAACCAGCTGGCATAAAACTGATATGTCATGGTTTCCTTTCCCAGACAAATGATGGGATTGGCGGCCAGATCCTTGAGGGTCAGCGGACGTTTGGCAAGAGAAGCAAAGGCGCTTGCGCACACCGGAACTTCCTGAATTTCTTTCAGAAGGGTTTTCTCCATGGATCTGGGAAGGTCAACAGGTGTGGTGACTACAGCCAGTTCTACCAATCCCTCGCTGAGTGCATTGATTGCCTGGGGGGTAGAATGGTTGGAAATTCGCAGCCGGATACCGGGATGCTGCTGCTTGAACCGCTTCAGTGCCGGAAGAAGCAGACAGTGCAGGGCTACTTCGCTGGTACCAACAGAAAGAACGCCTTGAGAAAGACCAGTATCTTGCGTTAATTCCTGTTCGGCGGCAACAATCTGCTCCACAGCCGCACTGATATGACGATACAGTGCCTCTCCTTCAGAAGTCAGGCGAACGCCACGATTGGAACGAATGAATAACGCGCAGCCCAGTTCTGCCTCCAAATTTTTGATAACCCGGGTTATGTTCGGCTGGTTACTGAACAATGCCTCAGCTGCCTGGGTGAAGCTCCCAGACTTGGCTACCTGATAAAACACCCGGTAGTAATCATAGTTGATATTCACCCAAATCCTCCTATATAAAATTGATATGGAATTCATACTAACGATACATTTCACATATCCCTGGGAATCTATTATAATAATCGCCGGAATTCCTGTCAACGAAAAAATAGGGTATTGTATCAATGGGAGGAGATCGAAATGAATCGGGATTTGACGGTAGAAAAACCGGAAACAGTCTTATGGCAGTATTGTCTTCCGCTGTTTGGCAGTATTGTATTTCAGCAGCTATATAACATTGCCGACAGCTTTGTGGCGGGTAAATTTGTAGGCGAGAATGCGTTGGCTGCTGTGGGCAACAGTTATGAAATTACCTTGATTTTTATTGCCTTTGCCTTTGGCTGCAATATCGGCACATCGGTGATTGTGGCGCAGCTGTTCGGAGCAAAAGAGTACGGGAAACTCAAGACGGCGGTCTATACAGCCATCATCGCCAGTGGCGTATTGTGCCTGGCCCTTATGGGCTTGGGAATCGGTTTCTGCACTGATCTGCTGGAATTGATTCATACACCCCAGGAAATTATGGCGGATTCACAACTGTATTTGGACATCTACATTTTTAGTTTGCCTTTCGTTTTTTACTATAACATCGCAACCGGTATCTTTTCCGCATTGGGTGACTCCAAAACGCCGTTCTATTTCCTTATGGCCTCGTCTCTTTCCAACATCGCCATGGACATCCTGTTTGTAACGGCATTTGACATGGGTGTTGCAGGTGTAGCCTGGGCAACCTTCCTGTGCCAGGGAGTGAGCTGCGTGCTGGCAGTTACAGTGGTGCTGCTACGATTCCACAAGATTCAAACCCAGGAGAAAGCGGCATGGTTTTCCTGGACGCTGCTCAAGCGGATCAGCGTGGTTGCCATCCCCAGCATTTTGCAGCAAAGCTTCATTTCCGTGGGTAATATTATGATCCAGGGCGTTATCAACACATTTGGCGCTGGTGTGATTGCCGGCTATTCCGCCTCTGTGAAGCTGAATAATCTGGTCATTACCTCCTTTACAACTTTGGGCAATGGCATTTCCAACTACACAGCCCAGAACATTGGTGCAGGCAAACTTCCCCGGGTAAAAGATGGGTTTCGCGCTGGCCTGAAAATTGTGTGGCTGCTGAGCACTCCTCTTGCAGCTTTGTATATATTGGGGACGAAGTATCTGGTGTATATCTTCCTGGACGCACCGACGGATGCGGCACTGCAAACCGGAATTCAGTTCCTGCGGATTTTGGCGCCGTTCTATTTTGTGGTTTCGGCAAAGCTCGTATCCGATGGCGTTCTGCGGGGTGCCGGTATGATGATGCAATTTATGATTGCAACGTTTACAGATCTGCTTCTGCGGGTGGTCCTGGCGAAGATCCTGGCTGCAACAGCCTTGGGAGCAACAGGAATTTGGTGTGCCTGGCCTATCGGCTGGGTGGTAGCGACAGCCTTGTCCGTACTGCTGTACCGTGCTGGTCCTTGGAATAAAAAAGTTGAGCTGCAGGAATCATAATAAAGCAGTATTTGCGCCCATTGAGAAATGGGCGCATAATTTTTGCTTTTTTGGGAAAAGCCAACGGCCCTCATATTGAGCAATTCGTTGACTTTTTTTGAGAAGACTTTTATAATTGGAAAAAAAGATGCGGAGAGGGTTGCTATGCTGCGGGTATTTTTGGTGGAAGATGAAAGTATCATTCGGGAGACACTGCGCGATACAGTACCTTGGTCCAGGCTGGGGTATACTTTTGTGGGAGAAGCTGCCGACGGGGAGATGGCGCTGCCTCTGATCCGAAATACCCGCCCGGATGTGTTGATTACCGATATCCGCATGCCTTTTATGGATGGGTTGTCCCTGAGCAAGTTGGTGATGGAAGAGCAGCCTGATATCAAAATCATCATCCTTTCCGGATACGATGATTTTGAATATGCCCAGCAGGCGATTAAAATTGGGGTAGAGCAGTACCTTCTCAAACCCATTACCAAAGCCACACTGGTACATGTTTTGCAGGAAGTGCAGGAAAAGATCCAGTACGAACGGGAACAAAACAGCGACATCAACCGGTTTCAGCAGGATTCTCAGGAATACGAACAGTTTGCCAGACGTAACTTTGTGGAGCGTATGGTAGCGGGACGGCTTTCAGTCCCTCAGATTTACGAAGAGGCATCCCGACTGGGGCTGGATCTTCTGGCCCAGAGCTACAGTCTGGCCTTTTTCTCCCTTGTGGGGGAGAATTACTCGGAACCTGACGCCCAGGTGCGTCAAGCCTTGTTAGGGCTATTTATGAAGCATCCGGAGTATCTGCTGCTTCGTTGGAACCTGACCACCTATATGGTACTGATAAAGGGCGACACCAATCAGATGGAGGGGTACATCCAGCGCTGCATTGGTGCGGTTCAGAATTGCTATAGTACCTATGACCGGGAGCAGAAATGGCATGTGGCAGTAGCCAGACCTATTTGCCGCTTGAGTGCGCTTCCTGGCTGCTTTGAGGAAGTGTCCCGGCTTTGGGCCTACCGTTATATTCAGCCTCAGACCCATATTTTAACAGCTGAGACGGTGGGCAGGCTCTTGGAGCACCCGGAAGTCCAGAGCCTGAATCAAGTAGATGTTGCTAAGTTCAGTCCATCGATTTTTCTGGGTGTGATGCAGACTGCGGCGCAGGAGGAAATCCCGAATTTTGTTGGGGAATTTCTCCGGGGCGTTCAGGATGCGGTAGCATCCGACGCTTTTTGTCAATATCTTATGCTTAGTGTCCGTTTCACGGCAACGGAATATATGTCGTCTCTGGGGATTGGACAGGAAGAATTCCTGGCGGGATTGACTTGCCTGGATATGGTGGGCAGGGCGGTTGGAGAACAGGATTTGCGTACCTACTTTATCGAGATTTTGATGCGTGCGGTTAAATTGCGGGATCGCAGCTCCGGCAGTCAGCACAGAGACATGCTAAGTCAGGCAGTTGCATACATTGATGCCCACTTTACCGACGACAATCTTTCGTTGAATCAGGTAGCAAAAGAAGTGGACATCAGTTCTAACTACCTGTCGGCTGTGTTCAGTCAGGAAATGAAGTGTACCTTCGTGGAATATGTTACAAATAAGCGAATGACCAAGGCAAAAGAATTGCTGCGTACTACTGATAAGCGTTCCGGAGAGGTTGCGCAGGAAGTTGGCTACAAGGACCCCCATTATTTCAGCTTGCCTATCTGGAAATCCAGCCCTTTATCGTCTCCCTGGCAGGTATGTTCTTTGCCAAGGGCATGACGACCATTGTCAATGCAACCCAGTTCAATGTGGAGCATGAAGCATTTAAGGCTTTGAAGGCTACCCGCATTTATGTTCCCGGCATGGGTTCCGTCAATAAGCTGGGAAAATATGTTCCTGCTTATGTGGAGCCCGGCGTAGTGGTTGCGCTTCTGGTTGTGATTGGGCTGTTCATCCTGCTCCGTTGGGGTAAATTGGGCCGGAATTTCTATGCGGTAGGCGGCAATATGCACAGTGCCAACATGCTGGGTATCAACGTCAGACGTACCAAGTTCCTGGCACACCTTCTGTGCAGCACATTGGCTGGTATTGGCGGTTTCGTCTATTTCCTGCATGTAGGTTCTGGTTCTCCTTCCCATGCCAGTGGCGCAGAGATGAATGCCATTGCTTCCTCCATCATTGGTGGCACCATGCTTTCCGGCGGCGTTGGTAATGTAATTGGTACATTCTTCGGCGTTCTGTCCTTGAGCACCATTAAAAACATCGTTTCTTCTCTGGGCTTGGACGAAGCGTGGTGGACGAACATTACAGTTGCTGCAATGATCTGCCTGTTCCTGGTGGTACAGAGTGTGGTCCTGCTCAGAAAAAATCAAAGCAAACAGTAAGATTAATGCCCGGGATGTCTTAGACATCCCGGGCATTTGCTGCGGCTATATCAGCAGAAAAATGGTTTTACACGTCACTTTCCTGAATGATTTGGTAGACCCCCTGGGTAATTTCTTTGTACTCCTCAATCAGCGCTTTCAATCGAACTTCTCCAGCTGGCTCCAGATGATAGTACACCCGCGTCATACGCCTGCCGACCAGTACTTTTCGGTCTGAGATCAAACCTTGTTCCAGCAGTTTGTACAAAACAGGGTAGAGGGAACCTTCCTGTGTAATGATTTTCCCGCCGCTGGAACTTGCGGTTTCCTGTACCAATTGATAGCCATACATATCTTCTCGTTTTAATAAGGACAACAATACCAGGGACATAACGCCACGACGAAAGCTGCACTGGTTACGATCAAGCGCCAATATGGACACCCCCTCCACTTTCTTATAACTATAGCAGATTGGGCAGATCCATTTCAATACATTTAAAATTAATGTATCTCAATAACAGGGTGTATTTTTATCGCCTTTTCTAGCTTTCATGAAGTTACGGAATCAATGGTAGAGATTCCGATGGTAATTTCTTCCAATACTCCCAAAAGAACCCGAACGGTATCCAAAGACGTAAACATAGTTACACCGTTTTCGATGGCGCAGCGGCGAATAGCCATTCCATCTTCGTCATGGGGCCCGGTGGTGACAGGCCGTGTATTGATGATATAGCTGACGTAACCTGCCCGGATGGAGTCCAGTATTTCTGTGCTGCCTTCGCTGCACTTGCGGCGGATGCGAGTCCGGATGGCATGGCTTTTCAGGAATTCTGCTGTTCCGGAGGTAGCCTCAATATTGAAGCCCAGATTGTAGAACCGGCGGATTAAAGGAAGCGCTTCCAACTTGTCTGCATCCGCGATGGAAACCATCACAGTTCCGTAGTTAGGTAAGTGCAGTCCTGAGGCAGTCAGCGCTTTGTACATGGCCCGAGAAAGTGTTTCGTCATAGCCAATTGCTTCTCCGGTGGATTTCATTTCGGGGGACAGGTAGGTATCCATACCACTCAGCTTTGCGAAGGAGAATGCGGGAGCCTTGACATACCAGCGCTGCTTTTCTTCAGGGTAGATGTGGAAGAAGCCCTGCTCCTTCAGAGACTTGCCCAGGATGACCTCTGTGGCGATGTCAGCCAGGGAGTAGCCGGTGGCTTTGCTCAGGAAGGGAACGGTACGGGAAGAACGGGGGTTGACCTCGATGATGAACACGTTATCGTCTTTGTCCACGATGAATTGGATGTTGAACAGGCCGATGATGCCGATGCCCAGACCCAGCTTTTTGGCGTACTGAAGGATGATGCCCTTGACCTTGTCGGAGATGGAGAAGGAGGGGTAGACGGAGATGGAGTCGCCGGAGTGAACGCCGGTGCGTTCTACCAGTTCCATAATGCCAGGGACGAACACATCGTGACCGTCGCAGATGGCGTCAATTTCCACTTCCCGGCCCTGAATATACTTGTCAACCAGAACCGGCTTGTCCTCGTCAATTTCCACGGCAGTGCGCAG
>CALWOA010000030.1 GCA_944382965.1 uncultured Oscillospiraceae bacterium | reverse complement strand
TTCTAGTGACAAAACACATTTAATAATCTAAAAAAGCCTTGTGACGCAACAACTTTTCGTATTTTGCTCAGGGCTATTCCTCTTCTGAAAAAGAGGTGAATTCATTATAGGCGAAGGTTCTGTAACTGGCCGGAAATCGTGTCCTCACCTGGCCGGGCATTATGGCCCTGACTGGCCCGAAATTACGGCCCTGCCGACCCGTTACGGTGACAATCTGCAGCCGATGCAAAACCATAAAACGTATGATATAATTTAGATGATAGTTTAACGTCAATTCACCTGATTGCATTTTGAATTAGTGGATATCTGGTGGACAGGAACATTCGAACACACAGTATATTGCCTGAAAAGGAGAGGGAATTTTTATGAAAGCAAGCATAATGGCTAGGCGTTGGCTCGCAGCATTGATGTGCTTGACCATGCTGCTGCAGAATGCACCGCTGGCGGCGCTGGCGGTGGACTCTGGGTCCATCGGTTTGTGTCAGCACCACGCCGAGCATACCTTAGACTGCGGATACAGTCCAGCAGCGGAAGGACAGCCCTGTACACATGCCCATGATGCATCCTGCGGATTTGAGGAAGTGACAGAACAGCTGTGCGACAAAGAGTGTAAGGATACAGACGGGGACGGTGCAGTGAATCATGCCCCGGATTGTGCTTATACCATAGCAAAAGATGGGAAGCCCTGCGGCCATACGCATGACGAGGCATGCGGTTACAAAGAAGAGATTAAACAGTTGAGCTGCAGCCATGTGCATGATGAAACCTGTGGCTATTCGGAGGCAAAAGAAGAAGCCCCTTGCGATAGGGGATGCACGGATACCAACGGGGACGGCATTATTGACCATGCCCAGGATTGTGCCTATGCTGCGGCCCGAGAGGGAAGCACCTGCACCCACCAGCATACCGATGCATGCTATGTGGTGATTCAGCAGGGAAGCCCCTGTACGCATACGCATGACAAGGCTTGTGGCTATGTGGCACCTAAGACGGGAGTCACCTGCAGTCATGTCCATGATGAAACTTGTGGCTATGTGGAAGCTCAGGAAGGCCAGCCCTGTAGGTACGAGACAGAGGGATGCCCTTACTGCATTGTCAGTTGGAGTTGGGTGGAGACCAATGCGGTTATCCAGACAGCAGAGGATGGCAGCTATTTGCTGGCGCTGCCCGGAGTCAGTCCAGAAGCGCCGCTTACAAAACAGTCCCTGGCAGATAGCGGCTTGCTGCCCAGTCAGGTGACGGCAGAGGCGGAGAATGGCCAAGTTTCTACCCTGGAGCTGACTTGGGATCTGACTGCGCTCCCGGAAGAGGGGGCTGCTGACGGCAGCTATGCCATCCAGGCGGCTATTCCGGAAGACTATGATTTGACGGAGGATGCCCGTGCCCTCGTTCTGATGCTGCAGCTGGGCGGCGGCAATACTTTGGAGTTTGAGCCTCGAGAGGACATCACTCCTGAACCCAGTTTCATTGTTGTGCAGAAGAGCATTAGCGGTCTTACTGCAGAGCAAATTAAAACCTTGCAGCATAATCTGGTGATTACGGCAACTGGTGAGGAAGGAACATACACCCTGCAATATGGTGTTTCCGAGGGGGTTGTGTCTTGGCGGCAGGTAAGTGAGTCTGTCTGGAGTTGGCGGATCAACGGTGTCGTCGGCGGTAACTATACCGTTTCGGAAACCGGCTGCGATCCCCAGGATGATCTGCAAATGCCCGAAGGCGCAGCGCTGCATGCCAGCGGCACGGGCAATATTACCATTGAAGCTGCGGATATTGGATTGGGGATCGAGGAAGAGACAACTTGCAGCCACGTGGACTGGCCTTTGTACGCAGGCTGTTTCTTCGCTGGAACTCTTACCAAAAACAGAGGCAGCATAGTGATCACGGACAGAGCCCCCAGCGCTTCTCAACGTGCAGCTATTGAAGAGGCATTGATAGGCGGTGTGTGGAAAACTCCGGTTTACTACTACAGCCTCAATAGCCTTGCAATCGACTCCGAGAATACCAACCCGGATTATCATCTCCCTATCAGCATCTTGGATAGCAGCGGCGGCACAGTCACGACATTAAACTACTATCCCAATGCGACATACGCATCTGGAAATATGCCGGGTGAAATTCGGTTTTCCGATACCAGTGTATGGCAGCACGTTGCCAAAGTAACATACAATACTGGTTCGATTCAGGTTGGCGATATTCAGATTACCAATGCATATACCCAACCGGTCACATTGGATGGTTTGATCAATCTGAAAATCCGCAAGACTCTTACAGGCCGTGATTGGAAACCCTCCGATGTATTTACCTTCACCATCACCGCAGAGGGAAATGCTCCTCTGCCGGCTGAAACTACGGTGAGCATTAATGGCAGCGATACGGACAAAACGGTAAACTTTGGAGACATTACCTACACTGCCCCAGGAACCTATGTCTACACCATTAAAGAAAATGCCACCACCATCCCCGGAGTCAGTGCAGACACGGCAGCCTATACGGTGACCGTTACCGTTGCGAATCAGAATGGTGTTCTCACAGTGACACCTACTTATCAAAAAGCTGGAACGGTTTATAATTACAGCAGTACCGGTGCACTGGAATTTACCAATGTATATAGTGTCGAGAGTGCCAAAGTCAAGCTGACTGGCCACAAGCACCTTTCCGGACAGGAATTGACATCTGGTCAGTTCTCTTTCTACATTGATAGTGTGCGGGTGGATGATACAAGCTATGATGATTTCAGTCAGTCCATCCCTGCGCCCCTTCCTTCTGTCGGCTTGGGCGAGGCAAATGCCATTACCAACGGAAGTAACGGCGGCCTTACAGCAAATGATGTATTCTTTGGGGAACTGACCTTTACGGAGGAGAACGCAGGACATAGCTATACGTATGTCATCAAGGAAGTCATCCCAGAACAGCCAGCACTGGGATACACCTACGATGAAGGAGCAAAGGAAGTAACTTATAGGGTATCGCTGGAAACAGATGCCGAGGATCAAAGCCAACATGTGAAAGTAGAAGTATCTCCGACTTGGACAGAACATGGATACTTTACCTTTGACAACAGCTATGCGCCTGTTGAAACAAAGGTGACACCTGCTTTCACGAAGACGCTGCTTGGCCGTGACATGAAGCCAGGCGAACGTTTCGGCTTCACCTTGACAGCTAACAGCCAGAACCCCCAGGGGGCAAGTATTGCAGCGGGTGGAACGACTGCAGAGGTATCCGGAGCTGTTGACGGCCAGGAAGTGAACATTCGCTTCGGTATGATTACGTTTACCAAGCCGGGTTCTTACGAGTTCTTCGTCCAGGAAACCAGCTGGAATGACCAGACACTTCCTGTGTCCGATGCTCAGGGGCTAACCTTTGACACCGCCCGATACAGCGTGATCTATAAGGTAGAGGATCGGAGCGGTCAGCTGACTGTGACCAATGTGTCCTATAGCTCAAACGGTCACAATCTTACCAATACTTATCATGCTGCTTCGGCGGAAACTGTCCTCTATGTGGAAAAGTTGGTCAGCGGCAACGCACCGGAAGGATTCTGGATTGATAAAACCTTTGGCTTTACCCTGACAGCGGTGGATGGGGCTCCCATGCCTGTGGAGAATACAGCGACCGTAACGTATGGATCCGCCAACAATAAGGCAAACTTTGGCAGTATTACCTTCAACCAGGCTGGCGAGTATTCCTACACCATAGTAGAAGAGAACAAGGGCCAGATTGTAGACGGAATCACCTATTCCAATGCCCAGATTGATGTGACAGTTACGGTTGCAGATAACCAGGAAGGTGAACTGGTGGCGACGGTGTCGTACGGAGTATCCGGAGCTACAGCGGCGCAGTTTACCAACATCTACGAAACCGTCACCGTCTCCGGCACCAAGACCTGGAAAGATGATGACGAGAACAGCCGCCCCCAGAGTATCACCATCAAGCTGTTGGCCGATGGAATTCAAGTGAAAGAACAAACGGTCGTGGCAGAGGATGATTGGGAGTGGACATTCTCCGATCTGCCGAAATACAACGGCAGTCGGGAAATTACCTATACCGTTACGGAGGCCCCCGTTGAGGATTACGAAACGCAGGTAGACGGGTATAATGTGACCAACACCTATGTCCAGCCGGTGGACCTGACGCTTCAGGTCAGCAAGAGTATTGACGGGCGGGACTGGCAGGAAAAAGATAGTTTTACCTTCAGCATTACGGGTTCTGATGGCGCACCAATGCCGACCGAGTCAACTGTAACGATCACCGATGAGACACCAAACAAAACAAGAGCCTTTGGAGATATTACCTACCGGTTGGCAGATGCAGGCAAGACCTATACCTACACTATTCGGGAGGATCAAACAGTTTCTGCTCCTGGCATTACCCCTGACACGGCCTACTACACAGTGACAGTGGAAGTGTCGTTGACGGATCAGGTCCTGCATGTCACTCCCAGCTACACCAAAACTGTGAATGGCGCTGCCAGCCAGTATGTGCCTACCAACGGTGTTCTGCCCTTTGTCAATACCTATGATGCTGCTGCGGCTACGGTTGCGCTGAACGGCGTTAAGGTTCTCCAGGGAGGCACCTTGCAGGCCGGGCAGTTCCGCTTCTATCTTGAGAGTGTAGCTGTAGATGGACAAACGCCTATTACCAATACTGACGAGGCAAATGCAGCAAATGTCCCATTGCCCCAAAATGCTGGCAGTGGCACTGCCTTGGGAATTGGAGAGGGTAGTACAGTTACAAATGGAATCCAGGAAGTCAGCGCAGTATCTTTTGGTAACCTAACCTTTACCAAGGAACATATCGGACACACCTATACCTATTACTTAAAGGAAGTAAATGATGGTGCGCCTGGCTATTCCTATGATGCAGGAACCAAGGTAGTAACCATTGCCGTTACAGCGGAAGACAGCAGCGTAAATCCTGGCAAACAGGAAGTAGTAGCTACTGTCACAGGAGACAGCAGTGCAGCTGGTTTGCAGAATGCGTATTTCAAGTTCGAGAACACCTACAATGCCACTGGTGTGCTGGTTGGTGCCACAAATCTGAAGGTCAGCAAGACTCTGGAAGGCCGGGCATGGAAAGACGGGGACAGTTTCACCTTTTCCATTGCGGGCCAGGAGGGGGCGCCGATGCCTGCTGTGACCGAGGTAACCATTACCGACACCACAGAAAATCATGGGACCAATTTTGGTGACATCTCCTATACCGTAGCGGATGTAGGTAAGGCCTATACCTACACCATCGTGGAAGAAGAGGGCAGCCTTGCGGGAATTACCTACTCTCAGGCTGCGTATGAAGTGACGGTTAGTATTTCTGATAACGGAGATGGAACCTTGAACGTGACGTCTTCCATGGTACAGACAAATAATGACAAGGGAGAAGAGTCTCAACTGACCGCGGAGGACAATGTTGCGTCCTTTGTTAATATCTCCGATGCCAAAATCACGCTGAAGCTGGTTCCTGCGGATATTATCACCTATATGCGTGGCAACGATGGCTACGATGGTGCTGTGGACGGTAGTGGTAATCCCAATATCGGCAATACGGATATGCCCAAGCCGATGTTCTATCTGACATTGGTAGCAGAAGGTGGAGATGAGGACCATACAGCCCAGATGCAGGAAAAGCTCAACGAGCTGGATATTGCGCAAGATGTAGTTGTCACGGCGGAAGGCAGTGATGGCAGCGCCCGTAGGTGGAAGATTACCCTGGCAGGACAGGACGAGAATGGAAAGAATCTGTATTACATGGACCCTGATCTTCTTGGTCAGGATGAAGTTCGTGTAACCTACACCGATATCAACGGAAATGTGCAGGTTGATGACGAGTTTACACCGGCAAATGCTCTCAACACCCCATATAAGATCAATCTCTACACAGGTCGAGTTGTAACAAACTCGGGTAGGTTGGAACTGCAGAATCTGGACGAGACCTATCAGGATGTAGCTACGGCTATGGACATTACAGGAACGGGTACACTGAAGGTCTGCTTTGTTGAGCAGAGCGGCAACCCGGTCACCAATGTGCAAACTGGTATCGCTGCTCCGGTGGGCAGCGGAAGTGGTGCCGTTACAGCGCCGGCTGGTACTAACTTCACCTTGAACAAGACAACGGTCCCGGTAGCCAGAGAGAATGTGGCGCTTCTGTTCGACAAGGTTTATGACTACGAATCCGGCGGTACAGCAATGGCAAAGGCATTCCATAACCGTGCGGACCAGGCGTTGGGACCGTTGGAAGAGAATGCGACCCGATACTATGATGCTCGGTATTTGGATCTGGTGGACGTTAACAACGGTAACACCTGGGTGTTGGCGGATCAGCCTGTTACGGTTTACTGGGGATATCCGGAAGGAACCGATCAGAATACAGAGTTCCATCTGCTGCATTTCTTCGGACTGGAGCGCCAGAATTCTACGATTTCTGCGGATGTCGAACACTGGGCAACGGTAGATCCGGTGACAATCAATAAGGGTGTGAACGGAATTTCCTTTACAGTCAATCCGGACACCAACCTGAGTAATTTCGGACCCTTCGTTCTGGTGTGGGAACGGACGGAAGAAGGAACGGCGGAGATCTCTGTGACAAAGGCAGTGAGCGGGAACGCTGCAGCTGACTTCTGGGAAGGGAAAACATTTACCTTTCAGCTATCTGCGGAACAGAGCGATGCACCTATGCCGGAGGGAACAGGCGACGTGGCTGTTGTTACCTATGGCAGCGGAAACAACAAAGCTTCCTTTGGTAAAATCTTGTACAATGTCGATGACATAGATAAGGAATATACGTATCTTGTTACGGAGCAGACTGGAACATTGGACGGTGTGAAGTATTCCAAAGAGGTGTACCGCGTTACGGTGACCGTCGATCAGGCTGTGGACGGCAATTTGACTGTAAGCACTGTGACAACTCGGGTTAAAGATGTGGATGGTCGCGATACAGCTAATACACAGGTGAACGACCTGGTGTTTACCAATGGTTACGTGCCTGAGCCGGTAAGTGTTGAAATTCCTGTCGTGAAAGACACCAAGGGTGGAACCAGTCAGTTCTGGAAAGGCAAAACATTCCAGTTCAAACTGAGACCCTATGATGACGATCAGGCATTTGCATCGGACACATGTACCATTCAGATCGGTGTGAATGACAATACTTCCAGCTTTGGACCTTATGTGTTTGAGGAAGCAGGTGTCTATCGCTGTGTCATTACTGAAGTTGACGGCGGAACCACTGCGAAGAATGTTCGCTATGATGACAGAGAGATTGTGGTAACGGTTACAGTCACAGACTCTGGAGAGAGTAAGCTGACGGCAGAGGTTACTTATAAGGACTCTGCGGAAGAAGATTGTGCAGCTTTTGTAAACCGCTATGTTTGGAACAGTACACCCAAGACTGGTGATGATACCAACTATACACTGTGGATTACACTTGTGGTCGTGGGTATACTCGGCGCAGGCGCTACTGTGCTGATCCCCGGCAGTAAACGGCGTAAGAAAGAAGACTGATTCAGACTTGGAACTGTGGCGGCTTGTCAGGGAACTCCTGGCATGCCGCCATATTCCAAAGGAGGTTTTGCGATGAAAGGCCAATGGCTGCGGGGAATCTTTCTGACAATATTTGTTGGCTGCATTCTCGTAGGCGCGGGAATGCTGGGAGTGTTGTTCCTGCGAGGAAAACAGGAGCAGCAGGAATTTGCAGATTTGCGGGCGCTGATTGGGACAATGCCGGTAAAAACCGCAGAGGAAGAGTTGTATGAAGCGGGAACCATGGAAACGATATCCATAGCCCAGCAGGTATACGAATCGCCCTATCTTCCCCTGAAGGAAAAAAATACGGATTTCTTTGGATGGGTTTGTATACCGGACACGATCGTAGACTATCCGGTCATGCACACACCGGAAAATGAAACATATTATTTATATCGTTCTTTTGATAAAGCAACAAGCCACAGCGGCGTGCCATTTTTAAGCAAGGATAGTTATATCGGCAGCGGAAATTATTTGATTTTTGGACATAACATAAAAGATGGGTCCATGTTTCATATGATTACTGATTATGCTGATGTAGAATTTTGGAGAGAACATCCGGTGATTCGATTTGACACTATGGAGGAGGCAGGGGAGTATGAGATCCTGGGTGCCTTTTACTCCAAAGATTATACACCGGAAGAAACGGGATTCCGATATTATCAATATGGAGATTTAAGCGACCCGGAGCTTTTTACGAGCTATGTCAGCGAGGTCAAGCGAGCATCTGTTTACGATACGGGAATCACTGCTGAGTATGGGGACCAGCTATTAACGTTGTCTACCTGCAGTTATCATGTGGATAATGGCAGATTCGTTGTAGTTGGACGAAAAATAGAGTAATATTCCCGGAATAAAATGCGGTGCATTTGAATGGGACGTTTGGTTGACGAATATCAGTAAACTTTGGTGCAAAAACTACGAAAGGAATTTGCAAACAATCTACGCTTTCTATGGCAGAAACAAGACCCCAGAGTCAACACTCTGGGGTCTTGTCCGTTCTTCAAAATATAGATAAGATCAAATATGGTTTGGTGTTGTGGGATTTAGGAAAAATGAGGATTGCCATTTAGTTTAATTAAAATATTCGCAGACCCTTTGACTAAGATGTAGATTGCATTGGAAAATCAATGTAATTTCAGTTCTGAATTTCCTGTGCATACAAAATAGTATCCTGTCCTACCAAAACATAGGCAACATCGTCCAGTACAATGGGATGATCGGTTTTGTATCGCAGTTGTTTATAGAAGTTGGCGTAAGGAACCAGTTCGGTACGGGTTCCGTCTTTCATTACCACGGTGCAGGGGATAAAAGGAGAAACCGTATCCTCCGTTGCAATCACCGCACTGTACGAGCGGAGGGTGAAAGCGGTAACCGCTGCCGTCTCAATCTGAGACGGGTTGCTGCCGGGCCAGCTATCATCGGTCTCGTAGGAGACAGACACAGGAGCTCCCCGTATAAGTTCCATAGAACGCAAATCACACAAATCCAGCGTGAAGGTAAAATCCCATATCCCCTCGGCTGCCGTTTCCCAAATGAATTTACCGTTTGAATTTTCTTCACTCGTTTCCAGGTAAACCAATTCCAGATTTTTGATATGGATATTCCACTGGGTTCCGGGAAGGAAAAGGTAATCCCCTTTGTTATCGATGGCTTCCATTTCCAGAACCCAATGGAAGGTGCGGGGATTATCGTCCTTATCCGGCGGGCAGGAGAAACCGCCATTATTCTCGTAAGAATCGCTGATACAGGTGTAGGAAGCGTCTTGGGGACTCAGGCGGGCGGTAAAGGTTGGCTGATCCAGATGGCTAAAATCCGTCCCTTCCGGTGCCGTGACCAGGATGGACACATAAGCCAGAAAACCGTCGGTTACGGCAGATTCCAGGGTTACCGTGTAGCCGTCCCGGGTTTGGGATTGGTCAATCACCTGCTCATAGGTGTCCAGGTACTGTACTTCATTTTGACGCAATGGGATTTCACTGCCGTGCAGAATGTATTGGCGCAGCCAGCTCTGGAAAAACTCTGTGGCACTGACGGAGACGGCAAGGATGGAAATCAGCGCCGCAACGAACAGAACTTTTCCAATGGGGAATGGGGATTGCTTCTTTCTGCTGAAACTCAGAATCTTTTCTCGTGTTTTCTCCGGAGCTTTTACGGCATCACAGGCGCTTTTATAATCCGTTTCAAACATAAGAACCCTCCTCCGCCAAAACTTGCTTCAGTAAGTCACGCCCTCGTTTTAACTGGGTACAGACGGTGCTTTTGGGGATCTTCAAAAGATCCGCAATTTCCTGGGTGGTGTATTCCTCGTAATAATGCAGATAAATGGGCAGACGGTAGCGCTTGGGCAGCTCCATAACTGCGGAAAGCACTTCGGAATGCTTGGGACTGTCAAAGCAAAGCTTGCCAGCGTAATCGTCATAGGATTCGTGATGCCACCAGTGCTTCCGCACCAGATTTTTGCATTCGTTAAGGGTCACCCGAATCAGCCAGTTGCGTACATGCTGGTCATTTTCAAAGGGTTTCCCCTCTCTCAGCAGTTTCAGAAATACATTCTGGGTCACATCTTCCGCATAATCCGCCGATTTCAGATAGTGCAGCGCCACACGATAGACTGTATCTAGGTGCCTTTCTGTATAGAGTGTAAATTGGTCATTGCTCAGCATGGGAATCTCTCCTTGCAAACCATTTCACTTATTATACAACGCAGACAGGGGATTTGATTTCATAGGCTTCAAAATATTTTGAGAGAAAAAACACTGCTTGATATGGTTTTGCAGAAAGAAAAAGGTTGACAGGTTTTGATAAGAAATCTGCCAACCTTCTTTTTTATTTTTGTACAGAAACGGAAGGAACTGTGCGTTGGGGGATCGATACACTAATCCCGGGCAGATGGCTCTAAAAAATGGGTCTGACGATATTCTCGTGGAGAGACACCGTGAACATTTTTGAAGGCTCGAGAGAAATGCAGCTGGTTATCATAGCTCACCTGACTACCAATTTCGCCTACAGACAAGTTTGTTTCCTTCAGCAGCTGGGCGGCTCTTGCCATCCGGTAGTGCAGTAGGAAAGTTTGGGGACTTTCTCCCATGGTTTCCCGAAAGACCTTGCCGAAATAACTGCGATTCAAACCACAGAATGTGGCGATTTCCTCAATGGAAACATCTCGATGATAATTCTCTTCAATGAAGGTAAGCGCTTCTTTGATATAGAAATCCCGCAGCCGCCGAACGTTGCGGTTTTGTCTATATGCAGAAGACTCCGCCAGCTGGGAAAGAAACAGAAAGCCGTGTCCAATCAGGTGCACCGGGTCGGCGCTGCCGTTGTTGACGATATACATAAGCTGATCCTGAAGTTTCTGACCGGCTTCCCGGTTGGCAGCGGCATAGACAGGCTGACTGCCGCTGATTCCGGATAAACGCAGACTTTCCTTTGCCCGCAATCCGTCAAACTCAATCCAGGCATACTCCCATGGGTCCTGCTCATCGGCCCGATAGGTGGTGATCTGACCGGGAACTACCAGAAAACCGTGACCGGCGGTAATCTGATACACCTGGTCATTGGCAAACAGCGTTCCCTTTCCAGATATGACATAATGGAACAGGTAATGGTTCCGAGCATGGGGGCCATAGGAATGCAGCGGCGCAGTCCGTTCCCAGCCAAATTGGTACAAATTCAGATCAATAAAACGTTCATCCCGAAATACATGAAATTTCAGCTTGTTTGGCGTGATAACCGAATTTGGCATAAAATCTCTCCTTCCAATTATATATACCATTATGCGATATGACTTTGTAAAAATCAAGCATTAACCTTTAAATTGGAATATAAAATATTGCATTATGGCATTCCGAAAATCCTGGTCAAAATGTATAATAATAGCACAAAACGAGCAAGGAAATTGTGTAATGTGCACTATGCACAATTCCGAAGGCAGGATTTCGTGAAATATGCCGAAACTCGTACCGACACCTTTTTCATGCAGCTGCATGCTCACGCATCTACACACAAAACCATCACAAAAGGAGACTGAACATGCAAGTGAGTAAACGAATTGTGGCCGTTTTGATTGCCATGCTTTTGATCGTCAGTCTGGCCGGCTGCGGAAATTCCGGCGCCTCCTCTGACGGCAAAGTCAACCTAACCTTCCAGATCTGGGACGTGGCCCAGAAAGAGGGTATGGAAGCCATTTGCGCTGCCTACACCGAAAAGAACCCCAATGTTACCATCGAAGTTCAGGTGACCAGCTGGAACGAATACTGGACCAAGCTGGAAGCTGCTGCCACCAGCGGCAAAATGCCTGACATCTTCTGGATGCATACCAATGAGCTGCTGAAGTACGCCGACAACGGCATGCTGGCAGACTGCACCGACATTATTGAGGCAGACAAGTTCTCGGAAATCTCTCTGTCCAATGTCAGCGGCTCCGACGGCACCTACTATGGCGTTCCTAAGGATAAGGATACTGTAGGCCTGGTTTACAACAAGGAAATGTTTGACGCTGCCGGTGTGGCTTACCCCACCGAGGACTGGACCTGGGACGATCTGGTTTCCGCTTCCGAGAAAATCTATGAAGCTACTGGAAAGTACGGCTACATGGCCTATGCCGATGACCAGCTGGGCTACTGGAACTTTGTCTACCAGGCTGGCGGCTATATCCTCAACGAGGACAAGACCCAGGCCGGTTTCACCCAGCCTGCTACCATGGAGGCCATGAAGTTCTACATCGGTCTGCAGAGCAACGACTGGTGCCCCGATCAGAACTACTTCGCCGAAACTGCTCCCGGTACTGCCTTCTTCTCCGAAAAGGGCGCCATGTTCCTGGAAGGCAACTGGAACATTCTTCCCGAACTGCAGAACTACCCCGATATGGTTGGCAAGTGGGACGTTGCAGTTCTGCCCAAGTGCCCCAACCCCGCCAGCGGTGACGGCCGGGCTACCATTTCCAACGGCCTGTGCTACGCCACCGGCGCCAAGAATCCCAACCTGGAAGTGGTCAAGGATGTGCTGAAGTTCTTCGGCAGCGAGGAAGGCCAGAGAATTCAGGGCGAAAGCGGCGCTGCCATTCCTGCTTACCAGGGCCTTGAAGAGACCTGGGTCAGCTGCTTTGAGGAATACCCGGTCAATGTTCAGTGCTTCATTGACATGTTTGACTACAGCATTCAGAGCGTTAACAACGCATCTCGTCCGGAGTGGAAGAGCAAGGTCAGCGATGAGCTGCTGAAGATTTACTCCGGTCAGGTGGACCTGGAAACTGGCCTTGCCAACATGCAGACTATTGTGGATGAAGCCAGCGCATCCTGAGCGCCTTCATCGACGGGAGGAATAGAGGATGCATAAAAAATCGAAACTTGCCCGCAGCGGCAGCGTCTGGGGAATGTCCATGGTGGCGCCAACCATCATTGGATTGCTGATTCTGAACATAATTCCCTTTTTCCAGACCATTTACATGAGCTTCTCCCAGAGCAAAGCCTTCGGCGCCTATGAGTTCTGCGGCCTGGACAACTACATCGAAATGTTCCAGACCCCGGAGTTCTGGAAAGCTACCTGGAATTCTGTTTACTTCTGTATTCTGACAGTGCCCATCGGCGTGTTCCTGTCCCTGATTGTGGCGGTGCTGCTCAACGCCAAAATTAAGGGCAAAACCGTGTTCCGTGCCATTTACTTCCTGCCCATGGTTGTGGCTCCGGCGGCCGTGGCCATGGTGTGGAAATGGATTTTCAACACGGAGTACGGCATCATCAATACACTTCTGGGCATGAATGTCCGCTGGCTGACCGACTCCAATGTGGTGCTGGTAACCTGCTCCGTGGTTGCCATCTGGAGCGCCATCGGCTATGATGCGGTGTTGCTGCTGGCTGGTATCCAGAATATTTCCAAATCTCTGTACGAGGCTGCGGATCTGGACGGCGCGTCCAAAATCAAGCAGTTCTTCCACATCACCCTGCCGATGGTTTCACCCACGCTGTTTGTGGTGCTGATCATGCGGCTGATGGCCTCGCTGAAAGTTTACGATCTGATTTACATGATGGTAGATCAGAATAACCCCGCCCTCACCAGTGCCCAGAGCCTGATGTACCTGTTCTATCGGGAAAGCTTCATCGCCGGCAATAAGGGCTACGCATCTGCCATTGTCATCTGGACGGTTCTGCTGATCGGTATTGTCACCATCGTGCAGTTCATCGGTCAGAAGAAATGGGTCAACTATGAGGTGTAAGCGATGAAAAACAATCTCAGTACCAATCGTAAAATGACAATGGCGCTGACCTATGCGGTGCTGATCGCAGGCAGCATTACCATGATCTTCCCCTTTGCCTGGATGTTTTTGACCAGCTTCAAAACTCAGGCAGAATCCATGGCAATTCCGCCGCAGATTTTCCCGGCAAACTGGAATTTTGACAATTTTGCAAAGGCACTGGAGAGCCTGCCTTTCTGGAATCTGTACTTAAACACCCTGCTTTTGATCCTGTTCCGGGTGATTTGCGCGGTGGTTTTCAGTTCCATGGCCGGTTACGCCTTTGCAAAGCTGGAATTCCCTTGTAAAAATCTGGTGTTTGCCCTGGTCCTGATGCAGATGATGCTTCCCAGCCAGATCTTCATTATCCCCCAGTACCAGATGCTGGCGGATATGGGCATGACCAACTCTATTTTCGCCCTGGTGTTCCCGGGCCTTGTCAGCGCCTTCGGAACCTTCTTCCTCCGGCAGGCATACCTGGGGCTTCCGGATGAACTGGCGGAGGCGGCATACTTGGACGGCTGTACCAAATGGCAGACCTTTACCAAAGTTCTGCTGCCGCTGACCAAGTCCAGCATTGCGGCTCTGGCGATTTTCACCGCCGTGTTTGCCTATGCGGATCTGATGTGGCCCCTGATCTGTAATACGGATCTGAATATGATGACCTTGTCTGCTGGCTTGTCCACCCTCAATGGTCAATATACAACCAATTTCCCGGTGTTGATGGCCGGCAGCCTGCTGGCGATGATCCCCATGGTGATTCTGTATCTGCTGTTCCAGAAGCAGTTTATCGAAGGTATTGCCATGACCGGCGGCAAATAATCTGTGATCTGCGGCGCCCGGCGCATATTGTCGGGCACCGCATTTCCTGTAGAAGGAGCTCTTTTGTATGTGCATTGAAATCGACAGCAAGAAACGATTGTTTTCGTTGAATACCAAACATACCACCTATCAAATGGTGGCAGATAGCCATGGCTTCCTGCGCCATATCTACTATGGCAGAAAAATCGGCTCCTTCGATATGCGCTATCGGGAGTATTATTCTGACTGTGGTTTTTCTCCCAACCCCTACGAATTGCAAACACAACGGGACTTTTCTCTGGATACCCGCAGCATGGAGTATACTGGATGCGGCATTGGAGATTTTCGCCCCAGCTGTATCCGACTGACTAATGGCGACGGAAGTTTCAGCGCGGATTTCCGGTATGTGGGCCATGCTTTGCGGGAAGGAAAGTACCGAATTCCCGGCCTGCCGGCGTCCTATGACAACGGCGGTCAATGCCAGACCCTGCGCATTGATCTGAAAGATGACGTATCCGATGTAGTTGTATCGCTGTATTACGGTGTTTTCCCGGAACTGGATATGATTACCCGCAGCGCCGTGGTAAAAAACTGCGGAAAACAGCCGATCCAGCTGTATAAGGCTGCTTCCGCCTGTCTGGATCTGCCTTTTGGAACCTGGGATTTGATCCATTTCCAAGGCCGCCACTGTATGGAACGGATGCCGGAGCGGATGCCGGTTCCCCACGCCGCTGTGAGCATTTCCTCCGCGCGAGGCGCCAGCAGCCACCAGCACAATCCCTTCGCCATTTTGGCTGCACCGGAAACCGTAGAAGATTATGGTGCGTGCTATGGCGCGATGTTGGTTTACTCAGGAAACTTTAAGATAGAAGCGGAGTGCAGCCAGATGCAGAGCACCCGCCTGGTGGCCGGTATCAGCGACGAGCAATTCTGCTGGCAGCTGGAGCCTGGGGAGAGCTTTTACACGCCGGAATTGCTGCTAAGCTATACTGACCGTGGACTGACAGCGCTTTCTCAGAGCTATCAGGACTTCATTACCAACAATATCTGCCGTGGCCCGTATAAAGACGGCAGCCGTCCAGTGCTCATCAACAACTGGGAAGCAACTTACTTTAATTTCAACGCAGAAACTCTTTGCGGCATTGCCCGGCAGGCGAGAAATTTGGGCGTGGAAATGCTGGTTCTGGATGATGGATGGTTTGGCCAGCGGGATGATGATACTTCCGGACTGGGAGATTGGTTTGTCAATGAAAAAAAGCTGGGCTGCACCTTGCCCCGGCTGATTGACCGGATTCGGAAAATGGGACTGAAGTTCGGCATCTGGGTAGAACCGGAGATGGTGTCCCAAAATTCCCAGCTTTACTGCCAGCACCCGGATTGGGCACTGACGGTGCCGGGACGGAATCCCACGGTAGGCAGAGGACAACTGGTCCTGGATCTGAGCCGAAAGGATGTGGTGGATTATCTGTATACCACCTTTTCCCAACTGCTGCGCAGCAATGCCATTTCTTATGTCAAGTGGGATATGAACCGGCATTTGACCGATGTCTTCAGCCGGGAACTGCCGCCCCAACGACAAGGAGAGGTTTTCCACCGGTACATGCTGGGACTTTACGACCTTCTGGAACGGCTTACCCAGGAATTCCCCCAAGTACTTTTTGAAGGATGCAGCGGTGGCGGCGGACGCTTTGACGCCGGAATGCTGTATTATTTCCCGCAGATTTGGTGCAGCGATGATACCGACCCCATTGAGCGGATGAAGATCCAATATGGCACCTCCTTTGGCTATCCCATTCGCGCAGTTAGCAGCCATGTCTCTGCTTCGCCCAATCACCAGACCGGCAGAAAAACACCTCTGAGCACCCGGGCAGTGGTAGCCATGTCCGGCACCTTCGGATATGAGTTGGACTTGCAGCTGCTGAGCACAGAAGAGAAAGAGGCCATCCGCCGGCAGATCCAGTTGTACAAGCGGTGGCAGAATCTGATCTTCCAGGGAAATTACTATCGCTTGACCAATCCTTTGCGGGATGATTATTTCACCGCCTGGCAGTTTGCCGCCAAAGATGGCACCCAGGCGCTGCTGAATGTTGTAGTGACGGCGCCGAAAGCCAATCCATACCCCATCCATGTTTCCTTGAAAGGCCTGGACCCGGAGGGAATGTACCGGGAAGAAGGCAGCGGCATGGTTTACTCCGGCGCAGCACTGATGTACGGCGGCTATACCTTGCCGATTCTGCTGGGGGACTATCCCAGTGTGCAGCTGTTCTTTGAAAAGATCGGCTCCCAAGACGGGGACGGAGCGTCCCGGAACTGAAACCACCGGCAAGAATTTCGGCCTATTCACCGCGTTCAGCTCGTGCAGATAATAACCAAATAAAAAGTGAGATTGCCAAGGAACCGCGTATGGGTTTCTTGGCAATCTTTATTTTTTGCATGTTAATAGAATTCAGAGGGAATTTTCCGAATTCTATTGACAAAAAATTCTACATGATGTAGAATATGATTGTCTACATTATGTAGAATTAGGAGGTGCCAATATGGCGGAATATCGAATGGGAGAACTGGAATCTGTCTTTGCGGATTTGATCTGGAAGAACGAGCCAATTTCCTCCGGTCATCTGTCCCGGCTGGCGGAGGAGCGCCTTAGCTGGAAACGCACAACCACATACACGGTTTTGAAACGGCTTTGTGACCGGGGACTGTTCCAGAACAACGGCGGAACCGTCACGTCTGTGGTCAGTCGGGAAGAATTCTACGCAAAGCAAAGCCAGATCTTTGTGGAGGAAACGTTTCATGGTTCTCTTCCTGCTTTCCTGGCGGCTTTCGGCAGCGCCAAGAAACTGTCGGATGCGGAAATCGATGAGCTTCAAAAGGTCATTGACGCTATGAGGGGGTGATCCTGTGGCGGAATTCTTTTCTAAAATTCTGAACATGAGCATGACCGGCAGTGTCGTGATTGTGGCGGTTTTGCTCATTCGGCTCCTGCTGAAACGCTCGCCGAAAATCTACTCCTATGTCCTTTGGTCGGTGGTGCTGTTCCGGCTGCTGTGCCCAGTCTCCTTTTCCGGCCCGGTTTCGTTGCTTGACTGGTTGGAACCGGAGGTTACTACCACATCGGAACGGACGAATACAGTGGCCTTTGTCCCTTACGAACGGGATGCAGTTGCGGCGGTTTCCCAGGAGATAGCCCAGAATCTGCCGGACGAGGCACCTGTCACTCCGGAAACCGAAGCGCCCAGGCAGGTGGATGGGTATGCCATTGCTTTTTGGGTTTGGGCGGCAGGCTGCTGCGTGATGGTTTTGTGCGGCGCGGGGCAATATATCCGGCTGCGAAAGCAGCTGGTCGTTTCCAGTCCGCTAAACGGAAATGTGTATCTGACAGATGATCTGGACATGCCCTTTGTTGTGGGAGTGCTGTTCCCGAAAATCTATCTGCCAACTTCCATTCCCATCGTCCAGCGGCTCTACATACTGGCCCATGAGCGGCACCACATCCGCCGGGGAGATCACATCTTCAAGCTGTTGGCTTATGGAGCGTTGTGCATCCATTGGTTTAATCCGCTGGTGTGGCTGGCATTTCTGTGCGCCGGAAAAGATATGGAGACGAGCTGCGATGAAGCGGTGCTGCGCAAACTGGGGCCGGAGATACGGGCGGATTATTCCGCTGCTTTGCTCCGGCTGGCTGCCCATCGCACCATCATCGCCGGTACGCCCCTGGCCTTTGGCGAGGGAGATACGAAAGGTCGTGTGCTGAACATGGCAAGGTGGAAAAAGCCCACCATTTTGGCCAGTGCAATCTGCATTGCAGTGTGCGTGATTGTACTGGTTGCATGTGCGGTAAACCCCAAAACGGAAACTACCGTTGCAGAAACTACCCCTGCGGAAACCACCACGGATGACAACGAAACTGTGCAGGGGACAATCGTTAGTCTGGATATCGAGATGGTTACCTGTGCCGATCTCAAACTGGTGCTGCCCAAAGGAATTACATCGCAAAAATCTGATAAATTCGATGGCAGCATGGTGATTAAGGAATATACCTTCTATTCCGGGGACGAGATAGTTGGCGGCCTTGCGCTGCGGCACCAGGAGGAAGATTCTGGAAACTATGATGAGGAGTGGGAGAAATCCATCGGCGTTCCGGAAGCTGCTGACCCTTCTATGGCATACATAGGAGGAAGTTCCTTGTACGGTGATTGGGAGATGACCTATTTCCCGGATATCCCACTGAATTATGATGAAGAAGGAAAGGTTATCCGGGATGAAAACGGCATCTATGCTCTGGAGAATGAAGTGACCCACTATTTCTTTGTAAATGGAAACAATGTCTATGACTTGTGGCTGTATAACAACCGTTTCAGTCAGGATTTGCAGATGCAGATCCTGCAATCGGTGCAGATTGGCGAACTTTCGGAAACAGCAGGGCCGTCGGCTGGGGAGAAGCTTCCTATTGGTGATGTGGAAATTTCGGCACTTCCTTCGGGGTATTCCCGAATTTTCAACGAAGATGGCGGTATTTTCTTTGTCCGGAAGGATGCCATCGTAGGCGGCGCAGATGCGTATGCTGTGCCCATGGAATTGTACGATCCGGAGGATACCGCGTTTTTCTGGCTGGAGAAGGCAGGAATCTCTGACTTTGGCGACAGCAGTCTGGTTTACTCCGGAGGGATAACCGGCTCTGGTGGAGGATGGGCTGCCCAGTTTGCCAGCGATGTCCCCCAAGGAGAGGAACCCGCGGTAGAGCGCTACCATTATTTCCGGGTGGTTGGGGACAAGGTCTATGATATTTGGTATGATATGCTTCAGTTGGAGCATAGTGAGGGGCTTGATCTTATTCATTCTGTAGACCTTCCGGAAGCGGAAGTACCCCAGGAAACTCAGGCACCTACCCCACAGGATATTGCGTTCCAGGCAGTAAGGGATGTATACAATGAGGTGCAAAACAATACCAGTTACCAGATTATGGTAGAGGAGCAGGGGAATTCCAAAACCGGCGGCTATCGTACCATGTACTATTCCCATGAAGCTAACTGGATGGAGATACGGCAAAGGCAAAAACCGAACAACACCGAAGCGGGAGAATCCGATCAGCTGCAGGCCTGCTTACTGTTTGAGGATGCCTACTTCACAGGCGAGGGGTATTTGGACGAATCCGGAGATATCCGGTGGTCCCGGGCTGAAGAGCCGGAGTTTTCCTATGGGCCACATTTGGGAGGTTTTGTGTGGGTAAAAGCTTTTGTTACCTATGTAGATGCCGTGGAAACGGAAGAAGGCATCTGCTACAAGTACCGCATCAACAAAAAATTCGAGGATACGGAAGATGAGGCAGATTCTTACTTAGCAGACTACCATTTTGACGAGGATGGGAATTTCCTCAGAGTCGTCTATCAGATCAATCCGAACCAGGACAATGCCTACACCGTGACAGAGTCCATCGTATCCCTGGACCCGGATGTAGTAAGTGGGGAAATTGAGAAGGAATACCGCAATGCCGTTGACCGGGCGGCCTAATGGTGTCCAATAACCCGTAAATCAGAAAACTCCCCGCCAATGAAAATTGGCGGGGAGTTTCTTTGTAAACTCAGGCAATGGGTTCAAAATCAGCAGCACCGTGCTTGCACAGAGGGCAGACAATATCGTCAGGAAGGGTATCGCCTTCGTAGACCCAGCCGCACACCTTGCAGACAAAGCCCTTCTTGCCTTCGGTCTGGGGCTTGGGCTTGACGTTGTTCTGGTAGTAGGTGTAGCTCATGGTCTCCCGGTCGGAAATGACCCGGGCTTCGGTGACGGAGCAGATAAACATGCCGTGGGTGTCCAGATCCACATAACTTTCAACCTTCAGGCTCATGAAGGAGTTGATGTACCGGGGCAGGAACCGCAGGCCGTTGTCAGAACGCAGCTCTTCGATGCCGGCAAACTTGTCGGCAGTACGGCCGCTCTGGAAACCAAAGTTCTGGAATACAGAGAAGGGAGCGGAAACATCCAGGCAGTTGACATTCATCACGCCAGTCTGCTTGATGATGTGGTGGGAGTAGTTTGCCTTGTTGATGGTAACGGCAACCCGGTTGGGGGTGTTAGTAACCTGGGAAACGGTGTTGACAATCAGACCGTTGTCCTTGGTGCCGTCGTTGGAGGTCACCACATACAGGCCGTAGCCGATGTTGAACAGGGCGGTCAGGTCGTTCTTGTTGGCAGTGGCATCGTGCTGGGCAAGATAATCCATGCACAGTTCCTGAGCCAGAGCCTCAATCTGGGCCTTGCTCTCATCATTCATAGAAGAGAGAATCCGGACGGTGGTGTCGGTGAAGGTCAGGTTCTTGCTGCACTCGAACATCTTGCACATGACTTTGGCGGCCAGAGGAGCCCAGGAGCCGTTCTCCATCAGAGCGACAGTGCGGTTCTGGAAGTTCCGCTCGGTCAGATGGTGGATAAACTCCTTCATGAAGGGGAAGACATCGGCGTTATAAGTGGTGGTAGCCAGCACCAGCTTGCCGTAACGGAAAGCATCGGCTACTGCCTGAGCCATATCGCACCGGGCCAGGTCGTGAACGATGACCTTGGGGCAGCCCTTAGCCTGCAGCTTCTGAACCAGCAGTTCCACAGCTGCCTTGGTGTTGCCATAGACGGAGGTATAGGCAACCACAATGCCTTCACTCTCTACCCGGTAAGAAGACCAGATATCATACAGATTCAGGTAGTAACCCAGATTTTCGGTAAGTACCGGGCCGTGCAGCGGGCAGATCTTGGCAATGTCCAGACCAGCGGCCTTCTTCAGCAGGGCCTGAACCTGGGGGCCATACTTGCCAACAATGCCAATGTAGTACCGGCGGGCCTCGTCTGCCCAGTCTTCCTTCGCATCCAGAGCGCCGAACTTGCCGAAGCCGTCGGCTGCGAACAGAACCTTGTCATAGGAATCATAGCTCACAATGACTTCGGGCCAGTGAACCATAGGGGCGGTGACAAAGGTCAGGGTATGCTTGCCCAGAGTAAGGGTGCTGCCTTCACCAACCACAATCCGGCGATCAGCGTAATCGTCGCCAAAGAAGTTCTTCATCATACCAAAAGCCTTGGCGGAGGAAACGACAACGGCATCGGGATAGACCTTCAGGAAGTTGGCTACGTTGGCGGCGTGGTCCATCTCCATGTGCTGTACCACCAGGTAATCCGGCTTGCGCCCTTCCAGAACCTTCTGGATTTTGTCCAGCCATTCGTGGGTGAAGTTTCTGTCCACGGTATCCATGACAGCAATCTTCTCGTCCATAATGACATAAGAATTGTAGGACATGCCGTTGGGAACAACATACTGACCTTCGAACAGGTCTACCTGATGGTCGTTGACGCCCACATAACGGATATCATTGGTAATGGTCATAGTGATTTCTCCTTATCTAAAAATATGGTTAATGGAAATACACAGGATTTTGGGGGATGCCCACATCCTACTGGGCCAGCTGCTTTAACGCTTTTGTGTCCAGGATTTCCACAGTACCTCGGGTTAAACGCACACTTCCTTCATTTTGGAAGTATCGCAGCATTCGGGTAACCACCTCGCGGGCGGTACCCATGTGGTTGGCAATTTTTTCATGGGTGATTTTCAGAACAGAAGTTCTCTCCAGTTGGGCTTCCTCCAGCAAAAAGGCAGCCAGACGCTTGTCAAAGCTCTTCCACATAATCTGTTCCATCAGCCACATCACCTCGGAAAAGCGGCTGCTGATCAGCTGATTGGCATAGTTGGCAACGACGGCGGACTCCTCCATCAAAGCTTTGAACAGGCAGGATGGAAGCACCCAAAATTCGCTGTCCTTTTCCGCCTCTACGATGACTTCAAACTGGATGTTGGGCATGACACAGGAAGCAGAGAACAGGCAGATATCCCGTTCAAACAGTCGGTACAGCGTGACCTCCCGCCCTTCGCTGGAAAGGGTATAAACCCGCAGCTGACCAGAGCAGATCACCAGCAGTCCCAGACAGTCCAGATTTCCGTTGTGCAAAATAGTTCCGGCTTTGACGCTGCGCTTTTCGGCTCTGCTGAGCAGTCGATTCTGCTGATCCTGCGTCAATTTGTCCCAGATTGGAAAGCAGCTTGCAAAATCCACACATACGCCCCCTTTTTACACACTACAGTATAATCCGAATTGGGGATTGTGTCAATTTGATTTTTATTGACATATGCCATTTATGCGCTATAATAACAGTGCGGATATCCGGAAGGAGGGATGCCAATGCCGCGACCGAGAAAAAGCCGACGTGTTTGTGATTATCCCCAGATCCAGGGATTCCGACCTGCCGTTGAAAATGGACAGGAAGAACCGGTGATTCTAACGGTGGATGCCTATGAAACCATCCGTCTGATCGATCGGGAGGGATTATCTCAGGAGCAGTGCGCCGAACGGATGGGAGTTGCCCGTACCACGGTGCAGCTGATTTATACTGATGCCCGCAAGCGATTGGCAGATGCTTTGGTGGAGGGTCGGCCGTTGGTGATTCGAGGCGGAGAATATCGCTTGTGCGATGGCTGTGTACCGGATTGTGGTCAGAGCGGCTGCTATAAATACCAGTACCACCATTTGCTTGAAAAACCGAAAGGAGAAACGATTATGAGAATTGCAGTTACCTATGAAGATGGAGAAATTTTTCAGCATTTCGGTCACACTGCGCAGTTTAAAGTCTATGATGTTCAGAACGGAAAGATTATCTCTTCTGAAATCGTGGACACCAACGGCAGTGGCCATGGCGCTCTGGCCGGCGTGCTGACTGCGCTGAACGTAGATGCGCTGATCTGCGGCGGCATTGGCGGCGGTGCGCAGATGGCATTGGCGGCGGCGGGAATCCAGCTCTATGGCGGCGTATCCGGCGGTGCAGATGAAGCGGCTCAGGCTCTGGCGGAGGGCAACCTTACCTATAATCCCAATGTGAAGTGCTCACATCATGGAGAGCACCATCACGAAGAAGGACATCACTGCGGCGAACACGGCTGCAGCAGCCATAATTGTGGTCAGCACTGATCTTTTGTGACTTTGTCACGGTAAACACTGGGAAAATTGGGTATCCTGTAACCATCAAGCAGATACCTAATAAAATATAAGGAGTGTATAACAATGAAATATGTATGCGACGTTTGCGGCTGGGTCTATGACGAGGCAGAAGGCTATCCCGAAGGCGGTATTGCTCCCGGCACCAAGTGGGAGGATGTTCCTGAAGATTTTGAGTGTCCCCTGTGCTCTGTAGGCAAGGACCAGTTCTCCGAGGAATAATGGAATGGTGATTTAAGCGCGGTAAGGCTATCTTGCTGCGCTTGAATTCTATCTATAGGAGTGCTTACTATACAAGCAATAACGGCGTAAAATGGCAGTCGGAAAAGCATGGAAAAATAAATGGAGAAATTTGTAAAAAGTGCTTGACAAATGAAGAAGTACATGCTAATATATGCAAGCTGTCGCCGAGAGCGACGGGCAAGCGAAAAAGCTCAAAGAAATTTGAAAAAACTTGAAAAAAGTTCTTGACAAATGGAACTGAGCGTGCTAGAAT
>CALWOA010000029.1 GCA_944382965.1 uncultured Oscillospiraceae bacterium | reverse complement strand
TCCGAGCGTTAAAAGCGTCGCAGGCAATAGGTAGGGCCGCGTGAGAACCACGCGGGGGTGAGATTCCCGTGGAGCTGCGCCAACAGCCGTCCGTACTGCCCATTTCCTTTTTTATTCTACAATGAAAGGGAGGAAAATCAGAATGGGCGGCGAAACAAGGGTACAGGTAAAAGATAAGTTTTGCCTTACCATTGATGAAGCATCGGAGTATTTCAACATTGGAGAAAAGAAGTTGCGGCAGATTGTCGTTGATAATATAAACTCTGGTTTTGTTATTCAGAACGGGGTAAAAATCCTTATTAAGCGGAAGCGATTCGAGGATTATTTGGAAGAAATGACCGCATTATAATCTTGCGGTTGTGGGTGAACTATGGGGTGAGTAGCATCACCGAACATTCATATTGGCATATTTCTGTTGCGGGTGCTGCTTGATGTAGAAAATGAGCTTCGACTATGATATACTAACACTATATCGTTGTTGAGGCTCTTTTTGTGCGATACGAAAGGAGCATCGAAATGAGCGGAAAAAGACGCGATAGCAAAAATCGCATTCTTCGCAATGGAGAGAGCCAACGCAAAGATGGACGGTACGCTTTCAAATACATTGACGCAACCGGCAAACAGCAATTTGTTTATAGCTGGAAATTAGAAAAAACCGATAAGACACCGGCAGGAAAACGGGATGACATTTCCTTACGGGAAAAGGAGCGAATGATCTTAAAGGATATTGACGATCAGATCGTTCCCCGTGGCGGTGAAATGACGGTTATTGAGCTGGTTCAAAAATACCTTTTGCAGAAAACAGGGGTGCGGCATAACACAGAGGCCAATTACAACTTTGTTCTCAACATTATCAAAAAAGAGGAATTTGGGAAAAGGAGAATTGACCGGGTGAAATTATCCGACGCCAAATGCTGGCTGATTAAGCTGCAAAAAGATGGCCGTGGATATAGCACGATTCATTCTGTAAGAGGGGTTGTCAGGCCAGCGTTTCAGATGGCGGTTGACGATGATTTGATTCGCAAAAATCCGTTTGAATTTCAGCTTGCCACTGTTGTTGTGAACGACAGCGTGACAAGAGAGGCTATTACAAAAAAACAAGAACGGGCGTTCCTGCAATTTGTAAAAGAAGATAAGCACTTTTGCAGGTATTATGATGGTATCTATATTTTATTTAAGACAGGGCTTCGGATTTCTGAATTTGTCGGTTTGACACTGGCAGATGTTGATTTGAAAAATCGTAAGCTCGTCGTCGATCACCAGTTGCAGCGTAAGCGCAATATGGAATATGTGATAGAAGATACCAAAACGACTTGCGGCACAAGAGAAATACCCATGACGGAAGATGTTTATGAGTGCTTCCAGCGCATTATCCAGAATAGGCCGAAGCCCCAAAGTGAGCCAATGATCGGCGGGAAATGTGGCTTCCTCTATTTAGATAAGAATGGTATGCCGATGGTGGCGCTCCATTGGGAAAAGTATTTCCAGCATATTTGCCAGAAGTATAACAGCATCTACAAAGTGCAAATGCCGAAAGTCACACCCCATGTCTGCCGACACACCTTTTGCTCCAACATGGCGAAAAGCGGCATGAACCCTAAGACCCTACAATATTTGATGGGCCATTCTGATATTGGCGTCACGTTGAATACCTACACCCATTTGGGATATGACGACGCAAAAGAGGAATTGAAAAGGATTGCAAATGGCGAGTAGTAAAACGCGGACTTGCCCCTCAATTTACTACTTTTCGTACTACTTTTGAGGGAAAAGATATGCGAATTTATGCCACGAAATGCCAAGGAGCAGGGTGAAAGTTGATCTGGGAAAAATGCCCGGAAATCAAGAAAACACAGTGTTTTCAAGGAGTTTTGAATAGATGGTAAGAATACTTTTCGTGTGCCACGGCAATATCTGTCGCAGCCCGATGGCGGAGTATGTGATGAAAGACCTGGTAAAAAAAGCTGGGTTGGGAGGACAGTTCTTGATTGCCTCGGCGGCTACCAGCACCGAAGAAATCGGTAATCCAGTCTATCCCCCTGCCCGGCGGAAGCTGGCGGAGCATGGTATTTCCTGCCAGGGGCACGGCGCACGGCAGCTCCAGGCTCAGGATTACCGCAAATATGATTTGCTGATTGGTATGGACAATGCCAACATCCGCAATATGCGGCGGATCTGTGGTGGAGACCCGGAGGGGAAAATTCATCTACTAATGGACTACGCTGGACAGGCTGGCAAAGAAGTGGCTGACCCCTGGTACACCGGGGACTTTGAAACCACTTGGCAGGATGTGCTCATCGGATGCCAAGGACTTCTCAAATCACTGGGTTATTAATGGCATACAGCAAAACCCGCCTGGGAAAATCCTCAGGCGGGTTTCTTCTGTTTATTCTACGGCGTAGAACAGATCCAACAGCTGCTGGGTCTTATCTTCCACAAAGCTGCTTACCGTCAAGGTAACGCCATATTGTCCGGCTGTATAATCCATAATTTGCAAAGTATAGTAAGGTACACCCTGGGTCATTGCCTGGGTTTTCATTGCCCAGTGTTCTTGCCCCAGGAACTCTACCTGCACTTTCTCCAAAGATGATACTTCCATACCCATCTGGGTATAGCTCTGTACGAGCATATCCTTTTGTTCCAGGACGCTGTCTATGACCTGTTCCTCGGTCAAAACCATGTATGCCAGCCGTTCCTGCAGTCCCAACTTGGAGTACAACACGTTTATTGTAGCCAGTTCGTCCGCATTTTCTGCCTGCATATCCATGATCTGGGACATTTGTGCCATGTCCTCAGCAAGTTCGCTGTCAGCCAGCACTTCTTCAATATTATCCGGAAGTGCCTGAAGTTCTTCCGCACTGTAATAAACCCAGCTTTCATCCAGCTGGCATCCGTAACCGGCGTAGGAATTGGTATAAGTACCACCTTCCAAGCGGCCCAACGCTGCAGCTTCCGACTCCGTGCTTTCCGGAACTTCCGTGGTTTCTGGAGGTACAGTCTCCTCAGTAGCTGCCTGTGTGGGCACAGTGGCAGGTGCTGTGGTGGTAACCACTTCACTGCTCTGGGTAGGATTCGGTTCAATTTGTCCGGAAACAGGCGGCTCATCTTTGGCACATCCACTGATCATCAGGGACAATGCCAACATCAGGGTTAGGAGAATCATGCGTTTTCTGTTCATATCATCTATCCTTTCCTCTTCTTTCTGAGAATGCCCCATGGCACTCTACTGACATTGTACCATATGGTATAAAAAAGGCAATAGATGAACGATAACTATTTTACGATAGGTACAATTTCCTGTACGGTCAATACATTTTCCTTCACGGTAAAGCGAATATCAAACCCTGCAAAAGGCAGGCCGTACACCCGCTCCGGATTTCTTTGGTAGGACGGTCTGGGGTCGTGAGACAGTACGCCGATAGCAGCATCCCGCTTATCCTGAGGAAGCAATTCTAAAAGACGCTCCGGGAAATCCACTCGCAGCAGGAACTCCCCTGCCCGATCGGTAAAACCACCAACCGCATCCATATGGCAGTCGCCATATGGAATATAAGGTTTGATATCAAAAATCGGCGTTCCGTCCATCAAATCCGCACCGCCAACATGCAGGACGGTGCCGTAACATTTGGTATGCTCCACACCCAGAAGGGTGACACTGGACAGGCCCAGATTATTGGGTCGGAAGGGAGAGCGGGTGGCAAATACACCCATCCGGGTATTTCCTCCCAGCCGGGGCGGGCGCACGGTAGGAGACCAGCCCTGGCGCACTGCTTCGGAGAACTGCCAGATCAGCCACAGATGAGAAAACTCCTCAATTCCTCGCAGGGCATCGGGGTTGCGAAACTCCGGTTCAAACACAATGGTAGAGCGAAGCTCCTGCACCAATCCGCTTTGCCGGGGAATGCCGAACTTGCTGGAAAAATCGCTGTGCATCCGGGCAATGGCCTGAATGGTCGTCTGCATCTTAAGCCCTCCGTTTCCGCTGGGTAAAGGTCAGGGCAAAGATGATTGCCAGAATCAAACTGATGGCTGCGCCAGCAGAACAGCCAGTATAGTAAGAAACGCACAGGCCGCCAATTCCCGCTGCCAAGGCAAACAAAACAGAAAATCCGTGGTATTGCCGCAGGTTCCGGGAAATATTGCGGGCGGAGGCCCCCGGCAGCACCAGCAGGGAGTTAAGGATCAGAAGTCCCACGCTGGAGATGCTCAGTGTCACCACAACCGCAATGGCAACGACAAACAATGTCTGGGAAAGTCCCACGGGAATTCCCCGAGAGGACGCCAGCTGAGGATGGATGGCAGTCAAGGTAAGACGGTTCACGCACAATCCCCAGAACACCAGAACACACACCAGTGTCAGAGCCAGCAGGCCGATTTCCGACGGGGTGATGGAGAGAATGTCACCGATAAGATACTGGTTATATTTGGTAAAACTTCCGCCATTCAGAGTTGCCACAAAAATACCCAACGCCACAGCAGTGCTGGAAAATACGCCAATCAAGGTGTCGGCAGCCTGGTTACTGCGGCTTTTCACATAAGAAAACAGCAGAGCAAATCCCACACTGAAAATCACCGCTGCCCACAAAGGTGCTGCCATGCCGAAGATGGCGCCGATGGCAATGCCGGTAAAGGCAGAATGACCCAATGCATCAGAAAAGAAGCTCATCCGTCCCGTTACCACCATGGTAGAAAGCAATCCAAACAGAGGCGCCATGAACAAAAGCGCCAGCAGAGCATTCTGCATAAACTCCCAGCGGAGCATTTCTAGTGGGAGCAGATCGCAAAGTCCATACCAAAGGCTCATACGCAGCCTCCTTTCATATGAAATGCCTGATGGAATGCATCGGAAGAAAGAACCACATCCGGTTTTCCCTGAATCCGCACACTGCGGTCAATCAAAACCACCTGATCGGCATATCGGGGCAGCATGGAAAAATCATGGGTGGTCATCAAAATCGACAGATCATAGGTCTTGCGAATCTCGTCCAGCATATCCATCAGGGTTTCCATTCCCTCCACATCCACGCCGGACAGGGGTTCGTCCAGAATCAGAATATTGGGCATGGGCTCCAGGGCCAGCGCCAGCAGTACCCGCTGCAGTTCACCGCCGGACAGAGTTCCCACACGCTTATCTATCAGCTCCTGGGCATGCACTCGTTCCAAGCATTCCGAAACCGTCTGCCGCATCTGTTTGCTCAATCCCAGAAAGCTGGGACGCTTACTCATGCAGCAGGCAAACAAATCCGCCACGGAAACCGGATCGCTGGGATCAAACGTGGGACTTTGAGGAACGTAGCCAATCCGGGGCTTTTTGCTGCGCTGTCCCGGCTCGGAAAAGGCGATGATGCCGCTGTACTCCCGCTGGCCCAAAATGGTTTTCAGAAATGTAGACTTACCGGCACCGTTAGGGCCAATGAGCGCCACCATCTCCCCGCAATGAACATGCAGGTTGATATCCGTTAAAATCGGGTCCGTTCCGATTTTGACTGATAGGTTCTCCACCCGCAGGCAGCAGGAATGGCCGCAGGAACCGCCGTGATGAAGAAAATTCATTGCAGGGCCTCCTTTATAGTATCAATGTTGTGGTACATGGCATCAAAGTAGCTGTCCCCTGCCATAGCCATATCCAGGGTATAGACAGCGCAGCCGGTTTCCCGAGAAATGACACCTGCCGCAGATACACTGCCGCTTTTTTCTGTGAAAACCGCCGGCAGGTTGTGCTGCTGCACTTGTTCAATCAGGTGAATCAGTTCCTTAGCGGAAGCTTCACTGCCAGATTCCTCTTCCACCGCTTCCAGAATGGTCAAGTCAAACGCCTGGGCAAAATAGGAAAATCCGTCGTGAAAGGGTATCAGTTCCCGGCAGCTCAAGGTTTTCAGCTGCTGTTTTCCATATTGCAGCAATTCATCCAGATCTTCCTGCAAATCGGTTAAATTCTGGGCAAAGGTCTGGGCGTACTCCGGGTATTCTTCGGAAAGCCCTGTGCAGATATTCTCTGCCATTTGTTTGGCATTTTCCGGTGACAGCCAGATGTGCGGGTCCTCCTCGTGATGATGTCCGTCATCATGGTCGTGGCCTTCATGTTCTTCCTCCGGGCAAAGCAAGGTGATTCCCTGGGAGGCATCCACAATCTGGGCATCCATTAAAAGATCCCCCAGAAATTCCTCCAGCCCGGCGCCGGAAATCACAACCGTCTCGGCAGCTTCCACCGCACGAACCTGACGGACATTCAAAGAATAATCATGCAGACAGGATACCTGTTCCGTCACCAGCCGTGTTACGGTGATGGGTGTTCCCTGGCAGATCCTTGCTGTAAACTCATACACCGGCAAAGTGGTTGCCGCCACCTGGGCACTGGGACTGTTTCCAGCGCAGCCGCTCAGCAGGCCAAGCAGCAGCAGTCCAATTAAAAGGCGAATCCATTGTTTCATTTTCATCTTCCCAACACTATGATTTTCTACCTTTTAGAATATCATATCTGTCAAGGCAGCGGAAAAAAGTTTCTTTTTCCAGTCCCTTGTCACGTTGCATTTTGGAAGAAAAAGGAGTATAATCCTACCAGTATTTGTGAGGTGATCGGATTGAAAAAGCTTTTACCGTATCTGAAAGGCTATGAAAAAGAATGTGTTTTAGGGCCGCTGTTCAAACTTCTGGAAGCGGCCTTTGAGCTGATCGTACCTTTGGTAGTTGCCCGGATTGTGGATCAGGGCATTTCCAATGGTGATCAGGGTTACGTTATCAGGATGTGCCTGGTAATGGTGGCACTGGGTGTTATTGGACTGATTATGTCCGTTTCCGCCCAGTATTTTTCCGCAGTAGCGGCGGTGGGATTTTCTACCAAGCTTCGCCACGCGGTGCTCAAGCATATCCTGGGGCTGAGCTACAGTCAGATTGACCAGGTGGGTACCTCCACCATGATTACCCGGATGACCTCCGACATCAACCAAGTGCAAAACGGTGTGAATCTGACCCTGCGGCTGCTGCTGCGCTCCCCTTTCGTGGTGTTTGGTGCCATGTTTATGGCGTTTACCATTGATTTTCAGGCAGCACTGGTGTTTGTCGGCGTCATTCCGGTTCTCTGTCTGGTGGTGTTCGGCATTATGCTGATTACCATCCCGATGTACAAACGTGTCCAGGCTGCCCTGGATGGCGTGACCTCCGCCACCCGGCAGAATCTAACCGGTGTACGGGTACTGCGGGCCTTCTGTAAGGAAGAAAGTGAGATTGCATCTTTTGAAAACAGCACCCAGAATTTGACCGTCAACCAGGTTTCTGCCGGTCGAATTTCCGGACTGATGAATCCCATGACCTATGTAATCATCAACCTGGCCGTGGTAATTCTGGTTCGGGTTGGCGCAGTTAAGGTAGAAAGCGGTCTGCTGACCCAAGGTCTGGTGATTGCACTTTACAATTACATGTCCCAGATTCTGGTGGAGCTGATCAAGATGGCCAATCTGGTCATTACCATGACCAAGTCACTTGCCTGTGCCAACCGGGTCTCCTCTGTGCTGGAACTGGAGAGCAGCCAGAAAAACGGCAGCCGCAGCGCGGAGCATCTTACCGGAAAAGTGGAATTTCGGGATGTTTCCGCCCAATATGCCGGTGCTTCCAGCCCCTCTCTGGAGCATATCAGCTTCACCGCAGAGCCAGGAAAGACCATCGGTATCATCGGCGGCACCGGTTCCGGCAAGACCACATTGGTCAATCTGATTCCCAGACTTTACGACGCCGCCGGTGGACAGGTATTGCTGGACGGCACGGATGTAGCATCTTACGACATGGTTTCCCTGCGCCGGGCAATCGGCGTGGTGCCCCAAAAGTCCGTACTGTTCCAGGGAACCATCCGCCAGAATCTGCTCTGGGGCAATGAAAACGCTTCGGATGATGATCTTTGGGCCGCACTGGAAACGGCGCAGGCAAGAGAAGTGGTCAAAGACAAAGAAGGCGAACTGGGTGCAGAAGTGGAGCAAGGCGGTCTTAACTTCTCCGGCGGACAGCGTCAGCGCCTTGCCATTGCTCGGGCACTGGTACGCAAACCGAGAATCCTGATTCTGGATGACAGCGCATCCGCCCTGGACTATGCCACCGATGCCAATCTGCGCATGGCAATCCGGAATATGAAAAATCCTCCCACAACCTTCCTGGTGTCCCAGCGGGCAGCTTCGGTGCGGTTTGCCGATGAAATTCTGGTGCTGGATGATGGTGTACTGGTGGGCAAAGGTACCCATGACGAACTTTTACAGCAGTGCCCGGTGTATCAGGAAATCTACTATTCCCAGTTTCCCAAGGAGGTGAAGGCAAATGGCTAATCAAATGGCAACGCTGAAAAAAGTCCTTTTCCGCGTCCGGCGGTACTGGCCTGCCCTGGTTGCTACCGTAATTCTGGCAACCGTCAATGTGGTCATGAGCCTGTACATCCCCATTCTGGTGGGCAATGCCATTGACTGCATTATAGATCAAGGTCAGGTAGACTTTACTACCATGGGTATGTATCTGGGACAAGTGGTGCTCTGCGCTGCGGTTGCCGCCCTGGCCCAGTGGGTGATGAATGAGCTGTGCAACCGGATGACCTATCAGGTTACCCGGGATATCCGGGATGAAGCCTTCCGCCACATTCAGGTATTGCCCCTTTCCTATCTTGACAAGCATCCCCAGGGAGATCTGGTCAGCCGGGTCATTGCGGATGTGGATACCTTCGCCGATGGTCTGCTCATGGGCTTTACCCAGCTGTTTACCGGTGTAATGACAATCTTAGGCACCCTGATTTTCATGGTGCGGCTGCACTGGGGAACCGCGCTGGTCGTAGTGTGCATCACCCCCCTTTCCTTGGTAGTTGCCAACTTTATCGCCACTCGCACCTACTCCATGTTCCGGCTGCAAACCCTGACTCGTGGTGAGCAGACCGGTCTGATTGATGAAACCATCGGCAATATCAAAGTGGTGCAGGCTTTTGGCCATGAGGCAGCCTCCTTGGAACAGTTTGATGAAATCAACGACCGGCTGCAAAAGGCATCCCTGCGGGCAATCTTCTTCTCTTCCCTGGTCAATCCCTGCACCCGGTTTGTCAATGCTTTGGCCTACGCCGGTGTGGGTCTTACCGGTGCATTGATCGCCATTGGCGGCGGCATCACCGTAGGTAATCTGACCAGCTTTTTAAGCTACGCCAATCAGTACACCAAGCCCTTCAACGAAATTTCCGGCGTGGTGACGGAACTGCAAAATGCCCTTGCCTGCTCCGGCCGCGTCTTTGAATTGCTGGAAACCCCCGCGAGAACCCCGGACCCGGAACATCCCCAGTGTCCGGAAGAAATCCATGGTGCTGTGGAAATTCACAATCTGCAATTTGCCTACGAGCCGGAAAAGCCCCTGATTGGTAACTTCAACTTGTCCGTAAATCCTGGCCAGCGGGTAGCCATCGTGGGTCCCACCGGCTGCGGAAAGACCACTTTCATTAACCTTCTGATGCGGTTCTACGACCCGGACGGAGGAGAAATCCTGCTCGATGGGATCAACACCCGGAATATGAGCCGTCAGCAGCTGCGCCGCAGTGTAGGCATGGTGCTCCAGGACACCTGGCTGAAGGCCGGTACCATCCGGGACAACATTGCCATGGGCAAGTCCGATGCTACAGAGGAAGAAATCATTGCCGCAGCGAAACAGGCCCACGCCCACAGCTTCATCCGCCGTCTGCCCCAGGGCTATGACACCTGGATTTCGGAAGCAGGCGGGAACCTGTCCCAGGGGCAGAAGCAGCTGCTGTGCATTGCCCGGGTGATGCTGTGTCTGCCGCCGATGCTGTTCCTGGATGAAGCTACCTCTTCTATTGACACCCGGACGGAAATCAAGATTCAGAAGGCTTTCGACACCCTGATGCAGGGCAGGACCTCCTTCATCGTTGCCCACCGTCTGTCCACCATTCAGGAAGCGGATGTGATTCTGGTGATGCGCAATGGTCACATTGTAGAACAGGGCCGCCACGAGGAACTTCTGCAAAAGCGGGGTTTCTACGCCCAGCTGTATCAGAGCCAGTTTGCCCACTGATTCACCCCAAAGCCGAATGCGAAAACCGCATTCGGCTTTGATTTTGCAAAAAGGGCTTGCAAATTGCATTTTTCTGTGCTACCATAACGAGGATAGTCAAAAGCAATGATTGGGCCGCCTTGTATTGGCTTTGCCCCACACAGCGAAAGCGGGATGGTGTGAGCCGCTTGGGTGCAATACCGGGCTTTCTCCCAGGAGCTGCCGCCTGAACAGCAGTAGGGTGCGCCGGGTGACGCCGTTATCGGTCTTGGATGTGTCTGCATCTGAAAGTGCGCCAGTTTGGCGAATTGCGGGTGGTACCGCGGAAGGATTGCCTTTCGTCCCGATTTCGGGATGAAGGGTTTTTTTATTTACTTTTTGTAGTCAACCTTTCAGGAGGAATCAACATGAAAGAACAATTGGAGCAGATTAAAGTCAATGCTCTGGCAGCTCTGGATGCTGCCGAAACCCCTGCGGCTCTGGAAGAACTGCGGGTAAAACTTCTGGGTAAGAAAGGCGAGCTTACCGCCGTGCTGAAGCAGATGGGCAAGCTTTCTGCTGAAGAGCGCCCGGTAATGGGTCAGCTGGCCAACTCCGTCCGGGCCCAGATCGAGCAGAAGCTGGAAGACCGGAAGGCCGCCATTCACGCCGCTGTACTGGAAGCCAAGCTGGCTGCCGAAGCAATCGACGTTACCATCCCCGGCGAAACCGTCCCTCTTGGACATCAGCACCCCATGAACCAGGTACTGCAGGAGATCAAGGACATTTTCGTAGGTCTGGGCTATCAGGTGGTAGATGGTCCCGAAGTGGAACTGGCCAGCTACAACTTCACCCGGCTGAACATTGAGGAAGGCCACCCCTCCCGTGACCGCTCCGATACTTTCTACTTTACCGATGACGACAGCGTTCTGCTGCGGACTCAGACCAGCCCCATGCAGATTCGCTTTATGGAAAATCACAAGCCTCCCTTCTGCATGCTGGCTCCCGGCCGGGTATTCCGGAAGGACGAAGCCGACGCCACCCACTCCCCCATGTTCCATCAGATCGAGGGTCTGGTGGTAGATGAACACATCACCATGGGCGACCTGAAGGGCGCACTGATTACCATGATGCGCAAGATCTATGGCGCCGACTCCGAAATGCGGTTCCGTCCCCACCACTTCCCCTTCACCGAGCCCAGCTGCGAAATGGACATGCAGTGCCACAAGTGCCACGGCACCGGTGAAATCGACGGTCAAGTGTGCTCTACCTGCCACGGCGAAGGCTGGATCGAGCTGCTGGGTGCCGGCATGGTGCATCCGACTGTGCTGGAAAACTGCGGCATTGATCCGGACAAGTACTCCGGCTTTGCTTTCGGTATGGGTCTGGAGCGTATGGCCATGGGGCGGATGAAGATCAATGATCTGCGTCTGATTTTCGACAATGACATCCGGTTCCTGAACCAGTTCTAAGGAGGAACAATCGTATGAAACTGAACAGAAAATGGCTGAATGAAGAATTTGTGGATCTCTCCCAGGTTTCTGATAAAGAATTTGTGGATACTCTGACTGTCTTTGGTCAGAAAGTGGAAACCTATGAGCGGATGGATGCCGAAATCAAAAACGTGGTTGTGGGCAAAGTACTGTCCATGGTGCGTCACCCCAACTCCGACCACATGTGGATTTGCCAGGTGGATGTGGGCAAGGAGGAACCTGTGCAGATCGTCACCGGTGCCCAGAATGTCCACGAGGGCGATCTGGTTCCCGCTGCTCTGCACAATTCCTGGCTGCCCGGCGGTGTGCATATCACCAAGGGCAAGCTCCGTGGCGAACTCTCCAACGGCATGCTGTGCTCCTTTGCCGAGCTGGGCCTGACCCAGAATGATTTCCCCGATGCCTATGCTGACGGCATCTGGATTCTCAACAATGAGGATTGCCAGGTGGGCCAGGACATCAACCTGGTCATCGGCAATGATGACACCGTTGTCGATTTTGAAATCACCAACAACCGTCCCGACTGCTACTCCATCATTGGTCTGGCCCGGGAAGCTGCCGCTGCCTTCGGTAAGGAAATGAAGCACCACGAGCCTGTAGTGAAGGGCAGCAATGCTGGCAGCATTTATGACTATCTGGACGTGGAAGTGCCTGCTACCGAGCTGTGCAACCGCTACTCTTCCCGGATGGTTGCCAACGTCAAAATCGGCCCCAGCCCCAAGTGGCTGCGCCAGCGGCTGCGTGCCAACGGTGTGCGGCCCATCAACAACATCGTAGACATCACCAACTATGTGATGCTGGAGTACGGCCAGCCCATGCATGCGTTCGACTACCGCTATGTTTCCTCTGGAAAGATCGTGGTGCGGGAAGCAGAAGAAGGCGAAACCCTGACCACCCTGGACGGCAATGTCCGCAACCTGAAAGCCGGTATGCTGGTCATCGCCGATGAGAACCGGGCCATTGGCCTTGCCGGTATCATGGGCGGCGAAAATTCTGAAATTCTGGATGACACCACCATGGTGGTCTTTGAGTCCGCCAACTTCAATGGCACTTCCATTCGTCAGACCGCTCTGGCTCTGGGTATGCGTACTGAGGCTTCCGGTAAGTTCGAAAAGAGCCTGGACCCCATGATGACCATTCCCGCTGTGCAGCGGGCCTGCGAACTGGTGGAGATGCTCCAGTGCGGCGATGTACTGGAAGGCACCATCGATGTTATCAACTACGTCCCCGAAACCAGAACGCTGCCTCTGGAATGCGACAAGATCAACCGTCTGCTGGGTACCGATATTTCCAAAGAGGATATGGTCAAGTACCTGAACCTGCTGGAAATCCCCGTGGAAGGCGATCAGATTCTGGTTCCTTCCTTCCGTCCCGACCTGGTGCGGATGGCGGACATTGCAGAGGAAGTGGGCCGCTCCTATGGCTACAACGAAATTCCCACCACAGCCTTCAAGACCTCTACCCAGGGCGGTTACACCAAGGAAATGAAGCTGGAGGCCAAGGCAGGAACCCTGTGCCGGGGCATGGGCTACAGCGAAATCATCACTTACTCCTTCGTCTCCCCCACGATCTTTGACCAGATCCGCCTGCCGGAAGACTCTCCCCTGCGCAACGCCCTGCGGATTCAGAACCCTCTGGGCGAAGACACCTCCATTATGCGCACCATCGCCCTGCCTTCCATGATGGATATTCTCTCCCGGAACAACGCCTACCACAATAAGGCTGTCAAGCTCTACGAGCTGGCAAAGATTTACCTGCCTGTAGAGGGTCAGCCTCTGCCGGAGGAGCCGAAGATGCTGCTTCTGGGCACATATGGTGCTAACGAGACCTTCTTCACCCTGAAGGGCGAACTGGAAGCCATCTTTGCCGGTCTGCGGCTGAAGAAGACCAGCTACACCGCCCAGAAGAACAACCCCAGCTATCATCCCGGGCGCTGCGCCAGTGTCAGCATTGACGGGGTGGAAGTGGGTGTTCTGGGGCAGGTGCATCCCCTGGTTGCCAAAAACTATGGTATCGACACCGACGTTTACTGCGCAGAAATCAACTTCACCAAGCTCATGACCTGCCTGCTGCCCGATGCCACCTATATCCCCTTACCCAAGTATCCCAGCGTATCCCGGGATTTGGCATTGGTCTGCGATGAAGCTGTGACCGTGGCCCAGGCCGAGTATGTGATTACCGCCGCCGCTGGAAAGCTGCTGCGCAGTGTAAAGCTGTTCGACATTTACCGGGGTACCGGCGTACCCGAGGGTAAGAAGAGCATGGCCTTCTCCCTGGAACTGCGAGCCGATGACCGGACTCTGACGGACACCGATTCGGAAACTGTTGTCAATAAGGTTTTGGCCGCGCTGAAGGAAAAGCTGGACGCTGTACTGCGCTGACCTTGATACAGAAAATGTCTTCGTTAAGAAATTTTCACAAATAAATCCGTAGTTAGTACTTTACAGTGGTGTAAAATTCGGTTATAATGACGATATCCTACTTCCGAGGAGGCTGAAAACATGACGGATATGAACACACAGAAATTTACGGTTGCCAGCGATGACAAAGAGAATATGCGGCGCATTCTCCGGAGCGTGTATGAGGCCCTGACGGAGAAGGGCTACAATCCCATTAACCAGATCGTGGGCTACCTGCTGACAGAAGACCCCACCTATATCACCAACTACAACAGCGCCCGGAGCATGATCTGCAAGATCGACCGGGACGAGCTGATGCAGGTTCTGGTTCAGGAGTATCTGTTCCAGCGGAATTAACCGTAGGCCAGCAGGCTTTCTTACAAGCTGCAAGAGGCTTTTGCGAAGGGCAAAAGCCTCTTGTTTTATAGCACACCTCCCTTCGGGCACCAAAAAATATGCGGTGCCATGCAGCTTGAAAAGTTCATACTTTTCCCTCCGTCTTTTCTGTTTTTTACCATTTCTTCCCATAATGTTACGTAAACCACGGCGTTTCTCCGGTTTTCGCAACATTTCTTCTTGACAATCGTGTAACAATATGTTACAATCTGATTACATTTTTGCAGGAGGTACCTCTCATGGCTGACGAAAATGCAGTTTTGATGTATAAGGGACGTCCCCTTATGCGCAAAGACAATTTTGTTTACTACGGTTCCATGGCCGACAGCCACATCGTTATGCTTCAGATTTTGGAAACCAAAAAGCAGGGCGATATGGACATTGCAACCCGGGTTTCCGTGCAGCTGCAGCTGACGGACCCCGCTGCCAAAAGTCGGTCCCGCATCGTAAAGAAAAGTGAAAAAGACGGCCTCTACACCGCCCTGGATCTTGGCTGTGTCTGGCTGGAACGCGCGCTGGCAGGCAAATAAGCCTGCCGCTTTTTCAGGGGCTGTGAGGGTCTGTCACAGCTTCTAGACAAAGACGGAGGACAAAGTATGAAACGCCCCCATAGACTTTTTACCCTGATACTGGCACTGATTTTGTCAGTTGGTACGGTGATCGTCCCTGCCGCTGCAGCGGAAGATTTGATGTACGGAATTGGTTTTGTGAACGCCTCTTCCCTGCGGCTTCGTTCCGCACCGGACACCAGCGCTTCCACCATCGCCACAGCGCCCCGGAACGACTGTGTCGTGGTCATCAGCAAAACCGGTCAGTGGTATAAAGTCAACTACAATCTCCAGGAAGGTTACATGCATGAAGACTACCTGGATGTACTTACCAAAGAAAACGCAGAACTGGGTTATGGAGAAATTACCGGCGATGGAGTCAATCTCCGTACCGGCCCGTCTACCTCTTACCAGGTTGCCGCCGTATCCAGCAAAGGAAATCGCTGCTACATTCTGGGTCTGAATAGCGGCTGGTACAAGGTAATATACAACGGTGTCATTTGCTACATCCGCAGCGATTTTCTGAAGCTTACTGAGTATCCCTACGAAAATCAGGCTTCTCCCAACACCCCCAAATTCTTCCGCAGAGGAAAATCCACTGGTGTCATCCCCAGCGGCAATGCAGTCAACGGGAATGTGGGAGGCAACACCACAAGCAATAGCGGCTCCTTCTCTGGAGCGGATATTCTGGCAGAAGCCCAGAAATATCTGGGTGTACGCTATGTCAGCGGCGGTGCCAGCCCCAGCGGATTTGATTGCTCTGGCCTGGTGTACTATGTACTCAAGCAGCTTGGCTATTCTCCCTACCGTACACCTGCGGATCAGTACAAGCAAGGTACTTCCGTGAGTAAGTCCGAATTGCAGGCCGGCGACATCGTATTCTTTGCCGGTACTGTTGGCAGCGGCATTAGTCACGTTGGTATCTACGCAGGCGGCGAACAGTTTATCCACGCCCCCAATTCCCGCTCCACAGTTTCCTATTCCGACTTGACCAGCGGCTACTGGGCGGAGCATTACTATGGTGCCCGCCGGATAGGCTGAAACTTATAAAATAGAAACGGAGTTCTCCTGAAATCGGAGAACTCCGTTTTTTTAACCCCGCAATAAAATCGGCTGAATTTGCCGCCCTTGCAGGGCTTCTTCCAGAGCCTTGGGAATCATGGTAAAGTCCGCCACCATGCTGGTGGGTTTCCCTATGGCATCATCCTGGCCAAAGGGGACAAAATAGTAGTGTTTCCGCCCCAAAAGCCTGCCAATATTTTCCGCTGCTGCCGCCAGAGCATCATTGGAAGAAACCGCCACCAATACCGGTCGGCCATTGCGCAGATGGCTTTTCGCTGCCATGGTAACCGGGCCGTCGGCAATGCCGTGGGCCAGCTTCGCCAAGGTATTTCCGGTACAGGGCGCAATCACCAAAATGTCCAGCAGCTTCTTTGGTCCGATTGGCTCCACTTGGTCGATGGTGTGCAGAGGTTCCATGCCGCAGATTTCTTTGGCCCGAGCCATATGTTCTTGGGCTGTGCCAAAACGACTGTCAACATGGCAGGATACCTCGGAAAAAATCGGAATTACCTTATGCTGCTGACTCAGCTGCTCCATAATTGGAAACACTTTGCTGTATGTACAGAAGGAACCGCACATGGCAAATCCCACATTCATAACTATTCCCTCCCGGTAAGTCTTAAAACAGTTTGGGCGATGAGTTTGCCGGAAGATTCCGGCGTATGCAGGCCAGGAAGCCCTCTGGCGATTACCACGTTCTCCCCTTCCAGCCCCGGTCTGGAGGCCAGGTCAATCTTCAGGCACTGCGGATAAGGCGCCAGTTGGTCTTGTGTAAGCATTCTTTCCGGAACTGTGTTGTAGATGACACCGAATTGCCCCAGGGCCTGCGGAATTTCCGGGATATCCAAAGTGCGGTATCCCAAGGCTTCCAATATGGCCCGGTCAGGTTCTTTCCGGGCTGCAATGGTGACCTCTGCGCCCATGGATTTGAGCAGTTTTCCCAAGCATTTTCCAATCCGGCCCCAGCCGATAATTAGTGCGGGAGTCTCCTCAAAAGTACTCTTTAACCTGGGCGCTGCCACTCGCAGCGCGCAGTCAGCGGTGATGGCTGCGTTTTTCGCCACATATTCCCCATCTTGCAGCAGGTCCAGAACGTTGTAATCCTTCACAGCCGGATGGGAAAGGTTCCCGCCAACGATGGTAATCGTGCCCGGAAGCATACGCAGCAGCGGCTCCAAATCCCCACCGCCTCGCAATTTTCCATCGGGTGAAAAACTGGGTACATCCAGCAGCAGGTGGGTTACCTCCGGCGACGGGTGGTCAACCATGGCAATTCCAGCCTGGGCCAGCAGGTTCGCCCCCCAGCGGCAGGCTTGCGTACTTCCCACAGGATACATCAGCATGTTTTCCAATCGCATCACTCCCTTGCGCCAGAATATGCAGGCGGCCGACCGGTTGTGCTTGATTTTTTTTCAGGATTTTGTATAATGACCATAAGAGGTGATACAAGTGCAGAGACTGGGCTTTATCCACGATATGCTGGATGTGAAAGTGCTGATCCTGTGTGTGATGGCTCGGGTCAACTACCCGGTCAACACCCAGCAGATCTATGAACTATGTTATCAGGACGATTGCCTGAGTTATTTTGATGTGTGTACCGCCATTCCGGAGATGGTCAAGTCCGGTCATCTGAAGGAGCTGGAGGACGGGTGCTATGAGATTACGGAAAAAGGCAGGGCCGACGGTGCATTGACGGAAGATTCCATCGCCTTTTCTGTCAAACATCGGGCAGAGAATGCTGTTGCCCGGTTTAATCGGCAGATTCACCGCAGCAGCTTTGTGAAAACTCAGGTTGTTCCCCGGGAAAGCGGTGATTTCTCCGTAATTATGAAGCTGGATGACGAGCTTGGCAATCTGATGACCCTGGAGCTGCTGGCACCGAACCAGCGTCAGGCCGTCCGACTGAGCCGGCTTTTTGAGAAAAAGGCGGAGGCCGTTTACAACCTGACCATGGCAGAACTTCTGGATGACGAAGACGAATTAGACAACTAGCCCCCCTTGCCGCTATAGTGAATTTGTGCTATAGTGTAATTACACCGGATGACCGGTGATACGAAAGGAGCTGCCGCATATGAAATTCCAGTTCAGTGAAAAGAAAGTTAAACTTCCTGAGAATGTCCATGCTTATGCTGAGAAAAAAGTTATGAAGCTGGCACGGTTCTTTGATGAGGATGCGGAAGCACTGATTGTCTTCTCTGTAGAAAAGAACCGGAACAACGTGGAACTGACCGTTCACGGTGCGGGCACCTGGTTCCGGGCAAGCGAAAGCACTTCCGATATGTTTGCTTCCATTGATGCCGCTGTGGGCACCATTGAAGGCCAGATCCGCAAGAACAAAACCCGTCTGGCCCGTCGTCTGAAGCAAGGCGCATTCAACCGTACTGTCCAGGACGAGACATCCTTCGCCCCGGACCCGGATGAGGAAGAGCTGAACATTGTGCGCATCAAGAAATTCTACTTCAAGCCCATGACCCGGGAAGAAGCCGTGATGCAGATGAATCTGCTGGATCACAATTTCTTTGCCTTCCGGGATGAAGATAACGGCGGAAGCTTTGCCGTGGTTTACCGCAGAAATGACGGGGGCTATGGCCTGCTGGATGACGTACAATAACCCAATTAGAAAAAGGAGCCTCTTTCGAGGCTCCTTTTTTGTGTCCCTGCAAAGGCAGGGCGTTACATTTTAGTAGTACAGAAGGTCAGAGTAAGTGGGATAGGGCCAGTAGGATTTATCGGTCAAGGATTCCAGCGTATCCGCTTCCCGGCGCAGGTCCTGCATAGCGGGAATCACCACATCGTGGTAATAGCTGGCGGCGCTGACGGCTTCCTTGGGCACTGCCCCCAGAGAGAACCGCAGCGATTCAATATGGTCATACAGGGCATCGGTGCTGGCACTGAGTTTCTCTGCCAAGGCTTTCTCCGCTCTGGCAGAAACTTTCATTTTCTGCTTTACCTCAATTCCCTGGCACAAATCATGGGAGTAGTGCAGCGCTGCGGGCAAGATTTGATGCAGAGCCATATCCACCATGGTACGGGCTTCAATGTTGACGATCTTATTATAGGATTCCAGATGAATCACATATCTTGCCCGGAACTCTTCCTCGGTAAAGATTCCATGCCGGGTTACCAGGTCAATATTCTTGTCGGATGCATAGGTAGGCAGAGCTTCGGCCGTAGAGGCCAGATTGCTCAGTCCCCGGGCGGCGGCTTCCTCCTTCCACTCCTGGCTGTAGCCGTTGCCGCTGAAGATGATCCGCTTGTGCTCCATCAGCGTCTGGCTGACCAGCTTCTGCAGCTGAGCGTCAAAGTCCTCCGCGCCCTCCAAGGCATCGGCAAACTTAGCCAGTTCTTCTGCCATGATGGTATTCAGGGCGATATTCGGGCCGGCAATGGACTGGGAGGAACCCAGCATACGGAACTCAAACTTATTACCGGTAAACGCCAGGGGGCTGGTACGGTTTCGGTCGGTGGTGTCCTTGGGAATGGCAGGCAGCACGTCTACGCCGATACGCAGCATGCTCTTTTCCGGTTCAATGTAGTTGGTTCCCTCAATGATGGAGTGGATGATGCCGTTGAGCTCATCCCCAAGGAAAATGGAGATGATGGCCGGAGGCGCTTCGTTGGCGCCCAGACGGTGATCGTTGCCTGCCGTCGCCACCGTGCAGCGCAGGAAGTCCTGGTATTCGTCCACACCGGCAATGAAGGCCGCCAGGAACACCAGGAACCGGGCGTTCTGGCTGGGGGTCTTGCCAGGGCTGAACAAATTCTTGCCGGAGTCCGTAGACAAGGACCAGTTGTTGTGCTTACCGGAGCCATTGACACCGTCAAAGGGTTTTTCATGGAGCAGGCACACCAGATTGTGCTTGGCGGCGCACTTTTTCATGATTTCCATAATCAGCTGGTTGGCATCACAGGCAGTGTTCACATCGGTATAGATGGGTGCCAGTTCGTGCTGGCAGGGCGCGCCCTCGTTGTGCTTGGTTTTGCTCAGGATGCCCAGCCGCCACAGCTGCTCATCCAAGTCCTTCATAAAGGAGGATACCCGGGTACGGATGGTACCGAAATAGTGGTCATCCAGTTCCTGACCCTTGGGCGGCTGCGCGCCGAACAAAGTTCTGCCAGTCAGGCGCAAGTCCTCCCGCTGAGCATACAGGTCCTTGGGCAGCAGGAAATATTCCTGCTCAGCACCAACGGAGGGAATGACCCGCTGGGTTTCTTCATCCCCGAACAGCCGCAGAATCCGCACCGCCTCCCGGGATACTTCGTCAATAGAGCGCAGCAGAGGGGTTTTCTTATCCAGAGACTGGCCCGTATAGGAGAAGAAGCAGGTAGGGATATACAAGCTGCCGTCCTTGACAAAGGCGCAGGAAGTGGGGTCCCAAGCGGTGTAACCCCGGGCTTCAAAAGTTGCCCGCAGACCGCCGGAGGGGAAAGAACTGGCGTCCGGCTCGCCACGCACCAACTCTTTGCCGGAAAATTCCATAATCACCCGCCCGTCACCGGTGGGAGAAATGAAGGAATCGTGCTTCTCCGCTGTGATTCCGGTCATCGGCTGGAACCAGTGGGTATAATGGGTGGCACCCTTCTGGGTCGCCCAGACCTTCATGGCCTCAGCAATTTCATTGGCAACATCCAACGGCAGCTGAGAGCCGGTAGTAACGCAGTGCTTCCAGGCCAGGTAAACGTCCGCCGGCAAACGCTGCTTCATGGTTGCTTCATTAAACACATCGCTGCCAAAGATTTCCGGGACATTCAAAACATCACTCATTGGGCACATCCTTTCCAGTTCTGTGAAGGGGAAGCTGCAATCGATTGATTGCTCACTTTTTCAGGGAAAAGGTCTGGATTTTTCATAAAAAAATCCGATTCCCCTTACATTATCTGTATAAATTGTATGCAAGCTCAGCAAAAAAAGCAAGGAGTGATTGTGTCGAAAAAATATTTCCCGGCTCGGCGCTTGTTTGTGCAATCCTCCAATTTCTTTATTTTGAGCGTTAAAAATGAAATTTCCACCAATATGATATTGCATTTTTTCTGATATAAGCATATAATAAGCCAAGAAAATATAGAAAATCCCAGGAAGGATGATGGACGTGACCCCCTACTCTTGCATGACCACCGAAGAATTGGAACGTGAATACCAGCGTGTTCTGGCAGATTTTGAGAATTGTAAGTCCCAGGGACTGAACCTGAACATGGCCCGCGGCAAGCCTTCCAAGGCTCAGCTGGATATGGTCAGCGGCATTTTGACCATGCTGCAAACCCCGGAGGATTGTATCGACGACGGCATTGACTCCCGAAACTATGGTGAACTGGCAGGTATTCCCTGCGCCCGGGCCTACTGGGCCGATGTGCTGGGCTGCAAGCCTTCGGAAGTGTTCGTGGGCGGCGCCGCTTCCTTGAATATGATGTTCGATGTGGTGGCCCGTGCATTCAGCCACGGCCTGCTGCACAGCCCTCGTCCCTGGTGCAAAGAGGAGAAAGTCAAGTTCCTCTGCCCTGCCCCTGGCTATGACCGGCATTTCCAGATTGGCGAATTCTACGGTGCGGAGCTGATCACCATTCCCATGACCCCCACCGGCCCGGACATGGATATGGTAGAGGAATATGTAAAAGATCCCCAGGTCAAGATGATCTGGACGGTGCCCAAGTACTCCAACCCTGACGGTATCATTTTCTCTGCGGAGACCATTCAGCGTTTTGCCAATCTGAAGCCCGCTGCTCCCGACTTTGCCATTATCTGGGACAATGCTTACTGCATCCATGAGTTTGAAGGCGATTATGTCCCCTTCCCCGACATTATCTCCCTGTGCGCTCAGGCCGGTCGGCCCGACATGGTCTATGAGTTCGCTTCCACTTCCAAGATTACCTTTGCCGGCGGCGGCATCAGCTGCATGGCTGCCAGCGAAGCAAATATCAAGTATTTCACCGACATTTTCGGTATTCAGATGATTTCCTACGACAAGGTCAATCAGCTGCGCCATGTTCGTTACCTGAAAAACAAGGCTCACACTTTGGAAATCATGAAAGGTCACGCCGCCATTATGGCGCCGAAGTTCCGGACGGTTGCAGAGTACCTGAACCGGGAAATTGCACCTTTGGGCTTTGCCCATTGGAATGATCCCAAGGGCGGTTACTTTGTCAGCCTGTTCACCATGCCCGGCACCGCCCATCGGGCCTGGCAGCTGTGTAAGGAGGCCGGTGTCACCATGACCAATGCCGGTGCCACCTACCCCTACGGCAAAGATCCCCAGGATTCCAACCTGCGTATCGCTCCCAGCCTGCCCCCGGTGGCAGAGTTGGAACAGGCCATGGATGTACTGTGTACCTGCCTGAAGCTGGCTGCTTTGGAAAAGCTGCTCAATAAGTAAAGAAAAGGAACCCATCTGCGTGATGGGTTCCTTTTTTATGTGATATCGTCTTCGGCATTTCTGCTTTAGCGGAGTTTGTCCCGAATTTCCGCACAAACAGCATCCAAATCAGAGCTGCCTGAGACAACGTGGAGATCGTGGGGTTCCGCGTCAAAACAGCCGTGCTTTTTTTCCAGCATGGCAGCCACCGGAGGCGGCAGCGTTCCTTTCATTCGGGCTGCAAAACGGCGTTTTATCTCCTCTAAATCTGCTGTCACAAGAATACGGAGGGCATCTTCCGGAAGCAGGGACAAATGCTCCTTTTCAGAAATCACATAGATCATGTGTTGGGTTTTGTCTTCCTCCTGCAGCTTTTTCTTGAAAAGATTTCTGGCCATACTTTCGCTTTTGGCAAGACGCAAATAGTCCTTCCCAGTATACACCTGTGCACCCAGTTCTGCACCCAATTTATCTGCAAGGGTAGACTTTCCGGTACAGCTCTCCCCGATAATCCCGATAACCATACGAAATTATCCCTTTGCCAGTTCCTTCAGCTGATCTGCAATGTCGGTCTGCTCCCAGGGGCGGTCTGCTACACCGAAATGACCAATGGCGGCAGTGGGTGCATAGATGGGGCGGCGGAGGTTCAGCTTGCGGATGATGCCGGCGGGAGTCAGGTCGCAGGTTTTCCGCAGCAGTTCGGTCATCTTCTCATCGGAAATCACACCGGTGCCGAAGCTGTCCACCCGAACGGAAACCGGCTGGGCCACACCGATTGCGTAAGCCAGCTGCACCTGCACCTGGGTTGCCAGTCCAGCAGCAACCAAGTTCTTTGCCATGTAGCGGGCCATGTAGGCAGCACTGCGGTCTACCTTGGTGGGGTCCTTGCCGGAGAAAGCACCGCCGCCGTGGGAGAAATAGCCGCCGTAGGTATCCACAATGATTTTCCGTCCTGTCAAGCCGGTGTCGCCGTTGGGGCCGCCGATGACGAACTTACCGGTGGGGTTGATGTGAATGTGGGGAACCTGGTCAATGGAGAAGCCGTAGTTTTCCAGCACCGGGGCAATGACCGCCTGGCGGATATATTTGCGCAGTTCGGAAATTTCAAAATCGGCGCTGTGCATGATGGACACCACTACGGTATCAATGCCCACCACATTGCCCTGCTCGTCAAATTCCACGGTGACCTGGGTCTTTCCGTCGGGGCGCAGCAGGTCGGTGGAGTGGACGCACTCGGTCAGTCGGTTGCACAGGGCGCGGCTCAGAGCCACCGGCAGGGGCATCAATTCCGGAGTCTGAGTGCAGGCACCGCCAAACATCATACCCTGGTCACCGGCGCCGCCCACTTCGTCATTGGTACCCAGGGCAATGTCTGCGGACTGGGTATGAATCCGGCACTGGATTTCCACGCTGTCGGCATCAAATCCGTCACCGGGGTAAACGTAGCCAATTTTCCGGATAGCTTCCCGGGCAACAGCAGCATAGTCAACCTGGGCATTGGTGGTGATCTCGCCGCAGATCAGGCAGAAGTTGGTGGTAACCATAGTTTCACATGCCACACGGGACTGGGGGTCCTGGGCCAGGCAGGCATCCAAAATAGCGTCGGAGATGGAGTCGGCAACCTTGTCGGGGTGGCCGTTGGTAACACATTCAGAAGTAAACAGTCTTTTTTCCATATTGCATTCCTTTCTGTACTGGCGTCACTGCCCCAAGCAGTGACCTTTCTTTTTCTTCACTTACATAAAAAAACCGCACACCGAAGATCCGATGTGCGTATATCGAATCCTCATCTTTCGTTTGCCGCCGGATTTGGCACCTTTTCCTTTCGGACAGGTTGCCGGGTTTCATCGGGCCGTTCCCTCCACCGCTCTTGATAAGGCT
>CALWOA010000028.1 GCA_944382965.1 uncultured Oscillospiraceae bacterium | reverse complement strand
GCCCCTTTAGGGGTGAGGCCAGTAAAAAGCCCTTCTAGGGCTTAGTCAAGCCTCCGGCTTAGCCGGAGGTTTTGACTACATAGCGAACTGGCAGATGCAGAAGGCTGCATAGATGCACAGCAGGGTAATGCCCTGCCAGCGGTGCAGCTTTTTGCTGGCCAGAGCGGGGAAGGTCAGCAGAACCATGACGGTCAGCATCACCGGAATGTCCATGAGCAGGGAGACGTTGCGACCGAAGATCAGGTTGCCCATCGGCACCTCGAAGGGAGCCAGTGTTACGGAAATGCCGGAAACCAGCACCAGATTGAACACATTGGCACCGATGACATTGCCGATACCCAGAGAGGCATGACCCTTACGCAGGGAGGTGATGGTGGTGACCAGTTCCGGCAGGCTGGTGCCCAGGGCGACAAAGGTCAGGGCGATTACCGTTTCCGGTACACCCAGCTCTCTGGCGATGATGGTGCCGTGGTCAACCAGCAGATCCGCGCCCACAGCAATTAGAGCGGCACCCACAACCAGCCAGAACAGATCCTGCAGGAAGGTTCTGTTTTTGGATTCTGTCTCCTCTTCCTCCACCTGATCCGGGTTTTTCAATCCCTGACGGACGGTGATGATCATGTAGATCACAAAAATTGCCAGCAGAATCAAACCCAAAGGACGGGTGAATTCACCCATGATATATGCTGCCACGCAGTAAATGGCGGCGCTGAGGAAGAAGAAAATCACCGGCATTTTCATGGACTTGGTGTTCACCGGACCGGGGTTTACCGCTACGGAGATGGCGGCGATCAAAGCAGTGTTGCAGATGATGGAACCGATGGCGTTACCGTAAGCCATAGCGCCTTGTCCCAGCATGGCGCCAGTGGCGGAGACCATAACCTCGGGCAGAGTGGTGCCGATGGAAACCACGGTGGCGCCGACCACGATATCAGGCAGGTGGAACCGACGGGCAATGCCGGTGGCACCGTCGACGAACCAGTCGCCGCCCTTAATCAGCAGAACCAGTCCCACAGCAAACAACAAAACAGAAACTATCATTGGGGTACGCTCCTTTGCAAAATGTATTATGCTGGCAAAACAATGCCAAAACAGACAAAAAGTTAGAAAAAACCTGTACAATTCCCAAAAGGAAAAGACAGGTAACAAATCCCGGCAAACGTCTGCGCCGGTTAGGGAAGAGATTTGAAAATAAATCTTTAACAAATCTTTACTGATAATGAAGATAATGTACCATGGCCCAGCCGGAAAGTCAAGACTTTTGACAAATTGTGGTAGAGGAGATTTCGGCTTTTTCTTCGGACGGAAATCTGACTGCATTTATCATGCAGACATGCTACCATATACTCCATACGGTTCCTGACTTTAGCAGGAATACATCCATGGGAGGGATGCCGATGCGATCCATTTGGAAGGAAATTTTGACCGCGTTATTTATGGGGTTGGTTTTGCCAGGATTGGTTCTGAACGGGGCGGTGATGGCGTTGGATGTCCCGGCTGAGATCCAGCCGGAAACCCAGCCGGTTCTTCAGACGTCTCAGCGGCAAAGGGTTTCGCTGCCGGTGCTGGTTCGCCATACGGACGGTACGGTAGAGCAGATGGACATGGACGATTACCTGACAGGGGTGGTATTGGCGGAGATGCCCGCCTCTTTTGAAACGGAAGCACTGAAGGCCCAGTCGGTTGCGGCCAGAACCTATGCTTGCAAAGCTTACCAAACCGGCGGCAAGCACGCAGATGGCAGCGTCTGTACCCAATCCACCTGCTGCCAGGCGTATCTGCCGCAGAAGGAGTATCTGCTCCAGGGAGGAACGGTGGAGAATCTGAGCAAGGTCCGCTCTGCGGTGGAAGCCACCTCCGGTTATGTGCTGACCTACGGTGGGGAGCTGATTGAGGCGACCTATTTTTCCTGCTCCGGCGGCAGTACCGAAGATGCCGCAGCGGTTTGGGGGGCAGATTTCCCCTATCTGCAGGCAGTGGAAAGCCCAGGTGAAGAGGATGCGGCACATTTTTCTGACACCTTTACCTTTTCACCTGAGAAATTCCAGGAAGCGTTGGGGACAGCACTGGAGGGCTCGCCAAGCAGTTGGTTTGGAGCGGCATCGTTTACGGATGGAGGCGGTATTGAAAGCATGGACATCGGCGGGAAACTTTATACCGGTGTTCAGCTGCGGTCTTTGCTGAATCTGCCCTCTACGGATTTCACCGTATCTGCCGGAGACGAGCGAATTGTCATTACAACCTACGGTTATGGTCACCGGGTGGGCATGAGCCAGTATGGTGCGGATGCTATGGCGGTGACGGGCAGCAGTTACGCCGACATTCTGGCTTACTACTATCAGGGCACAGAGTTGACCCTGATGGACCCTGAGAAGCTGGAGAATGGAGCCTCCTGACAGGAATCATGCATACACAAAAACTCCCCCTGGTGCACAGTACCTGCATCAGGGGGAGTATGCTTACCTGTTTGTACCGATTAAGCGGGGCTGGGGAGATTACACGTCAAAGCCCTCTTCCAGAAGCTTCTCTGTTTTTCGGTCCGCTTCCAGTTTGGCTTTGGTTTTCTTCGCCGCATCCATCAGACTCAGAAATTCTGTGGACAGCACCCGGCGCATTTTTTCGTCACCGCTCAGGGCTTTTACATAGGCATGGATATTTTTGGGCTGGAAAATGTCAATAGCGTTGTCTACACCACCGGTACCCAGCAGCGCAAACATCACATCCACCAGCTGGTTGCGTTCCTGGTTTGTCATTTCCGCAAACCAGGTTTTAATGGTGGCATCCAGGAAATGGGAGCCTTCCGTGACTTCTTCTGTGGTGAGGAATTGGCTGCCCATCAGTTCCCAGGAGTAGGGGTCATGCTGCAGCAGCCCCACGGTTTTGCTGCGGATCACCGTATAAGGTTCTTCGTGTTCCAGCAGCATGCCAATGACGGAGGATTGGGGAACATAGGTTTTGATCCTGGGAACCATGGCAAGATACCCGGGATCGCCCATCAGATACTTGGTAAATCCGGGGCCATCGTGATTGTATACCTGCAAGATCCGCTGCTGCACCATGGGGGAAGACCGGGCAGCGGCAAACACGGCCAGATTGCCCCCTTTGGAATGGCCTCCCAGGCGCATCGGCGACACATACTCCTGCGCTACTGCCAGCGTATACCGAACGGCCAGCCGCTGGGCAGGGATGGTCTGCTGGAATGTCATGTTGAAGTCCTCTTTCCAGCCAACCAGGGTGCTGTCAGTGCCCCGGAACGCCAGGAACATGCTTCCGTCATCCAGAAGGAAGGTAACGGCCGCAAATTGCGTTTCTTGCTCGGGAATCAGCTGATCCTGATACATACACAGGCGGGCGGAACCAAACCGGACGGAATCCGCTGCCAAACGCAGCAGCGTCAGGTCATTTTTCACCCGCACCAGGGATTCACAGCTGTCTCCAGAGAAAAAGTCCTCAGCGGCTTCTTTCAGGGAGATAGGGACTGTGGGCTGGGATTCCACCCTGCCGCCGTAGCGAATGTAAACCAGCGCCGAAAAGATCAGAGCATCCACCGGATTCGGTGGGTCCTGAGTAAACGTCAGATCGCCCCGCCAGCGGATGTAGTCGAGTATGTTAGCCATGAACGACACCTCCTAATAAGAAAAGTATAGCACGCAATTATGAATATCTCTACACCTTTGCAAAAATACTCGGACTTCTTTTCAAAACTTTGACGGATGCCACATCCTCCGGTTGACAAAGAAAGTCGACACGGGTAAAATGATCTCATATTTTGACACAGGAGGCGCGTTTCATGGAACTGACAAGAGAGCAGGCTCTAGACCTGCTGCAAAGGTATAACAAAGAACCTTTCCACATTCAGCACGCATTGACGGTGGAAGGGGTTATGGCTTGGTTTGCCCGGGAACTGGGAGAGGACGAAGTATTCTGGAGCCTGTGCGGACTGCTGCATGACGTGGATTTTGAACAGTACCCGGATCAGCACTGCAAGAAGGCGCCGGAGCTGCTGGCCCAGGTCAATGCCAGCGAGGAAATGGTCCACGCCATCTGCTCCCATGGTTACGGCCTGTGCAGCGATGTAGAGCCGGTTCACCAGATGGAGAAGGTGCTCTTTGCGGTGGATGAACTGACCGGTTTGATTGGCGCCGCCGCCCGGATGCGCCCCAGCAAAAGTGTGATGGACATGGAACTGTCCTCTTTGAAAAAGAAGTTCAAGGACAAGAAGTTCGCTGCCGGCTGCTCCCGGGACGTGATTCAGCAAGGAGCCCAGCGGCTGGGCTGGGGCCTGGACGAGCTGCTGGAAAAGACCATTCTGGCTATGCGCAGCTGCGAAGCTTCCGTATCCGCAGAACTGGAGCGGCTTTGCCCCTGAGTGCCGAACAAAACACACACCCCCGGAAATCCATCCAGGATTTTCCGGGGGTAAAACAATTATACAAGTTCTCGCAGGGGCTTGATATATTGGCGGCGGCGGCGTTCCTTCTCTGCCATGTAGGCAGCATCGTTGCCGGCGTGGATTTCCCGCAGATAGTCATAATGATTTTGCAGGATTTCCTCGTTGTTTCTTGCCAGCATCATCACGGCGATGGAGGAACACTGGTCAGAGGTACGCTCCAGATAAGTCAGCGTCTCCATAAACACCAATCCGGCTCCAACGGAACAAGCGCCGGTTTTCAGTCGCTTGGTGTGCCGGTCACGGAGAATCATCACCATATCGTCAATGGTTTCTTCCAAAGGTTCAATGGCCTTGGCAGCTTCGTTATCGCCCTTGGCGAAAGCATCAAGGGTAATGGTCAAAATTTCCGTAACGGCGGAGCAGATCAGGTTCAGCTCCTTCTTGGCAGTCTCGGAGAAGGTGGTGCCCTCCGACTGCAGCCGCTGGGCCAGTTCCACCAGGTTGGTGGCGTAATCGCCAATGCGCTCAAAATTGGGGACGGTCTGCATCAGCATGTCCAGCTGCCGGTCATCCCACTCGGTTTCCACATTCTTGGCAAGACCAATGAGGAACCGGTCTGCCTGGTCGGTAAACTGGTCGATTACATCTTCATCTTCATCAACTTGGGCAACCAGTACCGGGTCGTATTTGGACAGCACCCGGCAGCCTCGTTCGAAGTTAGCCTTGGCAATGCTGCCCATGGCAGCCACAGCCTTTACGGTTTCGGAAACGGCCACGGCAGGGGAGATATACAGCTTTTCATCCAGGGTGTGCAGCTCCGGATGGCGATCTTTGCCAGGCTTGTCGTCGTGCACCAGCAGCATGGACAGCTTCACAAGGGCGTCGGCAAAGGGGATCAGAACAATGGCGGTGAGCAAGTTAAACACGGTCTGGAAATTGGCGATGTTGCCGCTATCCACGGCACGAACCCAGAATTCCTGACCGAATACGGCGAAGTGCTGCAAAATATTCATGACCACCAGGAACAAAATGGTGCCGATAGTATTGAACGCAATATGCACAACGCCGGTGCGCTTGGCATCCTTGGACGAGCCAATGGAACAAACCAAGGCGGTGGTAACACAGGTGCCCAGGTTGATACCCATAATAATGGGGTAGGCCATGGCAAAGGTAATACCGGAGCCGGGTACGGAAGCAACGGTCTGCAGCATGCCCACCGTTGCGGAAGAACTCTGCACAATGACGGTCAGAACCAGACCGAACAGGATGCCCAGCAGGGGATTTTGCAGGAACTCCACAAAGGCCACAAAAGCGTCGGTGCCGATCAGGGGACGAACACCGTCGGTCATCAGACTCAGACCCACAAACAGAACGCCGAAGCCCACAAAAATATCTCCAATGGTTTTGGTGGACTTGGACTTGACGAACATCAGCAGAATAATGCCGATTACCAGCGCAATGGGAGCCAGTGTGTCCGTATCGAAGAGCATCAGCATCAGATTGTCCCCGGCCTCAATGGAGGACAGACGAATGATCTGTGCGGTAACCGTGGTGCCAATATTGGCGCCCATAACAATGGACACGGCCTGCTTCAGATTCAGCACTCCTGCGCCAATCAAGGCTACGGTTAACACAATGGTTGCGGTGGAGCTCTGAATGACTGCGGTGACCATGGCACCGGTGAGAACGCCGATTACTACATTCCCGGTTACTTTCTCCAGTACCCGCTTCAAAGCGGCTCCGGAACTGTTCTTCAGTCCGTCACCCATGACCTCAATGCCGTAGAGGAACATGGCCAGACCGCCCAAAAGTTGGATAATGGCTCTAAATATCTCCATATGATGATACTCCAATCGTCATTTCCAGGATCGCCCGAACCGGGCATAGTATCATTATAGGGAATTTTCAGAGAAATGTACAGTGACAAAATACGAGTAAATTTTACAAAAACTTTACATAGATTTTATCAAAAGCACCAATTATTTTCCGGTGGAACCAAATCCGCCGCAGTTTCTGGCGGTCTCAGACAGCTCTTCTGTCTCCTGATAGGCCGGTGTCAGCACCGGGGTGATGATAAACTGGGCAATCCGGTCTCCGCTGTGGATGGTCTGGGGCTGAGGGCCGTGATTGTGCAGCGCTACGGTGATTTCTCCCCGGTAGTCGCTGTCTACTACGCCAACCTTGTTGGCCGGTGCCAATCCCTGCTTGCAGGCAAGACCGCTGCGGGCATAGACCAAACCTGCGCAGCCCTGAGGAACTTCCAAGGCGATTCCGGTGGGAAGAAACGCCGTCTGCCCGGGCTGGATGGTGACCGGCTGGTCCAGACAGGCGTACAAGTCGGCGCCGGCGGCACCGGCAGTACCATAAGTGGGAAGCTTGGCTTCCGGGGATAACCGTTTTACATGAATGGGTTCCATTTACTGCATTCCTTTCTTATCGCCTTGCCAATCCTGCCACAGAACGACCTTTCCGGCGGCCAGGGAGGCAGGTACATCAATCAAACGCTGATTTTCCGATCCCCGGAAGCGCAGAGACAGATTCTTCTGCGCTTCAATGAATGGACCATCCACCAGCACATCCAAATAGCTCAGATATTCCCGGGTGTCTCCAAGGCGGCCGGACAGGATATCCCGGTCAAACAGATATCCGGAAAAAGCCCAGATGCTTTTTTGGGGCAGCTCTCGTTTGACTTGCCGCAGCAGCTGTACAATAGCACCCTGGTTTTCTGGTTCGAAGGGTTCGCCTCCCAGCAGGGTCAGCCCCCGGATATAGTCCGGACGGAGCATTTGCACAATTCGGTCCATGATCTCCTGAGTAAGGGGCTGGCCATAGTTAAAATCCCATGCAACCTCATTGAAACAGCCGGGGCAGTGGTGGGTGCATCCCGAAACAAACAAACTGACCCGGACTCCTGGGCCGTTGGCAATATCACAATTTTTAATGGCAGCGTAGTTCATAGGTACTCTCCTGATCCTCCGCAGACAGATCTCGCGGATATTACCTGGACAGTATAGCATAGCACCAGCGGGAATGCAACGCCGGGAAATTATGGCTGCAGCCCGCCGCAGAAAAGTGCGGCGGGCTGCAGAGCGATTTTACTTTTCATCCGGGTAATCGGCTTTGTAATGCTCCCAGATTTCAATTTGATTTTTTTTGGTCAGCCCTCGGCGTACCAGTTTTTTGACAATATCGTAAAACACTGCAAAGGCAGGCACGCATACCAGCATTCCGGCCACACCCCATAGACCGCCGAAAAGCACAATGGCAAACAAAACCCAGAAGCTGGAAAGACCTGTCCGGTCTCCCAGAATCTTGGGGCCGATGACGTTGCCGTCCAGCTGCTGCAGTCCCAGAACAAACAGGGCAAACCACAACCCCTTGATGGGGTCCTCAATCATAATCAGCAGGGTAGAGGGGATAGCTCCGATGAAGGGACCGAAGAAGGGAATAACGTTGGTGATTCCCACAAAGGCAGAGACCAGCAGCGCATTGGGGAACCGGAAAATCACGCAGCCAATGTAGCACAGCAGACCGATGATTGCCGAATCCACCAGCTTTCCGTCAATAAAACCGCCAAACATCCGGTCTACGAAGGCTACTTCGTTGAGGAAACGGTCTGCCCATCGGGGCGGAAGCGTACTGCGGATAATCAGCACGCTTTGCCGGGCAAACTTTTTCCGGCTGGCAAGCAGGTAGCATGCTACAATCAGACCAATCAGCATGTTGTACAGGAACAACAAAACCTTATATACGCTGGAACTCAGACTGCTGATCAGATTGGTAACATAAGGAGCCAGAATGTTTCGTCCCCAGGTTTCCACTTCGGAGTACAAAGTGTTGTATATCTGATTTGCGATCTGTACCAGCTCTTCATCTTCGCCGAAGGTGGCCCTGGCCCAGTCCAGGAAGGCATTCACTTTACCGGGCAGCGTGTCCCACAGGGACAGAATGCTGCGGTACAGCTGAGGAGCGATCATGATAATCAAGGCATAGACAATCAAAAGCCCGGTAATCAGGCTGAGACCTACGGCCAAGGCGTTGGACAGTTTCCGGACACTTTTTGGCAGAGACTTGGAGAAAAAGCGCTCATAATGGTTGCACAGGGGCCGCAGCAGATACGCCACCACACTGCCATAGATAAAGGGTGCCAGAATCTCGGATAAGGTGTGCAGACCATCACCGATGCCCCGGAAACGGTATACTGCAAAAAACACCACGATGCTTAAACTGATAGCGCCGAAAATTGCCAGCATCAGATAGAGATAGCGTTTTATGTAAGGATCTTTCATGACATCACTCCCTGTGCAGAACTAAAATAAGTATATCAGGTTCGGTATGGAGCAGTATGAATAAATTGTGAATAATTGATTCGACGGCTTTTGGAGAAATGTGGAAAAAGTTTACAATTTCTTGAGGAGTAAACTGCGGGCCTGCTCTTGCCATTTCTTTCACAGGTGGGTATACTATATAAAAATACCCGGGTATCCGGGGATTGAGACAGGAGGAACACACTATGCCGTATTATTATGGCTTGGGTTTTGACCCCACATTTCTGACATTGGTGCTTCCGTGTCTGCTGCTGTCACTGTGGGCCAGCAGCAATGTCAATTCCACCTTCCGCAAGTATTCTCAACAGATGTCTGTCCGGCGAATTACCGGAGCGGAAGCTGCCCAGCGGGTTCTGCGCAACAACGGTGTGCAGGGTGTGCGGATTGAACGGGTCAGCGGAAAACTGACAGACCATTATGACCCCAGAACCAATGTCATCCGTCTTTCTCAGGATGTTTATGACAATATTTCTACCGCCGCCATCGGCGTTGCCTGCCACGAGGCGGGACATGCGGTGCAGTATGCGGTGGGATATGCCCCGATCAAGCTGAGAGCAGCTATTATTCCAGTGACCAACTTTGGTTCCCGGCTGGCCATGCCCCTGATTCTTCTGGGATTGCTGTTCTCCGCCTTTGGTCAGATGGCGGAATCCCTGATTTACCTGGGCATTGCCTGCTTTGGACTGTCCCTGGTATTCCAGCTGGTGACCTTGCCTGTGGAGTTCAATGCCAGCCGCCGGGCACTGCAGGCCATTGAGGACGGAGGAATCCTGACAGCAGAAGAACAGCAGGGAGCGAAGAAAACCCTGACCGCTGCGGCGCTGACTTATGTGGCGGCTACCGCTGTTTCGCTGGCGCAGCTGCTGCGTCTGATTGCGATTTTTGGCGGTCGGCGTCGGGATGACTGATGATCTACACACCGCTGACAAAGAAAGCCATGTGCCTTGCCTACCGGGCACATCATGGGCAGCTGGACTGCAATGGGGTTCCCTATATTTTTCACCCCATTCATGTGGCTGAGCAGATGGAGGAAGAGATTTCCTGCTGCGCGGCTCTGCTGCACGATGTTTTGGAAGATACGCCGGTTACCCGGGAGGAACTGCGTTTGGAATTCCCGGAAGCAGTTGTGGAAGCGGTTTGTTTGCTGACCCGGCGGGAAGGGGAGGATTACCTTTCCTATATCCGTAGGATCCGGCGAAATCCGCTGGCGGTTCAGGTGAAGCTGGCAGACTTGGCCCATAACCTGGATCAGACCCGCTGCGTCGGAACCGACATTTCCCCGACTCGCCTGAAAGCCTGGAAGGACAAATATACCAGCGCATTGGCTCTATTGACAGAATAGACAAATTTTTCCGCTTCGGTATTGACAACCGGAGCGGAATTTTGTATAATCCGCTGGTGTGAAAAATATGAAAAATGTGATTTCGGAAGGAAGAAGGGATGCTATGCCTGGAGGCAAGCATATACTCGGCAAGGGAAAACCCCAACGGGTTTTTGGAACAGCCAAGGTTGGCGACCGTGGGCAGATTGTGATTCCCAAAGAAGCCCGGGAGCTGTTTGGCATCAAACCGGGAGACACCCTGCTGCTGGTGGGTGAAGCAGGAACAGGACTGATTGTTTCCCGCCCGGAAGTGCTGAATGATTTGGCTACGGAAATTTTGAATACTGTAAAAAAAGAGGACTGAAACCATGGAAGAATTGCTGGAACTATATCAGACTATGGGAATTTCCCCGGCAGTTTATGCCTTCGGGGAAAAGGTGCTGGAGGATCTGAAACCCCGTTTTGCCGCCATTGACCAGGTGGCGGAGCATAACCAGGCCAAGGTGCTCTGGGCCATGCAGAAAAACCGGGTGTCCGCCGCTTGCTTTGCGGCAACCACCGGCTATGGCTATGACGACTTCGGTCGGGACAATCTGGAGCGGGTTTATGCCGATGTATTTCACACCGAAGCGGCGCTGGTGCGTCCGCAGATTACCTGCGGCACCCACGCTCTGACGGTGGCCCTCAGCGCCAATTTGCTGCCCGGAGATGAATTGCTGTCCCCTGTGGGCATGCCTTACGATACCTTGCAGGAGGTCATCGGCATTCGCAAAAGCCCCTGCTCCCTGGCGGAATATGGCGTAACATACCGGCAGGTGGATCTGCTGGAGGATGGAACCTTTGACTACGAGGGTATCCGCAAAGCCATCAACGACAAAACAAAGCTCATCACCATTCAGCGCTCCAAAGGTTATGCAACCCGCCCCACCTTCTCCGTGACGCAGATCGGTGAGCTGATTGCCTTCTGTAAAAATATCAAGCCAGATGTACTGGTGATGGTGGACAACTGCTATGGAGAATTTGTGGAAACCCGGGAACCTTCCGATGTGGGAGCAGATATGACGGTTGGCAGCCTGATTAAGAATCCCGGCGGCGGACTTGCTCCCATCGGCGGCTATATCTGCGGTACGAAAGAATGCGTGGAACGGTGCGCTTACCGGCTCTCCGCTCCCGGCCTGGGCCAGGAAGTGGGCGCCAATCTGGGCCTGATGCCTGCACTGTACCAGGGTTTCTTCCTGGCGCCTACGGTGGTAGCCAGTGCGGAAAAGGGTGCCGTGTTTGCTGCCAATTTGTATGAGCCCTTGGGTTTCCGCTGCGTCCCCAATGCAACGAAGAGCCGGCATGATATTATTCAGGCGGTGGAGCTGGGCAGCGAGGAAGGCATGGTGGCATTCTGTAAGGGTATTCAGGCTGCGGCGCCTGTGGATTCTTTCGCCACCCCCTATCCGTCGGATATGCCCGGCTACAATGACAAGGTGATTATGGCGGCGGGCGCGTTTGTTCAGGGAAGTTCCATTGAACTGTCTGCCGACGGCCCCATCCGCCCGCCCTATGCGGTTTACTTCCAGGGCGGTTTGACCTGGAATCATGCAAAGCTGGGCATCCTGATGAGCCTGCAGAAAATGGTGGATGCAGGCTTGGTTACGTTATAAGTGCAGCAAAGCCGCTGTATCTTTATAAAGAAATTCAAATTTGAGAGGTAAGAAAATGACTTGGTTTTGGTTTTCCATTATCACACTGCTGTGCTGGTCCGGATCGGACTTTTTCTCCAAGATCGGCTGCCGGGATGCAAGAGATAAATACAGCCAGTTTAAAATGGTAATGGCAGTTGGCCTGGTGATGGGCCTGCATGCGGCGTACATGGTCTTTGTCAATGGCGTCGTGATTTCCTGGAGCGTAATTTGGACCTATCTGCCTGTGAGCCTGCTGTACATCGGCTCCATGACACTGGGCTATGTGGGACTTCGCTACATTGAACTGTCTATCTCTTCTCCTATCTGCAATGCTTCCGGTGCTCTGGTTGCCATCATTGCCATTATCAGCGGTACGGCAGAACCCATGGATGCCCTGCAGTACTTGGCGATTGTCCTGGCCTGCGCCGGCGTCATCGGTCTGGGCTTCGTGGAAGCCAATGAGGACGAGACCCTTCGGGCAGCTCGTCAGGAAGCTTCCAACTACAAGTATGCCAAATCCTGGCTGGCATTGGCACTGCCCATTGCCTACTGCCTGCTGGATGCCGCCGGCACCTTTGCCGACGATCTGGTTCTGGAAACTCTGAACGAGGATTCTGCCAACGTAGCCTACGAGCTGACCTTCCTGGTTGCTGGCATTGTTTGTTTTGTTTATACGGTTATCATCAAAAAGCAGAAGCTGATTCCCAAAATGGAAGTGCCCAAGTATGTGGGCGCCGGATTTGAAACCGCCGGTCAGCTGACTTACATCTATGCCTTGGCCAGCGGCGAGTCCGCTCTGGCAGCGCCCATCATTTCCTCTTACTGCATGGCTTCTGTCCTGTGGAGCCGGCTGTTCCTGAAGGAAAAGCTGAGCTGGAAGCACTATCTGTGCATTGCCATTACTTTCGCGGGCATTCTGATCATGGGCATCTACGATATGTAAAAAGAAAAGCGGCAGCGAATTTTCGCTGCCGCTTTGAAACTGCCGAAAAAACCCTGCGGGCTTTTCCGACAAACTTTTGCAGTCTGCTGGGCGCATAATTTGTCCCCCCATGGGGGACAAATTCCACACTTGCAGCCTGTAAGGTATGCTCCGCCAGGTACACGCCCTGGCGGAACAGGAACAAAACTCTGCGGGCTTTTTTGCGGTTAGGAAGAATACTTTTGTTTTCCTGTAACAATCAGAGCCAAAACCATACCCAGAACGCCGCCCAGCAGTTTGGCAAGCAGCAGCGATGGGAGCATCTGCGGTTCTTGCGCCATGGTGAAAGCCAGATGGGCGGCAAACGTGGAAGCACCGCAGACAAGAAACGCTCCGATCACCACTTTACCCCGGTTATCCATACGGGGAACCATGGCAAGGGCGGGAACCACACTGACAACGCCGATGAGCAGCCCGGTGGTGCTGGCGGCATTGAGTCCGGTGTGCCTGCCAATCCAGGAGAAGGGGGCTTTCAGTACTTGCTGAATCAGTTCCGCCAGAGGCATACTGCCCAGCATGGCGATAGCGATGGAGCAGACCACTTCCATGGCTTCCGACAGGGGGGTAAGGTGATCCAGCAGGGCAAGACCGGTCAGATACTGGATAGCGCCGAGGGTCAGACCCAGAATGGCTACCTTTTGAATCCATTTGGCCAACACCTGAAATCCATGGGCGGTTTTCTGCGGGCACCGGAGCAACCCCCAAAACAGGGGCAGGCACAGCACAACGATGGGCAGAATGCTGATAAGTGCGGTGGAAAGGGAAAGTCCGCAGGCAATGCCGCCAATTAGTAATGGCACAGGCATCACCGCCAGCCCAAGCAGAATGCCTTTGATAAACCAGGGCCGATCTTCCGACTGCATGGTTCCCAATCCCACGGGAATGGTGAAAATCATGGTGCAGCCAAAGATTGCCGCTACCAGAATCCCGGAAAAACGGCCGATTTGCACATTGTCCGCCAAATCCATTGCCAGCGGATAACCACCCATATCGATGGGGAGAATTCCACCGAACAACCCGGGGTCCAGACCCAGGGTACGAAAGCAAGGAACAATGATTCCGGACAGACCGGAGGAAATCAACGGAGCCAGGCAGATAATCCCTGCCATGGACAGGGCGATGGGTCCAAGAAGCTGAAAGGCCTCTTCAAACCGCTGCCCAAATCCGAAGCGGTTTCCCAGAAGATGATCCACACCGCCAGTTAAGGCGCCAAAGCCCATGGCCCAGAGAAGAATGGATTGGACGGACATAACGATACCTGCCCTTTCTGCAAACAATAAAAGAAAAACCCGAACTTATCCAGAAGGAAAAGTTCGGATTTCAAAACTGGTGGACGATAACGGACTCGAACCGCTGACCCTGCGCACGTCAAGCGCATGCTCTACCAGCTGAGCTAATCGTCCATAATTCGATGCCGTCGCTCAGGCACATGACGCATTATACATGATGAGCCAGGGTTTGTCAAGCACAATTTTTCCAATTTCCGATGTTTTTATCCAACTGCTGCATCCAGTTCCTGCTGACCGTTGAATTGAATGACCAGCTGGTTGGGCAGGCATACAATGGGTGTTCCACTGCTGCAAAATCCCCGCTGCATGCAGTAATGATCGGGACAGTTGGCGCTGGTTACCGCAATCCGGCCGTCTGTCACTGTGATGGTGTTTTGCCCGCCCTCGGGGGTTTCTACAGTAAAAGTTTGATCCGTGTGCAGACTGACGGTTTTCAGAAGTTTCCCTTGGGAACGAATCTCGGCATAATCGGCGCTTTCTCCGGGAGCCAGAACCCAAATGCTCAAGAGCGCACACACCAGTAAAATCACAGACAACAGGGCAATCCAATACTTTGTTTTCACAAAAAATCCTCCCTTGCTGGCATTGCTGACATACATCTGCCCATTGAGGGAGGATGCCCAACAAGTATAGCAAAAAACCGGAGAAAACGCAAGAAAAAGTCCTAAAAACTCCTTGACTTTTTCTTCTTCCAATGCTAGAATAGACAAGCCGCATTGAAGGGGCTTAAGTTGGTGCGCCAAAACACCACGCCTCAAGAGCGAGACTACACAATATAAAGTAGGTGAAACAAATGAAAGCAGTTATCGTAACCGGAGGCAAGCAGTACACCGTGGCAGAAGGCGATGTCCTGTACATCGAGAAGCTGAACGCTGAGGCCGAATCCACCGTGAAGTTCGATCAGGTTCTGGCTGTCCTGGACGGTGAGAACACCAAGATCGGCGCTCCTGTCGTGGCTGGTGCCGCCGTGGAAGCCAAGGTTGTCAAGAATGGCAAGGGCAAGAAGATCGACATCATCCGCTACAAGGCTAAGAAGAACGAGAAGAAGCACATCGGTCATCGTCAGCCTTACACCAAGGTGGAGATCACCAAGATCGCTCTGTAATTTATGACAAGATGCGAATTTTTTACCGAGAACGACCGGATCACCGGTTTTTCCGTCTCGGGTCACAGCGGCTACGCCGAAGCAGGCAGTGATATTGTCTGCGCCGCCGTTTCTGCCGCAGTTGCCATGGCCGAAGCCACCATCAATGATGTGTGCGGCGCAAAGGCCAAGGTTCGGGTCAAGGACGAGCAGGCTCGCATTACCCTGACCCTCCCCGTTTCCTGCGATGAAGAGGACAGCGTCCAGGCAGTTCTTGCCGGTATGATGCTGTATCTGTGCAGCCTGCGGGATGAGTATCCTGATTATATCGAAGTTTTGGAGGTGTAACATCATGCTGAAGATTGGTATTCAGTTCTTCGCTCACCACAAGGGCGGCGGTTCCACCAAGAACGGCCGTGACTCCGAGTCCAAGAGACTGGGCGTCAAGCGTGCTGATGGTCAGTTCGTTCTGGCTGGCAACATTCTGGTGCGCCAGAGAGGCACCCACATCCATCCCGGTGTCAATGTTGGCATCGGCAAGGATGACACCCTGTTCGCTCTGGTTGACGGTACCGTCAAGTTCGAGCGCAAGGGCAAGGATCGCCGTCAGTGCTCCGTTTACGCTGAGCAGTAATCGCGCATAAAGCCTAAAAGCTGCCGCACACTACCTGCGGCAGCTTTTTTTGTGTACAGTGCAGAGTGCTGGAACAAGCCAGCACCGTGCAGTGAGCATGTAGGAAACCCTGTTCTTTTCAAGGAGGTATGTTCGTGTTTGTAGATAAAGTACGGATCACGGTCATTGGCGGCCGTGGCGGTGACGGCGCCGTAGCCTTTCACCGGGAAAAATATGTGGCCTCCGGCGGCCCGGACGGCGGTGACGGCGGTCACGGCGGCAGCGTGATTCTGCGGGTAAACGACAATCTGTCCACCCTGCTGGATTTCCGGTATAAGCGCAAGTATGCCGCTCAGGCCGGTGTCAACGGTCTGGGACGGAAGATGGCCGGCAAGCGGGGAGAGAATCTCATCATCGAGGTCCCCAGAGGTACGGTGGTTCGGGATGCCGAAACCAACCAAATTATTGTAGACATGTCTACAGGCGATGATTTCGTCATTGCCCGGGGCGGCCGCGGCGGCTGGGGTAATGCCCACTATGCCACCCCCACCCGGCAGGTTCCCCGGTTCGCCAAGGCCGGATTGAAGGGCCAGGAGCGGGATATCATTCTGGAACTGAAGCTTCTGGCGGATGTGGGCCTGGTGGGATTCCCCAACGTTGGTAAGTCCACTCTGCTGAGCGTTACTTCCAATGCCCGGCCCAAAATTGCCAACTATCATTTTACCACCCTGTTTCCCAATTTGGGCGTCATCTATGTGGATGAAGGCGTATCCTTTGTCATGGCGGATATTCCCGGCATTATTGAAGGAGCCGCGGAAGGTGCCGGACTGGGACATGATTTCCTGCGGCATATCGACCGCTGCCGTCTGCTGGTGCATGTGGTAGATGTGTCCGGCAGCGAAGGACGGGACCCGGTGGAAGATTTCCATGCTATCTGCCAGGAACTGGGCAATTACAGCGTAGATCTGAGCAACCGGCCCATGATTGTGGCTGCCAATAAGGTAGATCTGCTGCCCCCGGATTCGGACAATCTGGAGCGGCTGCGCTCAGCGGTGGAAGCAGCCGGCTGCGAGATGTACGAAATCAGCGCCGGCACTACCCAGGGCACCCGGAATCTGATGCGAGTGGTGGCAGAAAAGCTGCGCGCCCTGCCCCCTGTGACCATTTACGAGCCGGAGTATGTGGAGGTCATTGAGCCGCCCAAAGATCCCAGTGTCTTTGAAGTGGAGCATTACGGCAGCACCTGGCTGGTTACCGGAACCTGGCTGGAGCGGCTGGTGCAGAACATCAATTTTGATGACTATGAATCGAGAAATTATTTTGACCAACAGCTGAGAAAATGCGGACTGTTTGCCCGTCTGGAGGAAATGGGGATTCAGGACGGAGATACTGTAGATATTTACGATATCGAATTTGAATACCAGCGCTGAAAAGGTTTTTTACTTTTTAGCCATAAAGTATTTGCCATTTTCGATTTTTTCCGTTATAATAACATACGTCACCACTGTGACGTATGTTATTTTTTTCTGGGGGAAGTGCCATGATCCGGAATTTGAATCAAGTAACCTTTCAGGGCTTTGGAACGGTACCGCCGGAGCGCAGCCAAGGCAATAAAGACTTTGACAAGGCCAATGCTACGCTGTGGAACTTATCCCAGTCAGAACCTACGATCTATCAGGCCCAAGGAGAGACCTGGCTCATGGGCAACAGCGGCATGAGCGTACTGTCGGTGAGTACATCTTCTGATAGCTTTCAGCATTATTATCTGGACAAGCCGGTCTGCATTAAAGACAATGTCCTGTTCAGCCTCAGCCCCTTTATGGGAGAGGCCTCGGTGCTGATGTACGCACAAAATGCCCCGGAACCGGTGGGCAAAAGGGCCTCCGATACCCTGCGGGTGGATCATCAGCTGCGGGTGGAATGTATCTATACCTTTTTCTATCAGGAAAAGGAGCAGGGCTTCCTGTTCTCTGGAGAATCCCACCCCATGGCGGAGCTTACCTATGTGGATCAGGGTGCGCTGCATTCCGTGGCTGACGGACAGGACCTGCTTCTGAAGCAAGGAGACTTGGTAATTTACGGCCCCGATCAATGGCATATGCAGTACGCCGATATTGGTGTGGCGCCCCGGTATGTGACGCTGTCCTTCGATTTGACCGGAGGAGATTTATCCGCTCTGCTGAACCGGAAATTCACCGCCCCCCAGCATGTGGTTCTTCTGCTGCAGAAGATGCTCCGGGAGCAGGAACGGATGGATGCTTACTCCAATGATATTATTCTGTCCCAGCTGAATTTGCTGCTGCTTCTGCTGATGCGGGAGTCCGCCGCACCTCGGGCGGGGAAATTGCAGACGGTCAATGCGGTTCACTCGGAAAATGAGATTATCCGCCAGGCCCAGCAGTATATCAGTTCCCACATCCGGGAAAAATTGTCTGTACCGCTGGTAGCCAGACAGGTGGATGTCAGCCCCAGCTATTTGACAGCGTTGTTCCACAAGAATCTGCAAATCTCTCCCGGTGAGTATATCCGCCGGATTAAGCTGCAGGAGAGCAAGCAGATGATCCGGGAGAACAACCTGAACTTCACGGAAATTGCAGCGCTGCTGCAATACTCCACGGTTCACCACTTCTCCCGGCAGTTTAAAGAGAAGTTCGGCATCACCCCTACGGAGTATGCAAAGTCAGTACGATAATCCCAGGCTCTCGGGCAGCATCTCCCGGGAGCCGCTTTTCTTAAGAAGTGTGTATAGCCCTTGCGAAAGAGAATGATCTGTTATATAATTGATAAAAATGTCTGCGGAGGCAAAAAATGGAAATAAAAGTTCTGGCTGTTGGCGATGTGGTAGGCGGACCGGGTATGGAGCGGGTGCGCCGGAGTCTGCGCCAGCTCAAACGCAGGCTTCATGCGGATTTTGTGGTGGTCAATGGAGAAAATGCCGCCGTGGTGGGAATGACACCGGATCAGGCGGAGGATATTCTGGATGCGGGAGCCGATGTGATTACCATGGGCAACCATACCTGGAGCAAACGGGATATCGTTCCTTATCTGGACGAAAGCAGCCGGATTCTGCGGCCTGCCAACTTTGCCCCCCAAGTTCCCGGCAGGGGCTGGGGGATCTATGAAACCAACGCTGGCCCCGTGGCAGTGATTGACCTGATTGGACGCTGCGGCATGGACTATGGCCCGGATAATCCCTTCTTGCTGGTGGAACGGATTCTGAAGGAAATCTCCTGTAAGATCATCCTGGTGGAACTCCATGCGGAGGCCACTTCGGAAAAGCTGGCAATGGGATACCTGCTGGACGGACGGGTCAGCGCCCTTTGGGGCACCCACACCCATGTCCCTACGGCGGATGTGCGGATCTTGCCCAAGGGCACCGGATATGTGACGGATCTGGGCATGACCGGCCCACGGGACTCGGTTCTGGGAATTCGGCCGGATTTGTCCATTGCCAAATTCCGGGGCGATCTGCCGGAACGTTACCGCTGGGCAGAGGGCCCTACCAAAATGGAAGCGGTGCTTTTTACCATTGACAGTGAAACAGGAACATGCCGCAAGGCGGAAAGGGTAGATGAATGGGACTGAAGATTTTACACAGTGCGGACTGGCACTTGGACTCTCCGTTTGCTGGATTTTCCCAGCAGCAGCGGGAGCTTTTGAAGCAGGAACAGCGAAAGATCCCGGGAAAAATTGCGGATTTGTGCTGTCGGGAAAACTGTGATCTGGTGCTGCTGGCAGGCGATTTGTTTGACGGTCAGCCCACCCGGGATACTGTGGAGCTGGTGAAAAAGGCATTGGAGCAGTGCGCAGTTCCCGTGATGATCGCGCCGGGCAACCATGATTTCTGTGCCCCCGGAAGCCCCTGGATTACAGAGAGCTGGTCTTCCAACGTGCATATCTTTACCGGCTCTATGGACAGCGTGGCGTTGCCGGAGCTGGACTGCCGGGTATATGGTGCGGGTTTCCAAAGCATGGACTGCTCCGGTTTGCTGGAAAACTTTCATGCGGAAGGAAAAGAAAAGTACCTCTTGGGCGTACTTCATGGCGATCCCACCCAGAATACCTCTGTGTACAATCCCATCACGGCATCTCAGGTGAAGCGATCCGGGCTGAAATATCTGGCTCTGGGACACATTCACAAAGCGGGTGCATTCCGCAGCGGAAACAGCATCTGTGCCTGGCCGGGCTGCCCTATGGGCCGGGGCTGGGACGAGACCGGAGACAAGGGCGTGTGCATTGTTAACCTGGAAACTGAGCCGGATATCCAGGCGGTCAGTCTGGATACGGTGCGTTTTTACCAGCTGCAGACGGACATTGGTGCGGATGCTCTGGCGGCGTTGGAAGCGGTGCTTCCCGGTGCCGGAAGTCAGGACTTCTTCCGGATTACCCTGACGGGTTGTGGTGAGGTGGATATGCCGAAAATCCGCCAGGCGCTTTCCGCATACCCCAATCTGGAACTGCTGGACCAGACGCAGCCGCCCCTGGATGTTTGGGCAGATGCCGGGGAGGATACCCTGGAAGGGGTTTACTTCCATATGCTGCGTACCGCCAAGGAACTGAATCCGGAGCATGCCAGGGAAATTCAGCTGGCGGCGGAAATTTCCCGAAAGCTGCTGAACGGGCGGGAGGTTACCTTATGAGAATCTATAAAATGACGGCTACCTTTGGCAAGCTGGAACACCAGAGCCTTACCTTGGAGCCGGGACTGAATATCATTACGGCTCCCAACGAGTGGGGAAAAAGCACTTGGTGCGCATTCCTGATTGCCATGTTCTACGGCGTGGATACCCGGGCAAAGACCACCAAAAATGTCCTTGCCGACAAAGACCACTATACGCCCTGGTCCGGAAGCCCCATGTCCGGCCGGATCGATCTGAACTGGCAGGGCAGGGATATTACCATAGAACGGACCACCAAGCGGCGGATTCCCATGGGAGAGTTTCGGGCCTATGAGACGGCAACGGGGCTGACAGTGAAGGAACTGACAGCGGCAAACTGCGGCCAGATGCTGCTGGGTGTGGAGCAGACGGTATTCCGGCGGGCTGGTTTCATCCGCCAAGCAGATCTGCCGGTAACCCAGGACGAAGCCCTGCGTCGTCGGCTCAATGCGCTGGTTACCACCGGAGATGAAAGCGGCGCTGCCGACCGACTGGCAGTACAGTTGAAGGAACTGAAAAACCGCTGCCGGTATAACCGTTCCGGCCTGCTGCCTCAGGCGGAAGCGGAGCGGGATGCGCTGGAAGGGAAACTGTCGGAAATGGAATCTCTGGAAGCCCAGTGCAAAAAGATGAAGCTGCGAATTGAGGAAGTTAAGTCCTGGCTGGAGCAGCTGTATAACCACCAGCAGGCCTTAGCATATCAGGAGGCAGAAGAAAATGCGGCCCGTGTGGCACAGGCCCGGGAGACCCTGGAGCAGGGGGAGAAAGACTTAACGGAGCGGGAAGCTGCCTGTGCGAAATTGGCCCCCCGGGAGGAAGCGGAGCAAAAAGTGCGGGATCTGCGGCTGTTCCGGGAGGAATGGAACGCTATGCAGGCAGAAGTACAGCGGCTTCCTCAGGAACCGGAAAAACCCCAGATGCCCCAGCCCTTTACCGGTATGGAACCGGAAGAGGCCAGAGTAATGGCGCAAAGAGACGCCAGAACCTTTGTAGAAGCGAAAACAACCAAGACGCCGGGTATTCTAATGGGAATCGGAATTTTTGGCCTGCTGGCAGCCGGTGTGCTGATCCTTTTGACTGCCTATGCCTTTGCGGGGGTAGCAGGCGGCGCTGCGGCGATTGCCTTGATCTGGGGAATTTCGGAAGCGGTATCCTCCAAGAAACGGGCGAAGAACCTGGAACGCAAATACGGCTCTGCGCAATGCAAACATTGGGAAGAACCAGTGGATGAGTACGAACAAGCCAAGGTTATCTACGAAAAGGATTTGCGCAGATTCAAAGAATGCAGCGGCGACGTGGAAGTGCGTATGATGGTGCTGCGTAAAAAACGGGATTCCCTGTGCGGTGATCAGGAACCGGATGCCTTGCTGGATTTCTGGCAGCAGACGGTGGCACAATGGGACGGATACTACGCCGCACGCCGGGAAGTTGCCCAGAACCGCAAGCACTTTGAAACCCTGCAGGCAATGGTCAAACCGGTTGAAAAGCCGACTAAGCCGGATCACCTGACACAGTCCGAGGCCGAAACGGCCCAACTGCTGACGGAATGTGCCGTGGAGCAGCAGCGGCTGCAAAACCGCCTCGGCCAGTATCAGGGACGGATGGAGACTTTGGGAGATAAGCAGGAGATTGAGGCGCAGCTGGACCAGAAGAAAAAGCGGATTTCCCAGCTGGAGGAAACCTATACTGCCTTGACCATTGCCCTGGAGACACTGAACCAGGCCCGTTCGGAACTGCAGCGCCGGTTTGCACCCAGAATTACCAAGCGGGCCCAGAAGCTGCTGTCCAAAATGACCGGCGGACGGTATCACAGCCTGATTATGCGGGAGGATTTCACCCTCCAGTCCGGCGCTGGGGAGGAGGATACCCTCCACGACAGCCTCTGGCGCAGCGATGGAACCATCGATCAGTTGTACCTGGCACTGCGTTTGGCGGTGGCGGAGGAACTGACACCGGAAATCCCGTTGATTCTGGATGACGCATTGGTTCGCTTTGATGATGTGCGGATGAAAGCCGCCTTGGACATCCTGCGGGATGTGGCAAAAAACCGGCAGGTAATCTGCTTTACTTGCCAAAATCGGGAAAAGCAAGCACAATAAACACCAAAGGCAGGGGCTTGGCCCCTGCCTTACTTACTTATGAAAAATTGGCTGACGGTTTTCAAAGGTACAAACATATCCAAAAATGTCCTTCAGAATCTCGCAGGCCTCCCGGGAATACTGACCGACCCGGTCACAGCGGTGGGCATCGGAGCCAACGGTGACGATTTCGCCGCCCAACTCCCGGAAACGGCGGAAGTAACCCGCAGTGGGCAAGAAACCTCCGCAGCGGTCAACGCCGCTGGTGTTCATTTCCAACCCTTTTCCCTTGGATGCCAAAATCCGCAGAATTTCGTCAATGATTTCCCGGTGCTCCTCATACGGCACAGGGCGAGGAGCGGGATGACCGGCAGTCTTGCTGATATAGGTCAGATGGGCCAGTACATCAAAATCCTGGTGAACCTGAACACAGGCCAGGGTTTCTTCCAGGTACCTGCGCTCTGCCTGAAAGATGGTTTTTCCTTCCCAGTACCCGGAAAAGTACACATCCAGCTTGTCTACAAAGTGGATGGAGCCCAGTACAAAATCAAAAGGCCGCCGCTGTAAATCCCGCAAAAGCTGATCGGGATTGTCTGTGGTCAGGCCAAACTCCATACCTCTGCGGATCTTCAGACCCGGAACTTCCAGACGGTCATACTCTTCGTTATATTTGGCGGTATCGAAGGCCATGGTGGGGATTTTTCCCAGAGGATCATAGTCCACATGATCCGTAAAACAAATTTCCTCCAGTCCGGCAGCAGCGGCAGCCCGGGCCATGTCCTTGCCGGTGTCGTGCCCATCAAAGGACACCCGAGAGTGCATATGAAAGTCAAACATCCTCTATCTCCTCCCAAAATTGACGGAATGCCGTAGGCAGCGCCGCTTTTGTCCGAATTTCTTCTGCTGTAAACCACTGAAAGTTTCCGCCAGTGTTGGAAACTTCCAGATAAAGTCCTTTCATATTCCACTGAATGTGGGTAAAGATATGCTTTCTGGATACCTCCCGCAGGACTTGCCTAGGGTGCAGTCCCAGCTGTTCCACCTGAGAAAGTGCCGCATCCAGGGAAAGGTGACCTGCCACATTGGGAAACTGCCACAGTCCTGCCAGCAAGCCGGTTTGGGGCCGCTTTTCCAGAGCATACCGGCCATCACAGCTGAGAATGAACACGGTTCTGTCTTCCTGGCGTTTTTCCTTTTTGGGAGATTTCACCGGCAGTTTATCGGCGGTTTTGTTCTGATACCCCAGGCAGAAGCTATGACAGGGACACTGCTCACATTCCGGTTTCCGGTTGGGGCCGCAGAGTGTAGCGCCCAGTTCCATCAGCGCCTGGGTAAAATCCCCGGCATTTTCCGGGTAGACAGCTGCCAGCCCTTCCCGAATCCGTGCTTTTGTAGCAGGCAGATCAATAGGAGCGGGATCGTCCAGCAGACGGGAACACACCCGGAGGACGTTGCCGTCCACCGCCGGTGTAGGCAGGTTGAACGCAATGGAACAAATAGCACCTGCGGTGTATTCTCCGATTCCCGGCAGAGCCAGCACCTGCTGGTAGGTCTGGGGAAAGATACCTGCGTAGTCCTGAACAATCACCTGAGCGGCTTTTTTCAGGTTCCGAACCCGGCTGTAATACCCCAGGCCTTCCCAGAGTTTGTGCAAAACCTCATCCGGACACTGGGCCAGAGCTTCCACATCGGGAAGCGCAGTCAAAAATCGGCTGTAATATCCCTTCACAGCTTCTACCCGGGTCTGCTGAAGCATGATCTCGGAGAGCCATATGCGGTAAGGCTCCCGGGTTTGGCGCCAAGGAAGATCGCGATGCCCGGCCGCATACCAAGGAAGCAGAGCATCCGGGAGTTTGTCTAAAATCTGCATCAAATCGACTATTTCACCCTTTCTAGTGCCATGATTGTACAATAGAACCGGACACCCTGTCAAGGAGTCCCTGAGCATGGAAAAAATAAATCTGAAAATTGAAAATTTTTGAAAAAAGTACTTGCAATTTTGAAAAAGTTGTGTTATTATACTTTGGCACTTGAGTGAAGTGCCTATGCGCCGATAGCTCAGTTGGATAGAGTGACTGACTACGAATCAGTAGGTCGGGGGTTCGAGTCCCTTTCGGCGTACCAAAGAAGAATAATCCGAGCCTTATCTCAATAGGAGAGGGGTTCGGATTATTTTTGTATTTGGGACTCGAACAATAAAATGCAAATGTCCGGTGGACATTTGCTCGGCGGCGGCTTGACGAAGCCGACACAATAATGCTGCGAGTCCCTTTCGGCGTACCAGGTAAGCACCCGGAATCGTAAGGTTCCGGGTGTTTTTCTTTTTTGCTGCACCTCCATGATCCAATTCTGGGAATTTCTACGAAAAATGACACCTGCTTTCCGGTATCGACGTACATTAGCCCTGAGCAAAATACGAAAAGTTGTTGCGTCACAAGGCTTTTTTAGATTATTAAATGTGTTTTGTCACTAGA
>CALWOA010000027.1 GCA_944382965.1 uncultured Oscillospiraceae bacterium | reverse complement strand
ACAATATCAAAGCTCAGCAGAGTGCCGGCTACAAACATTGGGCAACTATTGAGAACCTAAAACGGGCAGCGGAAACGTTGAACTTCCTGACGGAGCATGGTATTGGAAGTTTAGAGGAATTGTCCGAGCGGTGCGATGGGGCAGCGGCCGCCACCGCCAGAGTAAAGGCGGATCTCCGGACCACCGAAAAGGAAATAGAGCGGCTGACCCTCACCATGAAGCACGCCGCCACTTATCGCCAACTCCGTCCTCTGTATGACCAATGCCGTCAGTCCAGGGACAAGGAGAAATTTCTCCGGGGGCATGAGAGTGAGATTATCCTGTTCAAGGCGGCAGCAAGGGAACTGAAACGGCTGGGCGCCGTACCCTTGCCCGCCGCCCAGCGGCTCCGGGCCGAAATGGATGAGCTCACCGCCAGAAGGACCGCCCTGCAATCGGAATATCGAAAAGCTCAGCGGGAGGAGCGGGAGTACGATACCCTTCGCCAGAATGTGGAGGCCCTGCTGGAAAGCCGAGGGAACAGATTCAAACGAAACAATACGAATTGGATTGAAAAGCATTGTTGGAGCAGCGTGGAAAAATTCATGAATTTCAAGTATAATATATTTGATACCGACGTTTGGAGGTGTGATATGAAGCGACACACAGTAATTTTAGGTGCCGGTGCAACAATAGCGGCAATTCCTAATGGAGATAAAAACGGTAGAAAATCCTCTGTTATGAACGGTTTAATTGAAAAGCTGAACTTACATGAAGTTCTGAAAGGGATAGAACTAAAGACCCAAAGCGACAACCTTGAAGATATTTATTCAGAACTTCATTCAAGACCAGAATGTAAATGCGTTACAGAGGAATTGGAAAGACGCTTATATCAATACTTCGAGTCTCTTGAACTTCCTGACGAGCCAACAGTTTATGATTTTCTTATTCTCAGCTTGACCAAGAAAGATGTTATTGCAACTTTTAATTGGGACCCTTTATTATTGCAGGCCTATATCCGTTGCTACAGCATAACTGATAATCTTCCTCATATTCTTTGCTTACACGGAAATGTTGCAATGGGATATTGTGAGGAACATGGAGAATTTGGGATAAAAACCGCAAATTGTCCTATCTGCAAGAGAAAGTTTTCCCCGACAAAACTGCTCTATCCCGTTGCTCAAAAAGACTACGAGAGTGATGCTTATATACATAACTGCTGGGAGGCTGTTCAACAGGCAATTGATGAATCTTTTATGATTACTATATTCGGATATAGTGCTCCATCCAGCGATAGAAGTGCAGTCGATCTTCTTAAACAAGCATGGGGTGATCCTCAAAAGCGGCAGTTAGAAGAAATTTCTGTTATTGATATTATTGATGAAGAAGAGATTCCAATGAAGTGGAAAGACTTTATTCATACACATCACTATCAATATACAAAAGATTTTTATTCATCATATTTGGGGCTATTTCCTCGCCGTAGTTGTGAAATGGTATTCGCCATGTTTTGCTTAAATGTTTGGGCTGATAATACGAAAGGCTTTCGTAAAGATATGTCCTGGTCAGACTTAGAGGACCAGATATATAATCTGGTTTGTGAAGAACAAGATACGCCGAAAGGAAAGAACTACCCTATTCATTATGCTGCAAGTGATTTTTAAGTACTAACACAAAAAAGAAGCGGGAGCGTTACCCTCGGTACAAACCGAAGGCGGCGCTCCCGCTTTCACTTTTAATGTGTAGAACTGTGTGATATAATGACTATTATCAGAATGTGGGGGGGACTCATTTGCTAAAAAGTTATGCAGATATTATGAATGATATTTCTCCTGATGAACTATACAGGAGATTGCTTGCATATGGGCTTTTTACAGAAAAACTTCCACCTATTTTAAGCTCTGAGGCATTCTACAATTATTGTACAACCCTCAATACCCCTTTTGCTGATGGATGGAGACAATATATTTATCATGAAAGCATGAGGAATATAAATGTCCCACGTCCGTTGGGTATTCCAAATCCGATGGCTTATCAGAAATTGTGTCGGTGCCTTGCAGATAACTGGGACAAGCTCCAAACGCATTTTTCAAATCAAACTTCAAATCAGAATTATAAAATCAGTCGTATTCATATTCGGAAACTTGGTAAAAGCAATGCTCTTTTTTCAATGAGTTATTCTAATTGGAAAACAGACGGAACCCCCGAGCCAGACTTGCTGATAGGAAACAGGTATATTGTCAGAGCAGATATTTCAACCTGTTTCCCAAGCATTTATACTCATGCAATTCCTTGGGCGTTGGTTGGAAAAACATATGCGAAAGAGCACAGCAGAAAGAGTGACCAGTTAGAGTGGTATAATCAGATTGACCATTTAACACAGAATTGTAAGAACGGGGAAACGCATGGTTTGCTAATTGGCCCTCATGCTTCAAACCTTTTATCTGAATTGATTTTAACTGTTATTGACAAGCGCCTTTATGATGCCGGTTGGCGATACATCAGAAATATTGATGACTACACTTGCTATGTGGACACATATGAATCAGGACAAAAGTTTTTAATCGCATTGGGAGAAGAACTGCGTAACTTTGATCTTTCCTTAAACTTCAAGAAAACAAAAATTGAGGAACTTCCCGTCGCATCTGTCGAACAATGGGTACGCAAGATAAATTCCGTATCAATTATGCAACGGAATGGGAAACTGGACTTTATTGGTGCCAGAGCATATTTGGATTCAGCTATTGAACTGATGCAAATAAACAAAATGAACTCGGCCATTCTGAACTATGCAATCAAAGTATTAGCCGGGCAAGAGCTAACCCCCAACGCTAAAGAGTATTGCATTAAAACCATATTTCACCTTTGCCTTATCTATCCTTATTTAGTCCCTTTGCTTGAGAAAAGTGTTTTTGAAAAATTTTCTGTTTCAGATGTAGACATTGAAAACCTATCCCAAAAATTATTTGAGAAAGGATTGGACGAAAAGAATTATGAGCTAATATGCTATGCACTATATTTCTCAATTAAATATGGCTTTGAAATTGTTAAAGTTGATCCAGATGACGCTATAGCCAGTAGCTCATGCCTATTCAAACTTTTTGCCTTTTTGTATTTTAAGAAGAATAACAATGACACCGTCACCAAGAAGATGAAGAGTCACGCCCGAAATCTGGCCTCGAACGAGGATGATTTTAACAGGAATTGGTTATTTGTCTATGAAAGCCTCCCACAAAGTGATTTGAAAGGTGAATGGAAACCTCTAAAAAAAGCTGGAATATCCTTTGTAAAATATCCATAAAAAACGGGAGCGTCACCCTTGGCCTAAACCGAAGGCGACGCTCCCACTCTGTTATAAAGTTGTTATAGAGAAGTGTTCAAAGAAGAAATTTGTGCCCTTCGAATCAGAGCAACACGCCTACATGGGAAATCATATTGCCCCTACACGGAGAAGCCGACACAGGCGGTTCCTTGACCCGTTTTGAACCCTAATTCCTGCATTTTTTCGAACGGCGGGAAAGATAGTGCGGACAGGACAACACCACCGCCCGGAAGCTCTGCTTGCAGGGATGGACACAGCCCTTGCATAGCTTGTTGTACTGGCGCCTGCCGTTCTCGCCCAGGAAGAACGCCCATTCCAGACGCCATTTCTTGCTCCGGCTCATAAGTCATGCTCGCTCCCTTTGTCACCGACTCCGTTACCGGCAGCGCCAACGGTGAAAGCGGTACGGTGACGGTCTACGGCACCACGCCGGAATATTATGACATCCAGGGATTGCAGTTGGCCATGGGCCGGTGGCTGAAAGCATCGGATCTGGACAACCACACCTATGTCTGCGTCATCAACGAAACCGCAGCGGAAGAGATGATTGGCTATACCGACTGTGTAGGCCAGGCCATCACCCTGAATCAAACCAAGTACACCGTGGTAGGCGTACTGGCAGAGGAAGAGGACAACTTGACCAGCGTGTTTACCTCCGGGTCCATGGTGGCCTATCTTCCCTATACCTCCCTGGTCCGGCTGTCTACCACCGCATCGCCGGAAATCACTTCCTTCTATGTCAGTGCTCCGGAAAACGGCACAGTAGAACAGGCGGAAGCGACAATGAATCGAATTTTAATGGAACGCTTTGACCGGGACGAGGATGCCTTTGAGGTTTCTTCCCAGGATGCTCTGGAAAATGCCATGAGTTCTGTTACCTCCATGCTCACCGTGATGCTGGGAGGCATTGCCGGAATTTCTCTGGTTGTGGGTGGTATTGGTATTATGAATATCATGCTGGTGACGGTTACCGAGCGTACCCGGGAAATCGGCATCCGTAAGGCCATCGGCGCCAGCCGGGGCACCATTTTGATCCAGTTTTTGATGGAGGCGGTGGTGCTGTGCATGATGGGCTGCTGCCTGGGAATTTTCCTGAGCTGGGCAATCTTGCAGGTGGTCAATACGGTTGTGGCAAGTCTGGACATGGTGTTCCATCTGAATCTGCCGGTGGTACTGATTGCGGTGGGATTCTGTTTTGTGATCGGGCTGGTATTTGGACTGTACCCTGCCAATAAGGCGGCGAAGATGAAGCCCATCGACGCCCTGCATTATGGAGGTTGATTCCATGGATAAGAATTTGAAGAAAATGCGGCAGCGATACATTGCCTGGGGATGCTGCGCAGCATTGGTACTGCTGCTGGCGATTCTGCCCATGGCAGCCGCCGGAAAAACAGGGGCAGACGCTCCCCAGGCCAGCATCCTTTCGGCGCAGGTGGGGCGGCAGGATATTCAGACCCAGATCATCGGCGGCGGCCAGCTGTCCGGGGAAGGGGCGGTGTCGCTGACTGTCCCGCAGGATGTGAAGCTGACCCGGTACCTGGTGAAAAACGGAGACGTGGTGTCCCAGGGGGACGCCATTGCCCAGGTGGACACGGTGAGTGTGATGAGCGCCATTACCCAGGTGCAGGAAACCCTGGATTACCTGTCGGAACAGATTGCTGCTGCCAGCGGAGAAACTGCCTCCGAGACGGTTAGCGCACTGTCTTCCGGTGTGGTGAAGGTTCTCTATGCCCAGGAAGGGGACAGTGTGGCGGATGTGATGCTGGAACACGGTGCGCTGGCGGTGCTGTCTCTCGATGATAAGATGGCGGTACAGGTGAACGCTCAGACGGACCTGACCGTTGGGAATTCGGTGTTGGTGACCCTCTCCGACGGCACCCAGGTAACCGGAAGTGTAAAATCCAACGTCCAAGGAACCTTGACAGTGACGGTGGAAGATGAGGACTATCCGGTGGGGGAAACCGTGACCTTGACAGCCGAGGACGGAAACGACCTAGGCACAGGGGAATTGTACGTCCACAGCCCCTGGAATGCCATGGCTTATTCCGGCGTGGTGTCTCAGATCCCGGTGCAGGAAGGACAAAAAGTTTCCCAGGGTCAGACACTGCTGAAGCTGGAGGACACCGGCACCACGCCGGAATATCAGCAGCTGATTGACCAGCGGCAGGAGTATGAGCAGATGATGCAGCAGCTGTTTCAGATGTACCAGACCCAGACCATTATGGCCCCCTGCGATGGAATTGTAACCGGGGTGGATACGGAAGGAACGTGGCTTTTGTCCAATGAATCCGGCGGCGCGGTAGTGAATCTGCTTTCTGTCGGCTCACAAGGGACAGCTGCAGCTGCGCCCCGACAGCTTGGGCAGAATAGCGAAGGATCATCCGTGCGCCTGACGCTGCTGAGCGCGGTAACGGAATTGGAGCCGGAACAGGCGGAAGTATCCCTGCCGGCGGAGTCTCCCGAGACACCTCAGACGCCGGAATCCCCGGTGCCGGACGAAACGCCCCCAACTTCCCAACCCACGGATCCGCCTGAACCTGTACAGGTCAGCATCCTTACCGAGGGCCTGGCCGCGGGAATTGTTGGGCAGTACTACCAGATGACCTTGCAGGCATGGGACGGGACGAACGTTCTCAGCGGTACCTGGACAGCAGAAGGATTGCCGGAGGGGATCGCTCTGGATGCCGCCGCCGGTGTGCTGGAAGGTACACCGACCACAGCTGGGGAATATTCGGTGAAGGTCAGTTTTGCCTGTGAAAGCGGCAGCGCGGAAAGAAGCTACAGCCTGACCATTGCCAATGAACAGAGCATAACCTACCAGGGGTTCGTAGCCCGGGTGACAGAAGTGGCCGAGGGAATGGTGAATGTTCTGCAAACCCCCTATTCCTATGCCATCACCGACCTGAACAATCTGCCTGAGGTGGGGGTCAATACCGGGGATCTGACCCAGGAGCGGACATACAGCACGGCCCTGGTTTCTCCCGGGGAAATCACTCAGGGACAGATTTTCCTGCTGGTTGTGGATGCGGAAGGAAACCTGGTTGCCCTGGCCCCCCTTCCGGAAACGCCGGGGACAGAGCAGCCTGGCGGCGGTATGGGAAATATGGGCGGCATGTCTGGCATCATGGGCGGGATGAGCGGCGGCCTGTCCGGTGGCGGTGACCAAAGCGCTGCCTTTGAACCTTACAGCCTGGACACGGTAACGGTTGCCAGTGTAACATCCCAAAACCATATGTCCGTGGAGATCGCGGTTGACGAGCTGGATATTTCCCGGCTTTCCCTGGGCCAGGAAGCCAAGATTACAGTGGACGCCCTGGGGGGAGAAGCCTTTGATGCCAAAGTGAGCCAAATCGCTTCCGCGGGAGAAAATGAAGGCGGCAACAGCAAATTCACCGTGACCCTGACCCTGGAAAAAAGCGGCGACATGCTGCCGGGAATGACAGCTTGCGCCTATATCGAGCTGGAAACCCAGGAAGATGTACTGTGTGTACCTGCGGCAGCACTGGAAGAGGTCAATGGGGAAACCCTCCTGTACACCCATTATGACGAAAGCAGCGCTTCTCTGACCAACCCGGTCACAGTGACCACCGGGGTATCGGATGGGGAGTATGTTCAGATTCTCTCCGGCATCGAGGAAGGCACGGAAATTTACTATGCCTACTATGATACCCCAACCCAGACCGGAGTGCAGATGCTCCGATAACGAATAGAGCCCAATAAACAGCAGCCCGGAAAGCGAAAGCTTTCCGGGCTGCGTTCTTTGCCCCTAAAAAGTGAACTGCGTTACTTAACTCAGTTTTCCCAGCAGATAAATTGCAAGAGCCAGTGTAAACAGCAGAAGAAATCCGCCGATCATCCAGCCCAATGCTTTGGAATAGCCTTTGGGGGTGATGCAGCCCATGGCATCCAACTGCCGGATGATCGGGTGCAGACGCCAGAAATACGTGGCAATGGACAAAATCATAGCTACCACAGCCCACATCCGCACCGGCTCACTGCCAATGGCCACAATGACACCCAGCAGAAAAATGAAAATCAGTTTTACACCGGCTACCCAGTTTACAAGATAGGCAGAAAACAGCTTCTGCTCTTGGGATTGGCTGCTGTGAAATGCGTTGAATACGCCCACGCCGCTGCCAATCCGGCTGCCGGGCCAGAAGTAGAGAATAGCCACATTGGCTGATTCCATCACAATGAAAATGCACATGGCAATCGATAAGATATCCATAGGATTATGCCTCTCCTTTGAAACATTCGTGATTTAGCAGGTCTTGCAGTTCCGTCACAAAACGGCACAGGTGAAATCCGTCGCATACCCCATGGTGAACCTGGACGGCAAGGGGCAGAAGAGTTTTTCCATTTTCCTGGTAGAATTTGCCCATAGTGAAAATGGGGAGCAAATAGTCATACCCTTTTTGCAGATTCAGATTGAATCCGGAAAAACTGGCCCAGGGAATCATGGAGACGGGGAAGGTGTTTTCCGGTTGATCCGGCTTGCCGATCAGCCCCTTGCAGCTGCCGTAGCGCTGCTGATCCAGTTGATAGTTTTCCAGAAAATCCTGGTATTCCGGGGCGTAGGTGGTCCAGATGTTGGAAAAGGTTTCGCTGTCCTTATGGAAGACAGTATAGCACGGGTGCATCTGCTGGTAGAAACCCAGCTGGCCTTGGGGGGTGATCGCTGTACGAAATTCCCTGTGCCGGTTGACAATGGTGGTAATGGCATACAGCATGGCAGGATACAGTTTTTCGCCCCGCTGGCGAAGCAAAGTGATATCCAAGGGGAAAACGGCGCTGTATGTGCAGGGAACCTGGGAAAAATAGTTGTCAAAATATTCCTTCCGCTCCCAGTTTTTCCGGTCAATGGGGATAAATGTCATAGAAATTCTCTCCTTATGGCGGAAAAAGCAGGATTATCCCGCCTGATTTTCAAACTGGGACTGGTAAAGCTCCCAGTAAAAGCCCTGCTTTGCCATCAATTCTTCGTGGGTGCCCTGCTCCACTACCTGGCCTTGATTCAGCACCAGAATGTGATCCGCGGAACGGATGGTGGACAGCCGGTGGGCAATGACAAAGCAGGTTTTGCCTTCCATCAGCTTGCGCATGGCGGCCTGGATGCGCTGCTCTGTCCGGGTGTCTACATTGGAGGTGGCCTCGTCCAGAATCAGCATCTGGGCATCCAGCAGCATGGCCCGGGCGATGGTCAGCAGCTGCTTCTGGCCCTTGGAAATGGAAGTGCCGTTGTCCGACAGCACCGTGTCATAGCCCTGGGGAAGCCGGGAAATGTAGCCGTGGATGTGGGCAGATTTGGCGGCGGCAACCACCTGATCCAAGGTGGCACCGGGCTTGCCGTAGGCCAGATTGTCAAAAATCGTGCCATGGAACAGCCAGGTATCCTGAAGCACCATGGAGTAGGCCCGGCGCAGGGAATCCCGGGTCAGGGTGCGGATATCTTTGCCGTCTACCAGAATGGTTCCGCCGTCCACATCGTAAAAGCGCATCAAAAGGTTAATAATGGTGGTTTTGCCTGCCCCGGTAGGGCCGACAATGGCAGTCAGGCTGCCAGGCTTGGCGTGAAAGCTCAGATCCGTTATGATAGGCTGACCGGAGTTGTAGGAAAAATTGACGTTTTGCAGCCGCACATCTCCTTGCACATGATCCAGCACTTCCGCCTGGGGCAGGTCGGCCGGTTCCGGTTCGGCGTCGATGAGGGAGAACACTCGCTCCATGGCGGCGAAGGCGCTTTGCAGCTCGGCAATGACGTTGGCCATTTCGTTGATGGGGCCGGAGAATTTCCGGGAGTACTGGACGAAGCTGCTCAGGTCGCCCAGCCGCACTTGCCCCTGCAAAAACAGCATGGAGCCGAAGATGCATACCAGGGCCAGGGAAACGTTGTTGATGAAGTTTACCGACGGGCCGGTGATGGTGCCGTTGGCCTCGGCGATGGTGTAGGCATCTACGGCTTCCTGATTTTTTTCGTCAAACTTTTCCAGCACCGCTTCCTCCCGGCCGTAGACCCGGATGGTTTTCTGCCCGGAGAGCATTTCCTCCACGAACCCATTCAGCAGACCCAGCTTGGCGCTGCGGTGGCGAAACAGCGGCCGCACCCGCCGGGTCAGCCACCGGGTAAACAGAATGGTCAGCGGAATGGTAAACAGGAAAATGCTCACCAGCTTCGGGGCGATGGTCAGCATCATGAAAAAGGATACTGCCACCGTGACCACGCTTTGCAGCAGCTGCAGCAGGTCCGTGGACAGGGATTGGTTCACTGTGTCCACGTCGTAGGTGATGACGCTGATGATATCGCCTGTCTGGTAATCGTCAAAGAATTTTACCGGCAGGACGGTGAGGTTTTCGAATACATCGTGGCGCATCTGCCGGGCGACCCGCCGGGACAGATAGATCATCACAATATTCAGCCCGTAGGTCAGCGCACCGGAAGCCAGGTAAAAAATCACCATGAGCCCGGCGCAGCGAAACACGGTTTCAAAGTCTACCTGTCCCGCCGGTACATCAATGGCGTTGATGGCCTGACCGGACAGCTTGGGACCATACAGCCCCAGCAGACTGGAACTGATGGAAAGCACAATTGCCAGCACCAGCAAAAAGCGGTTACGGCCCAGGTATTGCCAAAGCCGTTTGAGTACCGACCCGGCGCTTACCTTTCCCCGGAAGAACCGCCGATCCCCGGAGGATTCCATTCGGGTGTATCGGCCACCGCCAATGACGTTGGGATTTTGTGCCATCAGCCTTCCTCCTTTCCGTCGCCCATCTGGGTCTGAGCGATGAGGCGGTATTCTTCACAGGTCTGCATCAGATCTTCGTGGGTGCCGGCTCCCAGCAGGGCACCATCGGAGAACACCAGAATCAGATCCGCATGACGCAGGGAGCTGACCCGCTGGGCAACCACCACGGTGGTGGTATTCTGGAAGTTCTGATACAGTGCCTTACGCAGCTGGGCATCGGTGCGGTAGTCCAGCGCCGAGGAAGCATCGTCGAGAATGAGGATTTCCGGATTGCCAGCCAAGGCTCTGCCGATGAGCAGCCGCTGTTTCTGACCGCCGGAAAGGTTGTTGCCCCGCACCTGAACCGGAGCATCCATACCCTTTTCCCGGACGAAATCCGCCTGGGCAAAGGCTGCGCCGGAAGTAATGGCCTCCTCCGACAGAGGGCGGAAAAAGCGCAGATTGTCGGCAATGGTGCCTTCGGTGACGAAGTCGTTCTGGAAGACCACGCCGAATTTGCTGCGCAGCACCTCTGGGGAAATGGTGCGGATATCCTGACCATCGATGCGGATTTCCCCCTCGTCCGGATCATACAGCCGCAGCAGCAGATTGACAATGGTGGTTTTGCCGCAGCCGGTGGGGCCAATGATGCCTAAGGTCTGCCCGTGATTCAGAGAAAAGGACAGGTCATGCAGCACAGCGCCTTTGCCGGTGTAGGAAAAGGACACGTTGCGAAATTCAATGTGGGGAGCATCAGCCCGGGGCGGCTGGGCGGGCAGAACCGTCAGATCTGCTTCCAGTTCCAGCACATCCGCAACCCGGTTGGCGCTGGCCTGACCCTTGGAATACATGACAAAAATCCGGGTAATGCCCAGCATGGCGTTGAGAATCATGATAAAATACTGCAAAAACGCCACAATCACCCCGCTGAGAATGGCGCCGCTGTTGACCCGGAAGGCACCCACAATCACCACCAGTGTCAGTCCCAGATTCAGAACCAGGGTAGAAGATGGGTTAGTCAGGGCAGTGACAAAGCCCGCCTTTTCGTCTACTTCTGTCAGTTCCTGGTTCACGGATTGAAACCGGCGTTTTTCGTAGTCGGTTTTGCTCAGGGCCTTGATGACCCGGATGCCGGTGATATTCTCCTGAATGGTGCGTACCATGTCATCCAGAACTCCCTGCTGCTGGGTATACAGCGGGACGCTGGTTTTGGTGACGTAGTACACAACCAGCGCAATGATGGGAAGCAGGGCAATGAGAACCAGCGACAGCACCGGGTCCATGCTCACCATCATGGCAATGCCGCCGATGAGCAGAATGGGCGCCCGAATTCCCAGCCGCTGAATCCGGGCGATGAACTGATTGATGTTGTAGGTATCGCTGGTCAGCCGGGATACGGCGGAGGATACCGTCAGGTGATCCAGCTGCCGGGCAGACAGGGTTTCCAGCTTGTAAAACAGGTCGTGGCGGACGGCACGGGTGATTTTGCCGGAGGAGATGGCGGACATCCGGTTGGCTACAATATTCAGTACCAGACACACAACGGCGCACAGCAGCATCCAGCCGCCGGCAATATAGATTTCTCCCAGATCTCCGGCGGGTACTTTTTCATCCAGAATGATCTCCATCAGATAGGGAATCAGCAGCTCTGCTACAGCGGATAGGAACTTGATGGTTACCGTCAGGGTGATGTAGCCAAAGTAGGGTTTCAGGTAGGCTTCCAGTCGTCCCATCAGCGCTCCTCCATCCATTCATCCGCCCGCACCATCATTTTGGCAAGCAGAATATCCAAGGTTTCCCGCTCCTGGGGGGTTAAGTCCTGGGTCATGTAATCCGACCAGGAGGACAGAATTTCCCGGATTCGGGGCAGCAGGTCCAGGGTTTTCTGGGTGGGAAAGAGCATCATGGCCCGTTTGTCCTCCGGCTGGCAGCAGCGGGTGAGAAAGCCTGCCTCTTCCAGCACTGCCACTTCCCGGGTGACGTTGCTCTTATTGGTGCAGACTCTCCGGGCCAGCTGCTCCTGGGATAACCCCGGGCAGGCGCACAGTTCCACCAGGAAACTGGCATCTTTTCCCTTCAGCCCATAGGGCCGGAGCATTTCTTCCCGGTAGCAAAAGCTGCATCGGGACAGGGCGGTAAGTTTCTTCATAATCCGTGCCATGGCGCTGCCTCCTGTTCATTTCGTTGCATCTGAAACTAAATTAGCACAGAATATCCCCCCTGTCAAGGCGAATCCCGGAAGGAGACCTGGTCGGCAAAATTGCCTGGGGTTTCCGTGAGAAATGGTTTCTTTTCTTAACAGGATATGCTATGATACAAAAAGAAAAGCGCTGCCCGCTGTTTTATTCTGCAACAGAATCAGTCGGGCAATGGAGGGACAGCTTATGGAAGAAAGCCGGATTCACATTCTGGGAATTGCACCCTACGAGGGAATGAAAACCGTAATGGAACGGGCGGCGGAGGAGTATCCCAATGTGCGGCTGGATGTGGCCATCGGTGACTTGGAAGAAGGCGTGGCGATTGTCCAGAAGACTCCTCAGGATGCTTATGACTGCATTATCTCCCGGGGCGGCACTGCGGAGCGGATTCGCCAGGTCAGCAGCATTCCGGTGGTAGATATCAAATTATCAGTTTATGATGTGCTGCGTTCTATCAAACTGGCGGAGAATTATGGCAAACGCTACGCCATTGTGGGGTTTCCCGGCATTACGGAGCCGGCGCACATTCTGTGCGATCTGCTGCGCTATGATGTGGACATCCATACCATTCACAGCAGTGATGAGGTGGTGCGGACATTGAACCGGCTGCACAGTGAAGGCTATCGGATGGTGGTCAGCGACATGGTCACCCACACTGTGGCCCGCCAGATGGGTATGGACGCTTATTTGATTACCTCCGGCGCCGAAGGACTGCGCACCGCCTTGGATCAGGCGGTATCTTTCAGCAAAGCCTTCCGCCGACTGCGTCAGGAAAACCGGATTCTGCGCAGCATGAACCGGGGGGGTGTATCCATTGTGGTGCTGGACCGGCAGGGGAGCGTCCGGTATTTCAGCCCTTCGGAGCCTTCCGGGGAGCTGCTGTCGGCGCTGCGCTCCCGTATGAAAGAGGTGCAGCCAGGGAAAACCCTCTCCTTCTACCACAAAAGCTATAACACCTTATATGGCATTACCGCCAAGCAAATGCAAGTTCTGGATACCAGCTGCGTAGTCTTTTCCTGCCGCCCGGGGCAGATCCCGCTGCGAGGAAGCAAGCTGGGACTGCGCAGCTACGGGCAGACAGAGTGTGAGCATCTGTTTATGAACAGCTTTTACAGCCTGTCGGGTGCCATGGGAGAACTGGATGCTACGGTATCGTCACTGGCTCTGTCCCGGCAAAGCGTGCTGATTGTGGGAGAGGAAGGGACAGGCAAGGAACAGATTGCCCGAGCGTTGTATTTGCGAAGCGGCCACACCAATATGCCCTTTGTGGTATTCAACTGCAAGATTCTCACGGAGAAAAGCTGGGATTTTCTGCTAAATCACCCCAATTCTCCCTTTAATGACAACCACAATACCCTGTATTTTCAGTATCTGGAAACCCTCCCGGAAATCCGTCTGGCTCAGCTTCAGGCTATGGTTCAGGAAACTGGTCTGGCAAAGCGGCAGAAGCTGATCTTCTCCTGCACCTGCCGGGAAGGAGGGGCGCTGGCAGAACCGGTACGGCAGTTTACCCTGGCTCTGGGCTGCCTGAGCCTGCGTCTGCCCGCCCTGCGGACCCGGTCGGATGAAATTCCATCTCTGGCCAGCCTGTATCTGAACAACCTGAACCAGGAACTGGGCAAACAGATTTCCGGCTTTGATCCCAACGCCATTGACCAGCTGCGCCGGTACAAGTGGCCCAACAACTACACCCAATTCAAGCAGGTGCTGTATGAACTGGCAACACTTTGCGATTCTGTGTACATCCGCTCGTCCCTGGTGGCGGAGGTGTTGGCGAAAGAATCGGGACTGGCCCACAGCGTGGTGCCGGAAGCTCCCAGAATCGGCGCCGAAGGGACCCTGGAGGAGATTACCCGGCAGGTGATCCGTCAGGCGGTGGCGGACCACGGCGGAAACCAGACGGCAGCTGCCCGGCAGCTGGGTATCAGCCGTACCACATTGTGGCGGTATCTGGGCAAAAAGGAAGAATAAGCAAACAGCCCCCGGCGCGGCAAAAAACGCACCGGGGGCGAGTGCATTTTCACAAGTTGAACCCCCGGTTACGGCACCGGGGGTTCTGCTATGGTACGTTTGAAAAGTGCCGATCAGGCAACGGGGAACATCAGCATGCAGCCGGCGGTCAGAGCCAGCAGACGGATGAAGTACTGGGGGATGGTGAACTTCCAGAACTCCTTCAGGGAGTAGTTGCCGATGCCCATGCACATTGCGGGCAGACCGTCAATGGGCAGGAAGTGGCCGTTCCAGCCGGAGACCACGATGGCAGCAGCGGCAGCGGTGGGGTTCAGACCCAGGTTGACACAGGTGGCAACTGCCATGGGAGCGAACACCAGAACGGTGCCGATGGTGGAACCGGTCATGGTAGCCAGCACGGAGGTCAGGACGCAGAATACGAAGATCAGGATGAAGGGGTTGACGCTGCCGCCCAGCATACCGGCAACGGTCTCGCCAACCAGGTTGGTCAGGCCGGTCACGCCCAGAGCCTCAGCAACGCCGATGACACCGGCGGACATCAGGATGATGGGAGCGCCCATGCTGTCACGAACTTCCTTGAAGTCCAGAACGCCGACAAACAGCAGCACGGAAGCGGAAACAGCGCACAGAGCGTAGCCGGGATCGCCGATGAAGCTGTACAGGATCATGCCCAGGATGCCCACAGCGAAGCAGACGTAAACTACAACTTCTTTCCACTTGGGCAGCTGGCCGCCTTCGGCAGCAGCCTTGGCCTCGTCGGTAGCGGAAGCAATGTCATGGCTGGGCAGGAACTTGTAAGCAACCAGGCACCAGGCAAAGAAACCGGCGGACAGGATGAAGTTGGCAACAGCGAATCTGGGCAGGGAGACGTTCATAACAGCGCCGCCAGCTTCCAGAACAGCCAGCACATAGCCGAACTGCAGAGCGGTGTTGACAGGAATCAGAGGATGGTTGCAGGCAAAACCAGCAGGCATCAGGAACTTGGAGCCGGGCAGGTTCTTGGAAGAGGGGATGGTGGACAGCAGGCCCAGGGTCATAACATAGTAAGCGGTGGAGCCGGTGCCGAACAGGCTGGTGCCCAGCATGACCACCAGGATCATCAGCACATAGGCTTTAAAGCCGCCCTTGTTTGCCATCTTCACAACGGCAGACTTGAATGCGGCGATGAAGCTGGTTTTCTGCAAACCGGCGATGATCACCATGAAGGAGGCCAACATCAGAATGCTGGGGTTGGAGAAACCGCGGAATGCGGTCTGGATGTCGGTAACACCGAACAGAACCATCAGCGCACAGGCAATGATGGGGGGCGCACCGAAGGGGACCTTTTCAGTCATGATCAGGTAGACCATGAAAGCCGTGACGGCCAGAGCGATAATCATGGGGATTGTCATTATGTAGTTCTCCTCTCTGTAATGTGGGAATTTTTATATGGTTTTAAGCTTCCCCTGCTTAAAAACAACCAATCAGGCGGCAAAGGCTTCCGCAAGATGCCCAAGAAAGCGGTCAGCTGCCGCAGGAATCAGACAGGCTTGTTCAGAATGTGGATGGCAAAGCCGCCGAACTCGCCGTCCAGGTAGATGTTCTTGAGCTTACCGTCATCGGTGTAGGCAGCGGTGTCCATGCGGAAGGAATAACCCTTCTCCTTCAGCTCGGCAACAGCAGCGTCCAGATCGTCGGTACGCATGGCAATGTGGCCGTTGGTGCCCAGGAAGGGAGTTTTCATACACTCAAAGTAATCGCCGCCGAATTCCGACTTCTGGCCGTGACGGGGAGTCAGATTGAACAGCAGGCTCAGCAGCTGGGCAAGATCCGAAGCTGCTTCCGGGTTGGCACAGTTGATACCCACATGTTCCAGTGCAAACTTGTTGGTCATGATGCATTTCCTCCTCATTTGTTAGGGGGTCATGGGGATTGCCCCCATGACCAAATCCCGATTTACTGCTTCTTGGCGTTGGCCATCACAATGGCGTAGTCCATGGCGTTGACCAGGCTCAGCTCATTGGCGTGGCCGGAACCTGCATGGCCGAAGCCGGTGCCGTGGTCCACGGAGGCCCGGATGATGGGCAGACCCAAGGTGACGTTTACGCCGGCAACTGCTTCCCAGTGCTTCTCTTCCCGGTTGTAGACAAAGCCCTTGACCTTCAGAGGGATGTGGCCCTGGTCATGGTACATAACCACCACGATATCATACCAGCCGCCCAATGCCTTGGAGAACACGGTGTCGGGAGGTGTGGGCTTCTTCTCGGGGATGCAGATGCCTTCTGCCATAGCCTCGTCAATGGCGGGCTGAATCTCCTCAATTTCTTCCCGGCCGAACATGCCGTTTTCACCGCAGTGGGGGTTCAGACCGGCAACGCCGATCTTGGGCTCCTTAATGCCCAGGGCCTTGCAGCCTTCGTTGGCGATGCGGATGCACTCCAGAACCCGGGCCTTTTTCACCCGGTCACAGGCTTCCCGCAGGGAAACGTGGGTGGAGACATGGACAACCCGCAGATTGTCATGGGCCAGCATCATGGTGTACTTATCGGTGCCGGTGTAGTGAGCGTAGATTTCGGTGTGGCCGGAGTAGTGGTGACCTGCCATGTTGATGGCTTCCTTGCTCAGAGCGTTGGTAACGGTGGCGTCAATCTCACCGGCCATAGCCAGCTCGATGACCTTCTTGACGTACTGGAAGGAAGCTTCACCGCCGATGGCGCAGGCGCCTACGCCGAAGGGCTTGGGCTCGTCCAGATCGGAAGTGTCAGGAATGGAGTCGGCAGGAACCAACTTCAGATCCATCAGATCGATGGTGCCGTAGGTGTACTTGCCTTCGGCGGGGGAGGAAACCACGTTCAGGTTCAGCTTGATGCCGCTGACCTTCTCAGCAACTTTCAGCGCATAGCGCATGGCGGTTTCGTCGCCCACAACCAGGGGCCTGCAGCGCTCGTATACGGTGGCATCTGCCAGAGCACGGACGGTAATCTCAGGACCGTTGCCAAAGGGATCGCCCATGGAAATGCCCAGAATGGGTTTGAACATATTTGTTATCTCCTTATTGCGTGGATTTATTGCTTAGTGCAGGTTTTCGGTGTCTTTCAGGACGGCCTTCAGAGCCTCCACACCCTCGTCGCACAGGTAGTTGAAGGGACGGCGGCAGTCGCCCACGGGATAGCCCAGCAGGTTGACAGCCTTCTTGATGATGGTGTTGGGGTTGCCGAACTTAAAGACAGGCTGAATCTTGGCGATTTCGGCCTGAGCAGCCTCAGCCTTCTCCAGATCACCGGCTACGAAGTAGTTGTAGATGGAAGCCACGGTTTCGGGCCACAGGTTGGCACGGCCGGCGATGCCGCCCTTGCCGCCGTTCTGCAGGCAGAAGAAGATGTTGCCGTCGTTGCCTGCCAGCACGGAGAAGTCCTTGTCCAGATCCTTGGTCAGATCGATGTAGGCCTTCAGGTTGTCACGGTCGCCGGAGGAATCCTTGGCGCCCATAATTACGTCTACGTCTTTTGCCAGCTTTGCCACGGTTTCGGGCAGCAGCTTGTTGCCGGTACGGGGTGGGATGTTGTACAGCACGATGGGGATGTTCACATGCTTGGCAACCTCTACGTAGTGGTCATACAGTTCCTTCTGGCTGGCCACGGCGAAACTGGGGGTGATGATGGACAGCACGTCGGCGCCCAGCTCCTCAGCCCGCTTGCTCATGTACACGGTATCCTGGGTGGAGATGCAGCCGGTGCCGGCATAGACGGGGATGCGGCCCTTGACCTGGTCAATGACGGCTTCCAGAATCTCTTCTTTTTCCTTCATGCTCAGGATGTAGCCTTCACCATTGGTGCCGAAGGGGAAGATGCCATGGACACCGCCTGCGATCTGACGCTCTACCTGGTTGCGCAGCTCGGCAATGTTGACGCTCTCATCGGCGTTCATGGGGGTGACAATCGGGGGGATAATGCCTTTGATTTCCACGGTTTTCATAATGGAATACCTCCTTACATAATTTCCAGATACAGCTTTCTTGCGTCCTCAGCGGTGACGTGACGCATGTTGTTTACCAGCAGACGCTGAACCTGCATGCCGGCTGCAACCAGGCCTTCCAGGTCGCTTTCCGGAACACCGAATTCCTTCAGGCTGGTGGGAATCTCCAGGTGCTTGACAATGCCTTCCATTTTGGCAATCATCCAGGCGCTCTTTTCGTCTACGGTTTCGCACTTGACTTTCTCGTGGCAGCAGCGGTCATAAGCCAGAGCCAGACGCTCCCGGAAGGCGGGGTCCTGGGCGTTGAAGCGCATTACGGGAGCCAGCAAAATGGCATTGGAAACGCCGTGGGCGATGTGGTACTTGCCGCCCAAGGGATAGCTCAAGGCATGAACCGCAGTGGTGCCGGAAGCGGTGATGGCCAGACCGCCGTAGTAGGCAGCCATCTGCATCCGGTTCTTCTCTTCCATGGCTTCGGGATCGTCGCAGGCCTTCTCAATATTGTTCAGGATCAAATCGCAGCCTTCCAGTGCATACATATCGCTGAAGGGGTTGGCCTTGTTGGAGGTGAAGCACTCGATGCAGTGGGCCAGAGCGTCCACGCCGGTGGCGGCAGCGATCTTCCGGGGCAGGTTCTTGATCAGACGGGCGTCCAGAATGACGTAGTCGGCAATCATGTTCTCGTTGACAATGCCGATCTTCAGCTCCTTCTCCGGTACGCCCACGATGGCGTTGGGAGTCACCTCAGCGCCGGTACCGGCGGTGGTGGGGATCAGCACGATGGGCACGCACTTACGGGCCATGCCGGGGTTGTCCAGCAGCTCTTTGACACCGTATTCATCGGTAACCAGCACGCTGGCCAGCTTCGCTGCGTCCATGACGCTGCCGCCGCCGCAGGCTACGATCAGGTCGGCACCGCTTTCCTTGAACTGGTCCACGATCTTCTGCACGGCCATGTAGGAAGGCTCCGGGGGCAGATCATCCAGCACATAGTAGGAAACGCCGGTGGTCTTGACCACGTCTTCTGCCAGGGTGAACAGACCCAGGCTGCGCAGACCCTTGTCGGTGAACATGGCCACCTTCTTGGCGTCCAGTGTCTTGATGATAGCGGCAATGTTGTCCATGGCGTTCTCGCCGCCGTAGACAGCATGGGGCATTTTCAGGTTGTAAGTTGTCAACATACAGAACCACTCCTATCCAAAATTAGAATTTTCAGAATTATTTTGCGTCCCGGGCGCCCTCACCGGAGGTGGGGTTATACACGCCGTAGCGCTCCCGCTTGGCGCCCATAACGTCGGCCTCGGTGAAGCTGACATACTTCACAGCCTTCCGGGTGAAGGCAGCGTAGGCCAGGTGCATCCGACCGTCGGCACCCTGCATGATGTAGGGATACTCGTACTGCTTGTTGTTGGTCTTGTTCTCGTCGCCGATGAAACCTTCGCCCCGCTCGATCCAGCGGATCATGGGGAAGGTCAGGCCGCCGTCTTCGGACAATGCCACAGCCACCGGGCAGCGCAGACCGGGCCAGGCGCACTTGCTGCGCATATCCTCGGAGACGCAGGTGGGGTTGTAAGCGATGGCAATCCGTCCGGACTGGGTACGGATGGCGCTGATGGAAGAGTTGTTGTTGGGCAGCACGGTAGGCTTGGGTTCAGACCAGCTGTCGCCCCAGTCGAAGGATTCGCTGCGGTAGATGTGATCTGCTTCCCGGCTGCGCATGAAGGCAACCAAATGCCCGTCGTCCAGCTCCACCACGGTGGGGTGCACCCGGCCGTTGGAGCGGGGCATCATCACCTGACGCCAGGTCTTGCCCTGATCGTCGGAAATCCGGAAAGCGGAGGGGTCACCGGCCAGGCCGTCCACAGCATCGGTGCAGATCCAGGTGCCGTAAATCCAGCGGCCGTTTTTCAGCACCTGAATGGGCTGGCGGGAGAAGGTACCCTCTTCAGGGAAGATGGTCTCGTAATCGCTCCAGGTCTTGCCGCCGTCGAAGGACTTCTGGCAGCGAACCTGGGAGGTAAACTGCATGTTGTCCTTGCCGGGCACCCGGCCCAGCTGGGCGGTGTACATGCACCATACGGCGCCGTCGGGACCCAGGAACAGGGAAGGATTCTGCTCGGAGCGGGTGGGATCGCCGGAAACGTTCACCGGTTCTTCCCATTTGTCCGCACCCTTGGGCAGCCGGGCGCAGACAATGTGAACGTCGGCATCGCCTTCAAAGGTGCCGGCAAACCAGCAGCACAGCAGGTCGCCGTTGGGAAGCTCCACCATTGCGGGGCCGTGGCAGGTGCGCCAGGGGCCGGGAGGGATAATGGCTTCTACGGTGCCCATTTCGCGGTTGCAGTAGACCTGACCGTCCATGGTCAAACCGGGAAGAATCGGATATTGCATATAGGTTACCTCCATTAATTGATTTTCATTTATGCGCTGGCTTGTTCAGACAGCATACACGACAGACTGATCAGCAGATCCGCTTTTCCAAATCCGCCGGATTTGGAGATGACATAGCGGCTTACGCCATGATATTGGAAGCGGGAGAGTACCACGCCGGCCTCTACCTCGCACAAGGGCTCAATTTCGTGGATGCCCATGCAGTTCATGCACTGCATCAGGGTATCGCCGCCGGTGACCAGCAGGGTACCCGGCAGGTTCTCCTGGCTGATGGCCTTGAGAATCTGGCCCAGAGAACCGGAAATCCGCAGCCGCACATCCTCCAGGGTCAGACCCTGGGCCTTGGCGTAGTCGGCAGTGGGCTGGTTGGAACCGGGGTCATTGCTGTCGATGATGGTGTGCTTTCCCTGCTGCAGCAGCGGCAGCCATTGGGCCAGCTGCTGCCGACCCTGGTCGCTGCCCCAGTAATCCGGCTCCAGCTTCTGCCGGGGCTCCATCCGAAGCCGCAGGAAACCGGCGGCCTGGGCGTGATCCAACTGGGTTTGGGTAATGGGATTGACGCTGCCGCACAGCACCAGCAGCCGGGAATCCAGTTTGGGAAGGACGGGCTCATGGTGCAGGGCGTTGGTGCCCAGCAGCTGAGGCAGCATGGCGGCGAAACCGGCGCAGCCTGCCATAATGGCAAGTTTCTTTCCTTCCATCAGCCGGTGGGCGGTGATGGACAGGTCTGTTTCACTCAGGGAATCAAATACCAGAATGCCCTCCTGCTCCGGCAGGGGATCATCGTAGGTCAAGGGGGGCAGTATAGTGACGGGGTCCTGGGTTTGGTCCGCAATCAGCTTGTCCACCCGGGATTCTTTCACCGGCTCGAAGGGGTCCTTGCCGAATACGCTCTGGGCTACCGGCAGGTCCTGGATATAGTGGACACCCTGCTTGGTGCAGCGGCCGATTTGAGGGAAGGCGGGGAGGAAGGGGAGCTGCTTTTCGCCGCTGGCGTGGAGCAGGGCGCTGAGCTCTGCGCCGATGTTGCCCCGAAGGGCGGAGTCTGTCTTTTTATAAATGTGGGGGATTCCTGCGTGAACGCCTTGGGTAACGATCCGATGCACGGTATCGTAGGCCTGCTGCGCGGGCATATGCCGGGTTTCGGCATCTACCACCAGGATGTCCACATTTTGAACATCCTGACTCCATTCGGAGACGGTATCGGTAATAACAGTGGTTTTGGCCCCGTGAGAGGCAAATTGAACACCGGCATCCAGGGCACCGGTAAAGTCATCTGCAATCATCAATAGCTGGATCATCCAAATCTCTCCTCTTCGGTGCTATTGTTTATGGTTATTTTACCAGTCTTTTTTGGCTTTTCCCAGTGAGGAAACAGAAAAAACGTTTCAATATAGAACGTAATGCAAAAATGTGTGAATAAATGTCGAAAAAGTGTTGCAAAATAGAACAATGTGTTTGTGATAGCCTTGCAATCGTTCGGATTTAGAACTAGCCGGTTTCCACATAGAAAAACTCCCGCCGCAGCGAACTGCGGCAGGAGCCAATTCAAACAGGAAACAGGTTATTCTACTCGGACAAGACCATTCTCTGCGATGGTGATGGTCATGCCGTCGCGGACATAGGACAAAAATTCGTCCCCCAGGCAGTCTACCACCGGCATCTGCACATTGTCCAGCCACACCGCTGCCAGCACGGAGCCGGCGGCAGCCAGGGAGTCAATGGGGTTGGAGAACAGCAGACAGGCGGGCTGTCGGTTCATAGAGCAGGCGCAGTAGAGCACCAGACCGCCGGTGGTGGAGCCGATGGTCTGGGGCAGACACAGCGCCTTGCCTGCCATCTGCTTGCCATACAGGTCGGGGTTATTCTGATCGCCGCAGGTGGCCTGCTTGTCGCCGAACTGCAATGCCTTCTGGAAGGAGGCCAGGGTGTTCAGTCCTCCGTGGGATACCAGCGCCGGGGCAGTTGCGCAGCCCGGAGCAATCACACGTCCCTGAAATTCTCTCATTGGGGATTGCCTCCTTTCGTAATCTTCATCAGAATTTCCTCCTCGGTGTAGTACCGGGCGGTGGTGTAGGTGCGCAGCTTGTTGGAGCAGGTGATTACCGGCATGGGGCCGCACAGGGGATTATTCATGTACATCAGCGGGCAGATGCAGGACAAAATTACCCCGGTTGCTGCCAAACGGGCACCGTAAGGACTGCTTTCAAAAGCTTTCTTCACCCCGGGGGCGGTGGTGAAAACCGTGGGGATACAGACCTTCTGCCGTCCGGCGGCTTTCAGACTCTGCTCCAGCCGCTCGGTCCAGTCCTGAAGCTGCTGCAGACTCAGGTGGGGACAGCCCACAAAGCACAGCTTGGGCTTGGCGTTGGGATTTTTCCACACCAGAGGGTAATTGTCCTTCACCCGCTGCAGTTCGGCATCGTCAATGACGTAGACCTTGGCATCAGGGGCAATCAGGGAGGTAGCCAACTCCTTGGCCTCTGGGGTCAGACCGTCAATGTGGTAAAGACCCACAGCGCCGTTGGAGGCGGTGGCGGCGCCGAAATCCTTCAGATAGGCGCAGGCGGCCTCATCCAGCTCGGTGCCCAGCCATTTGGTCATCCCCATCACATAGGGCACGTCTTCCATGACCTTCATGCCGATGGCGGAGCCCAGCAGCTGGGCCTCTGGCTTTTTACTGGTTTCCACCCGGATGATCCAGGTAGCCTTCCGGCCTTCGTCGGTGAGCAGGCCGAAATAGGGAACAAATCCCGCAATGGAGCCCATCAGGTCCATAATGCCGGAGTTGCGGTTGCACCGGGCACCCAACACCGAGTTGGCGTAGACCACGGCGGAGGATTCTGCCCAGCTCAGAATCTCGCCCTTCTTCGGACGGTTGCCCTGCTCATCGAGATAACAGGCGCAGCTGAAGGCTTCCTCATCTTTCAGACCCAGCTGCCGCAGCTGGCCTTCATAGAAATCCTGCTTGCTGTACATGAACTTCCTGAACACCAGATTTTGCAGGAAATTGGCAGGGACCTTGGGGTCCAGGGGCCGGGGGTCCACGGAGAATTTCTGCCCGGAAACCGCACCGGCGTCAATGAGCTGGTTCATCAGATCATACACCGGCCCCAGCGCCTTCAGCCCGAAGGAGGTGACCAGGTGGTTATATTGGGAGGTGACGGGCACCATTTTCTCTGCGCCGAAAATCTGGCCGTACATCACCAGGGTTTTCATGACCTTGGCCATGGTTTCACCCTTGGCGCCGTCCAGAATGGCTTGCTGCTCTGTTGTTAATTCCATCTTTGCGCCTCCTTACAGCTTCATGCACACATCCCAGGCACGCCAGATGACGGTGCGCAGATTGCCCACCTTGGCGGCGTCGCCTACGATGTGAATGTGCCCTGCCTTGTCTGCCAGAGGGGCGGGACGATAGCCCACGGAGAGAATCACGGAGTCTGCCGGGATTTCCTCCTGGGTGCCATCTTTCCGGGTGACCACCACGGAGCCATCCTTGATTTCTTTCAGAGCGGTTTCCAGATATACCGGTACCTGGTTGGTTTTGAAGAAGTCCCGCAGGTAGCTGGAGTTGGCCAGGCAGATGCCGGTGACGGCAATCAGGTCGTCCTTCATTTCCACAATGGTGGGTTGCTTGCCCTGTAAGTACAGGTCGTAGGCAATTTCGCAGCCGGTCAGACCGCCGCCGATGATGGTGACCTTGTCGCCCACAGGCTTTTTGCCCAGCAGGTAATCAATGGCCTGAATGCCCTTGTCCGCACCGGGAACGGGAAGGCGGTTGGCGGTAGCGCCGGTGGCGATGATGATTTCATCAGCATCTAAGGAGGCCACGTCCTTGACTTCCGTGTTCAGCTTTACGGACAGGTTGGGGTACTTGGTAAGCTCTCTTGCATACCAGGCAAGCAGATCCCGATCCTTTTCCTTAAAAGAGGGGGCAGCCGCTGCCTGGAATACACCGCCCAGCCGGTCGGTCTTTTCGTACAGGGTGACGCTGTGGCCCCGCTGGGCACAGACGATGGCGGACTCCATGCCGCCGATGCCGCCGCCGATAATGGCAATTTTCTTGGCCTTGGGGGCAGGTTCTACCCGGTATTTCTTGGACTGCATGGTTTTGGGATTGATGGCGCACCGGGCCATGCCCCGGGTGTCAAAGAAGGACTGGGCATTGGCGTGGCCCTTGTAGTGGCACAGGTTGAAGCAGCCGTTGTGGCAGCAGATGCAGGGGCGGATATCCTCCAGCCGATCTTCCATCAGCTTGGTGACCCATTCGCCGTCGGCCAGGAACTGCCGGGCAACGCCCACACCGTCAATACGGCCTTCTTTTACCGCCTGAGCGCCCACGTCCGGCTCCATCCGTCCGGCGCAGATCACGGGAATGTCCACAAACTGCTTGATGTGGGCAACATCTTCCAGGTTGCAGTTCTGGGGCATGTACATGGGCGGGTGGGCCCAGTACCAGGAGTCGTAGGTGCCGTTGTCGGCGTTGAGCATGTCGTAGCCCGCATCCTGCAGATACTTGGCGGCTTTCTCGCTCTCTTCCATGTCGCGGCCGATTTCTTGGTAGTTTTCTCCCGGCAGAGCGCCGTAGCAGAAGTCCTTGACCTTGGAAATGACGCTGTAGCGCAGAGACACCGGGAAATCTTCCCCGCAGTTTGCTTTGATTGCCTTGACGATTTCCGCAGCGAAGCGGTAGCGGTTTTCAAAGCTGCCGCCGTAGCGGTCGCTGCGGTGGTTGGTGTACTTCATGGCGAACTGATCCAGCAGATATCCTTCGTGCACGGCGTGGACTTCCACACCGTCAACCCCGGCCTCTTTGCACAGCGCGGCGGTTTTGGCAAAGGCGTCGATGATTTCCTGAATCTGCTCCAGGGTCATTTCCGGGCAGGTGATGTCCTCCGCCCAACGAGAGGGCAGGGGACTGGGGCTGGCCATCTGGTAGTTGGTGTCCAGAATGGGCTTTGCCAGTACCCGCAGTACGGGATTTTTGTGCAGATGGGTCACTTCGTCGGAAATGCCCCAGGAGCGGCCCATGCCGGCGGTGAGCTGAATGAACAGCTTTGCTCCGGTGGCGTGAATCTGCTCCATGTAGTCTTTGAGCTGGCGGAACATCTTCTTGTTCTGGTACAGCCACCGGCCGCCGATGGTGTCCCGGATGGGGGCGATGCCGGGGATAATCAGACCCACGTTATTCTGCGCCCGTTCCAGGAAGAAGTTTGCCGCTTCCTTGTCAAAATGATTGGGCTCCATCCAGCCGAACAGGGAGGTGCCGCCCATGGGGCACAGGACGATGCGGTTTTTGATTTCCACATTGCCGATTTTCCAGGGGGTAAACAGAGCTTCGTATTTGGCGTCCATCCAAACCAATCCTTTCTTGTTTTGTATTTCCGGGTGTCTGCCGGGTTATTTTTCCAGGCTGAAACGGAAAATAGCGGTTTCGTCCTGGTAATTTTCATTGGAAACCCACAGGACGGATTTGTCCGTCAGGTTGTAAACCGCGCTGTGGACGGTGCAGGTGTTCTTGTCGTCGTTGCTCCAGTTCCGGCGGCCTACGCTGGCCAGAATCTCCATGGCGGCTTCCTCGTCAGCCACGATGCCATCGGTCTGACTCAGCTGCTCGTAGAGCTTCTGGTACCGGTCCAGACCCTTCTGGTCGGCGGGATCGTCGTAGTAGTCGGGCTGGATGATGAAGTTGGTGATCCACTGGTAGTCGGACTGGCCTTCCTCTTGCCCGATGTGGGCATCGTCATCGTTGTAGGTCACCACCAGCTGCCGGGCGGAGCCGTTCAGGTCGGTGGCATCGGTGCCGTTGACCCATTCCAGAATCACACTGGCGCCGGTGGCGTCGGCTACCATATAATGATAGGAGGTGGCGGCAGAGTCATGCAGGTCGTATGCAGAGGCGATTTCCACGGCCTCTTCCACGTTGTCGGCGTAGTCCAGAATCAGCCGCAGCAAGGTGGTGGAGGTGATGTCAGGCTTGTCGGTATTCAGGTCGGTGGGAACAATGGTTTCCCCGCCCTGGTAGCTCATGAAGATGCCGCAGCTGACACCGGCATCGTTGATGCCGTCCAGGGGCGCATAGGGAGCAGCCAGACAGGTAACTTTGTTCATCAGACCTTCCACGTCCTGGTCCACATCCATGCCCAAAAATTGCAGGTCCACCGTGGAAATGGTGGCGTGGCGGCCCTCCGTAGCTTCGGTAAAGACGATGCAGGTGTTGGTTTTGGAAAAGTCATAATTGCGGCCGAAGAGCCGGTCGCCCTCCGGAGTCTGGGCGGTGAAGGCGGAGCAGGCAATTTCGCTTTCGCTGATTTCCATTTCCAGCAGACCCTTGGTGATCTTGCCGGTGATGAAGTCAATCAGCTCTGCGTCGCTTTTGGCGCCGCCCTGGGCGATGAAGTCATCCAGGTAGAATCCGCCTTTGACTTCCATGGTGTAGACAGAGCCGTCCAGGTGATCGTCGTTTCGGGTGCGAACCTGCTGGAAACTTGCCACAGTGGCAATTTCATTGTGCCACAGAGCGAATACCGCAATGCCCAGCACCACAGCCAGTGCAGCGACAATGGACACAATCCAAAGCAGGACTTTTTTCAACTGTTTCATGGGAACTCCTTAGAATGAAAAAGAGATTTCCGGCCAGAAACCAGCTGCGTTCCCTGCTTCCTTGTACTATATCACAAATCAGGGCGTTTTCAAAGAGAAGGACGCTGGTAGCGTTATACAATGTAGCACTGGTATAATTGGCCAGATTGCCCAATTATACGCAAAAGATATTGAGATGTCAACATCTATTTCCGATGCATTCTTCAATTCGCTTGGCAGGAGAAGGGATTTTTCCGCTGGGATAGCCCACTCGAATACCATTCGGTTGCCAAATGGGGGCGAATCTGCTATGCTGGGGCAGAGGTGAATGGTATGTACGAACTGGATCGGCAGAAATTCGGCGCCTTTGTGGCCCGGCTACGGAAAGAAAAAGGATATACCCAGAAAGACCTGGCCCAGCAGCTGCACTTGTCGGACAAGGCGGTGAGTAAGTGGGAAACGGGGGGTTCGCTTAGATAAAGATACCACACCATTCCCACGCTGACTTTTGCTCAACCGATACAGCCGGAGGGCTGGATAACAAGAAAAGGCGGTATGCGCCCCGTGGAGGGGTAGCGTACCGCCTTTTCTTGTGGGGGTTTCCAAAGGGGGCAACGCCCCCATTTGGCACACGACTTTGCGAAGCAAAGTGTAGTGTGTTATACGCTCTGTCGGCGTTGCCGTGAAAATGCCGTTGCCGCCGGGGAGGGCAAGGGCATTTGAAGCGGCAGGAAAACAGGGCTGTGCTTG
>CALWOA010000026.1 GCA_944382965.1 uncultured Oscillospiraceae bacterium | reverse complement strand
CGAGATTCGAACTCGAGGCCTCTTGAACCCCATTCAAGCGCGATACCAAACTTCGCCACACCCGGATATTTACTTGCGCCTCTTGACGACTTCGATATATTAGCACACTTTGCCGAAAAATGCAAGCATTATTTTTCATTTTTCTCAAAAAATTTTTCCTCCACAAATCCAGTGGTGTTTCCCGGATTTGTGGAGGTTTTTTCGGCTTTTTCCCAATTATTGTGCGGGTTTATAGAAATAGATTCCGGAGCCGGACAGGCAAATTTTTTCCGGATGAGATGCCTGGGTGGCTTCCGCCGTCAGATTCATCAGGCTTCTCGTTGCGGATACTACATGTACCTTTACAATCACGCTTTCTCCGGGCATGAGAGGACGGTGATAATCGATCTCCATCTGTACCGTCGGCGCGGTGCCTTCACCGGGTTTCAGACAGTAGGAAACAAATCCCATAGCCTGATCCAGAATGGTTGCGCACAGGCCGCCGTGCAGTGTTCCGGCAAAGTTCCGCATCCAGGGCGCAGTCTCGCAGGACATCACATAGTCGCCCTTCTCCGGGTCACACTCCAACAAAGAAAAATGCATCATATCTCCGATGCTGCCGGGAACCACCTGGGTAATTTCCGCAATTCGATTGCGGACCCGCATTTCCATATCATTCGCCACGTTCACTGCTAACGACCTTTCCCATGTTCCACAGATAGGCTACAGACTTCTCTGCTTCCTTCTTTTCTTCTTCCGTATTGTATTCCACATACACCGTGTGGGCGCTGCAATCGGCGCATTCCACCTGGACGCACCAGCCGCCTTCGTGCATCAGCATGCCTGCTCCACGGCAAATGGGGCACTCTTCCAGCAAAATCATATCATCCATGTTCTTTGTCTCCTTATCTGAATACCGTTTCTTCGGCATCGTATAGTTCCAGCCGGCAGCAGCGGACAAAGTCCGGGGCATAGTCCGGCAGATACTTGGTTATGGCCGCTGCAATCAGCGTAGGGTTCAGGGACGGATTCTGGCAGCAAATCCGGCATTGCAGCATCAACTCCCCCGGTTCACCGGTGGAAATCTCCATACTGCGAATCAAAGGCGCAATGTTCTGCGGTGTGGGGCCCTGCTTGCCCTTCTTTTCCACCACGACTTCTTCCTGGGAAAAGAGTGCTTCCAACCGTTCCCGGGCATCTGCCGGTACACCGGAATCATATTCCAGAACCAGCTGGCAGTCCATCAGGGAAAGTTCTTTCAGCTTGCGTCCACTGTCGTACACTTCCAAAACCCGAACGCCGTCAATCAAAGCTCCATTCAACCGGATGCGGATTTTCTCACCGGAAAGTGGTTCCCCTTCCAGATCAAAGTCCAGCAATTCGCACCGGCTTTCCATTCCCAGACTCATGGGCAGAGCGATGGATACGGAGGGTCTGGGATTGAATCCGTGGGTATGGGTCAGGGGCAATCCCGCCCTCTTGAACGCGCGCTGAAACAGGCGCATCAAGTCCAAATGGGAAATATATGCTGCGCTGCCCACCTTCTCAAACAATGCTCTAGGCATCGTAAGCCACCTCCTTCAGCAGACCATTGGCGCCGCATCCGGCACAGCCATGGCGGCAGTCCGGTGTGACGGTACCAGCGTAAGCCCGCTTCCGTTCCAGCCGCAGGAACTTCTTCGTCACGCCAACGTCGATGGTGTCCCAAGGGAGGATTTCTTCCTCGTCATAGCCTCGAACGGTGTAGAAATCCGGGTCCACGCCGCACTTCTGGAAGGCATCGAACCATTTGGCATAGTTGAAATATTCATCCCAGCCATCCAGTCGGGCGCCGCTGACAACCGCCGTTTCCAGCACAGGCCCCAAGCGGCGGTCACCCCGGGCAAACACCGCCTCCAGGCGGCTCAAATCCGGGCTGTGGTAGTCGTACTCAATAGACTTGGAATAGAAATGGGATTTCAGCAGTTTGCACCGGCGCAGGTACTCCTGAGGGGTAATCTGCTTTTCCCACTGGAAGGGGGTATGGGGCTTGGGGACGAAATACGCCGTCGCCACATGCACCCGCAGGCCCCGCTTTTTGTTCACGGCGTTGGCTTTCCACTCCTGAATTACTTTGTATACCAGCTCCGCAATGCCCAGCACATCTTCGTCGGTTTCCGTAGGCAGGCCCAGCATAAAGTACAGCTTGACACTGTTCCAGCCGCCAGCAAAGGCCCGGGAGCAGGTGGTGAGAATTTCTTCTTCCGTCAGATTCTTGTTGATCACATCCCGCAGCCGTTGGGTACCAGCTTCCGGCGCAAAGGTCAGGCCGCTTTTGCGGACGGTCTGCAATTTCTCCATCAGTTCCCGGGAGAAGTTGTCCGCCCGAAGAGAAGGCACCGACAGATTGATCTTCTGCTGGGCACAATAAGGCAGAAGCATGTCCGTCAATTCCTTCAATTCCCGGTAATCCGAGGTTGACAAGCTGGAAATGGTAATTTCGTTATTCCCGGAATGCTCCAGTGTCTCCACCGCTTGGCGATAGAGCACTTCCGGGCTTTTCTTTCGCACCGGTCGGCAGCTGAAGCCCGCCTGACAGAACCGGCAGCCCCGAATGCAGCCCCGGAACACCTCCAGGTTTGCCCGGTCATGAACAATTTCCGTAGAGGGCACAATCATTTTTGTGGGGAAATAGGCCTTGTCCAGATCTTCCACAATCCGCTTGGTCACCACTTCCGGCGCTCCTTCCGAAGGCACAATAGCCGCCAGGGTTCCGTCCTCGTGGTATTCATGGCGGTAAAAGCTGGGGACATAGACCCCGGGGATTTTTGCTACAGCGTGGAGGAAGGTATCCTTGCTCCACCCCTCTGCTTTGGCCTGGTCGTACAAGGACACAATTTCCACCGTACTGTCCTCCCCTTCTCCCAGAGAGAAAAAGTCGATAAAGTCCGCCAGTGGTTCCGGATTGAAAGCGCAGACACCTCCAGCAAAGACGATATTTTTCAAGTCGTGCCGATCTTTTGACCGGAGCGGGACTCCTGCCAGATTCAGCATATTCAGGATATTGGAATAGGCCATTTCATAGCCGATGGTAAAGGCAATCATGTCAAAGTCCTTCACCGGGCTTTGGCTTTCCAGTGCCCACAGGGGCAGATTGTGCTGGCGCATAGCATCTTCCATGTCTCCCCAAGGGGCAAAGACCCGCTCGCACCAGACGCCCTCCATCTCATTCATCACGCCATAAAGAATCCGCATACCCACATTGGACATGCCAATCTCATAGGTATCCGGAAAACAGAAAGCAACCCGGACACGCACCGTATCCAGATCCTTCTTTACCTCGCCCCATTCTCCGCCGGTGTACCGGGCCGGTTTCTGCACCGTGGGAAGAATGCGCTGTTTCAGTTCGGTCATAGTGTTACCTCTTTGTCAATGGTAGCCCTATTGTACCCCGAAATTGCCCGGTTTTCAAGGTTTTTTTCGTGAAATCGCCTTACATATCCACACCTGCGCAAAAATCAAAGGGCCAATTCCCAGATGCAACACTAGGCTGCCCCATAAAGCGGCGGCAGTGATGACCGCCAAGGTTATACGCTGAATCCAAAGGGTCACCCTTTCCGCCTTTTCCGGGCAGAGCATCTGAAGCCCGGTCTGCAGCATCCGTCCCCCATCCAGCGGATAAAGCGGCAGCAGGTTAAACAGCCCCTGCACCCCGGCGCAGATTGCCACTTTTGGAAAGCTTTGGCACAGCAAAAGCAGCGAAAAGCTCCCCGCAGGTCCTGCCAACGTTGACAGCATGGAAGCGCCTGGTCCCAGATTGGAAGCATCCATCACCGTACCAGCTGCACCGATATGAAGGCGTCCCACGTTCCCGCCCAAAAGGAAAACGGCCGCCATGTGGCAAAGTTCATGGACCGTAGCCGCTGCCAACGCTGCCACCAACCACGGCAGCGGCAGCACCAGAATCAGTAATGCCGCCAGAATCAGGGCTGCGCTGTCAATTCGTATCAAGTTCTGCATTCTCTAAAATGCTTCGGCAGAAATTCTCCAATGCGCCGGACAACTGCTCCCCCGCTTGCAGTTCTGCCGCAAAATCTTCCAATGCCGCTGCCGTCACCGCTGCGTCCCCAGGCAGCAGTAATTGTTGCATCACCTGGGCTCCTTCCGGCCAGAAGCGGGCAGTCAGCAGCACAAAAGCCAATATACATCCGCACAGCATCAGGACAAAAGACGTAGGTTTCTTCTTAGGTTGTTTCTCCTGGCCTCCCGGATACACCACCTGGTAACTCATGGTATCACCTCAAATCAGCATATGCACGCCTGCCGCAGAGAAATGTGTACAGGGTATTGACAAAAAATGACAAGCATGTTAATATGAGTCCCAAAGTGAATACCTACAGACGAAGCGCCCAGGAAAAACCCTCGTGGTTTGCCGAAGAAGTAACACTTTCAGGCGTCTTGCCAAAGACAAAGACTGTGCGTGGATGTAACTCTGGAGAATCTCAGTATTGGGTGCCGAAGGGGCAAAATGGCAGATTGGCTGCCGTTAATCTCTCAGGCAAAAGGACAGAGAATACAGGCAAATTTTTCTGCCTGTTTTGGTGGGCGAGAGTCCATCTTTTCTTCGGAGCAGTCTATCGACTGGTCCGGTTTTTTATTTTTAGGAGGACGTAAACTATGGCAGACATCATGAAGCCCCTGGAAGAAGCACTTTTCCCCATTGTAGCCAACATCAACGTGTACCTGTCCAACTACATTCTGGTCTTTCTGCTCATCGGCGTGGGCCTGTGGTACAGCATCCGCACCCGGTTTGTCCAGGTCCGGTGCCTTGGAGATGGCATGAAAAAGGTATTCGGCACCCTGTCGCTGAAGGGTGAAAAACAGGAACACGGTATGAGTTCCTTCCAGGCTCTGGCCACCGCCATTGCCGCTCAGGTAGGTACCGGCAATATTGTCGGCTCCGCCGGCGCCATTCTCATTGGCGGCCCCGGCGCCATTTTCTGGATGTGGGTGATTGCCTTCTTCGGCATGGCCACCATCTACGCAGAAGCTACCCTCGCCATCCAGACCCGGCAAAAGGGTGCGGATGGTGTCTACCACGGCGGCCCGGTGTATTATATCACCACCGCTTTTAAAAACGGTTTCGGCAAATTCTTGGCGGGCTTCTTCGCTGTTGCCATCATTCTGGCCCTGGGCTTTATGGGCTGCATGGTGCAGTCCAACTCCATTAGTTCCACCTTCGCCACCGCTTTCCACATTCCCGGTTGGATTGTAGGCGTTGCGTTGGTAGTTATCTGCGGCTTTATTTTCCTGGGTGGTGTTCAGCGGCTGGCATCCGTCACGGAAAAACTGGTGCCCATCATGGCGCTGATCTTCCTGCTGGGTGCAGTAATTGCGCTGATTGTCCGGATTCAGTACATTCCCGCCACCTTTGCCATGATTTTTCGTTATGCCTTCCAGCCCCAGGCTATCATTGGCGGCGGATTTGCCTATGCTCTGAAAGAAGCCATCAGCCAGGGCGCCAAGCGGGGCCTGTTCTCCAATGAAGCCGGTATGGGCTCCACTCCCCACGCTCATGCCCAGGCCAATGTCACTGATCCCCACGAACAGGGAATCGTTGCCATGGTAGGTGTGTTCATTGACACCTTTGTGGTTTTGACCCTGAATGCTCTGGTTATCATCGCCACCCTTTACACCGCCGATGGCCCTCTGGCCAATGGGTATGTAGGCGACGTCACCGCCGTGCTGAACAAAACCAACCTGGCGCAGACTGCTTTCGGCACCATTTATGGTCAAACCGCCGGTTCGATGTTTGTTGCCGTGTGTCTGTTCTTCTTCGCATTCTCTACCATCCTGGGTTGGAACCTATTTGGTAAGATCAACGCCAACTATCTGTTCGGACAGAAGGGTATCAAAGTTTACATGGTGATTGCCCTGGTGTTCATTTTCCTGGGTACTCTGATGTCCAATGACCTAGTTTGGGAACTGACGGATATGTTCAACAATCTGATGGTCATTCCCAACGCCATTGCCCTGTTTGCCCTGACCAAGATGGTTCTGAAAACCACCAAAGGGCTGAAGTAAACCATTCAAATGCCCTGGCATCAACGGTGCCAGGGCATTTACTTTTCCAAGCCTTCGTCTTGGGGGGGGACTCTCCCACGGGCTACAAACAGTCCCCCGGACTGTTTGTTTAACGCCCTTTCGAGTCCCGCCTTTAGCATAAAAAGCCAGCGATACCCAAATGGGCAATCACAACGGCAGTTACTTTTCCAAGCCTTCGGCTTGGGGGACTCTCCCACGGGCTAAAAACAGTCCACAGGACTGTTTTCTTAACGCCCTTTCGAGTCCCGCCTCTAGCATAAAAAGCCAGCGATACCCAATAGGGTATCGCTGGCTTTTGGTGCGAGAGATGGGACTCGAACCCACACGGCATAACCACACGCACCTCAAACGTGCTTGTCTACCATTCCAACACTCTCGCAAAGATTCCTGATTATTATAGCCACTGGGGCAGAATTTGTCAACACTTTTTTCCATAGCCCTTGCAAGTTCCTCCCGGTTCTGCTACACTATAGAAAATTATGATGAGGTGTGGGATATGGTTCGTTTTTTTGTAACTCCGGAGCAGCTTTGCGCAGATTCCCCGGTACTGGCAGGTGAAAATGCGCAGCATGCCAAGGTGCTGCGGCTGAAAGAGGAAGAAACTCTGCTGCTGTGTGACGGACAGGGGCAGGAATGTCTGTGTCGGATTAGCGGTGTACATGGGCAGGAGTATCAGCTTCAGGTTCTGTCCCGGCGGGCATCGGAGTCGGAAGCTGCTGTGAATGTGAGCATCTACATGGCCTTCTCCAAGGGGGATAAACTGGAGCATGTCATTCAGAAAGCCACGGAACTGGGAGCTTATGAAATCGTGGCTTTTCCTTCTTCCCGATGTGTATCCCGGCCGGATGAAAAAAGCCTCAAAAAGAAGCTGGAACGCTGGCAGAAAATTGCCGCCTCCGCTGCTGAGCAGTCCGGTCGTGGCCGGATTCCCCAGGTTTTGGTACTGGGAAGCTACAAGCAGGCTCTGGAGCGGGCTGCCCAAGCGGACAAAGCCCTGCTGTTTTACGAAAATGAACAAGCATTCACCCTCAAGCAAGCGCTGCAGGGTTCTTACCGTACAGTCAGCCTTTTAACCGGCCCGGAAGGCGGGCTGGAGGAATCTGAGGTAGAACTGGCCCGGAACGCCGGATTGCAGATCTGTACCCTGGGCAAGCGGATTCTGCGGTGCGAAACAGCGCCACTGTGCGCCCTTTCCGCGGTAATGTACGACGCAGGAGAATTTTGATAAAAAAGGTCAGGAATGAAATTTTCCCATTCCTGACCATCTTTTTTAACCTTTTCGCAGAATCACTTCGCCGCTCATAGATTCCACAGAGATCTTGCACTGTCCGTCGCCGCAGACATACCGCTTGCCCTGGGTGGTGGTTTCAAACTCAGAGCTAAAGGATGCCTTCATGGACTCCATGGACACAGTGAAACCGGCATCTTCCGGCAGGGTGATATCCATCAGACCAGACATGGTTTCCAGATCCATTTCCTCCGGCACAATGCTCAAGTCCGCATAAATATTTGCCGAAGCCGCCTCACAGTCAAAGTCCCGCAGTCTGCCAGTAAAGTAGACGTCTCCGGAAGCGGTATTCACATCCAAAGAATCCACGGTGCAGTCAGTAAACTTGCACTCACCGCTGGCTCCATTGAATTCTAACTCCCAAACCGTCAGGTTCTGGATATCCACAGTAGCAGAAGCCACGTCGATTTCCAGATCCTGGCACTCCCAGTTCTGCGGGACCGTGATGGTCAAATCCTTACTCAATTCTCCATGGAGTCCAAAGCCCAGGAACTTTTCTGTTCCTTTGGAGAAAGCAATGCCCAGCTTCTCCCCTCTGGTCTGAACCTGCATCTCACAGTCGGCGTTGGCAACGCCGGATTCGGAAATCTGGATTTCCGTAACGTCGGCAGTCTGAATCTGAATATTGCCGGATACCCAGTTGATCTCCAGTTCCCGGATTCCCTCTGCCGGCACCGTGACCACGCCATCCGCAGCCACCGATTCCGTTTTCTGCGGTTCAGAAGAAGCGGTAGTTTCCTGTGCCGGGCGAGTTGGGGATGGCTGCGTTTGTGCAGTCAGGGAAACCTGGGATTCCAGCGGCGAGGTCTGGACGGATTCGCCACGAATCAAGCTGGTAAATGTCATCCGTCCCAGCAGGAAGCTTGCCAGGATTCCCAGAATCAGAACAATGACAATGCTCCATATGATAATTCTTGCAATCGCATTATGCTTCATGGTTTTTTTCCTCCTTCAAGTCTAAAATGGCCCGAATCAGTCCCTGAACCGCACCAATCAGCGGGAAGATCAGCCAGGTAATATACCAGGCATGGGTACGGAAGCTGATCAGCAGGTAAGCCGCAACCCCCACCACCCAAATTACGGTGTTGATGCTTTTTTGCAGTTCTTCTCTGGGACCCACAGGGCGGCTATCGGAATAAGTGTTTTCCTCCGATTCCTTTTTTGCTCCCATCATAATCAGAGCCGTAGCCACCGCCACGATCACCAGCAGACAGCACAGTCCTACAACCTCCATGCCCATTTCACTGAGCAAAATCAGCGGTATCGGACAGAGAATGTACAGCGCAATGGCAATGACCCGCAGCGCTTTTTTTGTTGGCGTATCACCGTCGTCTTTCGTTTTGATTGGAGTTTCCGGGCAGGGCCGTCCCTGAGACGTTCCGCTGAGAATGTCGTTGACATCTCCGATGCCCTTAATCGCCATCCGGTAGGCCGTCTCCGGGGAACGCCCTTCGGCAATCAGATCGTCATAACGGTCCAGGGTATTCTGCAAAATCTCCTGCTTCATATCTTCGCTATCCGGTGCGCCCGCAAAGAGCAGCTGCACATATTGGATCAATTTGTCTCTCATTTTCATTCCTCCACTTCCAGAAGTTTGTCCATAATTTCCTTGGTCTCCTGCCACTCCTCCAGGAGTTTCTGACAAGTTTGCTTCCCGGTTTGGGTGATGGCGTAGTATCGCCGCCGGGCGCCTGCCCCGCTGCTGCCCCAGTAGGAGGTAATGCAGCCGGTTTCCTCCAACCGTTTGAAAGCGGTGTAGAGGGTGGCTTCCTTCAGCTCAAACCGACCGGAGGAGAGGGTGGAAATCACTTTGTTGATTTCGTAGCCGTAGCTGTCGCCCCGGAGCAGTCGGGCCAAAATAATGGCATCGGTATGCCCACGGATCAGATCACCGGCGATGGACATTGGTCATCCCTCCTTCTGGAAGTATAGTAACACGAGATACCTCATCTGTCAAGGTATTTCGCAAAAAATAATCGGCACATTCTCTGCGCCGATCAATGGGAAACTAAACTACTTGTGATACTTGCTGCCGGCCTGGATGGCCTCCGCCCGGTACAGCTGTTCCAGCACCATAATTCTGGCCAGATGATGAGGAAAGGTCATGGGGCTCATGGACAGCCGGAAATCCGCCCGCTCCTTTACCCGCTGGGCCATGCCGAAAGAAGAACCAATGAGAAAACAGGCGCTGGATTTTCCGGAGTTTTTCACACCGGCAAGCTTTTCCGCAAAAGCTTCGCTGGAAAGCTCTTTCCCTTCCGGCGTGAAGACGCACAGCCAGGTACCCTTGGGTACTTTGGAAAAAATCAACTCCGCTTCCTTTTCCAGGCCCGCCTGGATTTCTGCGGCAGACGGATTTTCCGGAAGGCGCACCTCAGGAAGTTCCAGCAGCGTAAACCGGCAGTATCCCGACAGCCGTTTGGTATACTCCGAAGCGGCAGAAAGATAAAATTTTTCTTTCAATTTTCCCATGGCAATCAAGGTAATATCGAACATAGCGCACCTCCGAAATGGTATCCTGATTCTACCACTTCCCCCCGAAAAAGGCAAGAATCTTTTCCCCACTTTGAGGAAATGTTAGATTGGGAGGTGCTTTCATGACAAAGAAAAACAAAGAAAAAATCGTCACGGACCCCTTCGGCAGCTATACCGGCCGTCCTGCGGATCCCAAGGAAACACCCATCCAGGACGCAGACGACCTGTAAGCGATGTGCTTCGCATGCAGAATGCAAAATGATTGCCATTTTGCATTCTGCATATCCCCTGCTACTCTCCCTTATACTTTCTGCGGGTGGCCATGCCGCCACGGATATGGCGCTCGCGTTTATTTTCGTCCAGCACCTCCCGTACCTGGCTGAACAGGCCGGGGTTACATTGCCGCAGCCTTTGGGTGAGGTCTTTATGCACCGTGGATTTGGAAATGCCAAATTGCCGGGCAGCAGACCGGACAGTGGCACCGGTTTCGATCATGTACACAGCCAATTCACAGGCTCGCTTGCATAAGCATTCTTTCATAGGCAACCCTCCGATGCTGTGTGCTGCTGAGAAAACCTATGCCGCTGCCTGGGGGAATATGCATCTTGACAGGGGGTATTGTGCCGGGGTAAAATGGAGAAAATGCATAAGGTAAGGAGAGAACCTATGGTATATTTCAACAACGATTACAGCGAAGGCTGTCACGAGAAAGTTTTACAAGCACTGTGCCGCACCAATCTGGAGCAGACACCGGGCTACGGAGAAGACACCTACTGTGCCGCCGCTGCCGCCAAAATTAAGGCGCTTTGTGGCCGGGAGGATCTTGCAGTGCACTTCCTGGTGGGAGGAACCCAAACCAACCTGACAGTGATTGCCGCTGCCCTTCGTCCTCATCAGGGGGCGTTGTGCGCTGTCAGCGGGCATATTCACTCCCACGAAACCGGCGCTGTAGAAGCAACGGGGCACAAAGTGCTGACCCTTCCTTCTTCTGACGGAAAAATCACGGCGGAGCAGGTACGCGCCACTATGCTGGCCCACCGGGCAGACAGCAGCTTTGAGCATACCGTCCAGCCCAAGCTGGTATACATTTCCAATCCTACGGAGCTAGGCACCCTGTACTCCCTGGCCGAACTGGAAACGCTTTCCCAAACCTGCCGGGAACTGGGGCTGTACCTGTTCCTGGACGGTGCCCGGCTGGGCTATGGGCTGGCCTCCAAGGAAAATGACCTGACTTTGAAAGAGATCGCCCGGCTGTGTGATGTATTCTACATCGGCGGCACCAAAGTGGGCGCGCTGTTTGGGGAAGCGGTCGTCATTGGTAATCCCGCTTTGGCTGAGGATTTCCGGTACCTGATCAAACAGCACGGCGGTATGCTGGCCAAGGGCCGTCTGCTGGGTGTCCAGTTTGACACATTGATGACGGATAACCTGTACGTGGACATTGCTTCTCACGCTGTCTGCCTTGCGGACAAGATTCGGCACACCTTGGATGCGCTGGGAGTTCCTTATCTGGTTCCTGGCAGTACCAATCAGATTTTCCCCATTTTGCCGGATTCGGTTCTGGCGGAACTGGCTAAGGACTATGTATTCTGTGAACAGGAACGGGTAGACGAAACCCATCGGGCGATCCGCATCTGCACCAGCTGGGCCACTCGAGAGGATGCCGTGGATGGGTTGTGTCAGGCTTTACAGAGCCTGCTTAATAATCGGTAAATTTACAACTTGTTCATCGGTTTTTCCCCAAAATCCGCTATACTAAAACGGAAAAGGAGGTAGAAATATGCACTTTGACAAGCGGGCGATGCGCAGTCTGTTTATTCTGATTGCCGGCTGTATTGTGTTCGGCTGGCTCATATTGGATACAGAGCGCGTAAAAACCGTTTTTGACAGCATCTGGCACCTGATCTCTCCCTTCGTTGCCGGTGCCGGTATTGCTTTTATCTTCAATGTGCCCATGCGCATCATCGAGCATCAGTTGGATGGGATTCACCGACTTGGTATCCGACGGGCTTTCGCCATTATCATGACCATCCTGGCTCTGATTCTGGTGATTATGTTTGTAATTGAACTGCTGGTTCCCCAGATTCAGCTGACCTGGGCTTCCCTGTCGGAAAAGATCCCCGCCTTTATTGACCGTACCGCCAACAACCTGATGGTGATTATGGAGGATTATCCGGATCTGAGAATCTGGATACAGGAGAAATTAAACCAGCAAACGCTGAACTGGACCAACGTTCTTGGGGATGCATTGGCCTTTCTGGGCAATCAAATCAGCACCGTTATGGGCAGCGCCGTGATTGTCATCGGCAGTGTCACCGGTGCCCTGATCAACACCGTCGTGGCCATTGCTTTTGCCGTGTACTGCCTGATCCGCAAGGAAATTCTGGCCAGGCAGGGGCGGCGGATTCTGTACTCGCTGCTTCCGGAACATACGGTGGATGAAATTATCCGGATTCTGCGTCTAACCAACAGCACCTTCTCCAACTTCATCTCCGGGCAGTGTCTGGAAGCGTGCATTTTGGGCTGTCTGTTTGCTATCGCCATGGCGATTTTCAAAATGCCCTACATTCCTCTGGTCAGTGTCATCATTGGTGTCACCGCCCTGATTCCTGTTGTTGGCGCTTTTGTAGGCTGCGTGGTAGGTGCGTTCTTCATTCTGGTGAACGATCCATTCCAAGCGCTGACCTTTGTTGCCATGTTCCTGGTGATTCAGCAGCTGGAAAACAACCTGATCTATCCCAGAGTGGTGGGAACTTCCATTGGCCTTCCCGGTATGTGGGTGCTGGTTGCAGTCACAGTTGGCGGCGGTCTGATGGGCGTAGGCGGTATGCTGCTGATGATCCCTCTGGCCTCTGTTTTCTACACTCTGGCCCGGGAATTTACTGACAAACGCCTGACAGAGCGAAACATTCCGGAAGAAAAGCTGCTGGACCAGCCCCCCGATATCCGTTCCCAGTTCCAGCAAAATCGGGAACGCAAACAGCAGCGCCGTCTGCGGAAAATGAAAGAGCAATTCCTGAAAATGCAGCAGAACCAAAAGAAAAAATAACAGCAAAAGCCGCTGACCCATTTTGGTCAGCGGCTTTTCTCATACCTGGGTAAATTCGTAGTTTTCAAATTTCAGTTGATCCCCCACGTCTATCCCAAAGGGAAGCAGGGCGATGGCAACTTCGGAAACAACGCCTGTATCCTGGTATTTCACATAGGCGTAATCTCCCCGGATATCCACAACGGTACAGAGCATAGTGTTCTCCTTATCGGATAAAATTGGTGGAAACCTTCGGCGTTGCCTTGGGCAGGCCATAGGCTTCTTTTCCCAGGGCGATGGATTTCATTAGAAAAGCCATATTCTTTGCTAGGTTCTGGACAGTGACAAGGCCCTCGGTATCCTGTGCAGCCTCTCCAGGAGCGGCTCCATGGACGCTGTTCCAGTAATGACTGGAGGCTACCGGCATACCGGAAATGGTAAAATACTTGTTCAGCTGATCGAAGGTGGAAGAGCATCCGCCCCGGCGAGCCACCACCACCGATGCGCCTACCTTCATCCGCTTGTCAAAGCTGGTGCTGTAGAACAGCCGATCCAGGAAAGCAATCAAGGTTGCGTTGGCGGAAGCGTAATACACAGGGCTTGCTACCACCATGCCGTCAGCTTCTTCCAGCTTTCGAGCCGCTTCGTTAACCATGTCGTCAAAGACGCACTTTCCGGTTTTGCGGCAGCTGCAGCAGGCAATACAGCCCCGAATGGCTTCCTTGCCCGGGTGGAGAATCTCGGTTTCGATTCCTTCGGCAGCAAATACTTCCGCCATCTGGTGCAATGCCAGAGAGGTATTGCTTCTGGACCTGGGGCTTCCATTAATCAACAATACTTTCATATATAACCTCTTCCTATCCGTGGAAATCTGGAAAAACCCGCCCCCGATTACGAGGGCGGGTTCATTAGGTAACGGAGAGAATCAGGGGCAATCCCGACAAGGGGGATTAGTCCTTGTACATCTCAACCAGCTTCACCAGGTGCTCGTAACGCTCCTTAGCAGCAGCCTCGTTCTTAGCGAACAGATCGGTTGCACGCTCGGGGAACTCACGGGTCAGACGGCTGTAGCGGGCCTCGTTCATCAGGAATTCCTGATAGCCATCCTTGGGAGCCTTGCTGTCCAGCTGGAACTTGCCGGTCTCCTTGGAGGGATCGAAGCGGAACAGGTTCCAGTAGCCGCACTCAACAGCCTTCTTCATCTCAGCCTGGCAGTTGGTCATGCCGCCCTTGATGGAGTGCATTTCGCAGGGTGCGTAGCCGATGATCAGGGAAGGACCGTTGTAAGCTTCTGCCTCGCAGATAGCCTTGATGGTCTGAGCCTGGTTGGCGCCCATGGCAATCTGAGCAACGTAGACATAGCCGTAGCTCATAGCGATCTCAGCCAGGGACTTCTTCTTGGTCTCCTTACCGGAGGCTGCGAACTGAGCAACCTGACCGATGTTGGAAGCCTTGGAAGCCTGTCCGCCGGTGTTGGAGTAAACTTCGGTATCGAAGACGAAGATGTTGACGTCCTTGTTGGAAGCCAGCACATGGTCCACGCCGCCGAAGCCGATGTCGTATGCCCAGCCGTCGCCGCCGAAGATCCAGATGGACTTCTTGGACAGGTATTCCTTCTTGGACAGGATGTCCTTAACAGTGTCGCAGCAAACATTAGCTTCCAGGTTGGCAATCAGAGCCTTGGTAGCAGCCTTGTTGGCTTCGCCATCGGTGAAGGTATCCAGCCAGTTCTGGCAGACAGCCTTGCGCTCCTCGGAAGCGGTGTTAGCCATAACGGTCTTGACCTTGTTGGCCAGAGACTCACGGATCACAGCCTGAGCGGTGTACATGCCCAGACCATGCTCAGCGTTGTCCTCGAACAGGGAGTTAGCCCAAGCGGGACCGTGGCCCTCTTCGTTGACAGTGTAGGGAGAGGTAGCAGCGGGGCCGCCCCAGATGGAGGAACAGCCGGTGGCGTTGGAGATGTACATCCGATCGCCGAACAGCTGGGTCACCAGACGGGCGTAGCTGGTCTCAGCACAGCCAGCGCAGGAGCCGGAGAACTCCAGCAGAGGCTTGTGGAACTGGGAGCCCTTCACAGTGGTGTCCTGCATATCCTTCTTCTCGGAGACCTTGGAAACCATGTAGTTCCAGACATCCTGCTCAGCCAGCTCGTGCTCCTGAGGAACCATGGTGATGGCCTTGGTGGGGCAGACGCCGACACAGACGCCGCAGCCCATGCAGTCCAGAGGAGATACGGCCATGGTGTACTTGTAGACACCCTTGCCCTTGCCAGCCTTCACATCCACCAGACGGGCACCGGCGGGAGCGGCAGCAGCCTCAGCCTCGGTCAGAGCGTAGGGACGGATAGTAGCATGGGGGCAGACATAAGCACAGTTGTTGCACTGGATGCACTTGGTCTCGTCCCAGTGAGGAACGGTAACGGCAACGCCGCGCTTCTCGTAAGCAGCAGCACCCAGGGGGAACTGACCGTCGGCCATGCCGTCGAAAGCGGAAACAGGCAGGCTGTAGCCGTCCATCTTGCCCACAGGGGTCAGGATGTTCTTAACAACCTTGACGGTATCCTCGCGGCCTTCCAGAGCCAGCTCGGGCTTGTTGTCCTCGGCGGTAGCCCAGGAAGCGGGCACGTCGATCTTGACATAAGCGGTAGCGCCGGCATCGATGGCGTTCCAGTTCTTCTCAACAACGTCGCGGCCCTTCTTCAGGTAGGAGTGCTCAGCAGCGTCCTTCATGTACTTGATGGCATCCTCAGCGGGCATAACCTTAGCCAGGGAGAAGAATGCGGACTGCAGGATGGTGTTGGTACGCTTGCCCATGCCAACCTTGATAGCCAGGTCAATGGCGTTGATGGTGTACAGCTGGATGTTGTTGTTGGCGATGTAACGCTTGGAAGCGGCATCCAGGTGATGCTCCAGCTCCTCCATGGACCACTGGCAGTTGATCAGGAACACGCCGCCGGGCTTAACGTCCTGAACAATCTTGAAGCCCTTGGTGATGTAGGAGGGGTTGTGGCAGGCGACGAAGTCAGCCTTGTTGATGTAGTAAGGAGACTTGATGGCATTGTCACCGAAACGCAGGTGGGAAACGGTAACACCGCCGGTCTTCTTGGAGTCGTACTGGAAGTAAGCCTGTACGTACTTGTCGGTGTGGTCACCGATGATCTTGATGGAGTTCTTGTTGGCGCCAACGGTGCCGTCGCCGCCCAGACCCCAGAACTTGCACTCGATGGTGCCTTCGGCAGCGGTGTTGGGAGAAACCTTCTCCTCCAGGGACAGATGGGTCACATCGTCCACGATGCCGATGGTGAACTCGTGCTTAGGAGCGTCCTTAGCCAGCTCTTCGTAAACGGCAAAGACGGAAGCGGGGTGGGTGTCCTTGGAACCCAGACCGTAACGGCCGCCGATAACAGTCACGTCGTTGCGGCCGGCCTTGGCCAGAGCCATAACAACATCCTGGTACAGAGGCTCGCCCTGAGAGCCGGGCTCCTTGGTACGGTCCAGAACAGCGATCTTCTTAGCGGTAGCAGGGATAGCAGCCAGCAGCTTGTCAGCGCAGAAGGGACGGAACAGGCGGACCTTCACCAGGCCGACCTTTTCGCCGTGAGCGTTCAGGTAGTCAATGACTTCCTCAGCCACGTCGTTGATGGAACCCATGGCCACGATGACGCGGTCAGCATCGGCAGCGCCATAGTAGTTGAACAGCTGGTAGTTGGTGCCCAGCTTCTCGTTGACCTTAGCCATGTACTTCTCGACCACTGCGGGCAGAGCATTGTAGTACTTGTTGCAGGCCTCACGATGCTGGAAGAAGATGTCGTCGTTCTCGTGGGAACCGCGCATAGCGGGACGCTCGGGGTTCAGGGAGTGCTGACGGAAAGCAGCCACAGCCTCCATGTTGGTCATTTCCTTCAGGTCCTCGTAGTCCCAGATAGCGATCTTCTGGATCTCATGGGAGGTACGGAAACCGTCGAAGAAGTTGATGAAGGGAACGCGGCCTTCGATGGCAGCCAGGTGTGCAACAGCGCCCAGGTCCATAACTTCCTGTACGTTGGTCTCGCAGAGCATGGCAAAGCCGGTCTGACGGCAGGCGTAAACGTCGGAGTGATCACCGAAGATGTTCAGAGCCTGAGTAGCAACGGTACGGGCGGAAACATGGAACACGCAGGGCAGCAGTTCGCCGGCGATCTTGTACATGTTGGGGATCATCAGCAGCAGGCCCTGAGATGCGGTGTAGGTGGTGGTCAGGGCACCGGCGGCCAGAGAGCCGTGGACAGTACCGGCAGCACCGGCCTCAGACTGCATTTCGACAACCTTAACAGTATCGCCAAAGATGTTTTTCCGGCCGGCAGCGGACCACTGGTCCACATTGTCAGCCATGGGGCTGGAAGGGGTAATGGGGTAGATGCCAGCGACCTCGGTAAAGGCGTAGCTGACGTGGGCGGCAGCAGTATTGCCGTCCATGGTTTTGAATTTTCTTGCCAAAACGAAATACCTCCTAAAGTATTCAATTTTTGTCGTGTATATCATAACACCTCCGAGGCACTTTGTAAAGCCATCAATCGACTCACTTAGAAAAAAATCACGCTTTTCGCATGGAAAGCCAAGCAATACCATTTCCCTCTTCCGCAATGCCCCTTTTCCGTCAATAATCGGAAAATAGATTGCATTTTTCCATTGACGTGATAGAATGGACTGGATATAGTGTAAGGAGAGACGGCTATGATTTGCAGCGTGAAAACTCTGGGAATTTCCGGAATTCAAGGAAGTCTTGTAACAGCAGAGTGCTTTATTTCCAATGGTCTGCCAGGATTTGACATTGTGGGATTGCCGGATGCAGCGGTGAAGGAAGCCCGGGAACGGGTGCGGGCCGCAGCCAAAAGCAGCGGCTTAACCTTCCCCGTGAGCCGGATTACCGTGAATCTCGCCCCTGCCAGTCTAAAAAAAGCAGGCACCCACTATGATCTTCCCATTCTGCTGAGCATTCTGGCCGCATCCGGTGCCGTCCGCCGACCCAAATCCACTACTGCTTTTCTGGGAGAATTGAGCCTGGATGGGCGGATTCGCCCCATTTCCGGCGTGCTTCCCATGGCTTTGGCTGCCAAACGAGAAGGGGTGCAGACCCTTTTTGTGCCAGCAGAAAATGCGGCGGAAGCCACTCTGGCCCGGGGACCGGTGATTATCCCGGTGGAAAACCTGGCTCAGTTGGCGGAAGGGCTGAACGGGCAGACGATTCTTTCCCCCCAGCCCCTATGGGAACCAGAGCCGGAAGATGTCTCCGGCTTGGATTTTAAGGATGTTCTGGGTCAGGAAAATGTAAAACGAGCCCTGGAAGTTGCCGCAGCCGGCAGTCACAATGTACTGCTCATTGGTCCTCCCGGCTCCGGAAAGAGCATGCTCAGCAAGCGGCTGCCTTCCATCCTGCCGGACATGACCTGGGAAGAATCTCTGGAAGTCAGCCAGATTTACTCTGTCATGGGACTTCTGGACGCCAAGCGCCCCCTGGTAACCCGCCGTCCCTTCCGGGCGCCCCATCATACCGTATCCAACGCCGGTCTTGCCGGTGGCGGCAGCAATCCCAAACCAGGCGAAATCTCCATGGCCCACAAGGGCGTGCTTTTTCTGGACGAAATGCCGGAATTCCGCAAGGACACCTTGGATCTGATGCGCCAGCCTTTGGAAGATGGGAAGGTAACCATTTCCCGCATTTCCGGAGCGGTGACATACCCTGCGGAGTTTATGCTGGTATGCGCCATGAACCCCTGCAAATGCGGCTGGTACGGCGACCCCTCCGGTCGGTGCCGCTGCTCGGAGCAGGCGGTGCAGAGTTACCGCAGCCGGATTTCCGGCCCCATGCTGGATCGGATTGATATTGTGGTGGAGGTTCCCGCGGTGCATTTTGAAGATCTGCGCAGTCGGGCAGAAGCCGAGTCCTCCGCTTCCGTCAAGCAGCGGGTCAACGCTGCCCGGGAGATTCAGAATCGCCGTTTCGGCAGCGGCGGTATGTGCAACGCCCGGATGGGCCCCAATGAAATGCGCCGTTTCTGCGCGCTGAGCGAAGAAAGCGCTGCTCTGATGAAAAATGCCTTTGATGCCATGGGGCTCACTGCCAGAAGCTATGACCGGATATTAAAGGTAGCCCGCACCGTGGCCGACCTGGACGGAAGCGAAGAAATTCAGCCCCAGCACATCGCCGAGGCCATCCAGTACCGTGCCGTCAATCTGGGCAACCGATAAATAAAAGAAAATTAAAATAATGAGGTATATAGAATGAATGAAATTTTTCTGCTGAAACTGGGCGAAATCGTCCTGAAGGGCGCCAACAAGCGTCAGTTTGAATCCCGTCTGCGCCAGAATGTGCGCCGCCGGATGAAGCCCTACGGCAATTTCGATGTGTACATTCTCCAGTCCACCGTCTATGTGGAACCCCAGGATGAAAATGCCGATGTGGATGGTGCCTGGGAAGCCTGCCGGGCCATTTTCGGCGTGGTCAGCCTGTGCCGGTGCCGCCCCTGTGAAAAGAATGTGGATGCCATTTACGAAGCGGTGGGAAACTATCTGGGCGAGGATCTGGACTGTGCCGAATCTTTTAAAGTAGAGTCCAAGCGCTCCGACAAGCAGTTCCCCCTGACCTCCATCCAGCTGTCCCAGGAAATCGGCGGCCGTCTGGCGGAAGCCCATCCCAGCTGCCGGGTTGACGTCCATCATCCGGCTTATACCGTATTTGTGGAAGTCCGGGACTTTGCCGCCTATGTTCATGGCCCTGCTGAACCCGGTGCCGGCGGTTTGCCCACCGGTGTGGGTGGACGGGCCATGGTGCTGCTCTCCGGCGGCATCGATTCTCCGGTGGCTGCCTACATGATCGCCAAGCGTGGCGTGGAAATTGAAGCGGTTCATTTCTTCTCCTACCCCTATACTTCCCAGCTGGCAAAGGATAAGGTGGTGGAGCTGGCCCGACTGGTAACCCGGTACTGCGGCAAGATGACCGTCAACGTGGTGTCCTTTACGGAAATTCAGGAAGCCATCCGGGACAACTGCCCGGAAGAATTTTTCACCCTGATTATGCGCCGGTTTATGATGGAAATCTCTCAGCGGATTGCCCAGGGCGATGGCTGCGGTGCTTTGATCACCGGTGAAAATCTGGGGCAGGTGGCATCTCAGACCATGGAAGCCATGGCCGTTACCGGCGCAGTGGTGGACATTCCTATTTTCATGCCTCTGGTTGGTATGGATAAGGAAGAAATTGTGACCATCGCCCGGAAAATCGGCACTCTGGAAACCTCCATCCTGCCCTATGAGGATTGCTGCACCGTATTTACTCCCAAGCACCCCAAAACCAAGCCCACTCTGGGTCAGGTGATCAATGCGGAAAAAGCTCTGGATCGTCAGACACTGATTGAAAACGCCCTGAACAGCATCGAAAAGATCAAGGTAAGTTATCATGACGAATCTTTGCTGTAAGGTTTTGGAAGCCCTGCAAGGCAAAACCCTGGTCAGTGCGGAAAGTCTCACCGGCGGCGGAATCGGGCACGCTCTTACCGCCATTGCCGGGAGTTCCGCAGTGTACAAAGGCGGCATCATCAGTTATACCAACTGGGTAAAGCAGCACGCTTTGGGAGTTCCCGCAGAAGTATTAGCAGAATTTGGCGCCGTGTCCGCCCCGGTGGCCCAGGCCATGGCGGCAGGGGCTCGGCAGCGGCTGGAAGCGGATGTTGCCGTCTCCGTTACCGGCCTGGCTGGCCCTGGGGGCGATGAATTTGGAAATCCGGTGGGCACGGTTTTCATCGGGTATCAGGATGCTGCCGGTTCCGATGTCCGGCATTGTCTGTTTCAGGGCAGCCGGGAGGAAATTCGCAATCAGACCATTGAAGCGGCACTGAACCTGATTCTGCAGCACAATCTTACCGCTAATCCCGGGAACGCTCCCGATTTTTGAAAGGATCTTGCTATGCGCAACGTAGTTCTCTACCTGGCCATGAGTTTAGACGGATACCTTGCCGACAAAAGTGGCGGCGTGGACTGGCTTGGCGGGGACGGCAGCGACCCTGCCACCGCCGGGAGCTATCCGGCCTTTTACGAAACCATCGACACAGTGGTGATGGGGTGGAACACCTACCATCAGATCATCACAGAGCTTTCCCCTGACATCAATCCCTACCAAGGGAAGAAGTGCTATGTGTTCACCCACAGAGAACTGGAAAACACGTCGGAATTTTCCTTTGTAAGTAAACCAGCCGCTGCGTTCCTTGCAGAACTGAAGCAGCAGTCCGGAAAGAACATCTGGATTTGCGGCGGCGCCAATTTGGTCCAGCAGCTGATCCAGGCCGACCAGATCGATCAATACTGCATTTCCGTAATTCCCACGCTGCTGGGAGGCGGGATTGGGGTATTTCCCCAGGGCTGCGAAGAACGACCCTTAAAACTGGTTCGAACAGAAAGCTACAATGGAATCACCGATCTGGTGTATGTACGAAGATAAGGAAAAACCGGGGCGCAGCTTTGCGCCCCGGTTTTTTAATGAAAGGAAAAGAAAAATGAGCGTCCCTTGACTTACCGTCAAAGATACGCTCATTCTGGTGGGCGAGGCGGGACTTGAACCCGCACGTCCGCAGTGAACACTAGAACCTGAATCTAGCGAGTCTACCAATTCCACCACTCGCCCATATTTGCCTGCTGGGCTTTCGCTCAGCGCTTCAGTATAATAGCACAGCAGGCGAAATTTGTCAATTACTTTTTTTGCATCCAGCGAAAAAATCAATCCTTATAATAGAGCATGCAATGGCAGTAGCCTTTGAACTCCGGATCGGCAATCTGCTCCCGGAACTCCTTGCACATGCACTTGTTCTCCTCCGTCCGTTCCAGACGGCAGGGGCAATAGCCGCCGGTGCGCTTTAACCCATCGCGAACGGTCTGCACAATTTCCTTATCCTCATTTAACCGAACTGCCATTTTGCGCCGCTTCCTTTCCATATTATAATATTCTTTGGATAATAGAGCATCAGGCACCCGTCTGGTGCACAGAATCTGCTGGAAACCAAACGGGTGCCTGCTGTGGCGGAGAGAGTGGGATTCGAACCCACGGTGGGTTTCCCCATCACCAGTTTTCAAGACTGGCTCCTTAAACCGCTCGGACATCTCTCCATGTGCTGTAGACTATAGCATTTTCCCAGGGAAAAGTCAAGACTTTCCGCTTTCCTCCGGCTTAAGCTGAGAAACCCCCGGAAAAATCGCAAAAAATAGAAGAAATGATTATTGACTTTATATAGGGGGTGTGATAGAATGATTCTACCTGTGAAAAAGGGCTTTTTTTCTGCGCTTTTTTCAGCCCCGGAGCGGTGATTGTAGTTGACCGCTTCCTAAATTCTTTTCTAGCCGGGGTGATACAGGGAGGCAATATTTAAGGAGGTGCCGTAATGCGCGTTAAAGTCACTTTGAGATGCTCTGAGTGCAAGCAGAGAAACTACAACACCATGAAGAACAAGAAGAACGACCCCGACCGTCTCGAGATGAAGAAGTACTGCAGATTCTGCAGAAAGCACACCGTTCACAACGAGACCAAGTAAGGAGGCGCCCCAATCATGGCTGAAGTCAAAAAGGAAAACTGGTTCAAAAGAACCTGGGGCAAGGTCGCCAAGTACTTCCGTGAGCTGCGCAGCGAACTGAAGAAGGTCGTTTGGCCCACCCCTCAGCAGGTTCTGAAGAACGCCGCTATCGTTGTCGGTTGCGTCATCGCCATCGGCATCTTTATCTGGCTGTTCGACTTTGTCGCTCAGGTTGGGATTGACGCTCTGATCGGCGTCTTCCATTAAGGTGCGAAGTCATGGCTGAAACTGCAAAGTGGTATGTTGTGCATACCTATTCCGGGTATGAAAACACCGTAAAGGCCACCATTGAAAAAACCGTCGAGTCCCGCTCCCTCCATGACCAGATTCTGGCTGTTTCCATTCCTTTGGAAACCGTCACCGAAATCACCGAGTCCGGTGCGAGCAAGACCTATGACCGCAAGGTCTACCCCGGCTACGTGCTGGTAAAGATGGTTTACAGTGATGACACCTGGCACGTGATCCGGAACATTCGTGGAGTGACCGGCTTTGTCGGCTCTTCCAGCAACGACCCCACTCCCCTGACCGACGAAGAAGTCTATGCCATGGGCGTGGAGAAGAAGGAGATCATCGTCAACTACAGCGTGGGTGATACCGTCCGGATTCTGGATGGTCCCCTGAGCTCCTTCACCGGCACTGTGGAAAGTGTCGATGTCGATAATAACACGGTCAGCGTCATTGTCTCCATGTTTGGCCGTGAGACCCCCGTCGAGTTTGAACTCGATCAGGTTGAGGTCATTTCCCAGTAAACGCATCGGATCGTTTTTCGATCGGAACGTGGGAGGGGCTTGCGCCCCGCAAAACATGCGTATCATCGCATATTACCACATCTTATTCAGGAGGTGCTTATTATGGCACAGAAAGTCACTGGCATTATCAAACTGCAGATTAACGCCGCTAAGGCAACTGCTTCTCCCCCTGTCGGCCCCGCTCTGGGTCAGCACGGCGTGAACATCGCCGCTTTCATCAAGGAATTCAACGCCCGCACCAAGGATATGGAGGGCTACAAGATTCCCGTAGTCATCACCGTGTATGCTGACCGCAGCTTCACCTTCATCACCAAGACTCCTCCGACCCCCATGCTGATCATGAAGGCTATCGGTCTGGAGAAGGGTTCCGGCGTTCCCAACAAGACCAAGGTCGGCACCATCACCAAGGCTCAGATCGCTGAGATCGCCAAGACCAAGATGCCCGACCTGAACTGCCCCACTCTGGAGGCAGCTGAATCCCAGGTTGCCGGTACCTGCCGCTCCATGGGCGTTACCGTCGTCGATTGATTTTGCCATCCGGGCGGTTTGACCCGGAAATGTGGGAGGATTTTTCCGCATCACCACGATAAGGAGGATATTAAAATTGTTTAGAGGCAAAAAGTATCAGGAGAGCGCCAAGCTGATTGACCGCTCTGTTCAGTATGACCCCAACGAAGCCCTGGATCTGGTTGTGAAGGGCGCTTCCGCTAAGTTCGACGAGACCGTCGAGCTGCACATCAAGCTGGGCGTTGACTCCCGTCACGCTGACCAGCAGGTTCGCGGCGCCGTGGTTCTGCCCAACGGCACCGGCAAGACCCGTCGGGTTCTGGTCTTCGCCAAGGACGCCAAGCTGGAAGAAGCTCAGGCTGCCGGCGCTGACTATGTCGGCGGTATGGAACTGGTTGAGAAGATCACCAAGGAAAACTGGTTCGATTTCGACGTTGTTGTTGCTTCCCCTGACATGATGGGCATTGTTGGCCGTCTGGGTAAGGTTCTGGGCCCCAAGGGCTTGATGCCCTCCCCCAAGGCCGGCACCGTGACCCCCAACGTGGCTGCCGCTGTCAAGGAAATCAAGGCTGGTAAGGTTGAGTACCGTCTGGACAAGACCAACATCATCCACTGCCCCATCGGCAAGGTTTCCTTCGGCGCCGAGAAGCTGGCTGAGAACATGGACACCCTGGTGAAGGCTGTTGTGAAGGCCAAGCCCGCAGCTGCCAAGGGCCAGTATATCAAGTCCTGCACCGTGGCTTCCACCATGGGCCCCGGCGTGAAGGTCTCCACTGCCAAGTACCTGTAATCTCGTTTTAGAGAAGATAAAAGCTGGAACGCAAATGCGTTCCAGCTTTTTGTATTGTTGTCATTCTTCCGGGCTTTTGTAAAAAGCAGCGAGGCATATATTATGCTTTTTGCCAAAATACAGTGCTTTCCTCTTGACAAATTCAAAATCCCCCTTATAATGAACAATGTTCATATTGAGGTGATGGCATGAATACTGTGGTAACATCGAAGGAAGAAATCCTGAAAACCAGCCGGGAACTGATTCAGCAACAGGGATGGTCAGCGGTGAATATCCGCTCCGTCGCATCTGCCTGCGGTGTATCGGTTGGCTCCATTTACAACTACTTTGACTCCAAGTCTGCTCTGGTTGGGGCGACTGTGGAAAGTGTGTGGTGCGAAATTTTCCACCGGCCGGAGGATGGTTCCGTGTTCCAGGACACCCAGGCCTGTATTGCCTGGATCTATGGGCGGATGGAATGCGGCTGCCAGCAGTACCCCGGCTTTTTTACCCTCCACTCCCTTGGATTTCTGCGGGAAGATAAATCTGACGGCAAACGCCGGATGGCCCAGACCTGGCAGCATATTCTGGATGGACTGTGCTCCGTGCTGAAACGGGATACCAAAATTCGTCCGGATGCCTTTTCGGATCAGTTTACCCCGGAGATGTTTGCGGATGTTTTGTTTTCCCTGATGTTGTCGGCTTTGCTGCGTCAGGACTACAATCCCAACCCTGTACTGGAGATCGTCCGCAGAACTTTGTACTGAAATTCCCACTTTTCGTGGGAATTTTTCACCCCAGAAACTGAACAATGTTCAATCGGGAGGCACAATATGACTGTAAAGCGCGACACCCTGCTTCTGCTGGCCTGTCTGGTATGGAGCGCAGCCGGATTTAATATTCTTCGCATCGGTCTGAGCGTCTATCCGAACCATCTGACCTTGGGAAATTTTCTGCTGTCTGCCCTGGTTTTCGCGGTATTTCAGCAATTTATCTTTGGTAAGCTGGTAAAAAAACATACCGCCAGAATCAATGCCTATTCACAGCAGCGGCATTTTTTCCTGAAGTTCTTTGACGGAAAAAGCTTTGCCATCATGGCCGTGATGATGACCGGCGGAATTGTACTGCGCAGAAACAGCCTTGCTCCCGAGGGGTTCATCGCATTTTTCTACACCGGCCTTGGGACTTCCCTTTTGCTGGCCGGGATACTCTTTGGACACAACTATGGCAAAGCGGTTTTCGCTGCCACAGTTCAAAATCATACAACATAAAGGAGAAGAAATTATGCAAGCAATTGTGGAAACCTTATTTGATGCGGTCTATCTGATTTCCGTGATTACCATCGGCGTTCTGATGATCCGCCGCAGCAATGGCAGCGGACAATTCCGACTGTTTGGGTGGATGGCTGTGATCCTTGGTGCCGGCGATTCCTTTCACCAGATTCCCCGGGCTTTGGCTTTGTGCACCACCGGCCTAGAGAATTACACCGTGGCTCTGGGCATGGGCAAGTGGATCACCTCGGTGACCATGACGGTTTTCTATGTTCTGCTCTACTACGTCTGGCGGCAGCGCTATGGTGTGAAGGGAAAGAATTGGCTCACTACTGCTGTATATCTTTTGTCTGCTGTGCGCATCGTCCTGTGCATGATGCCCCAAAACCACTGGCTCAGCGCTGAGGCTCCCCTCTCTTGGGGTATCTACCGCAACATTCCCTTTGCCCTGTTGGGTCTTGTGGTCATCGTGCTGTTCTGCATCAGCGCCAAGGAACACAAAGACGGCGCGTTTCGCTGGATGTGGCTGACCATTGTGCTGAGCTTTGGCTTCTATATTCCGGTGGTGCTGTGGGCGGATGCTGTACCAATGATCGGCATGCTGATGATTCCCAAGACCTGTGCCTATGTGTGGACGGTGCTCATCGGATATTTTGCCATGAAGCAGGAATGCAAATAAAGGAGGATTTTTTATGAAACGGTATATGAACGCTGCGCAGCTGTATGCCATTCTTGCCATGGTGGGCGGTGTGTTTTATCGGGAATTTACCAAGTTCCAGGGTTTTACCGGAAAAACCGTCTTGTCGGTTGTCCATACCCATTATTTCCTGCTGGGAATGGTATTCTTTTTGATGCTTCTGTTGCTGGAAAAGAACCTTTCCTTTACCGGTGCCAAAACAGGCCGGACCGTACTGGTCTATCACATTGGTCTGAATCTGACAAGCGTAATGTTTGTGCTGCGAGGGATTGTGCAAGTGTTGGGAACCGAGCTTTCCTCCGGAATGAACGCCGCCATTTCCGGTATTGCTGGAATTGGTCATATTCTGCTGGGCATCAGTCTGGTTCTTTTACTGATTCAGGTAAAACGCAGTGTATCTGCCCATCAGGCATAACCTTCGGCAATTTTTCTGAGTGAATTTTCCATAATGACAAAAAGCACCCTTTTTGATTTCTTCGGAGAATACAAAAAGGGTGCTTTCTTCTTTCTCATCAACAGGCGGCACATTAATTTTTCCAAAGCATACAATAAAAGAGAACGCCAAAATATCCCGTCTGTTTCCAGAAAGGAGCTTCTTATGAAACGCTATCATCCCTCCGACTCGGAGCAATACCATTGCAACCAGGGCTGCCCCACGGATGGACACTGCTGCTGTAACTGCCGCCCGTGTACTGTATGTCCTCCCGGACCGGAAGGCCCGCAAGGACCACAAGGCCCCGCAGGTCCCCAAGGGCCTCAGGGTATTCCTGGACCTCAAGGACCGGCTGGCCCTCAGGGTCCGCAGGGCGCTCCCGGTCAGCAAGGTCCAGAGGGTCTGCAAGGACCCCAGGGTATTCCCGGCCCCCAAGGACCAGAAGGGCCACAAGGCCCCCAGGGTGCTCCTGGTTCTCAAGGGCCAGAGGGGCCGCAAGGACCCCAGGGTGCTCCCGGTTCTCAAGGGCCAGAGGGGCCGCAAGGACCCCAAGGTGTTCCTGGTCCTCAAGGCCCAGAAGGGCCGCAAGGGCCTCAGGGTCCTGCAGGCTCTCCACCTCCTCTTAGTCTTTTATCTGCCTACTCCACCCCCACGCAAGGCCTGCCATCCGACGGTGCCATGGAATTTGACCGCAACGGCCTGCTCTACGGAACCGACATTTCCCACACTCCGGGAAGCAGCACCTTCACCATTACCCAGCCTGGTGTGTATCTGGTCACATTCCATGGTGTCATAACCGCCGCCAGTCAGAACAAATTCCCTGTAGCCATTGCCACTTCTCTGTTGGTAAACGGCTCTATTGTTCCCGGTGCCACAGTACCCCAAATTTTTCAAAGCAGTAAGGACTCCTCTGAGCAGTCTTTTGTAATCCCCATTGCCGTTACAACTACACCTACGGAGCTTCAGGTAGCCGCCTCCGGCGGAAGCTACTTCGCAGATGCCGTTTCCATGACCATTCTTCGGCCGGGGGATCTCACCTCCTGATTTCACGCTGGGTTTGCAGCCCTGTTCATCTAAAATACAATTCATTCCTCAGATCACGCCCTTTCAAGAGAAAAAAGCCTGGAGCAAATCAGCTCCAGGCTTTTATTTTTGGAGGTACCGCCCAGATTTGAACTGGGGAATGAGAGTTTTGCAGACTCTTGCCTTACCACTTGGCCACGGTACCGTATGAAATAAGGAACGCAGTAGCGTTCCTTATCTGTTTGGAGCGGGTGACGAGGCTCGAACTCGCTACCTCCACCTTGGCAAGGTGGCGCTCTACCAGATGAGCTACACCCGCATCTGGTGCCTCCGGTCGGAATCGAACCAACGACACGTGGATTTTCAGTCCACTGCTCTACCGACTGAGCTACAGAGGCATGTTGAGCAGAAAACTCTGCTCAATGCACCAAGATGCATATTATGGCGACCCGGAACGGACTCGAACCGTCGACCTCCAGCGTGACAGGCTGGCGTGCTAACCGACTGCACCACCGGGCCAAATTATGGTGGGAACAACAGGGCTCGAACCTGTGACCCCATGCTTGTAAGGCATGTGCTCTCCCAGCTGAGCTATGCTCC
>CALWOA010000025.1 GCA_944382965.1 uncultured Oscillospiraceae bacterium | reverse complement strand
ATCCTCAATCTTGGTAGCTTGGGTTTTCTGCTTTTCAGAATTATATTTTTTTGTCGTGTGCTTGACATACGGGTGCCGCAGATCGTGGAACCGAATGGGACGCAGTTCGTACTTTTGCAAAAGCTGCTGGAATTTCTGGCTTACATAATCCGGCTGCAGAATCGTCCCCATCTGATCCACACAGACAAAATCCAGATAACGCTGATCATAGGAGGCACCACATATCTGCATCTGACGCAGCTGCTGATTGCGCAGATTCAGAAAATACTGGTGGGTATAGGGGCAAAGAGGAAGATCCCGGCGGCTGTATTGCCGCTTGTGGTCGCCCTTTACAAATAAGCCACTGTCCGGATCGGTAACGCTTTTGGTTACCGTTTTCATTTTGGCTTCTTTCTTCCGCCGCTTCAGCTTCTTCTTGGAGGTGTTATCCCTCTTTTTCCTTGCTACAGGCGGATCGCAATCCTGGTCATCCTCGTCGAAAAACGGCTTCTTTTCGTGCGCCTCCCGATCTTGGTTTACTTCCTCCATGAGCTCTTTGGCATAGTGCTTGGCCGCCACGGGAATTTCTGCCTTGATCTGCTTTTTCGTGTTGGCATTGGCTTTTATATGCGTTCCATCCACAAACACCACACTCGGAGACAGGTATCCCGCTTCCGCTATTTCAGAGAGAATCCACGCAAAAATCTGATCCACCGTCTCCGTGGTAAACCGATGGCGGAAGTTGTAGCTGATCGTTGAAAAATGCGGTGTTTCCTCCTGTAGCCGATAGCCTAAAAACCAGCGATAGCACATATTTGCACTGACTTCTTCCGCTGTACGCCGGAGGGAGGGCAGACCGTAAAGATGCTGAATCAGAACCATCTTAAACAGGACTACCGGGTCAATGCTCGGCCGCCCATTGTCCAGACAGTATAGAGGTTCCACCATGTCGTAAATGCGTGTAAAATCCACTGCTGCGTCTATTTTTCGCAGCAGATGTTCCGGCGGTACGAGACTTTCTGTATCTACAATCTCAAATACCCCGCGCTCCATTTTTCCTCGCTCCAGCATCTTCCTCACCTCTGATCCTATTATACCAGAGATATGCGAAAAAGCCCAGCTTTCGCTGGACTTTTTCGACAATCTGAAAGGAGTAAGATTCTCATTTGAATCTTACTCCTTTTTAACATCTTTTTAGGAACTTTTTTGCATTTATGCTAGCCACCCCCATCGCTGATAGATTAGGAAATATCTCAAAAACACATCAGCTAAGAGGGCTGGTAGTTTGGTATCAGCCATTCTGCCAGCCCTCTTTTTTATTTTTCCCCCATCTCAATCAAATCAGAAAATTGACGGGAACAGTTCCTCTGTTGTTATACAGCGCCCTTTTTAATGATTTGGCTCCGCTCGATTTTTAGGAGATTTTCGTTGTAATTTCGATTCATGTAGGCGGTATACAGAATGTCGATCACATTCAGCTGAGAAATACGCGAGGACATGGCGCCGCTACGGAACAGGTCTTCCAGCGCAACGGTGTGGAGGGTGCAGTTTGCCAGCTGTGATAAAGGAGAGTTATCATAGCGGGTAATGGCAATGATGGAGGCGCCCCGGCTGCGGAGATTATTGGCACAGCGGAGCATTTCTTCCGTATATCCGGAGTAACTGATGATAATGGCAGCATCGGATTTGTCAGCATTATTGGAAAGCACATACTGGGAATGTGTATCCATGCAACAGGAGCAGGGTTTGCCGATGCGGATAAACTTCAACAGTGCATCCTGAGCCACCAGCAGGGAGGAACCTATGCCAAACAAATAAAGGTTTTTGCAGTTTTCCAGAATTTTGATGCTTTCTTCCAAAGCAGCTTCGTCCAGCATCCGCATGGAGTCTTCCAGAGAGGTGATGTTGCGATATGTGATGCTGACGATGGTTTCCGAAAGACTGTCAAAATGATCAATGTAGTTGGCCCGATCTTTGGTGCTTTGCGTACGCAGTGCCAGTTCGTGGATGAGAGAAGCTTGCATTTCTCGGTAGCCGGTAAATCCGAGTTTGCGGCATAAGCGCACGATGGTGGAGGCAGATGTGTAGGACAATTCTGCCAACTGGTAAATGCTGCATTTGCTGCTTTCTTCGGGATGATCGATGATATAGTTTACAACACCGCATTCCGCATTGCTGGCGGAGGATTGGTATTGTCTCAGAGGGAGCAGAACACTTTTCATAATTTACCACCCTTGGTCGATTCCGGGATATTGTTACATTTATATATACCAAAGAAGATGGATTCTTGCAAGTGAAAATCTTGTGAGGCCCCCGATATTTGCAGGGGTGAAACCGACAAAAATAGAATATATGAATTGTGCAAAAAGAATAAAAAGAATTTTTGAATTTCAAGATAAGTGAGCAAAATGATTGTTTTCGACCAAGAAATGAAACGAAATTTCAAAAATGGCATACATTCTTGACAATAATGTTTCAGATTGCTAGAATGAAACCATAGCTACCGGCTAATAAACACAACAGGAGGATACATTATGAAAAAGATAGTTGCATTGCTGCTGGCAGTGGTCATGCTTCTTGGGCTGTGCGCCTGCGGTTCTACGTCTGAGAAAAACGAAGATACCAAGGCTCCCGAGCAGACTGCTGCAAACGACGCTTCCATCGAAACTGAAAAAGAGGCTGCCCCTGATACCATTACGGTTCTGGCACCCCCCGTTATGAATGACTATGCCAATTATGTCAGAACGGCTGCTGAGGAGTACGTCAAGACCCATCCCAACATCACGGTGGAAGTCATCGAGACGACCTGGGCAGATCATCAGGACAAGATGACCACCATGTGTCTGGCCGGTGAGGCTCCCGACATTTCCTATTCCGAAACCGGTTGGCTGGGCACCTATGTGGAAATGGGCGTCGGCGTGGATCTGAAGGAATACATGGATGCGGATATGCTGGCTGACTATGATGAGGGCACTCTGAGCTACACCACTCTGGATGATACCCTGTACGCTGTCCCGCTGTATATCTCCATTCAGGCACTGGGCGGCAACAAGGCCATGCTGGAAGAAGCTGGCGTGGATGTGGAGAAGGTTCAGTCTCAGGGCTGGAGCTACGATGAGTTCCTGGAAGCGATCAAGAACGGCACCAAGGATGGTACCTGGGGCTTCGTATTTGCCAACCAGGGCATTACCACCGCTGACTTTGTCAATATCTTTGGCGGCGTGGCTGGCCTGACCGGCTCCTTCAGCGACGAGCTGAAGTACGCCTACACCTCTGAAAATATGCTGAACCTGCTGAAGGTCATGGAAGAGATCACCTCCTCCGGCTATATGCCCAACTATACTGTCGCAGCCGGCGAGCGTCTGGTGATGCTGCAGAAGGGTGAGACCATGGTCACCGGTAAGGCAATGCCTCTGTTTGAGACCAACTGCCGCACCAGCACCGCAGCTGTTCAGAATGGTACTGCAGAAGAAGGCTTCATTGAAATGGAGTACGTGTTCCTGCCTATGCCCACTCTGGATGGTGTGAAGGCAAACTGCTACGGCGGTGGTGGTCTGCTGGTTCCCTTCCGCAATGCGAATACCACCGATGAGCATCTGAAGAATGTGGTGGAGTTCTACCACTATCTGAGCTCCGGCCAGTGTGCAGCCGATGTGTGCGATGCTGTCATGCTGCCTGCACTGTGCGAGTCCGGCCGCAAGGCTCAGGAGAACAGCGAGCTGGTTCAGTCTGAGGGTAATGCAATCGCCTCTGCTTATTGCACCTCCATCCTGGTGGCACCTCCTACTGGCATCACTGCAGAGCAGTCTGCCAACGCAGAAACGATCCTCAATGAGGTTATTGTTCCCAAGATGGAAGCTTTGATTGCTGGCGAAGCAACTGCAGAAGAGGTCTACAAGATCATCTGCGATGAAGCATTCGCACTGTTCGGCGAAGAGAACTGTGAAACTGGCCTGATCGGCTAAGCAAAGAAAACAAAATACACGAATGGGCGGGCCTACCTCGCAGGCCTGCCCATTCTATCAGAAAGCGTACTATCCGAGCGCACTGTGGCGGTACGTTGGGATAGCAGGCTTTTTGCAATAACCGAAGGAGGAAATGCCATTATGAGAAAAGAAAAAGCACCGAGAACGCTGGCAAAAAAGCAATTTCGTTTTACCGCAGAAGACGGAACAGGTTATCTGTTTATCCTCTTTGCAATGGTGATTTTTGCGATTTTTACGGTTTATCCGTTGGTATCCGCCGTTATCACCAGTTTCCAGAAATATAAACCTGTGGGATCAGAGTGGATCGCACTGGAAAATTATAAGGCCACGCTGAAAAATGCCCTTTTCTGGAAAGCGATGCGCAATACGGTGATTTATACCGTGATCACCGTTCCGGTGTCCCAGTTGATCGCCTTTGGGATCGCCATTATGATCATGCCCTTCCAAAAGAAAACCCAGACAGTCTTCAAGGCGATATATTATATTCCCGCAGTGGCATCCGGCATTGCATTGAGCGTGGTCTGGCAGTGGATTTACAGTTCCTCTCCCTCTGGCCTGGCCAACCAGATCATGACCTTCTTTGGTCTGCCCACCCAAAACTGGTTGGCATCTAGTAAAACGGCAATGCTGTCTCTGATCCTGATGGTATTCCTCAGCAGTCAGGGTCAGAATATTATCATCTATATCGCTGCGTTGATGGGAATCGATAATTCCTATTTTGAAGCGGCAGAGATTGATGGCGCAAACTTTATAGAAAAAGTCATCTATATCGTTTGGCCACTGTGTAAGCCTACAACGCTGTTTTTGCTGGTTACGGGCGTTATCAATTCCTTCCAGGTGTTCGTCAATGCATACATGATGACTGGCGGTGGCCCGGATAACAACACGACGATGATCGGTCTGTTGATCTTCAACAATGCATTCAAGTATGGTAAATACGGTTTGGCCTGCGCCCAGGCGGTGCTGTTGACCATTGTCATTGCGGCATTGACTGCATTACAGTTCAAGCTCAATGGCGATGATGTGGAATACTAAGAAAGGAGACAATGACAATGGCATCTGGTTTGTATTCTCAGTATCTTGACAAACCTGCGTTGCGCTATCTGCGAAACGGCGTGTTGTGTCTGTTGCTGGGCCTGTTGGGCCTTGTGGTTCTGTTTCCGTTAATCTATATGTTCTGCTGGTCCTTTGGCCCCAATGCGGAACTGGCATCCTCTGCATATTCGATTTTTCCGAAGGTGTGGAGTTTGGATTCTTACAAAGGCTTCTTTGATTTCAGCGAGTACTCCCTGCGCTGGATCCTGAATAGCCTGATCGTTGCATCGGGTACTGTGGTATTGAACGTTATTTTTGCGGGATTGGCAGGTTATGCCTTTGCAAAAATCAACTTTAAGGGAAGAAAGTGGCTGTTTTTCCTGATCCTGATGGGTATGATGATCCCTTATCAGGTGACCCAGGTCCCACTGTATATTCTGTTTGTCAATAAATTCCATATGACCAATACCTATACCGCATTGATTTTGCCGGGTTGCTGTACAGCCTACAATATTTTTCTGGCAAAGCAGTTTTTCGGCGGAATCCCCACGGCGTTGATCGAAAATGCCAAGGTGGAGGGTGCAGGTCAGCTGCGGATCTTCTGCAGCATTATTCTGCCGCTGTCCAAGACGGTCATGGCGGTCACGGCAATTACGACCTTTATGGGCAACTGGAATACATTCTTCTGGCCTTTCCTGATTACGTCGGATGCTTCGATGTACACCATTCAGGTCGGCCTAAAAACCTTTGCATACGCCAACGGCACGTTGTTCTCCCCTATGATGGCAGGCGCCGTCATTTCTGCACTGCCGATGTTTATCCTGTTCTTCGCATTGCAAAAATACTTCCTGGAAGGCGTGACCATTGGCGCGGTGAAGGGATGATTTTTCAGGAAAGAGTGATTTTGTGGATTTCAGCAAATTTCATGAATATTTGGAGTCCCTGAGGACCCGGTATGGTTTGCCGGGATACGCCTGCATTGCCATGCAGGATCATCAGGTGATTTTCCGGCAGGTGTACGGAACAAAGGATCATGCCAGGAGCATCCCGCTGGCGGGCAATGAGCTGTTTGATGTGTATTCTGCCACAAAGGTGGTCACGATGACGGCGGTAATGCAGTTGGTGGAGCAGGGAAAGCTGGACCTGGAGCAGGAAGTGGCGGATTTCATTCCGGAATTTGCGGATACGCCTGTGCTGGACCATTATGATATTTCCGCTTTTCCTTATCCGAAGCCTGATTTCCATGGCCCGGTGCATAAACGGAAGAAGCCCATTCGTCTGCGTCATCTGATGACGATGACTGCAGGGCTGTCCTATGATTTGGATAATGCGTTTCTGACCCCACTGGCAAAGGCCAATGCTGATACCCAGACGATCGTTCGGGCCATTGCGAAAATGCCGCTGCTTTTTGAACCGGGTGAGCATTACCGCTATAGCCTGGGTCATGATGTAATGGCGGCAGTGGTGGAGCTGGTGAGTGGGGAGAAATTTGAAGACTATCTTCAGAACCATATTTTTACACCCCTGCGCTTGACAGATATGTATCTGCATCCTGGTCCGGCAGAACTGCCGCGCATGATGGAAAAATTCCAGTTCCGGGGAGACGGGCAGAGCCTGGCTCATTTCCCGATGGAAAATGTTTTCCGAATGGGAAACCGCTATGACTGCGGCGGTGCGGGCCTGGCCTGTACGGTGGAGGATTATGGAGTCTTTCTGGACGCACTGGCCTGTGGCGGTGTCGGCAGGAATGGCGCACGGATTCTGCGGCCTGAAACCATTGACCGGATGAGGGTTCCCCAACTGAATAAACAGCAGGAGCTGGAATTCGGCCGGGGAAAGCTGGGATATAGCTATGGCCTCGGCGTAAGAACCTTGATCTATCCGGAAAAATCCCGCAGTCCGGAGGGAGAATTTGGCTGGGACGGTGCCGCGGGCGCCTTTGCGATGGTGGATCCAAAGAACCATATAAGCATGTTTTTTGCGCCGGAAGTTATGAGTATGCCTAAGCTTTATTTTGATGTCCACCCGGTCATTCGGGATACCTTCTATCAGTGCTTGCAGGAAGACGCAAAGGCATGATCCGGCAAGACATGAGAGAGGAGAAAGAGCGATTATGGATTTAAGCACACTAAAAACAGAGGAACGCAATCCCTTAACGGATAATATTGACAAGGTCAGCACCCTGGAAATGCTGCGCATCATCAACCGAGAAGATCAGAAAGTGGCAACTGCGGTGGAAAAGGAACTGCCCAATATCGCAGAAGCAGTGGATGTGATTGCCCAGCAGTTGCACGAAGGCGGACGCCTGATCTATATTGGCTGCGGCACCTCCGGACGATTGGGAATCCTGGATTCGGTGGAGTGTCCGCCAACGTATTCCACCGATCCGGGGCAGGTGATTGGACTGATCGCCGGTGGATATGATGCCATTTTCAAAGCTGTGGAAGGCGCAGAGGACAACTGGAAACTGGGCGAACAGGACCTAAAAAAACTGGAGCTGACGGATAAGGATGTTGTTGTTGGTTTGGCAGCCTCCGGCCGCACACCTTATGTCCTGGGCGGTATGGCTTATGCAAAAAGCATCGGAGCAAAGGTTGTGGGCGTCAGTTGCTGTCCCGGTTCTGAAATCGCCGAAAGTGCGGATATTGCCATCACACCGACCCCTGGCCCGGAAGTGGTGACTGGTTCGACAAGAATGAAAAGCGGAACCGCACAGAAGCTGGTGTGCAATATGCTTTCCACCGGTGCAATGATCCGCCTGGGAAAAGTGTACGGCAATTTGATGGTGGATGTAAAACCGTCCAACAAAAAGCTGATCCAGCGTTGCAAGCATATTGTTTGCGAGGCGACCGGTGTCCCGACTTCGGAGGCAGAGGCAGTACTGGAACAGTGTGACTACCGCCCCAAGGTCGCAATCGTGATGATACTGTGTAAGTGTTCCGAAGAAGAAGCGGTCAGACGTTTGGAAGCGGCGGATGGTCGTATTGCGATGGCAATTGAACATACCAGATAAAATGGATGTTGCGCAGCTGTGGCGGTAGTGTGCCAACAGCTGCGCAATTGCGTTTTGGTGCTGATTATGAAGTGTATTGACCAGGTATTGGTATGAAAATGTCGAAAGATATGGTATGATAGACATACAGGAGGCGAAAATATGACACGAACAGAAATGATCGGACAGTGCATCATGGTCGGCTTTCCGGGGACACAGCTGGATGCGGATTTTATTGCGCTGGTCCGGGAATACAAAATCGGAAATGTGGTTCTGTTTAAGCATAATGTTGAAAACCTGACACAGCTAAAACAACTGTGTTCCGACATTCAGGAATTGGTCCTCAGCCAGACAGGGCATCCGGCCTTTATCGGCATCGATCAGGAGGGCGGCAGTGTGGTGCGCCTGCCAGAGGACGGTATAAATGTACCGGCGGCAATGGCACTTTCTGCAACTGATGATCCGGAGAATGCCTATCAGGCGGCGGCTCTTTCCGCGACACAGCTGCGGGCCCTTGGCATAAACTTCAATTTTGCTCCCAGTGCAGATATCAATACCAATCCCAATAACCCGATCATCGGTGCACGATCCTTTGGACAGTCAGCGCAACAGGTAACCCCCTATGTGCTGGCAGCGTTGCGGGCATACCAGGAAGCAGGAATCTTGGCGGCGGTGAAGCATTTTCCGGGACATGGGGATACCTCCAGCGACTCTCATATTGCATTGCCGTGTATCGAAAAAACGCTGGAGGAAATCCAGACACAGGAATTGATCCCGTTTCAGGCGGCAATTGACTCCGGATGTCAGGCGGTGATGACATCGCACATTTTATTCCCGGCGCTGGAGCCGGAAAAAATACCTGCGACCATGTCTCGCAGAATCATTACAGGTCTTTTGCGTGAAAAATGGAATTTCCAGGGACTTGTTATCACGGATTGTATGGAAATGGATGCCATATCCCGATTCTACGGCACAGACAAGGGGGCCGTTCGTGCAATCAGCGCAGGTGTCGATATGGTTCTCATCAGTCACAGCGGGGAAAAGGCAAAGGAAGCATTTCGAGCCATTCAGGATGCGGTAGAAATGGGAAACATTTCGCAGCAGCAACTTCAGACGGCAGTTCAGCGTGTGCTGAAGAGGAAGGAACAATACTGCCTGCCCCCTCGGGGAGAAGCTGGTACACCGCAGGATTATGCCAAGAATATGGTGCTGCGAAGAAAGACCATAACCCTCTATCACGGAGAAATACCGCATCTGGGGCGCGCACCGTTTTTTGTAGGTTGTGCGGATTTCCGCTCTGGGCTTGTATCGAATGACGGTGGGACAGACACCTTTGCGGGTTACCTAGGCCGGCGATTTGATGCTGCCTATCTCGTTGTCGACAAGGACCCGGAGCCATCCGAGGTTTGCAGGGCAGTGGAGCAGGCGAAGAGCCATACCGCAATCGTTGCCTGTATGTATAATGGACATCTGTTCGAGGGGCAGAAAAATCTGGTGCAGAAGCTGGCAAAAACAGGCGTTCCCATGATGGTGGTGGCACTGCGTAATCCATACGATCTGCGTTTTGTGCCCCAAGACGTTGCCGCAGTGGCAGGGTGGGATTATACACCGATGACGCTGGAGTTGATCGGAGATGTTCTGGAGCGGAAATTAATCCCCCAGGGAAAACCGCCAGTGGATTTAGGAGAAGACGAATGAACTTTGTTTGTGGAATAGACGGAGGCGGTACTAGCACGAAGGTGTTACTGCGCTGGGAGAATGGCCGGAGACTGGAAAAACGTTTTGGCCCGTTCAATATCAACAGCATTGGTGCACAGGGATTGGAAGCGCTTTTGCGGGAGATCATGGATTTTCTGAACACACAAGGCACCTGCTGTGGGCTGTGCGTGGGTGCTGCGGGAACGAGTAATGCAAATGTGGCACAGATCCTGAAGGCGGAAACGGAGCGGGCAGGCATTGGCCGCTATTTGTTGGTAGGAGACCAGGACATTGCCCTGCGAGGCGCATTGGGAAAAACACCGGGAATGGCACTGATAGCGGGAACCGGGTCGATCTGTCTAGGCATCAATGCTGCCGGAGAGAAGAAACGTGTGGGCGGTTGGGGACATCTCGTTGGAGATGAAGGCAGCGGTTATGCGTTGGGTTCCGCAGCAGTAAGAGCCATTACCCATGCGCTGGATGGGACGGGCCCGCAGACAGTGCTGTGCAAAGCAGCAGAGAAATGGTTTTCGCCCAACAGCCGTGACTGCTTGGTACGATATGTCTATGGCGGAGATAAAAGCCGCCTGGCAGCGTTGGCCCCTGCGGTGCTGGATGCGGCTTCCCACGGGGATGCGGTGTCCCAGAAAATCGTAGAGGACAATATTCAGGCCCTGTGCCGTATGGCGCAGACTGTGTTTGAGGCGCTGGGTTTTGAACAGGCAAAGTTGGCCCTTTTGGGCGGACTTTTGGAGGATCCGTTCTACAGAGTTCAGCTGCAGGCCTGCCTGGAAGAACAGGAATCGCATATTACCTGCGTTTTGCCCTATGCCTCTGCGGTGGAGGGCGCGGCGGATATGGCACAGGATTTGAACGAGGCATAAAACGATGAATTTTAGTAATGAATCACGCTTGGGACAGATTTTGGAAAAGGTTCTGGATCTGTGCAAAATGAATTTGCTGTGGCTTTTGGGATGCTTGCCGATCGTAACGGCAGGTGCTTCGATCACGGCACTATTTTACACGGCGAATTGCTATCGTCAGGGAGAAGGAAGCGTTGCGAAAAATTTCTGGAATGGGTTCAAAAACAATTTTTTCCAGGCAACTGTGATTTGGTTGCTGATATTGCTGGCGATGGCGGGAGCTTTGGCTTCCGCAGTGATCCTGATGGGATTTCCTGAAGTGATTCAAAAGTTTGGCTTGGGGATACTGGCAGCAATCTTGGTACTGTTGCTGATCTTTACGAGTATGGTATTTCCGCTGCTGTCTCGCAATCGGTGGAAGTTGGCTACCCTTGCTTCGGATTCCCTGTTATTTGCAATCGCATTTCTGCCGAAGACGTTGAAAGTATTGGGCGTTGAGCTGTTGCCGATTGCATTGTTACTGTTGTTGCCGAGGGGGTTGCTTTTCATTATGCTTTTGTGGGGCATCTTGGGTGTTGCGTGGCAGGCGTATGTGATCTGTGGCATTTGGGATAGCACTTTTGCTATGTGGATACATGGAGATAATGATCCGAAGCGGTAACGGATCTGGAATAGGCCACACTCCAACAAAAATACCCCCAACAGGAAGATTTCTCCCTATCTGGGGGTGTGTAACTATTTCACTTAGGAGAGCGCTTGAATGGCATTCAAGAGGTCAGCGGTTCGATCCCGCTTATCTCCACCAGAAAAGTTCCGAAATCTTAGGATTTCGGAACTTTTTCTATATTTTTCTTGATTAAAATTTCACACTTTTGGGGTTTGACCACAACCAGACCACAATGCGCTTCACTCCAGTGAAAATACATGATTTCATTTGGCTGTTCTAACACGTTATATTCAGAGTGAAAACCGGGGAGTCCTCCCAAATGAAGTGACCCCAAAAAGTTAGACAATATTTTTTAAGAAATTGTTCAAGCAACCGAAAGGGCTTGTTGTCTGTGGAGAGCAGGCGGCAAGCCCTTTAGTTTCATCTTGATTCTGCGGTTATTGTAGTAATCCAGATAGTCCACCAGTTCCTGCTTGAAGTGTTCCAGAGAATCGAAATTCTGCAGGTACAGCAGCTCACTTTTGAGTAAGCCGAAGAAATTCTCTATGACAGCATTGTCCAAGCAGTTGCCTTTCCGGCTCATGCTCTGCCGGATTCCTTTCCTCCTGAGCATACACTGGTAGTGCTTGTGCTGATACTGCCAGCCTTGATCAGAATGGAGGAGCAATCCTGTCCCATCTGGTATCGTCTCAAACGCCTTCTCCAGCATGGAAGTTATCATGCCCAATACTGGCCGGTCAGAGATACAGAACGGGGCTACAGGAACAATGGGCCAAACCTTTCAACTTGGCACATCAGCCTTAATCTTCGTTCAGTTCGGCAGTTTCCAGCTTGCTGAAAATCCATTCACCGTCTTCCAAACGGAACCCATAGCGCTCGATGACGATTTTGCCGTCGATTTCGATTTCCATTTCAAACTGGAACCACTGATACTCTTTGCCGTCAATAATCTGGGTCGTAACCGGGAAAAGCTCCTGCATCATCTCGTCAAATTCAGACTTTTCTTTGGCGGTCATGTTTTCGACCCGGGTCTTGATATCCGAAATCAGCTTCACCGTGTCGTCCGACAGGGTTTCGTTGCTTGCTTCCAGGGACTTATTGACAGCTTCCTCAAAGCCCATAACCGTGAGGAAGGCAAACATTTTCTCCTTGACAGGCACTTGGTCCATCCGGTTCACTTCCTGCACCGTCAGAATCTGATCCAGCTTACGAACCTGGGCCTTTACAGGCGTTTCCGCTTCTTCAATGGACTTGGCAATGGCCATAGAAACTTCTGCCAGGGTTGCATTGTCGCTAACTTTCACGCCATGTACTTCCGTATCCGGAGCTGCTTCCACGAATTCCGGCTCCTGCGTTTCCTCCGGTTCGGTTGCAGCTGGCACTGTAGGCTGGGTTACAGGCTCTGTTTCCGGTTCCGGAGCGGGCTGGAGATATCCGCAAACACTGCACTTTCCGTTCTGGAAAGTATGGGCCACATTCTCTGTCTTGGAAGAGTGATATCCGTTATAGTACAGCAGCTCGCCGCAATCATCACAGATAATCTGGGAGTCATAGTACGTCAGGATGGTATGGTACTGAGCTGTAGTTCCTGTCAGAAGTCTGACCGAGGGAATGACTTCCTCCACAACATGGTCAGGATTATGTTTGCAGGTGTTTACTGCACCACACATGTCACACTTACCGCCGGTATAATTGTGGGGCTCCACCTTTTCCTTGGTAACAGAGTCCACGTCTTCGATCCAGCTTTCGCCGCAGTCCAGGCAATCGTACCATTTTGCAGAGGTGTAGGTTACCTTGTGGCTGTTCTCGTCGACCTTCTCATAGTTCTCACCGAGCGTAATATCCGTAACGCTCACATGCACATGACTGCACGTTACCTGGTAACCGCAGTCCCCGCACCGTCCATCCACCAGGAAATGGGGAACAATCTTGCTCACGGCTTTGTCCGCAACAGATTCTTCCATTACCTCATTGCAGTAGAGGCAGCGCTTCTGGGACAGTTGTTTGTAAGTAATCGTATGGCCGGTTTTGGCGGGATTGGAGCATTCTGGGTCTGTGGGCATAACGGCGGTGTAGTATGCCCCGTGCTGGCACGGATTGACCATTTGACAATTCTGGCAAACCCCGTTCACATAATGGTGGAAACAGGCGTAGCCACAGGCACTGCATACACCATCTTCCCAGGTGTGCGGTTCGATTTGATCGGACTCAGTGGTGTATTCCTGAGTACTTACAACCGTGCCGCAATCTTCGCAAATCTCTTTTACAGTTACAAGGTACGCAATGACGTGGCCTTGACCATCACGGGAGACATAGCCATTCTCCTCTTGGTCCTCCTGGACATTGGTATTGTGCAGGCACTCGCAGCCGCAGTTTGTGCACACGCTGTTGCCTTCTTCATACACATGCTCGCAGCGGTAACCGCAAAGCTCGCAGTATCCGAAATCTACAAACTGATGACTCTGGCGCTCGTCTTTGGGAGTCCAAGTTTTCTCCTGGTAGTTGCAATTCTTACAGGTCTTGGTGCTTACCTCTGTATAAGTGTGCTGGTGTTTTGTTTGGGTGACACCGTCGATGGGATACAAGTGATCCTCCTGGGTGATTTCCTCATCGCCAAAATCGTGATTACATCCATAGCCGCAAACTGCGCATTTACCATCTGCGAATTCGTGGCCTTCCGTGGCAGTTTTCGGGGTAGATTCCGTAGTTGTTGCACCGCACTGGGTACAAATTTTGGTCGTAACTTCAACATAAGTGTAAGTGTGGGTATTCTCGCTTCGATCTGTAAACGTTATTTTCTCAATGGTGGTTGTAGGCTCTCCGTAATTATGTACGCAGTATTGGCACACACTGCACACACCGTTGACAAAGCTATGGGGTTCCTCTTGAGATGTCTCAGTAAGGTCGGTTACTTTGATCAGGCTTCCACACGCTTCGCAGACAATCTGGGTCTGTATATAGTTCACTTTGGTATGACTATTTGACGTTACAATTGTAATTTCGCCTGGAATCGTGATTGTTTCTGTCTTCTGATATTCTTCCGGATGGCTGCATGTAACCTTGTATCCGCACAGGTCGCAGACTCCGGCTGTCAGGAAATGATTTTCCGTTTTGCTGAGGACTTCGGTGCCTACTTCTTCCCAAGTGGCACCACAATCTGCACAGCCATATACGGTTTTCTCCTGGTACTGATACGAGTGGTTATTTGCATCGATTTGCTGATAGGAAGTATTCACCGGGTAAGACTCTTTCACAAACTTGCCGGCATGGCTGCAGGAGGCTGGGGCGGAATCTCCCGAATCTGTATTGTCTGGTACATCCGTGCTCACGTTAGATGCGGCTGCGCTGCCTGCATCGGAAGCTGCGCTGCCTGCATCGGAAGCTGCGCTGCCCGCACCGGAAGCCGTGCTGTTTGCACCAGGAGCTGCTGGTGTGGAGGCACCAGCGTTGCTGATAGCGGCTGTGTCACTGGCGAATGTCAGGGTGGATACAACGTGTTCGTGTTCCACGTCGGGTTCTCCCGTTGCCGCCGCAGCAACAACGAATGTGTTTAGGGTGAGGACCATCACAAGGACAATGCTCAGAAACTTCTTGACCATCATATAACATCCCTTTCGTCAACATACTGCTTATATTAAATTCTACTGGTATGTAATATAACTGTATCATATAATTTTCGCATTTCAAGCATTATATTGGGGTGAGGATGATTTTTTTGTAGGTGTCACACATCATTGTAACACCTACACTACAGTATCTTGTTCTTTCTGCCTTGTCGTTGATTTCTTCCCGAAATTGTGGTATGCTAATAATATCAAGGAAAATGCTTGGTATAGGGAGGGAGAAAGTTGAACTATGAGCTGCGACATTTTGACACGCCGTTGATTCGCTTCACTGCCACTGAGGACAGCAGCATGCCTGAGATCACGATTCTGTGGGTGAACGAGGCGGAAAAGCATCTGCTCCCTTTGGACTTGAGCCTGACAGGTGACAGTATTGCAAAGTGGTTAAAATCCAGAACCATCCCCAAAAACCGCGCCTATGTCCACAACTTTCTCAGTAAGTGCAATCTGAACCTGAACCGACCCATGAATATTATCAAGGTGTCCAAGGGACTGTCGCTGAATGATTGTTATTGGGTGGTAGAGGAAGGTTTTTCGGGAACATTTGAAAAGTACAATCTCTATGACAACCGATTCAGCCGGGTGCTTGCGCTGATTGCCTTTACAGGTTATGGCAGTTCCGTCCGCAGTTTTCTTGCTTCCTGCCCGGAATTTACGACCAACGGTATGCTCCCCAAGTGTTGGAGACGGGTAGCTGGTGAGATCAAACTCTATAAAGGCGGCACTTCCGGTGCATCCAATACGGGCAATGAACCCTATTGCGAGTATTATGCGGCGCAAATCGCAAAAGAACTTGGCATCAGTGCTATAGACTACGGTCTGTCCAAATGGGAGGGGGAGCTTTGCTCCACCTGTGTGCTCTTTACCAGCAAGGAATACGCTTTTCTTCCTGTTGGCAAAGTGGTCACCTCTGGCGGCATGGAGGCTGTGACTTCCTACTACGAGAAAATGGGGGCAGCTTACGCCAAGGCACTGGCGGATATGCTGGTGCTGGACGCCATCATTTGCAACACAGACCGACACTTCGGAAATTTCGGTTTCCTGGTGGACAACCGGACAAATGAGATCGTTGCCCCGGCACCACTGTTTGACCACGGAAACTCCCTGTTCAATTTCGCAGGGAAGGATGATTTGGCCTCTGATGCGGCATTGACCGCTTATGCGCAAACCTTAATGCCCTGCGTGTATGACGATTTCATCGGAACAGCCAAAGCAGTGCTGACCCCAGAGCATCGGGAGGGGCTTCGCCATTTACTGAATTTCCGGTTCAAACGGCATTCTCACTATAATCTGCCCGAGGAACGACTTGACTTGCTTGAGAAGCAAGTGCAAAAACGGGCAAGAGAACTGCTAGGCTGATGTGTATTTGTGTATTTTTTGCGTAGCGTAAAAGGACAGAGAAGTTTGTAGAACACCAGAAAATAAGGGGAGATCGGAACTCGGGTATTCTGAGTTCCGATGTTTATTTCGGCCATGGTTTTTGGCGCAGCTGTGCTGTTTGCCTCAAGCGGCAAAGTAGTTTTCTATCTGTAGGAGAACGTTAACCTCCCTGTAAAGTTCGTTCTGTACAGTTCGTTTCTCTTTTTTAGATTTCTCATACATCATAACGCCTATACGAATGATTTTGGGGATTTCTGAAAAGGTCTTGTAAGTTTATGAAACCATGTTATAATGAAAAAGTCCTCTGCGAAACAAGCTTCCAACATTACAGTTTAGAAAATGGGGTTAGAACAGATGGAGAAAGGAATAAACCAGTTTGACCAGAAACACAGGAATTCCTGGCTGATCAAAAAACACCTGTATCTGAATAGCCCCATATCCCGGGTGGAGATTGCCCATGATCTGGGGCTGACCACGCCGGTGATTACCGGAATTGTTTCCAATTTACTGGCTGACCATGTAGTTCGGGAGGTAGACGAACCGGATCTGGTGGAGGCCAAAGGTGCGGGCAGACGCCGGGTGATGCTGGAATTCAATCCGGATCGGTATTATATTTGCGGAGTGGACTTAAGTCCGTACCATACCAACTATGTGCTGACGGATCTGCAGGGCCATACCCTGGCGCGCCGCCAGACGTTCCGGACGCTGGATGAGTACAGCAAAACCATGGAACAGCTGGAGCAGCAGATTCCGGATTTTTGGGAAGAATGCAAAATTCCGCGGCAGAAGCTGCTTGGCGTGGGTATTGCCATGCCTGGATTGATTAACGGCAGTGAAGGAAAGATCTACACCACATTTAAAGAAGGATGGACCCAAAGTGACCCGGCAGCGGGACTGGAAGCAACGTTGGGTACCCGGGTGCTGTTGGAAAACAATGTCCGAGCCAAGGTGATCTGTGCGGAGATCTTTGACCGGATGGTAAAAAGCGAACCGTTTTTGTATTTTTCCATCTCCTATGGTGTAGCCATGCAGATGATTATTGACGACAAGGTGCTCTATGGAGACAGCGCTGCTGCCGGGGAGATCGGGCATATGGTGGTGCAGCGGGATGGCCCGGTGTGTCCGACCTGCGGCGGACGGGGGTGCCTGGAGGCGCTGGCGGGCGAACGTGCTGTACTGAACCGGTGCCGGGAAGCGATGGAGAAAAATTCCGGAGAACATCTCTGGCAGCTGTGCTCCAGCCCGGAGCTGCTGACCATGGATCAGGTGCTCCAGGCACAGGCGGATGGGGATGAGACCGTGGAGACCATGATTCAGGATGCACTGGATTATCTGGGTATCGCCTTGTCCAATGCAGTGAACCTGATCAGCCCAAAAGCTGTGGTCATTGATGGCAGAATGTTCCGGTTGGAAAAAAACCAGCGATATCTGCTTTTGGCTGCGGAGCGGAACATGTTCCGGGTACATACCAACAGAATCCAATTTACCTTCCTGCCCTTTGACGCCTATCGGGGAGCCCGGGCTGCTGCGGCGGTGGTGGTAAAAGATTATCTGTATAATGGTATAAAATAGGAAGAACCTCACGGAAGACCGTGAGGTTCTTTTTGCTTTGAGATATGTTGCATAAAAAAGAGAAAAATAATTTGTAAAATAAGAGAGATTGCACAATCCAAAGGAGACGTATATAATGAAGATAAATAATTAATTAAAATAATTAAACAAACTACAGGAGACGGAAGTAATGCCGTATCCGCAGAAAATGGAGGAAACTGCAATGTCCTTAGTACCGATGAGAGCCATTCTGGAAGCAACGGAGAAGTACAATTATGCCCAGGGCGCATTTAATGTCAATGCGGTTGCCCAGGCAAAGGCAGTGGTGGAGGTCCATGAGATGTTCCGCTCCGCCGCCATTATTCAGGGTGCGGATTTGGCCAATGCCTTTATGGGAGGCCGTGCGGATTTTGCCAACGGTACCCTGGAGGATAAGAAAGTCGGCGCAAACAACATTGCCAACGCCGTGAAAAAGTATGCCGAGCACAGTCCGATTCCTGTGGCACTGCATCTGGACCACGGCAAGAATATCGACTCCTGCGTAGCAGCCATGGACGGCGGCTACACCTCCGTGATGATCGACGGTTCCAGCCTTCCTTATGAAGACAATGTGGCCCTGACCCGGGAAGTGGTCAAGCTGGCCCACGAAAGAGGCGTTACGGTAGAGGGCGAGCTGGGTGTATTGGCAGGTGTAGAGGATCATGTGTTCAGTGCCACCTCCACTTATACCAACCCCCTGACTGCCTATGACTTTATCAAAAAAACCGGCGTGGATGCCCTGGCCATTTCCTATGGCACCCAGCACGGTGCTAACAAAGGAAAAGATACCATTATCCGCAAGGAAATCGCCATTGCCATCAAGGAAATTCTCCGGCATGAGAACATTTTCTGCGCTTTGGTCAGCCATGGTTCTTCCACAGTCCCCCAGTACATTGTCAGAGAGATCAACGAGCTGGGCGGCGATATTCACAACGCCTATGGCATTGCAAAGGATCAGCTGAAGGAAGTTTCCCGGCTGGGCATTGCCAAGATCAACGTAGACACCGACATCCGTCTGGCAGTGACCCGGAATCTACGGGAACTGTTCCGGGACGAGCCTGCCATGCGGGATGAGCCTGTGGTGGATCAGATTTACAAGCTGCTGTTGGAAAAACCTTCGGCTTTCGACCCCAGAGCGTTCCTGCCTCCCATTATGGATACCGTTATGTACGGCACCGTCCCTAATGAGGCTGTGGCAAAGATTGTTGCCTGCATTGAAAAGGGCGTCAAGGAAGTTGTCGGCACCCTGATTGTGGAGTTTGACTCCGTAGGCAAGGCCCCGCTGGTAGAGCAGGTGACCCTGGACGAAATGGCTGAGCGTTACCGCAAGGCCGGTATCTGAGGAGAAACATCATGGGTGTGAACATTTTGGTAGCCCACGGCGGCGGTCCTACCGCCGTCATCAACACCAGCCTTCAGGGTGTGGTGGAAGCCGCCCGGGCCAGCGGCAAAGTGGACAAGATTTATGCTGCCCGGTTCGGTGCGGAAGGGATTCTGAAAGGGGACCTGATTGACCTGACCCAGGTTCCTGCTGGCACCATTGCCAAGCTGGCCCATACCCCCGCTTCGGCCATTGGTTCCTGCCGCCGCAAACTTACCGATGCAGATTATCCCACGGTAATCGAAACCCTGAAAAAATTCAACATTGGCTGCTTCTTCTATAACGGCGGCAACGACTCCATGGACACCTGCAACAAGGTCAGCAAGCTGGCTCAGGCAGAGGGGCTGGATCTGAAGGTCATCGGTATCCCCAAGACCATGGACAATGACTTGGATATTACTGATCATTGCCCCGGTTTTGGTTCTGCCGGCCGGTATGCTGCGGAAGCGGCCTGTGAGCTGGCACTGGATGCATCGGGCCTGCCCATCCATGTGGTGGTACTGGAACTGATGGGCCGCAATGCCGGCTGGGTTACCGCTGCCTCCGCCCTGGCGGCCCGGGCCACCAACTGTGAAGTGCTGACCTACCTGCCAGAAGTCCTGGTGGATGAAGAGAAGATGCTCCGGGATATTGAATCTGCCTGGGCCAAGGGAAAGGGCCTGCTGGTTACCGTCAGCGAAGGCATCTGCGGACTGGACGGAAAGCCCCTGGCTTCTACCGGTATTGTGGACGGCTTTGGCCACATGATTCCCGGCGGCACTGCCCAGCATGTGACAGACCAGATCATTCAGAAGCTGAACCTCAAGTCCCGGGCGGAAAAACCCGGCCTGCTGGGTCGGGCCTCCATTCCCTACGCATCCCGGGTAGACCAGATGGAAGCTTACGCCGTAGGCAAATATGCGGTGGAAGCAGCCCTCAAGGGAGAAAGCGATTCCATGGTTGCCATTGAAGCCCATCGGGGCAGCACCTACTCCTTTGATCTGTTCCTGGCACCCCTGAGTAAGGTGGCCAATGTGGAAAAGAAATTCCCTCTGGAATGGATTCTGGACGGCAACCGCATTGATGAGCGGTTCTTTGACTACGCAATGCCGCTGATGATGGAAACAATGCCGGATTATGCGATCCTGCGGTGAAATGAGGAATTTTTCAATGAAGCACATTTTTTTGAATCTGAAACGCTTTGACGTGCCTGCGGCCTTGGGCGGCGTCAACCGCATTGCTCCCATTGAAAGCTGGGGCAGATATATTGTGGAAAATACCCAGGAGGCGCTGAAACACTACGACCCGTCTGAGGTGGAATTTGTCCAGTACTTCCCTGAGGCCCATCTGCTGGGGGCCATGGCGGCCCGGCAGGAAGGCAGTCCTGTACAGGTAGGATGCCAGGGGGTTTACCGGATGAATACGGCGGTGGGCGGCAACTTCGGCGCCTTCACCACCAATCGTCCCGTTTCTGCCATGAAGGCCATGGGAGTGATGCACACCATCATCGGCCACTGCGAAGAGCGCAATGACAAGATGGGCATTCTGGCAGAAGCCGGCGTGACGGACACCAAGGCCGTCAACCGCATCCTGAACCAGGAGATCCGGTTGGCTGTGGACGCCGGTATGAAGGTGCTCTACTGCATCGGCGAGAAGGATACCGAGCTGGATCGGTGGGATGCAGTGCTGAAAGAGCAGCTGGAAATTGGTCTGGAGGGCGTGGACAAGTCCCAGGTGGTCATTGGCTACGAGCCCATCTGGTCCATCGGCCCCGGCAAGACCCCTGCCGGAAAGGACTATATCACCAAGATTGCCCGGTTTGTCAAAGAAGTCACCGGCGGAATCGATGTGGTCTACGGCGGCGGCCTGAAGGTGGACAATGCGCAAATGCTGGCCTCCATTGACGAAATTGACGGTGGCCTGATTGCCTTGACCCGGTTCCAGGGAGAGATTGGTTTCTACCCTGAGGAATATGTGGAAATCATCCGTACCTATCTGGGAAAGTGAGGAAAGAGTATGAAACTGGATTTTGAATATGGCCACGGTGTTATGAGTGCCGAGCTTCCGGACAATACCGATGTATTTATCCCCGGTAAGACCGTCCCCGATCCGGAGTGTCTGCCCCAGGACTGGGATTCTCTCTATGCTGAAACCCTGAAGAGCATCCGCAATCCCATTGGTATGCCGGCGCTGAGGGAGCTGGCAGCTCCCGGAAAGACCGTAGTTTTCGTCATTCCTGACATTGTCAAAGGCGGCTGTCAGGCAACTGCCCACCGGAAGGTGTCTATCCGGGCCTGTCTGGGTGAACTCTACGCCGGCGGCGTGGAGAAGAAAGACATCCTGCTGCTGTTCTCCAACGGCCTGCACCCCCGGGCTACCGTGGCGGAGATGAAGCAGATTCTGGGCCAGGAACTGTTCAACGAATTCTACTGGACCAACCAGATTACCAGTCACGACTCTGAAGACCCCGAGCACATGATCGACCTGGGGCTTACCGGACGGGGTGATCCGGTTCTGATGAACAAATATGTCTACGACTGTGATATCCCCATTCTCATTGGCCATACCCAGGGCAACCCCTACGGCGGTTACTCCGGCGGCTATAAGCACTGTGCCACCGGTATCACTCACTGGCGCAGCATTGCTTCCCATCATGTGCCCAAGGTGATGCACCGGGGCGACTTTACCCCGGTTTCCGGTCACAGCTTGATGCGTACCAAGTTTGATGAAATCGGTATGCACATGGAAGAGAAGATGGGTCATCCCTTCTTCTGCTGTGACGCCGTTCTTGACACCTACTCCCGGCAGATTGCTATTTTCTCCGGCTATGCCAAGTACATGCAGCCGGAAAGCTGGAAGGTAGCCAACCAGCGCACCTACGTTCCCTTCGCGGAAGAAAAGTACGATGTGATGGTCTTTGGCATGCCCCAGAACTTCCACTACGGCGATGGCATGGGCACCAACCCCATCCAAATGATGCAGGCCCTGTCTGCTCAGGTGATTCGCCACAAGCGGGTGATGAAGGAAAACTGCGTGATTATCTGTTCCTCCATCTGCAACGGCTACTTCCACGACGAACGCTGGCCCTATCTGCGGGAGCTGTACGAAATGTTCCAGCACGATCACATGAATATCCTACCGGACATGGACCGTTATGGCGAGTACTTTGCCACCAATGAAGAGTACATCCGCAAGTACCGCTTCTGCAATGCTTTCCATCCCTTCCACGGCTTCTCCATGATGAGCTGCGGACACATCGCGGAAATGAACACCTCTGCCATCTACATTGTAGGCGCTCAGGAGCCTGGCATTGCCCGAGGCATGGGCCTGAAGACCCGGGCCACCTTTGAAGAGGCGCTGGAGGATGCCAAGCGAAAGTTTGTCGGCCCCAATCCGAGAATTCTGGCGCTGCCCCTTACCTTTAAGTTGGGTGCTGTGCACCTGTGCATGAAGGATGACGACCTTTCTAACGTATAAATGGTCTCTTACCGGACGATCCGGTACAATAAACACAACATTTTAGGAGGAAAAACAATGAAAAAGCTGATTGCAATGCTGCTGGCTCTGGTTATGGTACTGGGTCTGGCCGCCTGCGGAACAACCGCACCGAAGGAAACCACTGCCGCCCCCGCCACCCAGGCGCCTGCCGCAGGAACGGAAGCTGCAGAAACCGAAGCTGCTGCAGAGCCTGTTACCCTGAATGTGGCTTACATGGCTAACTGGGGCGCTCTGTGGGCAGTTGCCACTGCCGATGCCAAGGGCTACTTTGCTGAGGAAGGCATCACCCTGAACCTGACGGTCTTTGAAGACGGCCCCACTGAAATTGCCGCTATGGAATCCGGCAACATGGACGTTGCCTACATCGGACCCGGCGCCCATAAGCTGTGCTCCACCGGCAACGCAGAAGTCTTCCTGCTGCAGCACCTGGGTGACGGCGACTGCATCATCGGTCTGAACGGCGTTACCAAGCTGGAAGACCTGGCTGGCAAGAAGATCGGCTACGCTGCCGGTACTTCCTCCGAAAGCATTCTGACCACTGCCCTGGATTCCGTGGGCCTGACCATGGACGATGTGCAGGCCCTGTCTATGGACGCCACCGCCCTGACTACCGCCGCTCTGTCCGGCTCTGTTGACGCCGTGGCTGCTTGGTCTCCCTACTCTCTGACCATTCTTGCTGAGTCTGATAACGCTGTGGACATCTGCTCCAACGTTGACTTCCCCAGCCTGGTATCTCCCGGTTCCTGGGTTGTGAACCCCGCTTGGGCCGATGAGAACGCCGACGTTCTGGTCCGATTCATTCGCGCCATGTACAAGGGCATGGACTATGCTGCTGCCGCTACCACCGACGACGCCATTGCCGAAGAAGTTGCCGGCTATGTTGCCGCTGTTCTCAAGAGCGATGCCGAAACCGTAATCGGCCAGCGCTATGACGGCACCTGGAAGACCAGCGCAGAAGTACTGGAGATGGTCAAGTCCGGTGAGATCGAGCAGATCTACGCAGACCAGCAGGCCACCTTCATCGCCAACGGTGCCGTGGATGAGGCTACCGCTCTGGCACCGGCTGACTTTGTTCTCAGCGACCTGATGCTGCAGGCCGGCAACTGATTGCAACCTTTGCAAGGGGAAGGCAGCCTGCCTTCCCCTCTGAATAGAAAAACAGTAAGGAGGCCCATCTGTGAATAAGAAGAAAAAAGTGGATGTGGTCAGCAAGATTCCCAACTGGGCATGGCTGCTGCTGTCGCTGTTGACGGCGATCCTGGTTTGGAGCTGGCTGTCCAGCAATCCGGTGACTTCCCGGGCGTTTCCACCGCTAACCAAGGTTTTCGGTTCCTATGTAAAAATGGCGAATGACCGGGGTGTTTTCTGGGGAGACATTGCCAGCTCTCTGACCTCAGCCGGAATCGGCTTTGCACTGGGCTTCCTGTTTGGCGTCCCTGTGGCGTTCCTGATGGCCTGGTACCGTCCGGTTCGGAATATCATTGAGCCCTGGATTCAGTTTGTGCGCAATATCCCGCCTCTGGCCTATGTGCCTCTGGTGGTCATTGCTGTAGGTGTAGGACGTGCGCCCCAGATTATCGTTATCTGCATTGCCACCTTCCTGACCATCTCCATCACGGTGTTCCAGGGCGTGATCAATGTGGATGAAACCTTGATCAAGGCAGCCCGGGTACTGGGCGCCAACGATGCGGTGCTGTTTACCCGGGTTATTTTCCCAGCAACCACCCCCTTCATCATTACCTCCATCCGCCTGGGTATTTCTGTTGCCCTGACGACGCTGATTGCAGCTGAATCCACTGGTGCCAATGCCGGTCTGGGTATGCGGATTCGGGCCCTCAGCTCCTCCTTTGAAACGGAGCCGATGATGCTCTACATCATTGTGGTGGGCGTTATCGGTATGCTGGCGGAGAAAATTCTGAAATTCTTTGAAAGGAGGCTGACGGCATGGCAGGAGAAACGGGAAATCTGACCCCCAAGGTGCAGATCAAAGGCGTTGAGAAGGTCTACGAAGGCCGAAACGGCAAAGTGGTTGCCCTCAATGGCATCAATCTGGATATCCATGACAATGAATTTATCTGTGTTGTCGGTCCCTCCGGCTGCGGAAAATCCACCCTGCTGAACATTATTGCAGGCCTGCATGAAGCCACTGCCGGCGAAGTTCTGGTGGATGGTGTCAAGGTAGAGGGTACCGGTGTGGATCGCGGCGTGGTTTTCCAGCAGTATGCACTGTTCCCTTGGCTGACAGTGGAAAAGAATGTTATGTTCGGGTTGAATCTGAGAAAGGATCTGACCAAGCTGCAGCGGGAAGAGATCGCCATGAAGTACATCAAAATGGTTGGTCTGGAAAAATTCGTCCATGCCTACCCCAAGGAACTCTCCGGCGGTATGAAGCAGCGGGTGGCCATTGCCCGCGCGTATGCAGTGAATCCCAGTCTGCTGCTGATGGATGAACCCTTCGGCGCACTGGATGCCCAGACCCGGACCCAGCTGCAAAGCGAACTGCTGAAGACCTGGGAAGAAGAACGGAAGACCTGCTTCTTTATCACCCACGACGTGGAAGAAGCCATTGTACTGGCCTCCAAGGTGGTAATCATGTCCGCCCGGCCCGGCCGAATCAAGGAAATCGTGGATATTGACATTCCCTATCCCAGAACCCAGGAAACCAAGATGCTGCCCCGGTTCACAGAGTTGAAAAACTATATCTGGAATATGGTTTACCGGGAGTATCTGGAAGTTCAGAAATAAGACAAGGCAGGGGGTGCGATGCATCCCCTGCGGCCATATGGAGGAAAAAACCATGTATCATGAATATTACGACTATGACAAGGAACGTCTTCTGGCCAATCCCAAGATTCCCATGGAGGTCATGGCAGATAAGCCCACGGTGTTCCAGGCCATAGCCCGGGAAATGGCAGACGAAATCAAAGCCCGGAACGCTGCGGGAAAAACCACTGTATTCATCTGCCCGGTGGGGCCTATTGGACAGTATCCTTACTTTGTACAGCTGGTCAACCAGGAGCGGATCAGCCTGAAAAACTGCTGGTTCATCAACATGGACGAGTATCTGGGCGATGACATGCAGTGGATTCCCATGGAGCATCCCCTCAGTTTCCGGGGCTTCATGGAGCGCACCGTATATTCCCAGATCGATGAAGAACTGAATGTACCCGAGGATCACCGGGTATTCCCGGACCCGAATAACCTGGAGTATATCCCCAACCTGATTGATACTCTGGGCGGTGTGGATGTGTGCTTCGGCGGCATCGGCATCAATGGACATCTGGCTTTCAATGAGGCTGACCCCAGCAAAACCACTGAGCAGTTCAAGCAGCTCAAAACCCGGGTCCTGCCCATCACCCCGGAAACCCGGACAGCCAATGCCATCGGCGACTACGGTGGACGGCTGGAGGATATGCCCACCCACTGCGTCACCATCGGCTTCTCGGAGATTTTCCACGCCCGGAAGATCCGTCTGGGCGTGTTCCGGGACTGGCACAGGGCTGTGGTGCGCCGGGCAGGTTACGGAGAAAAGACAGCGGATTTCCCGGTGTCCATCCTGGCAGAGCATCCGGATGCGTTGATCCGCATGACGGAGTTTGTGGCTTCTGTAAACGACTGAGGTGAAATGGATATGAGCAAGACCTATCTGCAAAACGGCCTGGTTTATCAGGACCGGACATTTGTATCCAAAACGCTGCTGCTGGAGGACGGGAAAGTTTTTGTACTGGAACCGCAGGCTGATGTAGCCGACGGAGCGGTGGTGAATGCAGAAGGACTGCGGATTGTTCCCGGCTTTCTGGACACCCATACCCACGGTGCGGTAGGGGTGGATGTGAACGGAGCCACAGCGGAGGACCTGGAGAAAATCTCACGGTTCTTTGCCCAGAAGGGCACTACCACTTGGCAGGCATCGGTTCTCACCGACACCCAGGAGCAGACCGAATGGTGCATTTCTCAGATGCGCCGCTGGGAAACCCTGGAACACCAGGGCGCGGAACTGGCGGGCATTCACCTGGAAGGCCCCTTCCTGGCCCCGGCTTACAAGGGGGCCATGCCGGAGCATCTGCTGCAGCAGAACAATCTGCCCTTGATTGCCCATTATCAGGAACTGGCAGGGGGTAAAATCCGCTATTTGACTCTGTCCCCGGAGTTGCCCGGAGCGGTGGAGATGATTCCGGCGCTGAAAGAGCTGGGTATTGTGGTGGGCATCGGACATTCCGGCGCCACCTACCAGCAGGCCATGCAGGCCATTGATGCCGGCGCCACTGTTGGTACCCATGTAGGCAACGCCATGCGGCTGCTGCACCAACATGAGCCGGCAATCTTCGGTGCGGTGCTGGAAAGCGACTGCTACTGTGAGGTCATCGCCGACGGACGGCACCTGCATCCTGGAACGGTGCGGATTTTGGTGAAAGCCAAGGGCGCAGACCGGATTGTGGCCATTTCTGATTCCATTATGGCAGCCGGTCTGCCGGATGGATACTACCATCTGGGCGTGAACCAGGTGGTGGTGGAGCAGGGAGATGCCAAGCTGGTATCTGATGGAACCCGGGCTGGTTCTACGCTAACCCAGGATGTGGCACTGCAGAATCTGCTGGCCTATACGGGCCTACCTCTGGAGCAGGTTGTGCCCATGCTCAGTGAAAATCCGGCAAGAGAAATGGGCCTGTTCCAGCGCAAAGGCTCCATCGCCGACGGGAAAGATGCGGATCTGGTTTGCCTGGACGCAGAGAACCGGATTGTCCATGTCTTCGCCCGGGGCAGACAAGTCCTGTAACAACAATTGGCTGCTGCCCGGATATTCTGGACAGCAGCCGATTTTTTTGAAATAAATTTACCTAGATTCAGGGAACATAACAAAGGAGGACTTTGGCGTGCAGGGAAAAGCAAACAGACATACTTTGGCGCAGCTGTTTTTCAGTATGCTCTACATCAGCGCATTTACCTTTGGCGGGGGCTTTGTCATCATTACGTTTATGAAACGGAAATTTGTGGACGGATTGCATTGGATTGATGATCAGGAGATGCTGGATCTGGCGGCCCTGGCCCAATCCTCTCCCGGAGCCATTGCCGTCAATGCCGCCATTTTGGTAGGCTGGCGGGTAGGAGGCTTCCTGGGAATGGTTGTGTCGGTAATCGGCACCATCTTGCCGCCGCTGACCATTCTGTCGGTGATCTCGTTCTTCTACGCGGCCTTTGCCACCAATCCCTATGTGGCTCTGGTACTCAAGGGCATGCAGTCCGGCGTGGCGGCGGTGATTCTGGATGTGGTGTGCAACCTGGGAATGGGCGTGGTAAAGACCAAGTCTGCGGTACACATGGTGGTCATGGCAGTGGCTTTCTGCGCAACCTTCTTCTTCGGCGTAAATGTGGTATACATCATTCTGGCAGCAGGCGTGTTGGGAGTTATCCTGGCGCTGACCCAGCATAAGAAGGGAGAGAAGGCATGATTTACCTACAGCTTTTTTGGAGTTTTTTGCAGATCGGCCTGTTTTCCATCGGCGGCGGCTACGCGGCGATGCCTCTGATTCAGGCTCAGGTGGTACAGAACCACGCATGGCTGGACATGAGTGAGTTTACCGATCTGATTACCATTTCCGAAATGACCCCCGGCCCCATTGCGGTGAACTCGGCAACCTTCGTAGGCATCCGGATTGCCGGAATCCCAGGGGCGCTGATTGCCACCTTTGGCTGTATTCTGCCATCCTTGTTTATCGTGTCGCTGCTGGCGTTTATCTACTACCGGTATAAGAAATTGTCGGTACTGCAAAGTGTGCTGGCAAGCCTTCGGCCTGCGGTGGTTGCCCTGATTGCCTCGGCGGGCATTTCCATATTGCTGCAGGTGGCGCTGGGTGGACAGGAAATGACCATGGCCAATTTAAATCTCATTGGATTGGCATTGTTTGCATTGGCCTTTGTACTGCTGCGAAAATTCAAGTGGAATCCCATTCTGGTAATGTGCCTGTGCGGCGCTGGGAATCTGCTGCTGGGACTTTTGCTGTAAATGAGTATATAAAAACGCAGGGTCAGACGTGGTGCTGGCTCTGTGTTTTTTGTGTCAAAAGGAAAATTGTGCTCACTGCGAAAAGAGATGAAGAATGAAAGGTTGAAATTTTCAGGATAATAGATTTTTACTATGATGATCATTCTTGCTTTGAAAATTCATTAAAAGTTTGACCCCATTTTGACCCCTACAGGATTCTATTTGTTCACATGGGCATAGAAAAACCGAACTTTTATGCCTATAATTCTGACGTATATTGATGTATTTTTGGGATTTTCGGAACTTGCATGCGGCAAAGGGCTCCTCATAACCCGGAGGCCGCAGGTTCGAGTCCTGCCTCCGCAACCATGGCGAGTGTTCTTATAGCATTTGAAAAGCTGTAAGAACACTCGTCTTTTTTTGTTGTTTTCATCCGGCGATTTCGGCTGGGGTGTAGTTGACGAACACACCCTTCCGGGTATTGACGGTCACATCAGGTATGGGCAAGGGCAGCATTTTAGGGATTGTGATTTCTCCCACGCAGTTATAATGGATGCGAAGCCGCTGTTCCCACACACCATCAATTTTCTCCGCATTGTAAACTTCGATCTTCTCAACCAACTCGTTGAGCATTCGGGGCGTGAGTTTGCGTGCGCGGGTGTACTTTCGCACCAAAGAGATGAACATATCCGTGGTCATAGCTTGGCTGCTCTGCTTCTCAATTTCGGAGCGGAGCTTTTTGATTTTCTCCGCCAGTTCCTTTTGCTCGTCCTCATACCGTCTGGACATTTTCGCAAA
>CALWOA010000024.1 GCA_944382965.1 uncultured Oscillospiraceae bacterium | reverse complement strand
GGTGGCATTTCCGCCAAAGTGCAACCGGACTTCGCCTGCTAAATTCAGTATAGCAGATAATACGCTCTGACGCACCTGCTTTATTTTCATTCTCAGCTGTGAAAATCTTTCATGAGTCGTTGAAAACTGAATTACTCGTGGTAACAGGAACACTAAGCTGCAAGCAGCACTTCAGGAGCGTCGCCGGGACGATGGGTTTCACTGGGAGGTGATATTGAAATACCATCCGAGCGAATCAACGCAGCCGTAACGTCCGCCTTGGCAAGCGGGTATGCCGTGACCTTGCAGCGGTTAAAGATACTTGCTCACGCTCTCCCGCAGACTTGGGGGAAGCCCTGATACTTACGCCAGCTTTCACAGGCAGCGGAGTATTGGAGTTATGATCGTCTCGCCAGAGACAGCCTGTGCCACGCCCACCGTCAGGGAACGAACAAATATGACGGAAAAACATCAAACCAAGGCATTAACGGAAAACTGCTGCCCCTTCGATTAGAATGTTTATTACAGTTCAAATGGATGGTACAGCGGTAATCAAAGTCAGATGCCGTGTGCTGGGGGATTTATCTCCCAGCACATCCATGTGATTTTGATACACAGAGAGAAACACGGCAGGAGGTGAATGGATATGAGTGTTTCCACAAAAGATGCCTATTCTCAGATGTTTGCAAAGTATCCTGATGTTGTGTCAGTGACGCAGCTTGGCCAGATGCTGCACATCAGCGAGCGATTGGCATATCGACTGATTCGGGAAAATCAAATTGCCTGTCTCAAAATTGGCCGTACATATAAAATCCCCAAAATCAATGTCATAAAATATTTGGGAATTATCGATCAATCTCCTACAATCAGGGCTTGACAAGTTTGCGCTTTTTCCCCGTCAATGCTACAATAACTCCGTCAATGACGGGTGTTAATCGGCACAACCAAAAGGAGGAATCAGATAATGGTTGCTGGACACCTGAGAGAACAAAATGGATATTACCAGATGATATTAAGCTGGAAGGATAACCTTGGCAAAAGAAAAACAAAGTCCATAAGCACAGGCTTGACAGTCAAAGGAAATAAGAAGCGAGCGGAAGCGCTGCTCTTAAAAACCCGTGAGGAATTTGCCCCGGACAATCTTCCGGAAAACGCCGGGATGCTGTTTGACGAGTTCTTATTGAAGTGGCTGAAAGACAAATCCTCGGCTATGTCTGCCAAAGAGTACGCTGGCTATGCCTATACTGTCAAAGGAATTATCATTCCATATTTCAAACAGAAATCGATCATGCTCCCAGCACTGACAGCAAAAGAAATCGAATGCTTCTTTCAGCATGCACGCTCGAACGACGATGCCACACCGGATGAATTGATTTTCTATCATGAAACGCTTACCACTTGCCTTGGGTACGCAGTTGATCTTCGCTGGATCGCCACAAATCCGGCAGAAGCGGCGAACCCTTGCTGCGACCAGGCTCCCATTCTTTTTGCAGACTTTATCAGGGAATGGCTGGAAATGATGCGAAGCAAAGTAGGGGAAACCACCTATGCTGCTTACGCCATGAACGTTGAGAAAAGTATCATTCCTTTCTTCAAGGAAAGGAATTGCACGGTTCAGGATTTGGAACGGCATCCAAAAATCATTCAGGATTACTACCAAAGCCTGCTGGAAGCGGGACTGTCCCCGACTACCGTTATCCGTCGTCATGCAAATGTACGCAAATGCCTTCAGTATGCGTTCCAGCTCGGCATTATCAAATCCAATCCGGCAGACCGTGTTGAGAAGCCCAGAAAAGCCCAATACAAGGCAACGATCTACAACCAGGAGGAACTGGATGTTCTTTTCAAAGTGGCGCGAGGTGACCCGCTAGAGCTTCCAATCATTCTTGGCGCATTTTATGGCTTGCGGCGAAGTGAGGTGCTGGGGTTGAAATGGGATGCAATTGACTTTGAAAAGAAGACGATTTCAATTAGGCACACAGTAACAGAAATGTGTGTTGATGGCAAAGCAACTGTTTTTCAAAGAGACACAACAAAAACAAAGTCCAGTTGCAGAACGCTTCCCCTGGTTACACCGTTCGAAAGACTCTTGCGGAAAGTAAAACAACAACAGGAAATCAACCGTCAGGTTTGCGGCAGCTGCTACTGCAACGACTATTTGGAATACGTGAATGTGAATGCCATTGGAGAACTGATGAAGCCCAATTTCATTACCCAGCATTTTGATATTCTGTTGGCAAAGCACAGGCTGAAAAAGATACGTTTTCATGATTTGAGACATAGCTGTGCCAGTTTGCTGTATGCCAATGGTGTGAGCCTGAAAGAGATTCAGGAGTGGCTGGGACACAGCGACATCAGCACTACTTCCAATATTTACACACATTTGGATTTTTCCAGTAAGGTTTCGTCTGCAAATGCAATTCTCCCGGCGTTTCCGAAAAATGTTCAAGTCTTTGCTTCTGGGCAGTAAAAAATGCTCCGAAGCATGACACTTCGGAGCAAATATGGTGCCGGTGGCGGGGGTCGAACCCGCACGAGTTATTAGCCCAACGGATTTTGAGTCCGCCTCGTCTACCAATTCCAACACACCGGCAGATATATTTCTTTACACCCGGAGAAGCATTCCCCGGAATTTGGAGGGATATGCAGGAGGGATGTTAAAGACAAATGAAAACAGAATCCGAAAAACGCTTGATTTTCCAGGACTTTTCCCAACACCGGCAACAGATGGCGAAGTGGTTTTTGAGTCCACTACGTCTACCAATTCCATCACACCGGCATGGTGCTTACATAGTATAATACACTTTCTTAAAAAATGCAAGAAAAAGTTTTGCTTATTGGAAAAATCAAAGGGCGGCTGCTCCGAGTTTCCCGGGCAACCGCCCAGCCCATTATTTTTCCAGAATGATTGCCTGATTGCCGCAGTTCAGGGAGGTCTTGATGTAGACTGCTGCTTCGGCGGGGGCCAGTTTCACCTGTTCGCCGGTTTTCATGTTCTTCACAGAGCACATGCCTTCGGCGATTTCATCCTCGCCCAGCAGAACAGCGAAAGGTACTTCCAGCTTGTTGGCGTAGGACATCTTCTGCTTGAACTTTTTCTGCTCGCCGTACAGCTGCACCCGGATGCCACCGCTGCGCAGAGTCTCTGCCAAAGCAATGGCGGGAGCGGGATCGGCGGTCATGGGCAGCACCAGCGCATCCGCCGGGGCGCTGGGCAGTTCGGGATTCAGCAGGCCCTGCTCGTCCAGCACATAGAACAGCCGGGTCAGACCGATGGAAATGCCCACACCAGGCAGCTGCTTGTCGATGTAGTAGCCAGCCAAGTTGTCATACCGGCCGCCGCTGCACACGGAGCCGATTTCCGGATGATCCAGCAGAGTGGTTTCGTACACAGTGCCAGTGTAGTAGTCCAGACCCCGGGCAATGGTCAGATCCACCGCGAAGTTCTCTTCCGGAACGCCGAAGGCAGACAGGTTGGCGGTGACGGCCTTCAGTTCTTCCAGGCCTTGGTCGAACAGCCCGTTCTTTCCGGTGTAGCTTTCCAGAGCAGAGAGTACCTGGGCATTGGTGCCCTGAATGGCAATGAATTTCAGGATTTCTTCTGCCTGATTCTCCGTCAGGCCGCACTCGTCCAGCAAGATGTCCTTGACTTTCTCAGCGCCGATTTTGTCCAGCTTGTCCACGGTGCGCATAATGTCGCCGCTGCGCTCAGACAGGCCCAGCAGGGCATAGAAACCGTTGAGGATTTTCCGGTTGTTGACCCGGATCTGGAACCGGCTCAGGCCGAAGCCCCGGAACACCTTGTAAATGATGGCGGGAATTTCCGCCTCGTTGAGAATGTCCAGCTTGCCGTCGCCGATGATGTCAATATCCGCCTGGTAAAATTCCCGGAACCGGCCCCGCTGTGCCCGCTCACCCCGGTAGACCTTACTGATCTGGAACCGGCGGAAGGGGAAGGCCAGGTCGTTGTAGTGCAGGGCAACATACTTTGCCAGGGGCACCGTCAGATCGAAGCGCAGAGCCAGATCGCTGTCGCCTTTGGTGAAGCGGTAAATCTGCTTTTCCGTTTCGCCGCCGCCCTTGGCCAGCAGAATCTGGGCGTCCTCAATGGCAGGGGTGTCCAGGGGGGCGAAGCCGTAAGAAGCGTAGGTGCTGCGCAGAATCTCAGTCATTTTCTCAAAACGGATCTGCTTGCCGGGCAGCAGTTCCATAAATCCCGACAGGGTGCGGGGCTTGATGATCTCCATGGGAAGGTTACCTCCAAAATTAAGATAGAAAAAGCATCAGGCCGCCCGCCGGAGGGCTGGGCGGTCTGAAAAAGTGTCAGAATCGAGCTTTGGGCCGGAGCATTTCTCTCCAGTCCAGGTCGCCCCGCTGCAGACCCATGATGAGCATTTCCGCAGAGGCCAGGTTGGTGGCGATGGGGACGTTGTGCTTATCGCAGTAGCGGATGGTTTCAATCATCTGGCTGTCATCCCAAGGCTCCGTGGTATTGGGGTCGGTGAAGAGCAGCACCAGATCGATTTCATTATAGGCAATCCGGGCGTTGATCTGCTGGTGACCGCCCTGCTTATGGGAAAGGAGCAGCGTAATGGGCAGGCCGGTGTTGTCTGCAATCAGACGGCCGGTGGTAGCTGTAGCAAAGAGGGTATGCTTTATCAGGACGCTTTTGTAGGCAGTGCAGAACTGCACCATCAGTTCTTTTTTCTTGTCATGCGCCAGAAATGCAATATTCACAGCACTCACTCCTTATCAGTTTTGTTTTATATATCTATAATTGGGAAATTCTATCGTAATGCAATCCGCTGATGGAAACCCTGCATCCGCCGGGCAATCCTGGAAAAGGCCTTGGCTGCGGCGCAACGGGGAGCGCGGTTCAGCAAGGGAACGCCGAAGGAGGCTGCCAGGGTCACATGAGGATCTTCCGGAATCACGCCCAAAAGGGGAAGCCCGGCGGTATCCATCACGTCATCGATAGTGATGCGTACCGTGCGCAGCAGTTCCCGGCGAACCCGGTTGACAATGAGCCGGACCTCTTTTTTGCCCATCAGCTCCAGCAGATCTCCCACCCGGGCAGCGTCCCGGATGGCGGCAGGACCGGCACCGGTGACCAGCAAAATCCGGTCGGCAGGTTCCGCAGTCAAACGGAAACCGGCATCAACACCGGCGGGAGCATCCAAAAATATGTAATCAAAGGTTTTCCGTGCCTGACGAAGCATGGAAGCAAAGGCATCCGGATCAATGGCTTCCGGAGCGCAGTTCATAGGTGCGGTAAGAAAGGAAAGCGTAGGATATTTCGGGTGCCGGGTGGCCTGTTCCAGAGGGTAGTGCCCCTGGGATACATCCAGAAAAGACAGAGCCCCGATATCCGACATCCCCAGGGAGATATCCAGATTCCGCAGTCCCACATCGCAGTCGATGCACAGAACCTGTTTTCCTTCCCGGGCCAGAGCGGTGGCAAGCCCGGCACAGACCGAGGTTTTGCCGGTTCCGCCTTTGCCGGACAGGACAGCCAGAAGTTCGCCCAACCGACATCGCCTCCACTACCCAGACTTCACTGCCATTATACAGGGATTTCGCACAAAAGGCAAGAGGAAAAATGGACTTTTGGAAATGTTTTTCATCAGATTCAACAAAAACAGCACAGGATTCGGGGACATGCCCCTGTACAGTGGATTTTTGCCCGCGTCTCGGGGAAATTCGCGGGAGAGGGACAAAAAAGGGGTTGCACCTTTGAAAAAGCTGATATATAATTAACCTGTAAAAATACGGGATATGTCCCGAATATTGGAGGTATGATACCCATGTTCCAAGCAATGATTGAAACCTTGAAGGCCAATCCCCGGAAGATTGTGTTTACCGAAGGCCATGACGCCCGAATCCTGGAAGCAACTGCCCGCCTGGTGGAAGGCGGTTTCCTGACCCCCGTTCTGGTGGGCAATGTAGAAGAAGTGAAGGCCAACGCTGCCAAGGGTGGCTACAACATCGATGGCGTGGAGATCCTGGACCCCCTGACCTATGAGGGCATGGATGCCATGGTGGAAAAGATGGTGGAGCTGCGTAAGGGCAAGATGACCCCCGAAGAGTGCCGCAAGGCTCTGTCCAAGGGCAACTACTTCGGCACCATGCTGGTGAAGATGGGCTATGCTGACTCCCTGCTGGGCGGCGCTACTTACTCCACTGCTGATACCGTCCGTCCCGCTCTGCAGCTGGTCAAGACCAAGAAGGGCGCACACCTGGTGTCCTCCTGCTTCATCCTGGTTCGCGGCGACGAGAAGCTGGCTATGGGCGACTGCGCCATCAACCTGAGCTACGAGGATACCGTGGACAAGGACGGCAACGTGACCCTGTCCGCTGCCCAGAAACTGGCCGAGGTTGCCATTGAGACTGCCAACACCGCCAAGGTCTTCGGCATTGATCCCAAGGTTGCCATGCTGAGTTTCTCCACCAACGGTTCCGGCAAGGGCGGCACTGTCAAGCTCAGCCACGATGCCACCGCCGTTGCCAAGGAAATGGCTCCCGACCTGCTCATCGACGGCGAGATGCAGTTCGACGCTGCAGTTGCTCCCGAAGTGGGCCAGCTGAAGTTCCCCGGTTCTCCCGTGGCAGGCTACGCCAACACCTTCATCTTCCCCACCATCGAGGCTGGCAACATCGGTTACAAGATTGCCCAGCGTCTGGGCGGCTTTGAGGCCTACGGCCCCATCCTGCAGGGCCTGGCTGCTCCCATCAACGACCTGTCCCGTGGCTGCAACGCTGACGAGGTATACAAGATGGCCATTATCACCGCTGCTATGGTGTAATGGAAGGGTAAATCTTCGATATTTTCAAAAAAGCGGACCGGCCCTATGGGTCGGTTCGTTTCGCATGTTTTGACAGCCACTTTTTACCTTGAACTAGAATGAAATGGGGAAAACAGGATTTACGCCTACAAAGGATGGTATGTTTGAATTCTCCGCATCCCTCGCATAGTTCATATTCTGGACTCAAGATGAAATCTTCTTCCGGTATATCTGTTTCGTTATAGATATTCCAGCAGGAGACACAGAATTCTGCCATAATATCACCTCGTCTGCATTATAGGTCAATTTCACCCTATTTACAATAGGGAAATTTGCCATAATACTGACAGGTGATGCAAATGAGCCGAATCAGACAGTTGAGAAAAGAAAAGGGCTATACCCAGGTGAAGATGCAGATGCTGACGGGAATTGACCAGAGTGACTACTCTAAAATCGAAAGCGGAAAACGGTATCTCACCTTTGAACAATGCCGGAAACTGGCCATTGCCCTGGATACCAGCATGGACTATCTGGCAGGACTGACGGATGAGAAGAAGCCCTATCCCCGCCGGGAAGTGGAATAAGAAAAGCGCTGCGGCAAAAGCCGCAGCGCTTTGTACATAAGCTTAGTAGTTTTCGGCGTGAACTTCAAAGTAAGCTCTGGGATGGTCGCAGGTGGGGCAGACCTCGGGAGCTTCGGTGCCGATGACGATGTGACCGCAGTTGCGGCACTCCCAGACCTTGACTTCGCTCTTGGCAAAGACCTGGGCGGTTTCCACATTGTGCAGCAGGGCACGGTAGCGCTCTTCGTGGTGCTTTTCGATGGCGGCGACCAGACGGAACTTGGCAGCCAGATCGTGGAAGCCTTCTTCCTCAGCGGTCTTGGCAAAGCCTTCGTACATGTCGGTCCACTCGTAGTTTTCACCCTGAGCGGCGTCCAGCAGGTTCTCGGCGGTGGAGCCGATGCCGTTGTGCAGTTCCTTAAACCACATCTTGGCATGCTCTTTTTCGTTGTCAGCGGTCTTCAGGAACAGGGCAGCGATCTGCTCGAAGCCTTCCTTCTTGGCCTTGGATGCGTAGTAGGTGTACTTATTTCTTGCCTGGGATTCGCCGGCAAAGGCGGCTTCCAGATTCTTCTCAGTTTGGGTGCCAGCGTACTTGTTAGCCATAGGGATATCCTCCTGTAGTCAATTCCGGATGTCTCCGGTTCAAGGCTAGTCTACCAAATTCTTTGCCCGAATGCAAGGAGAATTTTACCATTTTCTGTCACTTGGGCAGCATTGACAGAATTGTAAAATCCGGCTATACTGAAAGAAAAATCCCGGAATCCGGGACTTGTGCTTTAACAAAGGGAAAAACATCCTTTCCTGGTAATGAAAGAAGGAAATCGTATGAAAAAACAAGACCTTTTCTCCTGGCTTTCGCTGCTGGCGGCCCCTGTGGCCCTGATGGCACTGGGACTGATTTTGCTGCTGCGGCCGGATTCGGTTTCGGCTTTGCTGGCAACGGTGCTGGGTTGGGCGATATTGCTGGCAGGCGGCGGGTTTGTGACGGCTGCGCTGCTGATTCGGGAAGGAACCGCCGGTAAAGTTATAGGGGCTTTGGTTTGCCTTGCTCTGGGTGGCTGGCTGCTGAATAATCCCTTGGCCTTAGCTTCCGGTATTGGACGGTTGGTTGGTATTGTACTGCTGATCCGGGGTGGTCAGGACTTGCTGGCATCCCATTACGGACAGAGCAAGCTGCTTTCTTTGATTACCGCTGTGGTTGGGCTGATCCTGATTGTGCTGCCTCTGACCACTTCCCGGTTGGTATTCGCCCTGTGCGGGGCGCTGGTGCTGGCAGTGGGAATCGGCATGCTGTTGGAGCGACTGCGCTGGCGTCGGCTGAACGGGGGAGAGGACGACCCCAACATTATCGATGCCCTATGAAACTGGCCTTCTGTGCCCTGGACGGAGAAACCGGCCATGATGCCGCCTACCGGCTGCTGGAGAACCTCTATCGGGAGGAAACCGGACAGGATTTGCCCCAGATTCTGCGCACAGACCGGGGAAAACCCTATTTTGTGGGCAGCCCTTACCACTTTTCCATTGCCCATACGCCCCGGCATGCCTTTTGTGTCCTGTCCCGGCGGAACGTAGCCATCGACGCGGAGGAGGAAAGCCGGAAAATCAGCCCGGCTCTGGTGGAAAAAATCCTTTCTCCCGAAGAAAAGCTGCGCTATGACCAGGCTTCCGACAAACACCGGGCGTTGCTGACCTTCTGGGTGCTGAAGGAGGCGGAGGCGAAGCTTTCCGGGGAAGGCCTGCGGGGATACCCCAACCATACAAACTTTTCCCTGACGGACACCCGGGTCCAGGAGTTGGACGGGTGCCTGGTGGCGTTTTTTGAAGACCCATAAAGGAGAGAAACCATGCTATTTGATACCCATGCCCATATGGACGACCGGGCATTTGACCAGGATCGGGACACCTTGCTGTCCGAGTTGCCCCAGCAGGGAATCGGACTGCTGATGAATCCCGGATGCAGTCTGGCTTCTTCCCGTCAGGCCTGTGCCTTGGCGGAGCAGTACGACTATATCTATGCCGCCGTTGGCTCCCACCCCGATGCGGCGGATGAAGTAAATGAGGATGTAATGGAAGCCTACCGTGTATTATGTAAACAGAATCCAAAAGTGAAGGCCATCGGGGAAATCGGTCTGGACTATCATTATGAGGATATCCCCCGGCAGCGGCAGCTGGAAGCCTTCCGGGATCAGATGGCCCTGGCCCGGGAACTGGATTTGCCGGTGATCGTCCATGAGCGGGAAGCTCACCTGGACGGCATGGCGGTGGTGGATGAATTTCCCCAGGTAACGGGGGTATTTCACTGCTATTCCGGTTCTTTGGAAATGGCAAAGGAACTGATCAAGCGGGGCTGGTACATTGGCTTTACCGGGGTGCTGACTTTCAAGAACGCCCGCAAGGCGGTGGAGGTGGCCCGGGAAATCCCTCTGGATCGGATTGTCCTGGAAACCGATTGCCCCTACATGTCTCCGGAACCCTTCCGGGGCAAGCGCAACGATCCCGGCAAACTCTACCGCATGGCCCAGGCTCTGGCCCAGATTCGGGAGATTCCCGCAGAGCAGGTGGAAGCCATTACCTTTGAAAACGGAAAGCAACTTTACCGTCTGTAAGTCATGAATAATTCTGCCAGCATTGGCAAACAATACCTCCGAAGAAATTTATTGGAGGTATGAACCATGTTTCAAACCCGTTTTGCCAGTTTGTTTCTGGCGGTGTGCTGCGCCTTTGGTCTGATCGGCTCGGTATCCGCCGCAGAAGTGGACAGCGGCAGTGTGTATTGCTTCTCTGCCGGGGACTTCTCCGGGGAGAACACCGTGGTGGGCATCTGCCTGACGGAAGTGCCCCAGAAGGAAGGCACCATTCAACTGGGCAGCCGGATTCTCCGTCCCGGAGATATTCTGACGGCAGAGCAGGTCAGCCAGATGACCTTTACTCCTGTGAATACGGAATCCGACCAGTCCGTCCAGGTCAGCTACCTGCCCATCTATGAGGACTATGTGGCGGAAAGCACTACCATGACCATCGCCATCCGGGGCAAGGAGGACAAAGCGCCGGTGGCAGAGGATATGGCCCTGGAGACCTATAAGAATCTGGAAAATACCGGAAAACTGAAAGTTTCCGACCCGGAAGGCCAGAGCCTGACCTTTACCGTTACCCGGCAGCCCAAGCGGGGCACCGTCACCATTTCTGAGGACGGCAGCTTCACTTACACCCCCAAGAAAAATAAGGTTGGCGTGGATTCTTTCACCTATACCGCAACCGACCCGGCGGGCAAGGTCTCCCGGGAGGCAACTGTCACCATCACCATTCTCAAGCCCACCGATGCTACCCAGTATACTGACACCTTGGGCAAGGAGTGCCGTTTTGCGGCAGAGTGGATGCGGCACACCGGAATTTTCGTGGGAGAAAGTCTGGCGGAAACCCCTTGCTTCAGTCCGGAGCGGGAAGTTACCCGGGGTGAGTTTGTAACCATGCTGGTCAAAGCCCTGGACATCCCCACCGATGAAGAGCTGACGGACACCGGCTACACCGACGAGATCCCCCAGTGGCTGCAGCCCTACCTGGCGGCAGCCCAGCGTGCCGGCCTGACTGCAGGCCTTCCCAATCAGGAAGCCTTCGGTGCCGGTGAGGTGATTACCGGTGCGGAAGTGTCTGTGATGCTGCAAAATGCCCTGGATCTGACCATGCAGCAGGAAGCTGCGGCAACGCAGGATGAGGCGGTGCCTGCTTGGGCCCAGAGCGCTGTGACCGTGACCAATGACGCCGGATTTGCCCTGGATGCCGGAGCGCCCCTGACCCGGGGTACGGCGGCTCAGGTACTGTACCAGGCAGTCAAAATGACCGATAGTAACTAAAAGAAATCGCCCCGCCTGATTTTTCAGGCGGGGCGTACTTTGTACTGTCAGGCGTTTGCTTTTTCCTTTACCAGGTAGATGGCGCACAGGGAGCTGACCAGCAGCGAGTAGGGGTAGAACAGGTAGCCCATAATATCAAAGGCAGACAGGGCATGGCCCATTTCGGCGGTGGTGGAGATGGCCACCAGCATCTGGGCACCGTAGGGAATCACGCCCTGGAAAATGCAGGAGAAGGTATCCAGCAGGCAGGCGGTGCGCTGGGAAGAAATGCCATAATCCTTGCTCATTTCCTTGGCGATGGGGTTGGCCATGACGATGGCCACGGTATTGTTGGCAGTGGCGATATCCATGGTGCCCACCAGCAGGCCCATGCCCAGCTGACCGCCCTTTCTGCCTTTGAACAGGCTCTGAATGAAGCTGAGCAGCGCATCGAAGCCACCGTATACCCGGATCAGAGCGCACATGGCAGCCACCAGGACGGCTACCATGCTGGTTTCAAACATACCGGCAGCGCCGGTTCCCATGCTGGACAGCAGGGCAGTGGCGGCGGTCTGACCGGTGAGAAGCATGATTACCGCACCGGACACAATGCCAACCAGCAGAACCACAAAGACATTGATACCAGCAATGCCGCCGATGAGAACCAGAACATAGGGGATAATCTGCACCAAGTTGTAATCGTTGGTAATGGGGGCGGGTTCGTGGCCCAGGGTCAGCACCAGAATCAGAACCAGGGTACCCAGTGCGGCAGGCAGGGCAATCCAGAAGTTGCCCCGGAACTTGGCACGCATATCGCAGCCCTGGCCGTTGCAGGCGGCAATGGTGGTGTCGGAAATAAAGGACAGGTTATCACCGAACATGGCACCACCCACTACGGTGCCCACGCACAGGGCAACGTCATAGTTGGAAGCCTGGGCAACCTCCACGGCAATGGGGGTAATCAGGGTGATAGTACCTACGGAAGTACCCATGGCGGTGGAAACAAAGCAGGCAACCACAAACAGCACCGCTACCGCAAACTGAGCAGGAATCAGATCCAGCATGAAGTAGGCAACGCTCTGGGCGGAGCTGCGGCCCACTACACCGACAAAGGCACCGGCTACCAGGAAAATCAGCAGCATGGTGATGATGTTTTTATCTCCCACACCCTGGCCCATAATGGTCAGCTTTTCATCAAAGGACAGCTTCCGATTTTGCAGGCAGGCCACCAAAATGGCCACCAGGAAGGCAATGACAATGGGGATGTTGTAAAAGCCCATAGGAATCTTCAGTCCATACTCAAATACAAGTCCCAGCCCAAGATAAATCGCCAGAAATACGCCGATGGGCAGCAGCGCAATAGGGTTTCCTTTTTTCACATTTCTCTCCTCCAAGCACATTGGTGTGCGTCACAAATACGGACTAACTGTATCACAGGGAAGGAGGAATGTCAAGGCATCGTCATTGCCTTATGGGAAATCCCGGGGAAAATGTTGACATTTTTGGCGTTTTGTGGTATCCTGTCCCAGGATTTGTGTCCACCAAGTCTTACCCATCTATTGCTCCCAGCAGGGGGCGTGAATTTTAAGCAAAATGTTGATTAGTCAACGAAAGGAGCCTGCCATGCATCCCCTCTATCGTTTTCACTGCCGCTGTTTTCAGACGGTTCTTCGTCTGGCCCTGCCGGTTTTGCCTTACCGCAGTCCTAAGGTGCTGCATTCGGTAACGGAAGTCCCCCAATGCCTGCTCCGGCGGAACATCCGCCATGTGCTGGTGGTTACGGACGGATTTCTGCACATCAGCGGAATGCTGGAGCCGCTGAAAAAAGCGTTGCAAAACGCCGGTATTGCATATACTATATACGATGAAGTGACGCCCAACCCCACCATATTAAATGTGGAACTGGCCCGACAGCGGTATCTGGAATCCGGCTGCCAGGGGCTGATTGGCTTTGGCGGCGGCTCTGCCATTGACTGCGCCAAGGCTGTAGGCGCCCGGATTGCCCGCCCGAAGAAAACCATTCCTCAGATGCGGGGGATCCTGCAGGTGCTCAAACCCATTCCCTTTTTGATTGCGGTGCCCACCACCGCCGGTACCGGCAGCGAAACCACCTTGGCTACTGTCATTACCGACGATCAGAATGCCCATAAATTTCCCATCAACGATTTCCCCTTGATTCCCAGAGTGGCGGTTCTGGACCCGGAGATGACCCGTTCATTGCCCAAGAATATGACATCCACCACCGGTATGGATGCCCTGACCCACGCCATTGAGGCTTACATCGGCAATTCCACCACCCGCCAGACCAGAGCCGATGCCCTGGAAGCCGTGGGGCTGATTGCCGGGAATCTGGAGAAAGCCTACCACGACGGCAATGACATGACAGCCCGGGCCAATATGCTCCAGGCAGCGTTCCTGGCAGGCGGCGCATTCTCCAAGTCCTATGTGGGTTACTGCCATGCAGTGGCCCATTCTCTGGGCGGCCGGTATCATACTCCCCACGGTCTTGCCAACGCCGTGCTGCTTCCCTATGTGCTGGAAGCCTACGGTACTGCCATTGACCGTAAGGCCAAGGCCATTGCACAGGCTATGGGAATTGCCGGGGAAGATACCTCCCCCCGGGAGTGCAGTCTGCGGCTGATTGCCGAGATTCGGCGGATGAACCGGGAAATGGGCATTCCGGAAACTCTGCCCGCCATCCGGGAAGAGGACATCCCCAAACTGGCAGTTTATGCCCACCGGGAGGCCAACCCCCTCTACCCGGTGCCCCGGCTGATGGATGCGAAACAGTTACAGCAGTTTTATTACGATGTTATGGAGGAGTCCAAATGAATCAGCAGCAAATTGACGCATTGCGGGAAAAACAGCGGAAATTCTTTGCCACCGGCGCAACTTTGGACGTTTCGTTCCGGATCGCGGCGCTGAAAAAGCTGTATAAAGCCCTGCAGGAAAACGAACAGGCCATTGCCCAGGCCTTGCACAGCGACCTGGGAAAATCTGCCCAGGAGAGCTTCCTGTGTGAAACCGGCATGACCTTAAGCGAAATCAGCTACCTGCTGAAGCATATCCGCAGCTTCGCCCGGGAGAAAACTGTTCCTACGCCCATGGCCCAGTTTGCCGCCCGGAGCTACCGTAAGCCCATGCCCTATGGCGTCTGCCTGATTATGAGTCCCTGGAACTACCCGGTGCTGCTGACCCTGGAACCGCTGGCAGATGCCCTGGCGGCGGGCAATACCGCCATCATCAAGCCCAGCGCCTACAGCCCTGCCACCAGCGCCCTGCTGGCCGAACTCCTGGGGAAGATTTTCCCGGAGGAATATGTAGCGGTGGTTACCGGCGGCCGGGAAGAAAACGCTTATTTGCTGGAGCAGAAATTTGACTATGTTTTCTTCACCGGCAGTAAAAATGTAGGCCGGCTGGTGCAGGAAAAGGCAGCCCGGTACCTGACCCCTGTAACCCTGGAACTGGGAGGAAAAAGCCCCTGTATCGTGGACAAAAGCGCCAACATTGCCCTGTCTGCCCGGAGAATTGTGTTCGGTAAATTCTTAAACTGCGGACAAACCTGTGTGGCGCCGGACTATATTCTCTGCCATCCTTCGGTGAAAGAGCAGCTGATCGCCTGCCTGAAGGCAGAAATTCAGCGCCAGTACGGAAGCGATCCGCTGCACAATCCTTCTTACGGGAAAATCATCAGCCGCAAACATTTTGACCGGGTGGCAGGACTGATTGACAGCAGCAAGGTGGTTTGCGGCGGCGAAACAGACCCGGATACTCTGAAAATCGCTCCCACCATTTTGGACAACATCACCTGGGAAGATAAGGTCATGGGAGAGGAAATCTTCGGGCCAGTGCTGCCTATTTTGACCTTTGCTTCTGCCGAAGAGGTGGTGGAAACCGTCAACCGCCGGGACACGCCCCTGGCACTGTATGTGTTTGCCCAGGACAAGCAGTTTGTGCAGACCATTACCACCCGCTGTGCCTTCGGCGGCGGCTGCGTCAACGACTGCATCATCCACCTGGCCACCAGCGCCATGGGCTTTGGCGGCATGGGGGAGAGCGGTATGGGTTCCTACCACGGCAAAACCGGATTCGATACCTTCACCCACTACAAGAGCATTGTGGACAAAAAAACCTGGCTGGACCTGCCCATGCGCTACCAGCCCTATCAGAAGGTGTACAACCGGTTGGTAAGGATGTTTTTGCGGTAAAAGTTGGGTTTCAGCCAGTTTTTGGAATCGGATTGTGTGGCTCCAGCGCTTTGTGATCCTGTGACGGCGAAAGAAGGTGTTCTCATTGAATAGAATCCGGACAGAAAGACTGACGATTCGTAGGTTCAAAGAATCGGACATGGAAAATCTATTTTGGTTATTGTCGGACCCAGAAGTTATGCGCTATATTGAGCCGCCTTATACCAGAGAACAAACGGCTTCTTGCCTGAACTCAGCGGCGCTGCGTCAAGCGCCGCTGATTTGGGCGGTGGATGATTTGTGTGATAATTTCGTTGGATATGTTATTTTTCATCCATATGACGAGAAATCCTATGAGATTGGCTGGCTTTTGTGCAAGGAACATTGGCGCAAAGGATATGCCCGGGAATTAACAAAGGCGCTGATAGAAGCAGGAGAAAATCTGCAAAAAGACCTGGTAATCGAATGTCATCCGGAACAAGCAGCAACGAAGAAAATTGCTCTTGACAATGGATTTGTGTATGTGGGCAAGGAAAGTGGCTGCAATCTGTATCGGCGCAAAGCCGTTCAAAGTTAGGAAAATGCAATAATCCCCCTCCCGTCCGTGGATACCTTGGACGGGAGGGGGAATTTTTTGGTTGCAGAGTGGTAGCTTGGACGAAAAGATGGGTTATGATTTGGTTTCGGAGTTGTCAGCTTTGCGTAAGGAAGCATTCATTTTCTTGATGTTGTGTTTGGCAATGGCCAACTGCACAACACAAATCACCACAAAAAACAGGGTAAATGACCCATAATATGCTAAAAATCCTGCTAAGCTATGCTCCATCCACAGCATAAAATAGGCTGCCGGAAGCACAATCGATGAGATTGCCAGGAAAAATACTCCGGTTTGTAGGGCAATGCCCCAGCGCTCGATATCCCATATGACGGAGCATCCGGCAAAACCGGCTCCGATGAATCCGGTGACCAAGGTCTGTAAAAGCACAGCGCCAATTTCACTGCCGACGACTTGAATGAACTCCGGCGTACAGGGATAGTATGTTCCATTCCCTATCTGAAACGACCTGAGAATTGTGAGGATGTATCCGATGGCAATTCCTGTGGGAAATCCCCGAATGCAGCGAGAAAGCAGTTTCTTTTTCATAGTTTCACCTCATAGTTCCAATCGTTTTTTGAGCTTGGAAACGTATCGCCGGGACACGTAAGTCGTGGAGCCGTCTGACAATTTCACACAAATCGTTCCGGCAAAGTTCAGATCAAAATGATCTACCTTCTTTAAATTGATAATTTCCGAATTGGATATACGGACAAACTGGCTGGGGGGCAATCGGCTTTCTAATTCGTACAGCCGCTGACGAAGGGTATATTCCCCGCTGCTGGTAACCGCAAAGACCTTACCGTCTGCAGCATACACCCGAATGAGATCATCTTGTATCAGCGGCTGAATTTTTTCGCCCTGTTTTCCGAAGAGAATTTGCAGGGGTGAGTCGGTCAGCATGCGCACAATGGTTTGCACATCTTCCGACATGGAAGCGGTATAGATCACAATTTTCGGTTCGGTACAGGAATCGTCCAGCTTGATTTCTACCTGCATTGGCTCCACCTCCTTGTCATGACACAATTAGTATAGCGAAGAAAGCGAAAGCGTTCAAGGGCTTCACCGTAGTTGGTTGTTTTTGGACGATGGGTGGTAAACATGGACTGCTCAACAGAGGGGGATTCCGTGAAGAAGCGGCAAAAAATCCCGCCCGGATGGATTGCACCGGACGGGAGGGGGTTTTTCTCTTACAATGTGGCGGCCATGACCGCTTTGATGGTGTGCATGCGGTTTTCTGCCTCGTCAAAGACAATGGACTGACTGCCTTCAAAGACTTCATCGGTCACTTCCATGCAGGAGATGCCGAACTTGTCGGCGATCTGCTTGCCGATGGTGGTGTTCTGGTCGTGGAAGGCGGGCAGGCAGTGCATGAAGCGGCACTGGCTTCCTGCGTTGTCCATGAGAGCCTGGGTCACCCGGTAGGGGCTGAGCTCCTCGATTCTGGTCTGCCAGACGCTGTCCGGCTCGCCCATGGATACCCACACATCGGTGTAGATTACATCGGCCCCTTTGGTTGCTTCCATGGGGTCGGTGGAGAATTCCAAAATTGCGCCGGTTTCGGCAGCAACGGCCTGGCACTGCTGAACCAATGCCTGGTTGGGGAAATACTGCTTCGGAGCGCAGGCCACAAAGTGCATGCCCATTTTGGCGCAGCCCACCATCAGGGAATTGCCCATGTTGTACCGGGCGTCTCCCATATATACCAGCTTTTTCCCTTTCAGACCGCCAAAATGCTCGGTGATGGTGAGAAAATCCGCCAGAATCTGGGTGGGGTGGAATTCGTTGGTCAGGCCGTTCCACACGGGAACACCGGCATACCGGCCCAGGGTTTCCACGATTTCCTGGCCGAAGCCACGGTATTCAATGCCATCGTACATCCGGCCCAGCACCCGGGCGGTGTCGGCAATGGACTCCTTCTTTCCCATCTGGGAGCCGGTGGGGCCCAGGTAGGTAACGGACATTCCCAGATCCGCCGCTGCTACTTCAAAGGCGCACCGGGTACGGGTGGAGTCTTTCTCAAACAGCAGTACGATGTTCTTTCCCTGGTGCATCCGATGGAGAATGCCGTTTTTCTTCTGCTGCTTTAGGTTTGCCGCCAGATTCAGCAGGTACTGGATTTCCTCGGGGGAAAAATCCAGAAGTTTCAGAAAGCTTTTTCCTTTCAATGTGCTACAATTCATGCCAACTGCTCCTTTACATAGGCAATCTGGGCGCTGACCGATGCGGCGGAGGTGCCGCCTTCGGAAATCCGCTTTTCCACGCAGGTGGTCAGTTCGATTTCCGGATACAGGTCTGCCTCAAACAGGTCACTGTAGGTCTTGTATATTTCCAGCGGCAGGGTTTCCAGAACCTGGCCATGGGCAATGCAGTGGGCCACAATCTGGCCGGAAATCTTGTAAGCGCTGCGGAAGGGAAGGCCCTTCTTTACCAGGTAGTCAGCCAGGTCCGTGGCGTTGATGAATCCGCCTTGGGCGGCTTTTTTCATGTTCTCGGGTTTTGCGGTCATGGTCTGCACCATGGGGGCAAAGACCTTCAGGCACATTTTCACCGTGTCCACTGCATCAAAAAGGGCTTCCTTGTCCTCCTGCATGTCCTTGTTATAGGCCAGGGGCAGACCCTTCAGGGTGGTCAGCAACCCCATCAGGTCGCCGTAAACCCGGCCGGTTTTGCCCCGGACCAGTTCAGCCATGTCGGGGTTTTTCTTTTGGGGCATGATGGAAGAGCCGGTGGTATAGGCATCGCTGAGTTCGATGAACTGGAATTCCCAGCTGGACCAGAGGATAATTTCCTCAGAAAACCGGCTCAGGTGCATCATCAGCACACTGATGGCGCTGAGCAGTTCCACGCAGAAGTCCCGGTCGGAGACACCGTCGATGCTGTTGCGGGCAATGTCGTCAAAGCCCAGCGCCTTGGCTTCCATCCACCGGTCGGTGTGGTAAGTGGTTCCCGCCAAGGCACAGGAGCCGATGGGGCAGACGTTCATCCGCTTGCGACAATCCGCCAGCCGCCCCAGATCCCGCAGCAGCATCATGGCGTATGCCATCAGATGATGGCTGAACAAAATGGGTTGTGCCCGCTGCAAATGGGTATATCCGGGCATGATGACCCCCAGATTCTCCTGAGCCTGAGAGACAATGGCTTCCACCAGCGCTTTGGTCAGTGCGCTGATTTCCTCCACCTCATTGCGCAAATACATTCTCAGATCCAATGCAACCTGATCATTCCGGGACCGGGCGGTGTGGAGCTTTTTGCCCACATCACCCAGCCGCTGGGTCAGCACCTGCTCGACGAACATGTGAATGTCCTCGCAGGTGTAGTCAATTTCCAGCTTCCCAGAGTCCAGATCCTGTAAAATTCCTTCCAGCCCCTGAATCAGGGTGTCTGCTTCCTGGGCGGTAATGATGCCCTGGGCGCCCAGCATGGCGGCGTGAGCCATGGAACCGGTGATATCCTGGGTATATAGTTTGCAGTCAAAGGAAATGGAGGAATTGAAATCATCTGCAATGCTGCTAACCTCGCCGGAAGTCCGCCCGGCCCACATCTTAGCCATACTCTTACCTCAAACTTTCGGAAAATAATTTACAGTTTGCCCTGCTCCCGCAGTGCCTGCACCTTGGTGGGCAGCCCCCACAGGTTGATGAAGCCGGCGGCCTGGCCCTGGTCGTAGTCGCTTTCGCCGAAGGTTACCAGATTCTCGGAGTACAGAGAGTAGGGAGAAGTGGTGCCGGCGGGGATGATGTTGCCCTTGTAGAGCTTCAGCTTGACGGTGCCGGTGACGTACTCGTTGGCCTTGTTGGCAAAGGCAGTCAGAGCCTCCTGCAAGGGGGAGTACCACTTGCCGTTGTAGATCAGGTCAGCGTAGTCCACAGCCAGCTTCTGCTTGATGTGCAGGGTGTCCTTGTCAACGGTGAGCATTTCCAGCTGGTCGTGGGCAAAGTACAAAATGGTGCCGCCGGGCGTTTCGTACACGCCCCGGTCCTTCATGCCGACCAGCCGGTTCTCGACGATGTCGATGATGCCGATGCCGTTGGCGCCGCCCAGCTCGTTGAGCTTTTCAATGATCTTGGAAGCTTTCATCTTCTCACCGTTGACGGCAACGGGAGCGCCGGCTTCAAAGTCGATGGTTACATAAGTAGGAACATCGGGGGCCATCATGGGAGACACGCCCATTTCCAGGAAACCGGGCTTGTCGTAATCCGGCTCGTTGGCGGGGTCTTCCAGATCCAGACCTTCGTGGCTCAGGTGCCACAGGTTCTTGTCCTTGGAGTAACTGGTTTCCCGGCTGATCTTCAGAGGGATGTTGTGAGCTTCGGCGTAGTCGATTTCCTCATCCCGGGACTTGATATCCCACTCCCGCCAGGGAGCGATGATCTTCATATCGGGAGCGAACCGCTTGATGGCCAGCTCGAACCGAACCTGGTCGTTACCCTTGCCGGTGGCGCCGTGGGCAATGGCATCGGCACCTTCTGCCAGGGCGATTTCTGCCAGCTTCTTGCCGATGACCGGCCGGGCAAAGGCGGTGCCCAGAAGATAAGTCTCGTACTTGGCACCCATCTTCACGGAAGGAATGATGATCTCGTCCACCATTTCGTCCACCAGGTCGGCAACGATCAGCTTGCTGGCGCCGGTGGCAATGGCCTTGGCTTCCAGGCCTTCCAGTTCGTCAGCCTGACCGACGTTGCCAGCCACGGCGATGATTTCGGGATTGTTGTAGTTCTCCTTCAGCCAGGGGATGATGATGGATGTATCCAGTCCGCCGGAGTAGGCCAGAACGATCTTTTTGATGTTTTCCTTGCTTGCCATAAAACGCAACCTCCAGATGAATAATATTCATGTTTAATGAGTAATGATACAGGATTATACCGCTCCATCCAGGATTTGTCAACACCTCTGTGTATAAAAATACTATCCAAGTGAATTTTTGGCACTTCGCCAGGTATTCCGGGAAGTTTTTCTGTATTCCCGGTTACTTTTCACAAACAACTCCCAGCGCTTCCAGGAAATTCACGAAATGAGGGATTGCATTTTGAAAAGAAATCCAGTATACTGTCTGTGAATATATACATCCAGGGGGCACATATATGCAATTCCTGTTTTCACCGGATTCCAAGATTATGCAGTTTCTCAGCAGGCTGTGTGACATTGCCGTTTTAAATCTGATGTTTTTGCTCAGCTGTGTGCCGCTGGTGACCATTGGAGCCGCCAGTACCGCTATGTACAGTGTGGTATTTGCTATGGACACGGACAAAGAAGGCGGGCTGTTTTCTACCTATTTCCGGTCTTTTCGGAAGAATTTTTGGCAGAGTACCATTATCTTTCTGGCGCTGGTGCTGTTTGGAGGAGCCAGCTGCATGAATGTGTTGATCTTTTCCCGGATTGGCGGATGGGGTGGCACGGTGCTTTCCGGACTGGCGTTGCTGGTGCTTCTGGTGATTGTTTTGACCGCTGCAATGGTGTTTCCGATGATCAGCCAGTTTCAGAATTCCACTGTGGCCATGGTGAAAAACGCATTTCTGCTCAGCCTTGCCAAACTTCCTCAGTCTGTGGCTGCCGCTGCAGGCAATAGTTTTCCTCTTCTTTTGGCCCTGATTAGCCCATACGCATTTGTGTACCTGGGACTGCTGTGGCTGTTTTTGTATTTCAGCGCAATCGCTTATTTCCTGTCTCGGGTGCTGAAAAAAGCATTCGATCCACTGATTCTCCAGACATAAATCGGTTTTCTCCGCCCTAAAGAAAAGGACAAAAGACCGGTTCTGGTCTCTTTGTGGCGACTTTTCTATGTCTTCTGAGGTATTTTACTGCGTTTGTTATTGAAAACAAGAGAAAATGCAAGTTGCTTGTTGCGTTTTACCTGAAAATGATATATAATACTTGGGCAGAAGTTGCGCCTCAGGCAGAAATTCCCGTTGACAATCTGCCCGGGACGGTATAGAATATCTCCCGTACGCTTCGCATGAAAAGAAGAAGTAAATATCCGGGTGTGGCCCAGTTGGTAGGGCGCCTGGTTTGGGAGCTGGAGCACGGGAAGTGCGGAGTCTCCCCCGGGCGCAGAAAAACTGTTGTGGCACTAAGGGAAATTCCAGTTTGGAACCTGCCCGGGGCGGTAAGAAGTGGAATTTGACCACATGTTTGACCACTTCGGGCAAAAGAAGAATCAAATATCCGGGTGTGGCCCAGTTGGTAGGGCGCTTGATTTGGGAGCTGGAGCACGGGAAGTGCTGAGTCTCCCGGGAAAGCAGAAAAGCCGTTGCGGCGCTAAGGAAAATTTCTACTGATAGTCCGCTTTGGGCGGTAGAAAATGGAATTTGACCACATGTTTGACCACTTTGCGCAAAAAGAAGAAGTAAATATCCGGGTGTGGCCCAGTTGGTAGGGCGCTTGATTTGGGTTCAAGATGCCGGGAGTTCGAATCTCCCCACTCGGACCATGAAAAACGGTTGTTTTCGTGAGAAAACAACCGTTTTTTTGGCTTGTTTGGGAAATTTTGAGTCCGCAGATTATGTGCAGATGGAAGTGTGTTGGTTTATCTTCCGATATTTCCGGTAGTAATTTACATGGAAAAATTCATGCGGATGTGAAAAAATTGGGGGAAATTACAACATTTTTATGTCTTTGCTATGACCACATATAAAGTATCGTTTTCCGGGCTGCGAGGGAATTCCTTGCAGCCTCTTTTCTTTGTTTACAGCGTATCAATATTAACTCTTTGATGATGTTGTGAAAGCGTGTTGGCTAACCCCACTTTCTGTCCGTTCTATCTGATGGTCAAAGGGTACTGCGATTTCCTACTGTACGAAGTCTGAACAAACGGAAAGAGAAACAGGATTTACCAGAATTTTACGGAAACTTGACAGGAGTATTGTTGAAAAAAATACGGGATACGAATAATATTCACTCAAGAGGTGAAACTGTGCATGAAAATTACATTAACAAATATTACCAAATCCTTTGGTAGCAAGCAGGTGATCCAGCCAACGGATCTGACCATAGACAGTGGGAGTTTTACAACCTTACTGGGGCCATCTGGTTGTGGCAAGACTACGCTGCTGCGGATGATTGCCGGGTTGGAGAATCCGGATACCGGAGAAATCTGGTTGGATAATACCTGCGTTTTTTCCAAAGAGAAAAAAATTAACTTGCCGCCGGAAAAGCGAGGTTTGGGGTTTGTATTTCAGGACTTTGCGCTTTGGCCGCATATGACCGTTTTTGAAAATGTAGCATTTGGCTTGCGTGCCAGAAAGGATACCAACCAGTTAAAGCAGCGGGTACAGGATGCGTTGAAGGCAGTGCAATTGGAGGATTTTGCCGGACGTTATCCCCACCAACTTTCCGGTGGACAGCAACAGCGGGTTGCTTTTGCACGGGCGATTGTGATTCAGTCCAGCTGCATTTTGTTCGATGAACCGCTTTCTGCACTGGACGCGCTTCTGCGGGAGCAAATGCGTCATGAACTGAAGGAACTGGTGTCTAAGCTTGGGGTCACAGCAGTATTTGTTACCCATGACCAAACCGAAGCTATGAGCATGAGCGATAAAATTGCTGTTCTCAACAGTGGTACTGTCGATCAGTATGACACACCAGAAGAAATTTATCACCATCCGGCTACCGTTTTTGTTGCCAGATTCGTTGGTAAGTCCAACTGGCTCAGTGACAATGCGCTTTTCCGACCTGAGGCAGCGACACTTACGCCTCAAGATAATTTCTCATGTTACCAGCTGCCGGCAACTGCTGTCCAGTACCTGGGAGACAGTTACGAGATTGCTATGGCCTACCGTGATGTAACTTGGACAATCCACAGCAGTTGTAAAGCGGCTGCAGGTGAAATGCTGTCCGTTTACATAGACCCGAAAAAAATCATCACATGTTAAAAGGAGAATAGAACCATGAAAATGAAAAAGATTGCCGCATTGCTATTGGCATCCTGCTTGAGTGTGGGCTTTGCCGCTTGTGGAACAACCACAGAAGAGACCACAGTGGATGAGACAGAAATCACCCAGACCGCGGCTCCTGCAGAAACTGCTGCTTCTGAGACGGCAAAAGAGAATACTGCCCTTTCTGGCAAGGTAACAGTATATATGCCTAGCCCTGCTGGCCTGGCTGATAAGTTGGCTGCCGCCTTTACTGAGAAAACAGGCGTAGAAGTTGAGCAGTTCCAGGGCACCACTGGTGAAATCCTGGCCCGTCTGGAAACGGAGCAAGCGAATCCTGTAGCGGATGTGGTTATTCTTGCTTCCTGGTCTGACGGACTTTCCATGAAGGAAGACGGCCAAATTATGAGCTATGTTCCCGAGAATGCCGACAAGGCTAACTGGATTGATGAGGACAGCATGCTCTTCGGTACCAGCGCTTCTGCTGTGGGTGTGATTTACAACACCACGATCTACCCGGAACTGTCCGCAGATTGGGCTGATCTGGCCAGCGCTGATTATGCCGATGACATCGCAATTCCTGATCCCGAGAAGTCCGGCGCTTGCAAAGATTTTCTGGCCGGCTTTGTAACTGGTGTTGATAATGGGGAAGAAATCATGCAGTCCTGGGCTGACAACGGTCTGACCGTTCCTGGTGCCAATGCCGCTGCGCTGGAAGCCGTTACCACTGGAGAAAAAGGAATCTTGATTGCCGGTGTGGATTACAACGCTTACTCCTCCATGGCTAAGGGTGAGCCCATTTCCATCTACTATCCTTCCACGGGCACGGTTGTAAATCCTCGTCCTGCCATGATTATGAATACCGCACCCAACGTGGACAATGCCAAAGCTTTCATCGATTTCCTGTATAGTGAAGAAGCCCAGCAGATGGTGGCTGACGCCTATCTGCTGCCCGGACGTAATGATGTACAGTGTGAAAACCGCACCAATTTGGCGGAAATTCCTCAGCTGCCCACTGACTGGGACGCCATGATTCCCGTAGCTACGGATACAGCTGCCAAGCTTAACGAAATCTGCCAGTAATTTCTGATCTGGAGGAACTATGAGATCATCGTCAACCTTGAAAAGCAGCGCAGCTTTGTGGTTGCTGCTTCTATTGCTGGCCGGATTGATTCTCTGTCCTTTGATTACCATCTTTGCCAAGGCGGTCACCATTGATGGCCGCCTTGACTTCTATTATGCATGGTCCATCATTGCTGACGGAGAAAATCTTCAGACCATCTGGAATTCCCTACTTTTGGGAATCAGCGTAGTTCTATGTTCTACCTTTATTGCCGCCCCAACGGCATATCTTCTGGCTCGAACCCAGGTAGGCCAGCAGAAGTGGCTGGATATCGTATTTATGGTGCCATTTATGACCCCCCCTTATATAGCTTCCATGGGCTGGATATTGTTTATGCAGAAACGTGGACTGTTTCAGCAGCTCTTTCCTGCTACAGGTTCTTTTTCAGAAGGGTTCTTTTCTTTTGGCGGATTGGTATTGGTAATGAGCCTGCATGTATTTCCGTTTATGATGACCATGCTGAAAAACGCCATGCTCAATATTCCCTCCAGTCTGGAGGAAAGTGGCTCGGTGTTTGGAGCGGGATTCTCCCAGCGTCTATGGAAAATTTTCACACCGCTGCTCACCGGTAACTACGCCATTGGCGCACTGCTTGTATTCGTCAAAACCCTTTCTGAGTATGGAACGCCCTATACCCTGGGGCGGCGTATCGGCTTTTATGTCTTTACAACCGACATCCACCGCTACTCTACCACAGCACCCATTGACTTTGGCCGTTCAGCCAGCCTTTCTTCTGTGCTGGTGTGCATCTGTATGGGAATGTGGCTGCTGCAGAACTATATGACCAATCGCCATACTTACAGGCTGGTCAGCGGCAAAGGGAGCCGTCCTGCACGGCATCAGCTGTCAGCAGTGGGACTTTTTGCAGCCTGGATATGGATTGTGGTGCTCATCTTGACCGCCATTGGGATTCCTTACTTTGCCATCATTGCAACATCCCTGATCAAGCTGCGCGGCTATGGCCTGGCCGCTGGCAATTTTACCTTTGCGCACTACCAGGAACTGTTTACCACAAGCAAAAGCCTGAATGCGATCTGGAATAGTATCTTTCTGGCTGTTACATCTGCTACCATTTGCTCCGTACTGGGGACTCTGGTGGTGTTGGCTGTTCGCAAAGCCAAAGGCACAATGAAAAAAATTCTGGAAAGTATGAGTTTGTTGCCTGAAATGCTTCCGGGCATTGTGCTGATTATCGGCATTATGCTCTTCTGGAACGCCATCTATAAGGCGATTCCTCTGTATAACACCATCGGAATTATGGTTCTGGCTTACGTGGTACTGTATCTGCCCTATACCGTGCAGTATGTCACTTCTGCTTTTACGCAGATCAATGACAATCTGCTCCAAGCAGGCAGAACATTTGGCGGAAGCCCGACTTATGTGTTCCGCCGGGTTACGCTGCCCATGATCTCAAGGGGAATCCTGGCGGGATGGATGATGATTTTTATTATTGCCTTCCGGGAATTGGTAACTGCCAGTTTGATTGCGCCTCCCAACACTTTGGTCGTGTCCACGTATATCAACCGGGAATTTGAACAAGGCAGTGTGTCATTGGGGATGGCTATGGCGGTATTGTGTGTATTGATTACTACGACTACGCTGCTGGTGATGAATGCCATTTCTTCCAGAGGGGTGAAAAGATGATTCGCATAAAATTGGCTGGTGGCGTAGGAGAGCATGGCCGCAGCAGCTTTTTGGTAGAAGGAGACACCATCTCTTTCTTGGTGGATTGCGGCCTATTGGCGGCATCGGCCGATCCTTATCCGCATTTAACAAAAACGGAAATTCAGAAACTTTCCTGGGTATATCTTACGCATTCCCATGCAGATCATTCCGGAGCCTTGCCTTGGCTGGAGAACTTGGGATTTACAGGCACGGTGATTGCTACCCGGGAAACTCTGTCACAGTTGAAAGTTCAACCCCGGAAAAGTGCGGTACTGGGAGAAGAAGCCAAGTGCCACGGACTTTCTGTACGCTGGGGACGTTCCGGCCATTGCCCTGGAAGCGTGTGGTATGAATTCCAGCTGGAGGGAAAGACGCTCCTGTTCAGCGGTGACTATTTGGAGGGGGGATTGGTTTATGTCACGGATCTGATTCGAAATGTACGGGCGGATATTGCGGTTTTGGACAGCGCCTACGGCCCGGAACTACGGAGCGCAGAGGAAATGCGCCGGGACTTTTTGAAGAAGGCAGAGACGATTTTGACTGCTGGAAGACCACTTTTGCTGCCGGTTCCCCAGTACGGAAGAGGATTGGAAGCGGTCTTGCTGCTGCATAAACGATGGCCGGATCTGCCGATTTACGGGGATGCGCATTTCCAAAACCAATTGAAGTGGGCCATTTCAGACCGGGCATGGACAACCCCTGCCCTCCGGGAGGGACTGGCAGATGTAACGGTCCTGCCTTTGCCGGAAGATTCCCCCACGGTGGGCTTCTGTTTTGTCAGCAATCCACAGCTTCGGACAGAATCGCAGGAACTGTTGGCACGGCGATACGTTTCCGCCAATGCAGAGGTCCTGCTCACGGGCACGGTGGAAGTGAGGAGCGGAAGCTGGAGGCTGCAGCAGGAAGGGGCAGCACTCTTTTCCCGGCTGGCTGTACACAGTACGGATCAGCAGCGGGAAGAACTAGAGCAAAGAAACGCTTTCCTTAAGGTCATTCCGTTTCACACACCAGATCACCCCTGTGAGCAACGGGAGATTATCCTTGGGTAATCAAACGGATTTATGAATGTGCGGTATGGGTTATGCACAGAAGAGGAGAGTGTGCTTACTTTATCTATAGCGTAATAAAAATCCGGGGTGACAGTATGGTCACCCCGGATTAATTATTCCTGATTTCCGTTTTTCCCTCTCCTCCACAATTTCCCGCCGCATTTCCTCAATCATCATCATCAGTTTTTCCTCGCATTCCTCTCTGGTTGGTGCGTAGACATTACGGGAAATCCGTTTGCCGTTGGCATCCCGTGGGGAGTATTTTCCTTCCCACAGGTGGTCGTTAATCTGGTACAGGCAGCCGGTACCGGGCTTGCGGTGCTTGGGCTGGGCAGGGGAGAAGGCCGCTGGCTTTGGTTTGGGAACCGGTTCCGGAGCGGGCATGGGGGCGTCCGTTTTCCCGATCTGCCGGTCAATTCGTACTGCGGCTTGCTGCTGCATGAAGTCTGTAACGTGGGAGTAAATGTCCAGGGTGGTGGCTGAGGAAACGTGGCCGATGATGGAAGATAAGGTCTTCACATCCATACCGTGTTCCAGGGCCATGGTGGCGAAGGTGTGCCGAAGATCGTGGAAGCGTACCACCTTGCACCCTGCCCGAGCCAAGGTCTGCTGCATTCTCCTGCGGGCGTAGTTGGGGGTCAAGGGGGCGTCTTCTTTGACGGGAGAGGGAAACATCCACCGGGAGAAATTTCTCTGCTGATAGTCCGCCAGAACCTTGAGGAGAACCTCCGGCAGAATCACAGTTCGGATGGAGGATTTGGTCTTCGGTTCGGTGATGTGCAGCTGCCCACGGGAGTAGTACATGGATTTGCTGATCTGCAGAGCGCCGGTGCGGAAGGTTAAGTCTGTCCACTGCAGAGCCAGAATTTCTCCTAACCGCATGCCTGTGGCCAGCTCCAGCAGGAACAGCTCGTAGTAGCCATCCTGCTTTGCCTGGACCAGAAAGCGGTGCATTTCCTCCTGAGTCAGTACCTGCATCTCCCGGCTCTTCTTGGGGGGCAGTTTGCAGCCTGCAGCGGGATTGGTACGGATCAGCCCCTCCTGTACTGCCCGAGCCAACGCTGCCCGACAGCTGGCGTGACAGACCCGCACCATCCGGTCGGACAGACCAGGACCATATTGCTCTACCCGGATGAGCCGTCCACTGGTTTTCAAGCGGGCATAGAACTGCTGCAAATCGTTCTGGGTTAGCTTGTTCAGGGGGATTTGCCCCAACTCGGGGATGATGTGCTTGTAGATCCGCTCGGCATACCCTTCCTGCGTCCGCAGCTGCAGTCCGGGTTTACAGTAGGTTTCGTACCAGAAGGTCATCCAGTCTCCGAAGGGCATATCCTCACGGCACTTGCGGATGGGAGGAGCGCATTCCTCCTGAAGCTTTTTCAGCTTGCCCAGGCACTCTGTCTGGGTTTTGCCCAAAACATTTTTTGTTTTTGGCAGGCCGTTATCGTCATACCCGATGACAACCCGGCCCTCCCAGCGCCCGTCTGCACGTTTGCGAAGGGTTCCGGAACCTTGTTTTCGTTTCTTTGCCATGGCGTTACCTCACATAATCTCATCCAGGAATCCGCCCACAACCCCTGCGGCTTTCCGGTGCATGTCCGTGGTCATGTGGGTGTAGGTATCTAGGGTAAAGGATGCGTTGGTATGCCCCAGAATACCGGACAAGGTCTTGGCATCTACACCGCTGGTCAGGGCGTGGGTGGCGAAAGTGTGCCGCAAATCGTGGAAGCGCATGGGTGGAAGTTCGGCTCTTCGCAGAAGAACCTTCAGATGGTCATAGGCAGTGGATGGGGCCAAGGGCAGTTCGGGCATTGTGGGATTGTGGAAAATCCAATCGCTGTAGGAGTGCTTTTTTCGCTGCTTCAGAAGCGCTGCTGTGCTGGGTGGGAGCAGGATGGTTCTGGCACCGGATTCTGTCTTGGTTTCTCCTACCCGGATACCACCGCCCTGGCGCCTGCTGACAGAGCGGTGAATATGGAGCCTGCCTGTACGCTCTTCAAAGTCCTGCCATTTGAGACCGCAGATTTCTCCCAGGCGCATGCCTGTGGTCAGTTCGGTGTAGAAGAAATCGTACCACTGAGGATCCTGCTTCAAAGATTCCAGAAATCGGTCCAGTTGGCCCTCTGAAAGAATCTGTTTAGGCGCGTAGTTCGCCTTGGGAATGACTGTACCTTCGGTGGGATTTCGGGGGATCAAATGCTCCCGAACTGCAGCGTCCAGCGCTTGGTGGAGCATCATGTGAACGCCTCGTACCATGCTGTCGGATAGGGTATTTCCTTTCTCGTAATGCTCTTCCACCCGACCATTCTCCCGGAGCCAGTTGTATAACTGTTGGATGTCGGCGGTGGAGATGGCGCTGATTTTTTCATCTCCTAGGTAGGGTTTGATCTGGTGTTCTATCATGCCTTTGTATCGGATCAGGGTGCTTTCCCGGAGGGTCAGGGTCATGTAATCCGTCAGCCATTTGTCCAGCCACTGCCCCAGGGTAAGGTTGGATGCTTCCGTCAGTTCCACGTCCCGGTATGCCTCCAGCTGGGCGTGAAGTTTTTTTAGAAGTTCACCTTGGGTCCTGGCAAATACCGAGCGGAAGATGGGACGGCCATCTGCCTTATGGCCAACCACAATCCGCCCTTCCCAGCGTCCGTCACTTCGTTTTCTTACCAGCCCATCGCCGGCTGGTCTTCGCTTTGCCATGGGGAATTCCTCCTTTCTATTTCCAACATTACCACAGCCTTTTCTCAATAGCTATTGACAAATCCAACATTTTTTCTAACTTTCAAAGAAATGACAAATAAAGGGGAAAAGCGGTATAAACTGGACATTGCCCCCTATACCGACACCGTAAAAAGCTGTTGGGAGTCTAAGCAAAGTCCCATTCGACAACACCTTAGTAAGCCCCTACGGCCCGTTACCGACCCATAAGGAGAATCCGGGGATTTGTTTTGAAAAGACTCTGGTTTTTCTGTAACATTCCGTATTTTTGGCGGGCGTTGCCCGCCAATGTCACACCTGAGGATCGGCGGCGACGCCGGTCCTTTCTCCTGCTTCCTTCTCTTCCATATTCGTCGGACCCCAAACCGGGCAAGTCCGAGAGAAGCCGTACGGTGTGAATTCCTAACTTTTCTGAAGAACGACCCCGGCAGATTTTCTGCCGGGGCATCCTTGTCCGAAACTTGCGGGATAGGCGGGCAAATTCGGCGCAAAGGGGGTAAGGTGGTGTCCTGCCCTTACCCCCGGAAAGAAAACCGGAAACAGGGCTGAAAATCCTGGCCTAACGGGCTGACAAGGCGAATTCTCTGCGCCGTTCATTTTCCTGAATCTGCTGCCGGAGATGGTACTCCCGGGCATCGGCCAAGGGACGGATGGTATAGAGCAGGCTTCCGTTGCGTTTGGTTCCATCTTTTAGGGTGACGGTGGTTGACTCCGTGAAAATCAACTGCTTCTCCACCAGACTGTCCACATGTTTTTTGACCGTGTTCCGACTCATGCCTACGGCTTCCCCGATGGTGCGGTAGCTGGGGTAGCACTGATAGGTTTTGCGGTTTTCACACCGCATGAGGAAGGCATACACCGCCAGCTCTCCAGGAGTCAGGCCCAGCTGGAAGATTTCGTTGGGCAGAGGGAAATATTTCCGGGCGGGATTTTGGAGGTGAGAAATACTCTGTTTCATTTTCCCAGCCGCTCCTGTACCCAGATTTGAAATTCCTGTTTGGGTACAACCAGACGGTTGCCGATCCGCAGAGCGGGGAAGTCTTTTTCGTGCATCAGCTCATAGGCAGTGGAAGAAGACACGCCGAGTATTTGGGCGACCATATGGGCATTGAGAAACAGGGGCAGTTCGTCGTAGCTTTTGTAAATGGATTGGTTCATGCAGCCTCCTTAACGTGGTGTGGGGATGAATGTTTCCTGTGGTAACCATTTTCCTCAGCTCCTTCCTTTTCTAGAATCCGGCAACCCCGAAGAAAGAAACCCGCACAGCTTTCCCAATCCGCCACTTCTTTCCGGGGCGGCTGGCATGCTGTACGGGGCTGTTAATTTTATTGCCAGAATACCGGCGGTATGGATGCAATGGCGTTCACTTCCTTCTTACGGATTGGGGGTTGCTTCATGGAGATTGTAACAGATCCCCAACGTTTCTCTTAGGGAAAGTCGTCGACAAAGAAAACAGGACTTGTATTTTTGCAACTTCCAAGGTAACATCACACAAACTTTTTGGAGGTGTGAACATGCAATCCTTTACCGAAGCCTTCCGTGCCTATATCCACAGCCATTCCTTTGAATCCGGAAGCAGTGATGGAGAAACGGTTCTGGATCAGATCTATCAGGTCTATTGGGAATCCCATGAATCCGATCCGCCGGAAATCAAGGATGGTTTCAAAGAGCTGGAGAGCCTTTTAGAAACCTTGCCCCTGGACGATAACAACGCCGTCTTTACCCTTTGCTGCTGCCTATGTACTGCTTACGAGCACAATGCGTTCCGTGACGGTCTGCTTTACGGTGCGCATATCATGCAGGAGCTATTCCCGAAGGAGAATGCCCAGGGAGAATCCGGGCCACATCACTCTTGACACTACCCAAACAGCTCTGTCATTTCGTATTCAAGAATTGAAATTAAAACTGCCTCATCGTTGGTTTCGACGCCAGCGGTGAGCAGTTTACTATTCCGTACCCCACACCCTGTATGGCCAGCCTGCTTTCCTGAAAGCAACGATGGCTGAAATCCGGATTTGTG
>CALWOA010000023.1 GCA_944382965.1 uncultured Oscillospiraceae bacterium | reverse complement strand
CTGCGCACTGCCGTGGAAATTGACGAGGACAAGCCGGTTCTGGTTGACAAGTATATTCAGGGCCGGGAAGTGGAAATCGATGCCATCTGCGACGGTCACGATGTGTTCGTCCCCGGCATTATGGAGCTGGTGGAACGCACCGGCGTTCATTCCGGCGACTCCATCTCCGTCTACCCCTCCTTCTCCATCTCTGACAAGGTCAAGGGCATCATCCTCCAGTATGCCAAGAAGCTGGGTCTGGGCATTGGCATCATCGGCCTGTTCAACATCCAGTTCATCGTCGACGAGCATGACAACGTGTTCATCATCGAGGTCAACCCCCGTTCTTCCCGTACCGTTCCCTTCCTGAGCAAGGCCACCGGCTTCTCCCTGGCTGACATCGCCACGGAAGTGATCCTGGGCAAGTCTCTGAAGGAGCAGGGCTTCTTCCACATCTACCCCGAAGAGAAGCAGCGCTGGTATGTCAAGGCTCCCGTGTTCTCCTTCAACAAGATCCGGGGTCTGGACGCTTACCTGTCTCCGGAAATGAAGTCCACCGGCGAAGCCATCGGCTACGACCGTACCATGACCCGTGCCCTGTACAAAGCCCTGCAGGCTTCCGGCATGCACCTGCAGAACTACGGCACCGTCTTTGCCACCATTGCTGACAAGGACAAGGAAGAGGCGCTGCCTCTGATCCGCCGGTTCTATCAGCTGGGCTTCAACATTGAGGCAACTCTGGGCACCGCCATGTTCCTCAAGCGCAACGGCATCCGTACCCATGCGCTGGCCAAGATCAGCGACGGCAGCGAGGAAATCCCCAACGCACTGCGTCAGGGCCACATTGCCTACTTCATCAACACCCGTGACCCCGGTGCCAACGAGGGCGACGGCATTGAGCTGCGCCAGATTGCCACCGAGTACAACGTGACCATGTTCACCGCCCTGGACACTGTCCGGGTACTGCTGGACGTTCTGGAAGAAACCACGCTGACCATCTCTACCATCGACGCTTAATCATTGACACAACCGGGGGGTGCACCGCATCCCCGGCTGGTTTACAAAAGGGAGACGCCATGAAACAAAGTTTGTTCCAAATTGTCAGCAATGAAGCGCTGACTGACAGCGTTTACAAAATGATTCTCTCCGGCGATACCTCCGCCATCACAGCTCCGGGCCAGTTTGTCAACATTCAGCTCACCGGAAAGTTCCTGCGTCGCCCCATTTCCGTCTGCGATTATGACGAAAGCACCCTGACTATCATCTACAAAGTGGTGGGCGCCGGTACAGAGCAGATGTCTGCCATGAAGCCGGGCGAAATGCTGGACATTCTCACCGGACTTGGCAACGGTTATGACCTGAGCCTGGCCGGTGACCGGCCAGTGCTGCTGGGCGGCGGTGTCGGCGTGCCTCCCATGTACAACCTGGCAAAGAAGCTCATCGCCATGGGCAAGAAAGTCAGCGTGATTCTGGGCTTCAACACCGCAGGCGAAATCTTCTACGAACAGGAATTCAAAGCCCTGGGCTGCAAAACTTACGTCACCACCGTGGACGGAAGCTACGGCAAAAAGGGCTTTGTCACCGACGCTTTGCCGGAAGGATATACCTATTTCTACACCTGCGGCCCGGAACCCATGCTGAAGGCCGTGTACCGGGCAACCACCACCTCCGGTCAGATGAGCTTTGAAGAGCGGATGGGCTGCGGCTTCGGCGCCTGCATGGGCTGCTCCTGCAAAACCCTGACTGGCTACAAGCGCATCTGCAAGGATGGCCCCGTGATGAAAAAGGAGGAGATTCTATGGCAAGCTTAAGCGTCAATCTGTGCGGCATCCAGCTGGATAACCCGGTGATTCCCGCCTCCGGTACCTTTGGCTACGGCTATGAATACGCAGAGCTCTACGACATCAATGAGCTCGGCACCTTCTCCTTCAAAGGAACCACCAAAGATCCCCGGTTTGGTAACCCCACTCCCCGGATTGCCGAGTGCACCGCCGGCATGATCAATGCGGTGGGCTTGCAGAACCCCGGCGTAGAGAAGGTCATTTCCGAGGAACTGCCCAAGCTGAAAGCCTGCTTTCATAAGCCGGTGATGGCCAATGTCTCCGGTTTTTCCGTGGAGGATTATGCCTACACCTGCCAGCAGCTGGACAAGCAGGAGCAGGTGGGCTGGCTGGAAGTCAACGTCAGCTGCCCCAACGTCCACGGCGGCGGCATGAGCTTCGGCACCCAGCCGGAAGCAGCCGCGGAAGTGACCCGAGCTGTCAAAGCCGTGACCACCAAGCCGGTAATCATCAAGCTCAGCCCAAACGTTACCGATATTGTATCCATTGCCAAAGCCTGCGAAGAGGCCGGTGCCGACGGCATCAGCCTGATTAACACCATGCTGGGCATGCGCATCAACCTGCGCACCCGCAAGCCGGTGATTGCCAACACCATGGGCGGCTTCTCCGGCCCTGCCATCTTCCCGGTAGCTGTGCGGATGGTCTACCAGGTGGCAAACGCCGTGAAGATTCCCGTGGTGGGCATGGGCGGCGTCAGCAGCGCTGAGGACGTCATCGAAATGATGCTGGCCGGCGCCACCGCCGTGGAAGTGGGCGCTGCCAATCTGGTTAACCCCTACATCTGTCGGGATATCATTCGGGATCTGCCCCGGGTGATGGAGAAATACAGAATTCAAAATTTAAGTGAAATTATAGGAGGCGCAAAGTAAAATGGGTAAGGACGTAATTGTTGCATGTGATTTTTCCTCCGCTGAGGCCACCTTCGCATTCCTGGATAAGTTCACCGGCAAGAAGCCCTTCGTCAAGATCGGCATGGAGCTGTACTACGCCGAAGGTCCCAGCATCGTCCGGGAAATCAAGGCCCGGGGCCACAAGATCTTCCTGGATCTGAAGCTGCACGACATTCCCAACACCGTGAAAAAGGCTATGGCTGTGCTGTCTAACCTGGATGTAGACATCACCAACCTTCACGCTGCTGGCACCACTGCTATGATGCAGGCCGCTGTAGAGGGTCTGACCCGTCCCGATGGCAGCCGTCCTCTGCTGATCGCTGTCACCCAGCTGACCTCCACTGACCAGGAAGCCATGGAAAAGGATCTGATGATTCACGCTCCCATCGACGAAGTGGTGATGCACTACGCTGAAACCGCCAAGAACGCCGGTCTGGACGGCATTGTCTGCTCTCCCCTGGAAGCCGGTAAGGTCCATGACCGCTGCGGCAAGGACTTCCTCACTGTGACCCCCGGCGTCCGCTTTGCCGACGGTGATGTTGGCGATCAGAAGCGGGTTATGACTCCTGCCGCTGCCAAGGCTATCGGCTCTGACTACATTGTGGTGGGCCGTCCCATCACCGCCGCTGCCGACCCCGTTGCTGCTTACGAGCGCTGCGTTGCCGAGTTCTGCGATTAAACCTTAGAGAAAAGGAGAATAAACCATGGAAAGCTACAAAAAAGAGTTTATTCAGTTCCTGCAGGGTGCAGGCGTGCTGAAATTTGGTGACTTTACTGCAAAGTCCGGACGGAAGATCCCCTACTTCATCAATGCCGGTGACATCAAGACCGGTACCCAGATTGCCAAGTTGGGTGAGTTCTACGCCAAGGCTTACCAGGAAAAGCTGGGCAAAAAGCCTACCGTTCTGTATGGCCCCGCATATAAGGGCATTTCTATCGCAGTTTCCGCTTCTATCGCCCTGTCCAAGAATGGCCTGGATGTGCCCTTCTTCTTCAACCGCAAAGAAGCCAAGGATCACGGTGAAGGCGGTGTCTTCGTCGGTTATGTGCCCAAGACCGGTGAGGAAGTGGTCATTGTAGAAGACGTCATCACCGCCGGCACCGCCATCCGGGAAAGCATGGGCATTCTGTCCGCCCTGGAGGGTGTGAAGGTTGCCGCTGCCTTCGTCATGGTCGACCGGAAGGAAAAGGGCCAGGGTGAAAAGTCCGCCATTGCCGAAGTGGAAGAAGCCTATGGCTTCCCCGTTTACTCCGTGGTGGATGTGGATGACATCGTCGAATACCTGGAAGAGGACCCCGCCAACGCCGAGAATGTAGCCCGTATCCGCAAATACCTGGCCCAGAACGGAGCAAAGGCATGAGAAGCTTGAATAGCATTCTGGAGCTGAGCGTAGAGGAACTGGATGTGCTCATCGCTACTGCCAAAGATATCATCGCCCATCCGGAAGCCTACCAGGACAAGTGCGCCCATAAAAAGCTGGCTACCTTGTTCTTTGAGCCTTCTACCCGTACCCGTCTGAGCTTTGAATCTGCCATGTTGGAGCTTGGCGGCAGCGTCATCGGATTCAGCGAAGCCAGCTCCTCCTCCGCTTCCAAGGGCGAAAGCGTAGCCGACACCGCCAAGATCCTCAGCTGCTACGCCGACATCATCGCCATGCGGCATCCGAAAGAAGGGGCCCCCTTTGTGGCTTCTTTGGCTGCCTCCATCCCTGTGATCAACGCCGGTGACGGCGGACACAACCATCCCACCCAGACCCTGGCAGACCTGCTGACCATTTCCCGGGAAATGGGACGGCTGGACAACCTGACCATCGGCCTGTGCGGTGACCTGAAGTACGGACGCACGGTACACTCCCTGATTGAGGCCATGAGCCGCTACAGCGGCATCCGCTTCATTCTCATCAGCCCTGCTGAACTGAAAATCCCTGGCTTTATCCGATACAATGTGCTGGAACGCAATCATATCCCCTATACCGAAGTTACCTCTCTGGACGAGGCCATGCCCCAGCTGGATGTGCTGTACATGACCCGGATTCAGCGGGAGCGTTTCGACGATCCCTATGAGTACGAGCGGCTGAAGGACAGCTATGTGCTGGACACTGAGAAAATGAAACTGGCCAAGGAGCGCATGTGCGTACTGCATCCCCTCCCCCGGGTTAACGAGATCAGTGTCAAAGTGGACGATGATCCCCGGGCAGCTTACTTCCGTCAGGCTCTGAACGGCAAGTATATGCGCATGGCCCTGATTCTCAAGCTGCTGGAAGAGGCAAAGCAGAATCCTGTAAAGCAGCCTCTGGAAGTGGAAGGCCTGGAATACGACCGGGTCTGCCGCAATCCCAAGTGCATCACCCAGACCGAGCAGGAGCTTCCCCAGCTATTCCGCTGCACCGACAAGGCCGCGGACATCCATCGCTGCATCTACTGCGAGCAAAGAGCATAACAAAGTCAAAAATGACCGTGCAGAAATGCACGGTCATTTTTTATGCCAACATTCAGCCTACAAATTCCGGTTCGCAGGTCAGGTTCACGCCCAGGCGCTTGAAGGTCTTTTCATCCGCGGCTGTAAGCATCACGGTAGAATGGACATCGCAGCCACGAAGCTTACTTAGCTGCTGCATGGCGTATTCCGCCATCGGATTGGTTGCGGCGCTGATGGACAGGGCAATCAGGGTCTCATCAGAATGAAGTCGGGGGTTCCGGTTGCCCAGATACTCCACCTTCAGCCGCTGGATGGGGTCCAGGGCCACCGGGGAAATCAGGTGCAGGTCATCCGGCATTCCCCCCAGCTTCTTCAGGGCATTGAGCAGCAGTGCCGAGGAAGCGCCCAGAAGTTCCGAAGTCTTTCCGGTGACGATTCTGCCGTCAGGCAATTCCATAGCAGCGGCAGCATCTCCGGTTTCCTTGGAACGGTGAAGTGCCGGAGCCACCACTTTGCGCTCATCCGGGGACACGCCGGCCTTTTTCATCAGCATTTCCAATTTGCGCACCGTTTCTTCGCTGGTTTTGCCCTGCTTTTGCTCGCACAGAGCCACATAATATCGACGGATGATCTCCTGCCGGGAGGCGCAGCGGGCAGCTTCGTCGTCCACGATGCAGTTGCCCACCATGTTTACGCCCATATCCGTAGGAGACTTGTAGGGGCACTGTCCCAGGATTTTTTCAAAGATGGCTACCAGCACCGGGAAAGCTTCCACATCCCGGTTATAGTTCACGGTGGTCACCCCATAGGCATCCAAGTGGAAGGGGTCGATCATATTCACATCGTTCAAGTCAGCAGTCGCCGCTTCGTAGGCCAGGTTCACCGGATGGTTGATCGACAGGTTCCAGATGGGGAAGGTTTCAAACTTGGCATATCCGGCGGTATTGCCCCGCTCATGCTCATGGTAGAGCTGGCTCAGGCAGGTGGCAAGCTTGCCGCTGCCAGGGCCGGGAGCGGTCACCACCACCAGTTCCCGGGTGGTTTCAATGTAGTCGTTCTTGCCGAAGCCTTCCGGGCTGACAATGTGGGCGGTATCTGCCGGATATCCTGCAATGGCATAGTGGTGGTACACCCGCACACCCAGGCCCTCCAGACGGGACTGGAACGCCTTGGCAACAGGCTGGCCATGGTACCGGGTCAGCACCACGCTGGACACATACAGTCCGAATCCCCGGAAAATATCAATCAGCCGGATCACGTCCCGGTCGTAGGAAATGCCCAGGTCTCCCCGAACCTTCTTTTTCTCAATATCATCGGCGTTGATGACAATGACCATCTCCACCTGATCCCGCAGCTGCAGCAGCATCCGCAGTTTGCTGTCCGGTTGGAATCCCGGCAGCACCCGGGATGCGTGGTTATCATCATACAGCTTTCCGCCAAATTCCAGGTACAATTTGCCGCCGAACTGGGCTATCCGGTCCCGGATATGGGCAGATTGGGTTTGCAGGTATTTCTCATTATCAAATGCTGCCTGAACCATCTTGGTCGCCTCTTTCTTCACAATCACTACCGAATATTGTACAGGAAATCTGCAGAAATAGCAAGAAATTTAGCAAGCAAATTTTCTGGGCTGCGAAAAAAACCTGGCAGCCGAAGCTGCCAGGTTTTTGGTTAAATTGTCAGTCGCTTAGCGAACAGCGCGCTTCTTGCTGATGTAGTAAACAGCAGCCAGGGAAGCAGCGGACAGGCCCATCACGGTCACAGCCATGTAGATGGTATCACCGGTCTTGGGGTTGGAGGAGCTGGAGCTGGAGCTGGAATCGCTCTTAGCCTTGGCATTGTCGATCCAAACATTCAGATGGACATAGCCTTCCGATCTCAGATCATCCAGTTCTTCAATCCGATCAGTATGGTTCTGATCTTTGATGTAGTCGGTCTTAGTGGAACTGGTGGACCAGTAAACACCGTCGTAACCGATGCCATCGCTGTCCTTAGCGGTGTAGTAGGTCTTTACAACATCCTTCAGTTCATCCAGAGTAACAACGCCGTCCTTCACGCAGGTCCAGGTGTCCAGGGTAACGGTCTTCATGGGGGACTTCACATTGCCGGCTTCGTAGATGTGCAGGTAAACGCTGTAGGGGAACTTGCTATCCTTGGTGTAGCGTGCGTAATAGGTTCCCGTCATATCCTCGGTGCACTTCGTGCCTTCTTCCAGCTTCATGCCACCATTTTCTTCGGTGTACCAACCCTTGAAGGCATAACCGCCGTGGCTGGGAGCATCCGGCAGGCTCATCTTCTTGCCAACCTCATAAGTACGGGTTGTCACTTCATCAAATTTGCTGTTGAAAGTATCCACAAACTTGATAGTTACAGTCTTGGCATCCAGCTTGGGGATCTCGCGGAACTCTTTTTCACCGCAAGTTTCACAAGTGCGCTTCTCTTGGCCCTCTTTATCGGTGGTGGCCTCCTCAACTACCTTCCACTCGCCCCACTTGTGACCAGTGGCGGCAACATCCTCAGTGTAGCTATCATCACAGGAGGAGCAGACATAAACATTCTTGCCAGCTTCTGTGCAAGTAGGAGCCTTGGAAGCCTCACTATCCAGCTTGTACTCATGCTTGTGCTCAGCGGAGCCATTCTTCTCAATCCGAATAGCAATGTCGGTATCAGAAACCAGAGTAATCTCACCGCCGAGGGCCACAACCTGTGCCCCAGCATCGTTACCAGTCACATACCAGCCTGCTCCACCATTGGAAGTGACCGTGTACTGATCCTTCTCATAATCAGCAAAAGCCTGCTTGATAAACCACTCGTTCAAAGTGAAAGTCGTCTTCTCCTTGGGAACAGAAACAGAATACACCGTTTCTGCATCAGCGGGACCAACCTTAACAGTGACATTGACGTTTGCCGTCTCAGCTGCACTGGCCTGGAAAGGCAGGGCGGTGACGAGCATCAGCGCTACCAGAACCAGACTCAGCAGCTTCTTACATACCATTTTCATTTCTTTAACCTCCTAAATGAAATTGACATTTTTTAGAAAAGCTTGCCGTTGGTCAAGCGCCGCCCGCAGGGTATCGGGAAGCCCGTCTGGGTTACTTGTTCCTCGGCATCTCTTTCATACCCGGATTATAACCCATAAGATGCAATCTGTCAATAGGAAAATTACAAATAATTACAAAATAAGTTATTAAGATTTACAAAGTTTTCTTAATAATTATCAGTTTGAAACTGCTTTTCCAACTTTTTTATCTACTTATTCCCTCCGCCCATCAAATTTATGACATTTTGTAATTTTTATTGTTAGCATTTTCGTAACATTTCCGTCATAAAAAGTCCATGCCCTACGGAAAAAGATTTTCTTTCTCAGCCAATTGCTTTTTCTGTCACTCCATGATACCATAGTGGCACAACCTACTATATTATAAAAAGGAGAAATGCATCATGTTCTATAAAAATGCACGCATCTTTGCCTCCGATTTTCAATTTCATACTGGTGCCTTTGAAGTGGTAGACGGCGTATTCGGCCAGGTTCTGCCCCAGAATGTGCCCGAAGACGCCATTGATCTGCAGGGTGCCACCGTTATCCCCGGCCTGGTGGACGTGCACAGCCACGGCAATTCCGGTGCTGACTTCTCCGACGGCGATTACGAAGGACTGAAAAAAATGGCAGCGTACTACGCCCGCTGCGGTGTTACCTCCTTCGCCCCCGCTTCCATGACGTTGCCTTACGATGTGCTCTCTGCCGCTTTTGCCACTGCCAAGCAGCTGACCGAGGAAACTCCCGCCGGCTGCGCCCGGCTGATGGGCATTCAGATGGAAGGCCCATACTTCTCTTACAAGAAGCGGGGCGCTCAAAACCCGGATTATCTGAAAGAGCCGGATTTTGAAGGTTTCCGCAAGCTTTACGAGGATTGCGGTGGTTTGGTTCGGATTGTGGACGTGGCTCCCGAGCTGCCCGGTGCTGCGGAATTTGTTGCCAAGGCCAAGGAACTTTGCACCGTGTCCATCGCCCACACCGATTCCGACTATGACCACGCCAAAGCTGCCATTGATGCCGGTGTGACCCACCTGACCCACCTGTACAACGCCATGCCCGGTATCCACCACCGTAACCCCGGCGTTATTCCCGCCGCTGTGGAGAATCCCAATGTCCGGGCGGAAATCATCTGCGACGGTCAGCACATTCACCCCGCCTCCGTCCGGCTGGCCTTCACCATGTTCGGACCGGAGCGGATGATTCTGGTGTCCGATTCCGGCCGCTGCGCCGGTCTGCCTGACGGCAGCCAGTTCCAGCTGGGCGGACAGGACTGCTGGCTCCGGGATGGTGTGGCTCGTTTGGCCGACGGTACCATCGCCTGCTCTGCCGCCAATCTGTGGCAGTGCCTGTGCAACGTAATCTCCTGGGGCATCCCGGAGGAAACCGCCATCCGTGCCGCCAGCTACAACCCCGCCTGTGCCATCGGCGCCGACAGCAAGATCGGCTCCATTGAAACCGGCAAGCTGGCTGACTTCCTGGTTTGCAGCAGCGACTACAGCAGCAAGCGGGTATTCCTGGGCGGCAAGGAAATTTAATTCTCTCATCCATAAAAAGAGCTGAGGTTTGCCGCCTTCGGGCGGCAAACTTTCTAAGTATATCTATTCTCTGATCGATTGAGGTATCTATGTTCCATCGTTACATTGGCGACCGGGCATTCTACCGCCGGGTCCTGGGGGTTGCCGTACCCATTATCATCCAAAACGGCATAACCAACTTCGTTTCCCTGCTGGACAATATTATGGTCGGTCAGGTGGGCACCATTCCCATGAGCGGCGTTTCCATTGTCAATGTGCTGCTGACCGTTTTTAACCTGTGTATTTTCGGTGCCACCTCCGGTGCCGGAATTTTTACCGCCCAGTTCCGGGGCTCCGGAAATAATGAGGGCATCCGTCACACCTTCCGATTTAAGATTCTCATCTGTCTGCTGCTTACGGCAGCGGGCCTTGGCATCTTCCTGCTGGGCGGCGATGCTCTGATCGGGCTGTACCTGACCGGTCAGGGAGACGCGTCCACCGCCTCTGATGCTCTGGGGTACGGCATGTCTTATCTGATGGTCATGCTCTGGGGCTTCCTCCCCTTTGCCCTGACCAATGCCTATTCCAGCACTCTCCGGGAAACTGGTGAAACCATGGTGCCCATGATCGGCGGCGTGGCTGCGGTGCTGGTAAATCTGGGATTGAACTATGTGCTGATTTTCGGTCACTTCGGCGCACCCCGGATGGGTGTGGAAGGTGCCGCTCTGGCTACCGTCATCTCCCGATATGTAGAGCTGGCCATTGTGGCAGGTTGGACCCACAGCAACCGAATCCGCAATCCCTTCATTGTGGGCGCTTACCGTTCGCCCTTCATTCCCGGAAAGCTGCTGCGAGCCATCATCCTCAAGGGCATGCCCCTGCTGATCAATGAGTTCCTCTGGTCCAGCGGTATGGCAATTCTGAACCAGTGCTACTCCACCTGCGGCCTGGATGTGGTACCCGCTACCAACATTTCCAGCACCCTGGTAAATCTGGCCAGTGTGGTATTCCTATCCATGGGCAATGCTGTGGGAATCCTCATGGGTCAAATGCTGGGCGCAGGCAGCACCGAAACCCAGGTTCGCGACAGCAACCGCAAGCTTATTGTCCTGTCTGTCAGCTCCGGTATCATTTTCGGTGCTTTGATGGCCTCCTTCTCCGGCGCTTTTCCCCACATTTACAACACCACGGAGGAAGTCCGACAACTGGCAGGCTGGCTGATCTGCATCAGCGCCGTGTGTATGCCCTTCCAGGCCTACACCAACGCCACCTACTTTACCCTGCGCTCCGGCGGTCAGACCATGGTTACCTTCCTGTTTGACAGCTGCTTTGTTTGGGTGTGCTGCATTCCCCTGGCCTTCTGCCTGAGCCGATTTGCCCACCTTCCCATTTTGCCGCTGTATGCCATCTGTCAAGCCACGGACTTGCTCAAATGCGGCATCGGCGCATTTATGCTCAAGCAGGGAAAATGGATTCAAAATTTGACAACCTAACAAAATTGCCCCGCCTAAAAAGGCGGGGCTTATTTTTATCGCAGGGCGGCGCTGTTGTTCAGAATCAGGGTGCTGTAGAGCATCAGCACATCCTGACCGTGGAAATCCAGATATTCTCCCAACAGATCCGGGTGGACATAGCGAATGTCCACCAACGTTACCTTGGCATAGTCCTGCACCAGCAAGGGCACCATGCTGCTGCCGAAAGAATCCCGGAAGACGATCAGTTCCCGATCGGTTGGCGCATTGGGATTTTCAATGGTCAGCAGGCTCCGGGCGCCGGAGAGGAAAATATCATACAGATCCCGGCTTTCCAGCTTGCTCAGATCGTAGACACTGCCGGTTTTTCCGGTTTCGTAGTCGTAGACGCTGCACTGGCGCAGCAGGTCGCTTTCCAGATAATACAGCGTCTCCGGCTCCATAGGCAGCGCCGCCTGACCGTAGTAGACACCGTAGAAGGGCTTTTCCAGGGGGGTGAGGGTGTAATCCTCCTCCCGGGGCGGCGCCACACCCAGGGCTTCACAGATTTCTCCGGCCGCCGACAGCAGGTACTCCTGCCTCCAGTGGGTATCTGTACGGTAGTAATTGCCCACATTCAGCGACTGGGTCAGATCGATGTGAGTTGCCCAGGGCATCCCCTCCTGCACCATAGCAAACAGCTTATCATAATCCATGGACAGGTGCCCGCTGGGCTGGGCCAGGTAATAACCCTTGTCCGGGGCAATGGCCATAAAAACCCGGGAATCTTGCAGATAGGTTTCATAGACGTAATTCAGCCGCTTCAAAGCGTAGCCCACAGACACGGTTTGCAGGGGGTATTCCTGCTTGGCGGCGTAGCCTTGGGAGAGATAGATACCATTGTTGTCCTTCTGCCCCAGGGCATAGAAGTGGAACAAAGATTTTAACTGCCGGAAGCGATCCCGCAGGGGAAACTGATCCAGGGCGTAGTCTTCAAAATCCTCCATAAATTCCCCGTCCAGAATGGCATCGGCTTCTATTTCCGGCATCTGGGCCAGAGGGCGGCGCTCCGCCACAGACAAGTCCTTCTGAGGCAGCAGCCAGACGGCAGCGGTGAGAATTGCCCACAGGGACAGAACCAAAATTGCAGGTAAGCATTTTTTCATCTGTGCCACCTCCTTTAGAATCGGAAATACAGGAACGGGCTGAAGGAGCCGTCCACCAGGTAGGCGGTAGCCACCAACAGCAGCGCCGTCATCCATGCCCACTCCAGCACAGGCGCAGCCTTACTCTGGGCAATCCGGTTTCCTGCCTGCTTTACAATCGGCGTGGCTCCCACAATTCCCAGAACAAACAGCAAGGCAAAGCTTCGCAGGTAGTACAGGGTTTCCTCCGTAACCAACGGCAGGTTGGCAAAGCCAAAGAGTCCTGCAAAATCTCCCGCTGCCTGGGACAGGCTTTCCGCATTGAACAGCACAAAACTCAGCACCACCGCCAGCAGCACATAGCCATGGCGAAATACACCCGGAAGCTTTTTCAGCCCCGGAATCCACTTTTCCGCCAGCAGCAGTACCGCAAACAGCAGACCCCACAGTACAAAGTTCCAGGCGGCACCGTGCCACAGTCCCGTGAGCATCCACACCACCAGGATGTTGAATACCCACCGTCCCCGGCTGACCCGATTTCCTCCTAGAGGGATATACACATAATCCCGGAACCAGCTGCCAAGGCTCATATGCCAGCGCCGCCAAAACTCCGAAATGCTCCCAGACAGGTAAGGATAGTCAAAGTTTTCAATAAAATGGAATCCCAGAATTCGTCCCAAACCAATGGCCATATCGGAATACCCGGAAAAGTCAAAATAGATATTCAGAGTAAAGGCAATGGCATACATCCAATAAAACAGCACCGACGGCTGCCCGCTTTCCCGGAACAGCTTCATCAGCAGGGCAAAATTGTCCGCCAGGATCACCTTTTTCCCCAGGCCCACCAGAAAACGACGGAGGCCCAGAGAAACATCCTGCCAGGTGCTTTTCCGGCTGTCCAGTTCTCTTGCCACATCCACATAGCGCACAATGGGGCCTGCAATCAGCTGAGGGAACAGAGCGACATAAGCGCCGAAGCTGATGGGATTCTTCTGGGGCGGCACATTGCCCCGGTAAACGTCAATGGTGTAGCTCAGGCACTGGAAGGTATAGAAGCTGATGCCCACCGGCAGCGCCAGTTTCAGCAGCGGCAGACTCAAGCCGGTGGCTGCGTTGACACTGGAAATAAAGAAGTCGGCATACTTAAATAGAGCCAGAAGCACCAGGCTGATAACCACAGAGATCCCAAACCACAGCTTTTTTCGCTTTTCCGATCTGGCTATGGCCAAACCGCAGATATAAAACAACACAATGGTAAATACCATCAGCGCCAGCAGTTTCGGCTCTCCCCAGCCGTAGAAAAACAGGCTTGCAATCAAAAGCACCCCATTTTTCCATTTCCAGGGAACCAGGAAATAGACAGCCAGCACCGCCGGGAGAAAGTAATATAAAAAGGATATACTGGAAAAAACCATGAATTGCCTCCCTTTACGTCCTCCTAGGACCGATTATTCTTTCCGTAAAAAACGGCAGCGGCAAAAGCCGCTGCCGAAACAGTTCCTGTGATTTAGCTCAGCTGGAAATCCGGCTCTGCGCCGACCACCTGGGCAAAGGCATCCACAAAGGACTGAGCAGTGATCTCCTGGGCGCTGCTGACCATAATCAGCATCACAACGTCGCCGTAGCCGGTGACCATCAGATCGTCAGCTTCCACGCAGACCCACTTCCGGGGGTCAATGCCGGCCTTCATGGCTTCGGCAACCGCCTTGCTGTCCTCACCGGGAGCGACCCGAACCATCACCATGGAGAAGGCAATGGAGCCGATCATGGGCTCGTAGGCAGCAGCTTCCACAATCTGATCCGCATTGTCCAGACCGGTAAAACGCTTGATATTCCACAGGCCTTCCTCGCTGGTGTCGGTCAGGTCCAGATTGGTCAGGGCAGCGCCGAACTCCACGGGCTGAATTTCCACGACCTTGTTAATCAGTTCTTCCATGGTGCCCTCCACGCTGACAACCGCAGCGGTGGTAGCTTCTGTGGTTTCCTGAGCAGAAGAACTGCCGCAGCCGGTGAGCAGTGCGGCCATCATGGCCACCGCCAGAAGAGCAGAAATAAGCTTTTTCATGTTTGTTTCCTCCAAGTTGATTGTAAAACAATTCGTTTATAAATGGTATGTCCCAGATATACCAGGATCATACCTGTCAGTACACCGCAGCTGTCCAGGGCCACATCTTTGATGCTGGGCCCACGCTCCGGAACGAAACACTGAATGGTCTCGTCCACACAGGCAGCCGCCGCACCCAAAAGAAAAGGCCAGGCCCCTTTTTTTCGCAGCATACCGAACAGCCAGGTTAGAAGCGTCCCCAAAGCGGTAAATTCCGTGAAATGCGCCATTTTCCGCAGTAATCCGCCTCCAGGAGCCGTTTCTTCTCCACCCGGCAGGATATACTCCAGAATTTCCTTCACCCAATCGCTGAAGGCACCGGAAATCTGCCCGGGCAGGGCTGAGTTGCCCCAAATGAAGATCAGATTACAAATCAGCAGCGCAATACACAACCGCATCCGCTTGTCCGTACGGATCACGCCAAAACCCCCAGATGCTCCAGAAGAATCTTCACTCCCAGAGCAACCAAAATAATGCCGCCGGCCAGCTGGGCTTTCTTTTCATACCGGCTGCCAAAGACATTGCCGACCCTCACGCCAACGGCAGACATGCCGAAGGTGAAAGCGCCGATGAGCAGCACCGCCATGTAGATATGCTGCACGCCTGCCATCGCCAGAGAGATGCCCACAGCCAAGGCGTCGATAGATGTGGCAACCGCCATGACGAACATGGTTTTGGGAGACATGTCCGCATTTTCTTCACAGCAGCTGCAGCCTTCCGGTTCCTTTTCCAGGGCCTCCTTGAGCATATTGACGCCGATGATGCCCAGCAGCACAAACGCAACCCAGTGGTCTACACTCTGGATCGCCTCGGCAAACAAGGTGCCCAAGTAAAATCCGATCAGCGGCATCAACGCCTGAAAGCCGCCAAACCAGGCGCCGCAGGTCAGGCCCGCCTTGACCGTGGCTTTTCTCATAGCCAGTCCCTTGCAGATTGACACCGCAAAAGCATCCATGCTGACACCCAATGCCAGCAGCAGCAGTTCTCCGATACCCATAAAAAGAAACCTCCGTGCAGATTTCAGGTCAGCACAGAAGCCAGGAAGAGACTGAGCCGGCCTGTCAAGTCTCGTCATTTCAGGCTGAACCAGGGGAAACCCCAGTATGTTGACCCAGCCCCGCTTATCGCGCCGACTACTCCCTCTTCGGCTTGGATTATAACAAAGGATTCCCGGCTCGTCAAGCGAAACCGGGAATAGACACAGTTATTTTACATTTATAGACCCGATTTTCGGAATCATCCCACCAGGGAAATTCCCCACTGACACAACAGTACCGCCGCACTGCTGCTCAAGGCCACCACAATCAAACTTTTGCCCCGATAGGCTAGCCCCACTGCCACAGCCAGCGCCGCGGCGCCGCTGATAACCGAGTCCGTGCTGCTCAGGATCGCCGGGAAGGTCATGGCGCTGAGGCAGGCGTAAGGTACATAATGTAAAAAAGAACGCAGAAAGCGGCTGGAAATGGGCTTGCGGAACAATGTCAGCGGCAGCACCCGAATCAGATAGGTAGTAAGCGCCATGGCGAAGATATAAAGATACAGATTCATACCGATGCTTCCTCCTGCTCCGTCACCGGGAACATCATCGCACAAACAGCAGCGGCTGCCACGGTGCAAATCACAATAGCCAATCCCGCGGAAATGCGATTCAGTCCCGGCGCCCAGGCAAACAGGCTGCTGCAAACCAAGGCCAGCACCACCACCGCCAGAATTTCCTTTTCCCGCTTGGCCTCCGGCACCACAATGGCTACAAACATGCCATAGAGCATGACCCCCAGGGCCGTCCGAATGGATGCCGGCAGCACGGAGCCTGCCAAAGCACCGCACAGGGTTCCCAATGTCCAGCCCAGAATGGGCAGCGTGCCCAGGCCCAGCATAAAGGGCAGGGTCAGCGGCTCCATCCGGGACATGGCCAGGGCAAAAATCTCATCGGTATTGAAAAAGGCAATCAGCAATCTGGGCAGCAGGCCAATCTGCTGTCCCATCCGCTGGCTCAGGGCCAGACTCATCAGCGCATAACGGCTGTTGATAATCAGCTGGGTCAAGATCATCTCCCACAAGGTAGCCCCCGCCACAATCACCGTCAGTCCGGCAAACTGTCCGGCGCTGGTCAGATTGGTCAGGGAAATCAACGTGGCATCCAGGGCCCGCAATCCCTGGTTCACCGCCATGGTGCCAAAGCCGAAGCTAACGGAAAAATACCCCATTCCTACCGGCAGTCCCCGGCTCAGCCCTGCCCGATATTCTGTTCCTCTCATAAGCCTCTCTCCACAATCCATAATAGGACTTCCAACCGGAGCGGCATTTGCCACTCTGGAATTGAGGCCATTATACCAGCCAACTTCTACAAAATCAACCGTAAAATACCAGCATTTTGCCTAAAAAAGCAATCTTACACCGTGACCCCCTGGTACTCCACCAGCTGCAGCACCTGCTGCCCTCGCTGGGTCAGGGCCATACTCCCCCGGATGGGATAGGCTGCATAGGCACCGTCATCAAAACCACTCAGCGGCTTGTCAAAATCCAGAGAAATCAGCCCTTTTTTCTCCAGACATTGCAGCAGCACGCTTACATCCTCCGGCGCTCCTTCCTCCAGGTACACCGGGATATCGTCCTCCCGCTTCCGGGCCACCGGAAGAAAGGGAATCTGCCCCAGGTAGCGCAGAAAATCCAGTTCCTTCTGGGTCAGCACCAGTTCCCGGGCGCAGCCGGAACACTTTGCGCAATTACCGTCGCATCCGCTCATAAGAAACCTCCCACAATTTATAGAAATCCAGGGCAATCCCCCAATTGTTGTTGCATAGCCCGGATTCTTAGGATATACTAATGATACAAAACCATACAAAGGAGTGAATCCCATGTCCCCTGTGCATATTACAAAAGACAATTTTGATTCCCTGGTCCTGGGCAGTGACAAACCTGTACTGCTGGACTTCTGGGCCACCTGGTGCGGTCCGTGCCGGATGGTGGCCCCCATTCTGGAAGAGCTGGCCGCCGACCGGGAGGACATTCTGGTAGGCAAAATTGACGTTGACAAAGAGATGGAACTGGCAATGAAATTTGGTGTTACCAACATTCCTACTCTGGTGGTCATGAAAAACGGCAGCATCTGCGCCAAGTCTGTGGGCTACCAGCCCCGCAGCAGCATCGAGGCGCTGCTGGACAAATGAGCAAAACCGGGCGGTGTTCAGCCGCCCGGTTTTTTTCAGCGGGATCTCCTTTGGTTTTATCAGCATACCACACCATGGCTGAGAATGCAATCGGGTGCTTCTTGGCTCCGGCGAAAAAATATTTCTTTTTTGCTTTTTTGTCGAAATATCTGTAACCTTTTCCCCGGCTGGCGCATCTACATAACAGATAAGCAAACAGCCCCGGCCCTTCCGGGAAAATGTCGGGGTTTTCCCTTGGATGCGTCGCTGTCACGTTTATCGACTATCCCTGCATAACTGTGGAGGAATGCAATGTGATCACAACCAATGATTTCTGTGAAAGAGTCCGGGCCTGTCAAGGTTCGATGTATGCCTTGGCATACGGTATTCTGCACAATCAGCACGATGCCGAGGATGCCATTTCCGATACCATTATGCGGGCATACGCCAATCTTTCTCAACTGAAAAACGAAGGTACCTTCAAACCCTGGCTGCTGAAAATTCTGCACAATGTGTGTCTGGAATCCCTTCGCAGCAAACGCCCCACCGTGGATATTGAGGAACAGTACGACCTCAAAGACGGTTTTTCCTACCAGGATGTCAATACAAAGCTGGTTCTGCGGCAGGCCGTTTCCAAACTCCGCCAGCCCTACCGCACCATTGTCATTCTGTATTATTATGAAAACCTGTCCTTACAGGAAATTGCCACCGTCACCGGTCAATCGGTGATGGCCGCCAAAACCCAACTATCCCGGGCTAGAACGATGCTGAAAAATGCGCTGAACAAGGAGGACTTTTACCGTGAAACAGTTTGATGATATGATTTTTGATCTGGCAAAAAAAGAACAGCTGCCTGTTCCGGAGCACACCGCCCAGAGAATTGAAGAGGTTCTGTCCAATCTTCCGCCCCGGAAGGAGAAGGTTGTCCGCTTCCGGATGATGCCCCGGGTGGCTGCCGTGGCTGCCAGCCTGGCCCTTGCTCTGCTGGTGGTTATGCCCAACGTCAGTGTAGCCTACGCAGAAGCCCTGTCCGACGTGCCGGTAATCGGTGCCATTGTGAAAGTCGTTACCATCCGCAACTATGACTATGCTGACGGCTACCACGACATGAATGTGGAAGTTCCCAATGTGGACGAATCTTCCCTGGGTGATGCCGGTGCTGCCATCAACAAAGATGTAGACGCTTTGACCGAAGAGCTGGTCAATCGGTTCTATGCCGACGCCGAAGCCATTGGCGAGGAAGGGCACACCTCTTTGTCCGTGGACTACGAAGTTCTCACTGAAACCGACAACTGGTTTACCCTGAAGCTGACCGTATTCAACGCCACCGGCAGCGGCATGGTGACTTACCACTACTACAATGTGGACCGCAGCACCAACGAAGTCATTACCCTGGGTCAGCTGTTCTCAGACAGCAGCTACGCAGAGGTTCTGCGTCAGGACATTCTGGCACAGATGAAGCAGCGGATGGCTGACGATCCCAGCCTGGTCTACTGGACCGAAGACAGCGACATGGGACAGGACTTCATCGAACTGGACGCCGAGCACAACTTCTACTTTGACGCCAACGGCAACCTGGTGATCCCCTTCGACGAGTACGAAATTGCTCCTGGCTATATGGGCACTCCGGAGTTCACCGTCGACCGCTCCGTCTTTGAAGGCATTCTGAATCCGGAATATCAGAACCTGTTCTAATCTCTAACTCCTGTAGAAAAAGAAGGTAAGTTACTATGAAAAAATGGAATTTGCATGATTGGTTTATTTCCGCCGCACCTGTCACTCTGGCGGTGCTGATGGCGATTTTCCTCGCCGGCTGTGGTGGGCAGCAAACTGTTGCTACCACACAAGCATCGGAAACAACTCCCGCACCTGTCTCCACCACGGCCCCCGAGGCATCTGTGGAGGCAGAGGTGCCTGCAGATAGCTCTGCCGCCGCTGCAGGTTCCGCCGTCTTTGCCGATGGCGACACCGTTGGAACTGGTGCTACCAGCTTCTCTTTCACCGTAATCAACGCTGCCGGTGAAGAAGCCACCGCTACCGTCTGCACAGATAAGACCAATCTGGCAGAAGCACTTCAGGAGTTGGGGCTCATTGATGGCACTGTGGATGATAAATACGGTCTGTATGTAGAAGAGGTAAACGGCGAGTTCCACCTGTACACCGTGGACGGGACCAACTGGTACTTCTACGTCAACGAAAAGCTGTCGGATGCGGATGTGGACGAAATCACCATCAATCCCGATGATGCTTACGCCTTCCGAGTCTGTCAGCGTCCTGAGCCGGAACTGCGCGGAGAAAGCTGATCCCGCAAATTCTGACAACACCGGCGGCAGCTCACCGCCGGGATGGAAATACCTCAAATTTTCTTCGGATGAATCCCACACAAAATCCCCCAAACCCGATAGGTTTGGGGGATGCTTTTGTTTTACATACCTGCGGCGTGTCGCTTAATAGCCAGGAAGGATTCGTCACTGATGGCGTGCTCCATTTTACAGGCATCTGCAATGGCGGTCTGCTCCGCAACACCCAGCTTAATCAGCAATTGAGACAACACTGTATGCCGCTCAAAAATTTTCTCCGCAATGTTTCTCCCCTGCTCCGTCAGGGTAATGGCTCCATCTTTTTCCACGGAAATATAGTCTCCCCTGCGCAGGATTCCCATTGCCCGGGATACGCTGGGTTTGGAATAACCCAGATATTCGCTGACATCCACTGCCCGGACATAGCCGTTTTCCTTGGACAGAACCAGTATGGCCTCCAAATACATTTCCCCGGATTCATGGACATTCATAACGGTTCCTCCTTTTGCCAAATACATTTCTGCTAGCATATCACACTATTATCGAAATTGCAAGCTAAGAGCAATATCGGCAAATTTTTTCTTCCTGCTACTTTTCAACTGGGAAAAAATGTAGTAAAGTGTATAATAAGATTGATCTGGAGGTTTTTCTATGGATTACGCAAAAGAGTCTCTTCGTCTGCACGGTCAGTGGAAGGGAAAAATTGAAGTAGTCGCCACCGTGCCTGTGTCCAACAAGGACGAGCTGTCTCTGGCCTATACGCCCGGTGTAGCCCAGCCCTGTCTGGAAATCCAGAAGGACATTTCCAAATCCTATGAATTGACCCGCCGTCATAATCTATGCGCAGTGATTACCGATGGCAGTGCCGTGCTGGGACTTGGAGACATCGGCCCGGAAGCCGGTATGCCGGTGATGGAAGGTAAGTGCGCCCTGTTCAAAGCCTTCGGCGGTGTGGATGCCTTTCCTCTGTGCGTGAAGAGCAAGGACGTGGACGAATTTGTCAATGCGGTGTACCTGATCAGCGGTTCTTTCGGCGGCATTAACTTAGAAGACATCTCCGCCCCCCGGTGTTTTGAGATTGAACGGAAATTGAAAGAAAAGTGTGACATTCCTGTCTTCCATGACGACCAACACGGTACTGCGGTCATTGTGCTGGCAGGTCTGACCAACGCATTGAAAGTAGTCGGCAAGAAAAAAGAAGAAGTTAAAATCGTAACCGCCGGAGCCGGAGCCGCGGGAATTTCCATTGTGAAAATGCTGCTGAATGCCGGTTTCCGGAATATTACCATGTGTGACCGGCAGGGGGCGCTGTACAAGGATGCTCCCGGTATGAACTGGGCCCAGGCAGAGATGGCCCAGCGGACCAATCCAGCTCAGGTAGGCGGCACTCTGGCCCAGATGCTGGAAGGCGCGGATGTGTTTATCGGCACCTCTGCCCCCGGCATTGTCACCCGGGAGATGGTGGCCACCATGAACCGGGATGCCATTATTTTCGCCTGTGCCAATCCTACGCCGGAAATTTTCCCCGAGGAAGCCAAGGCCGGCGGTGCCCGGATCGTCTCCACTGGACGCAGCGACTATCCCAATCAGATTAACAACGTTCTGGCCTTCCCCGGAATTTTCCAGGGTGCCTTTGATGTCCGGGCATCGGATATCAATGAAGAAATGAAAATGGCTGCCGCCTATGCGCTGGCAAATCTGATTCCCGAATCGGAGCTGAACGAAAACAACATTATTCCCAAAGCCTTCGACCCCAGAGTCGGAGCGGCAGTTGCAAAAGCCGTAGCAGAAGCCGCCCGCAGAACCGGTGTAGCACGGATTTAATTGATTTTTAGATTTTGCCAAAATCATCCTGTCTTGGTTTTCATTCACACTCATAGCTTTTCTCTTCCGGGAAAAGATAGGGTTACGGAAAGAAAAGTCGTTTTCCACCGGAAAGCGTCTGGCCTTTCCGGAAAACGACAAAAGGAGAAACAACAGGTATGAAGAGCAACAATCAGATCAACATTCCCCAGGCTCGTGAGGCTATGGACAAGTTCAAAATGCAAGCCGCTTCCGAGGTCGGCGTAAATTTGACCAACGGTTACAACGGCCACCTGACCTCTCGGGAAGCCGGTTCCGTCGGCGGCCAGATGGTCAAGAAGATGAGTACCGTACGAACTGCGAAATTTGTCAGGCAGAACCGCACTTCTCAGGGGCACATACAGAATGTTAATTATTTAGCTTCTATTACAATCTAGGCAAAAATTTCAGCAATACCGTGGGATACCTGTGAATGATACTGTAATAGTTAACCCTTTACAGGGATACCATCTTTTCTTTCGAGGGTGCTATGGCAGTCAGCGTTCGGTACCCTGGGCTCATCCTAAGCCTTCCAGTTATCTGAAGTGAGCACTCTAACTAGGAAACAAGTACAGGTTTTTCATATCCGTTGAGCTTTCCTATACATACCTCCTTGCTGCCACACTTTCGGGGGTGTTTATTGGATATCAACACTTACATCGTCTGAGAGTCACACGCAGTTGGGAATTACTCGGTATACATATTCCCGAAGATTGGAAAACTAATTTCCCTTGCAAAACCCTACATAAAACTGGAATTTTTCTGCCATCACGTCCATCTGCAGTCCGCTTGTTCAGGAAGGCATTGCTTGAAGATGGGATTGCAGTTTATAACTGGCATACTCTCCTATGCATCGGCACAGGCCGGCACGGGAGAGTCTTTCAATTTTGCCGGAGAATCCGTGTATAAACCCCCTAATATCAGCAATTGCAATGATTTCAGCAATGATGTACGCCTGAATGGTGATAAACTACCTTTTTCTGCGGCGTTGTCTTCTCTCAGCGCACCTTTCTGCCAAGAGTGGAATTTCTTTTTCCAGTGCATCGAAGCAATACCCTTTGGGTGACTCCCCCCGAAAGACCGCCTGCAAAATCCGGTCTCTGTCGGCTGCATTCAGGTGGGGTTGACACATATCCTCAGAAGAAAAAATTGCTTTATCCTTTTTCATCTTCCACCCGGTCGCAGAATGCCACGACACGGTATTCACCTCCAATGGTGCAGGTATACAGCACCAGATCATGGTCGCTATTGTAAACATAGTCCACCTTATGCGGATCAATGGTCTCAAGTTTTGTCAGTTCATATTCGATTACCACGCCATCCATGTCCGTAAAAACAACAGAATCCCCCTCTGACAGCTCTTTTAAGCGGCCAAAGTGTGTCTGGTAATTGTGGGCGGCAATGACCAGATCGTCTGTCTTGGTAGAGCCAACGTCCCGACAAGGAGCGATTTGTAGCAGTTCATAACTCCATTGCGAAATCACCGGCAGTTCCAGTTCCAGTTCCGGGATACTCAGATAGCCAATGTAATCCCGGCCGTCAATGGTAACCACCGTCATCTCGGCGGAGCCTTCCGTGGTTTCGGTGGGAGACGTGGCTGCTTCCGTGGAATTCCCATCAGTAACGTCACCTGAGACATCCATCAGCGCTTCCTGTACCTCCTGGAGCGCAAGCCCGGCCTGTCGGCCCGCTTCGCTATCCTCCTTTCGGTTAAAAAGGAAGAGGAGCAGTGCTGATAAAATCAGCACCGCCCCCAGAAGCAAGAAAGCAATTCCTGCTTTCCTCTTATCCATTGCGCTTTCTCTTTCTGGAGATCATGACCACGCCGGCAGCCATCACAACCACGCCCAGGCTGAGCAGCACGGCAATGGGCCAATTGTTCTGACCGGTTTGGATCAGCTTGCCGGACTCGTCATAGCACTCCACAGTGAACACCCAGTCCACCTCACCAGCCCGGAAGGAATATTCGTTATCCAGGTCAACCGGCACATTCAGGGTGACCGTCAGGGTTGTGCCCTGATTTTTCTTATACCGACCCAGATACACATTGTCCCGGAAGCCGTCCAGCTCATCCGGAGAGCCGGAGTAAATCCGGCTGCTTCCCTGATAGACCTCCATATACAGCTGGGACAGGAAGTCCTCCATACTGGCCACATTCTGCTCCAGGTCATTCACTCGACCGCTCACAGGTGCGTTGCTTCCATCACTGTGGGGAACGGCCCGGATATAAAGCTTGATGTAGTCGCAGTCCCGGGCCACATTCTGAATAGTGATGGTCTCAGAGACGGAGTCGCCGGGCATCAGGTTCTTGAAGTTGCCGAACAGGTCGGTTGCAGTGAGCTGATTATGTCCGTCCAGAGCAAAGCCCTTACTCTTACCCTCGAAGGTCACTGAGGAGGCGAAGGCAGGAACGCTGAGACTCAGCACCAGCGCCAAGGCCATCAGGAGGGTGGAAACGCGTCTGATTCCGTTTTTCATTCTCCATTACCTCCTTCTCTTAACCAAGCGTGGCGGGATCGACGCCCCATGCCTTGTATGCTGCACCATTTTCACCGGAAGGCTCTGCCTGGATGGCATCAGCCAAAATTTCTACGTGCAAAGCATAGCCATCTTCCGGTGCAGGAACGTTATCACACCTATTGATCAAAACAGGTGTCGAATGACCGGCTGCAACCTTCGCATTGCAGTAGTAATACTCACCCTGCAACGTCCAATCCTCGGAATTGATTATCGGTTTAATCGCTGGAGCCCCGGGATAAACATTTCCATCAGCATCCTGCCAAGTTGCAACAATCTTGGCGCGGATGTAAGCGGATATGTTTCCATCATTTTTGATCTGGACATTGGTTTTTACATTGTTATCAAATTCCTCAACAACACTGCAGGCAACCTTTGCATATTCAAATGTGTTGGTTACAGGATCCGGTGCAGACACCAGCCAAGCAAGAGAACTGCCCACAAAACCTGTCAGAAGCAGGGTCAGGCAAGCCAGGATGGTCAGCTGTTTGCTCCATCTGAGGGGGCGTCTTCTGTTGTGCTTGGTGTGTGACATAGTTCTCTGCTCACGAGCAGAATATTTTCCACTATACATAATTCAACGCCTCCTTTCTTAGTTTCCAACAGCAATCGCGTTAAACGGATTGTCTTTGTAGGCGCAGCCGTTGAGCCACTTGATTTTGCTTCTGCTGTTACCGAAGGTAACGGTTGCTTTGCCATTAACCACAGCCTCAGGCGTGACAGTCTGTTCATCATTCGTGGTATAACGCCAGCTCCAGCCGGTGTCCTCCGTGATGGTGTAGGTTCCGGAAGGCAGGCCCTTAATGGTCTTGTGTCCGTTTCCAGTAATTACCACCTGCATATTCAGGCCATTCTCGCCGGAAACCGTGAAGACAAAGCTCTGATTTTCATCGATGGTTTCACAGCCAGATTTAGAAATGGTCAGATCAAAACTCTTGATATGCACAAAAAAGTGATACTCTTTCGTTATGTCTTCATCATCCCATTTGCATCCAACAAAGGTGCAATCTTCATGAAGGAACTTACAATGCCCGCTGACATCTTCGTCTTCGATCTTAACTGTAACCTTCACAGACGTCTCTGTGTTAATAGGCACAGCATCCGGTGTGTAGGTATACGCCAGGTACGGTGCGGTGCCAATCATGGTTACGGCCGTGCTGAGCACATCACCATGCTTCCATTCATCCTTAACAAAGTTTTGTGTACCATAATCCGGGGTCTCTCCGCTGTTCAGCTGGCTGTCTTTCCAGGTGATTTCAGGCGTGAAGACCTGAATGTTTGCATCGGATGAACCAGTCTGCTTCAGTACACTACCCGTTTTTTTCGGGGAAACCGTTGCGGTCAGGGTATACTGGATATCCTCAGTCAGTTTCGCAAGAGCCGCTCCGTCTTTTCCTTCAGCACGGAAAGAAATATTGACAAACTCTGTCTGCCAAGGTTCCAATCCGTAATTGTTATCGACCTTGGACAGATCCAAAGGTGTACTGCCAACTGTTACGGTGGCGCCATTCTGCAAATCCGCTGTGGTGGGACTTGCCATCAGGTAAACGTTCTTATCTGTTGCAGTAACCTCAACCTTGGGAATGGGTACATCGGCTGTGGGTACAGGGAATGCCTCAACCAGAGTGCCATCTGCCTGGTAAACGCCGGAGTCCGTGCCATTGGTGGGTACACCATTGCCGCCAAGGAATCCCGTCTTGGGGCTCACGGTGAATTCAATGATCAGCTTTTTACCGTAGAAATTATCATCCCGGGGCGATTCCGATACGAAGTTTGCATTGAAGTCGAATCCGCTTACGGAAATCGTACTACCCTCAATATCCACGTTCAGATCTGCAGCTTCCTGCCGATCAGCAAAGTCAATTCCATCGGTGGAAGCTGCGGTATACAACTTGATATCTCCTGTATTTTTCGGAACATCAAAGTAGGGCATAACAATATCCTTTATTACGGTATCGCTGCCCAGAGAAATGTTCGGAGTAGAAATCTGGTTGGAAATGGTTTGGAAGATGTTATTCAGGTCGGCTTCATCATCTGCGGTCAGGTAGTAGTTAGAGGAAGTTGTGCGGTCATAATTTTGGGTAATTGTATGCGTAACTTTTTCGTAAAAAATACCCCAACCTTCTGTTTCTCTCTCCAAGCCTATAGATTCTGCACCAGCATAATTACTCGACAAAAAGTTCAAAAATCTATTTCCCGCAGGACGATCCGCTTCAGGGAAATCAAGCCCAGGCAAAAAATCAACCTTATCTTTTGACCATTTTGAGCCCACAGTGCCATCACTGTTTACATCGAAGTCTTCTGCGCCGTACAATTCTGATGGATTTGCACCGCCAAAAATACCTACTGTATAGACAGTTACACCCTGGTTCTTTAGACCAAGGGCAGCAGAAATTGCGCCGTTGGCTACGTCAATGTCAAAATCGCTGCTCTTTGTAGGCACACCGTCAGTGAAGACAATGACTACCTGCTGGCGTTCCGTATTAACACCATCGTAACCGGAATTATTGATCAGGCCAGCTGCCTGATGCATGCCTGCCGCAACATCGGTTGCGCCGTTTGCACGCAGGCCATCCACTTTCCCCTTCAACTCTGCCTGGCCAGCAGCATCTGCAGAGGTCCAAGACGCAACTGTACTTGCACCATCTTCAAACTGTACAATCGCAATTCGATGATCCGCTTCAGTGCTGTACTTGCCGCAAACACTGTCAATAAAATTCTTTACAGCATTCTTCATTGCGGCCTGACGGGTAGTTCCATCAAATCCATAACTCATAGAGCCAGACTGGTCCAGTACCAAAACCACATCCACGGGGACGGCTTTTTCCGTACTGGTCACCGTACCGGTGGTATAGGCTTCCATGGTGATGGTATAGGTGCCATCACCATTCGTGGTTACTTTCTTGGAGGTAACCAGGCCGTTATCCTCCGGTTCCGGGTCCGCACTAAAGAAGCTAAACAAGGCAGGGAATCCGCCGCCAACCGTAACGGGGGGCATGAAGGGGCCTGCGTTGGTGACAGAATGGGTGACAGGAGGCACAAATTCTGCATTCAGGAGCTGAACAACATGTTCACTGAAAGCATCCACCTTGCCATTGTCTTCCATCCACTGAGCAAAGGCATTGACCTCTTCCTCTGTATAGCCAGAAAGCAAATCGGCAATTTCTTGGGTAGACTGGGTCATCAGGATTTTTTCGAAAAGTTCCTCAAAGGAATCCTTCTCTTCCTCTGCAGGGACATAAAGCGGGCAGCCCTCCAGGTGGGCAAAACCCTCGGCGGCCTTCTCCTCCTCGGTGCCGGGGCAGGTGCATACAGGGCCAGTGGTCTCGGTGGGATCTGTTGCAGCAGTAGTCTCGGTAGGATCAGTAGCCGCAGTGGTCTCGGTAGGATCCGTGGCCGCAGTGGTCTCGGTGGGATCCGTTGCCGCAGTGGTCTCGGTGGGATCCGTTGCAGCTGTGGTCTCCGTAGGAGCGGTGGTCTCGGTTGTGGTCTGCGTAGGCTGAGAAGGATCACCGGGAACAGAAGGCTCTACAGACTCCCCAGGGACGCTGGGATCGGCAGGCTTTCCGGCTTCTGCAGTGGTATCCTCGGTTTTCTGCTGGTCGCTGCTGTTCTGGGGGACAGCAGTTTGCTCAGAGACGGCAGTGGTCTGATCCTCGCTCTGGGTATCCATGGCAAAGGTACCGGGGACGAATATGGACAGCATCAGCGCCAGGCTCAAAGCCAGTGCAATCGCTTTCTTCTTCACAGATCATCCCTCCTTGCTCAAGTTTCCGGCCAGCCCTGGGCTTCAAAGACCGTTTCGCCATTGTTGGCGGTTTGGACGGCCTGAACCTGAATATCCATGTTCATGGTAGTGTTCTGGAATTCATTTCCCATTTCTTCGGTGAATTTAACCGACTCCATAAAAGGTTCGGTAGATTCTCCTTCTGCCAAAGGCTCCTTGTAGTAGATGTACATCCCCTGGCCTTCCCATTTTTCCGGGTTCACACCTTCCAGAATAAAGGGCATATCAGAAACATCCATTATGCTGCCCTCTGCATCCAGGAACTCCACCTGAAGTGACAGACGCACCCAGGCTTCGGAAGGGCCGACATTCTTGACGGTAACTTCCTTGCCAACGGACTGGCCGGGCATGACACCGGTGACGCCTTCTTCCGGGAAAGGCTTTCCGCCGTCGGTCTTTTCAATCAGCTCCACTTTGACGCCGCCGGTGGTGATGACGTTGTGGGCTGTGGTTTCCCCGGTGAAGTAAGCCAGGGTGCCTGCCGCTACAATGGCAACGCAGATTGCCACCAGCGACAGGGCAAAGAGTTTCTTTTTCATAAATCGGTTCTCCCTTCACGCATAGATTTGCGGAATTTACGTTCGGATACTGGTCCACGGCGCAGACCATATGGCAATACTCCCCTGTAAAACGGGCCAGCAGGGTACTTTCACACAATCTGCCCCGATGGGGACAGGCCCAAACGGGCCTGTCCCCGAGGTGAGGTAGGAGTGATTAGAACTAGAAATCAGGGCTCAACAGGGGATCCAAAAGAGGCAATCCAAGCAGCCTCAGCATCCGCAACACCATCAGCCTGAACAGCATAAGCAGTGAGCTTAACAGGCTTGTCTTCAATACCCTTCAAATCCGTAGCATTTTTGGAAGCGTCGATTTCAAAGGTATCAAAAACGTATACCTCATCGTTCTCGCTCTTAATTACGGGCTCACCATCCACAGTGAGTACGAACACATCGCCGTAAGGTTCAGAAAGCGCTTCCCAACCTTTATTATTCATCTGCTCAACAATGGTTTTTCCAGTCTTCTTCGTCTCTAGCCCAGCCAGGCCATTCTCCAACTTCACGAACAAGTAGCAGTCTTCACTGCCATCGCTTACTGTGATGTAAGGATCCTTTTGGTATTCGACACCAGGATACACATGGTATGCTTGGCCCTCAACACCTGCTGCCTCTTTGTCTACCGTCTTACCATTCTCATTCAGCGGATGCTCAAGCAGAGTGATGTCGACATTGCCGGCGGTAAAGGTATTGGTCACTTCATCTGTGTCCGTGAAGTAAGCCAAGGTTGTGCCGATGACGGCGGTGGCCAGCAGGCAGATTACCAGGCAGGCCGCTACGATTTTCTTCTTCATGATGTACATTTCCTTTCGTGATTTGAATTTTTGTTATGTATGTCCGGTTTCCCGGTTACATATGGGGTTAGGGGGTGGCAGGGGTGCTTGCAATACTCCATGCCTGCTCCACAGTTGCCACGCCTTCCTTCTGAACGGCGTAGGCGGTGATGGTGAGCTGGGGTTTCGTGGTAATACCGTTGATCTCAGCCTTGGTCAGGGTATCGCTGACGGTGACTTCATTGTTCAACAAGACACCGTAAGCTACACCTTTCTCGGCCGTTGCCGCATCTACATCACGGTAATACACGCCAGGGTGATTCTCCTCGTCCAGCGGTTTCCAGCCATCGGCAGGCTGATAGTCGGCCTTGCGCACGCCGTTGAAAACAGGCCAGTTATCTTCCTTCACCTGAACGAACAGCCAACAGGCTTCAGAATTTGCTTCCACCGTCACCTTGGGGTCCTTGAGAATATTCACGCCGGGGAGAATCATGTAATCATTCCCCGTTGTCTCACTCAGCGTAATGTTGATATCACCCACGGTAAACGTATTGGTAACCGTGTTCGTCTTATCCACCAGCCATGCCAGAGTACCGCCCAGGGAGCAGCCAATTACCAGCACCAATGCCAGGAGTGCCACCAGAGCCTTTGTGCTGATTCCGCGTCTCTTTCTCATATTGTGTTCCTCCTTTCTTCGGATTTTGCATTGTGCTATATTTCACAGACAGGAAACCCATCTGATGAAATCCATATTATCGGGTTTTGGTACGTTCGTACTTGCCCCGCTTCTTTACCGGCTTTTCCTCGCCGCCGAATATATCCGGTAGAAATACCAGTGCCAGCAGTACCGCACCGGCGGAAATGGCTACATAGGTTCCGGGGGGATTCTGGATATAGCTAGCCAGATAGCCCAGCATGGGGATGGTAAACACCGGTGTGCCCAACACGTTCATGTAATGCACCAGGCCGCCGTCCACATTGTCGTTGGCGTCCCCCTTGGTCCGGAACCGGATCACAGAAGGATCCTCCTCATCGGGAACCACCTCCACCACCCGGTGGGTGGCCACGGTGTCCTCGTCCAGCATGAAGGTGATCACATCTCCCGCCTCCAACTCCATGGGGTCCACTTTTTTCACATAAATCAAGGCTCCCACGTGGTAGGTCGGCTCCATGCTGCCTGACAGCACCGTAAATACCTGCAGGCCAATCAGCCGTACCCCCACCAGAAGCACCGCCAAAATCACCACCACCGCCACAGCGGCAGAGGCAAGTCCATTGGCAATTTTTCCTAACAGTCTGCTCATATACTCCCTTACTTCTTCGATCAGCACTTACCAATCACCAACCTGGGCGGTTCGGAATTCCTTGACTCCAGCACCCTATCTGCGGTGTATTTCTCCATCAGAGACAGAATTCTGATTCTGTAGTATTTTTTTCGCATCAAAAAAAATTGCGCTGGAAAATCCTAGGATTTTTTCAGCGTAAAAGGCATACTTCGTCACCCCGTGCAGAATTTTATTTGAAAGAGCTGCACGAGGCTGTATTTGGCATGCCCAAAATTTGGTAGACACCCTAATTTGTGTCAATTTTGTTACAAAGGGCTTGCATTTCTTGACCTATCGTGATATAATCCCTTATATCACTCGATGGGTTTGGTATGTAGTCGCTCGGTCAACTACAGAATCAGAATTCTGTTGCTAAATGACCAGGCCCATGCGTTCCAACTGTCTTCTGTGCTCCGCACCAGTGGTCATGATATAGATTCGGGTGGTATTGATGCTGCTGTGTCCCAGGATGTCTGCAAGCTTCGCAATGTCCTTTTCCATTGCATAGAAGGTTCTGGCAAAGAGTTTTCGCAGATTGTGTGGGAACACTTTTTGTGGGTTGACCTGTGCGCTGGCGCACAGGCTTTTCATTTGTGCCCAGATGTTGCTGCGGTTCATTGGGTTCCCGCTGCGGGTACGGAACAGGGCTCCGCTGGTGATCTTCTTTTGCCTGGCAAAGGCCAGCAGGCGTTTTCTAAGCTTTCCCGGAATGAAGATGTTCCGGGTTTTTCCTTTGCAGCGTACCGTAATGGTTCCAACAGACACCGCCTCGACCGTGAAATACTGGAGCTCTGATACCCGAATTCCCGTGGCGCAGATGGTCTCCAGCAGCAGGCATAGCCTGGGGTTCCGTTTAGCTGCCTGAAGCAGCCGGAGATACTCCCCCTTCGTCAGTTCTCGATTCTCTGACTGGAAGGTCTGCCTTTGCAGTCGAATATTCTTTACCCGGCAGTCCTGCCATCCCAAGAAATGAAAAAAGCTCATCAGTGCTGCCAGCTTTGAATTGACGCTGCGTGCTGCATAGGTGGTAATTATCTGCTGCTTGTATTCCAAAACCAATTCCTTGGTAACCATCCGCCCGGCAGAAAATCGGACAAAGCCCTGGATATCCCTCATATATTTTTCAATTGTAGCTGGACTTTTTTCCTCCTGGATCAAATAGCATTGATAGTCCTGAAGCATTTTCTGAGAAATTTTCTTTTGCATGGTTTTTCCTCCTGAAGGTGAGATAGTGTTATTTTACCGCAAAACTACAGTCAATAGTATTCTCTCCTGTATTTCGCTGTAAAAAACAAGCTCAGTTTACAGATTCACCGCAGTCTCAATTGGTGGCACTCTCTTTTTGGGGGGTAGTAATCGTGAGTGCATGGGAGTATTTCGTTAATGCGTTTTCTCACGACAACATGAGGTATAAAAGTCAACCATTCGTATACCGAGTAGCTGACGGTATAGAAGAAACGACCCTGGAGCAGATTGCTCCAGGGTCGATCATATATTCTATAAATTGCTATAATGTTACGTTGCTTGCTTTGCGCTCGTCCAGAAGTAGCGGGTATCGCCGTCGCCATCTTTGCCGCCCCAGATGCAGACGTAAGCCTTGTACCACCATCCAGGTTTTCCATCCGGATAGTCCACATGGCCACTATGGTAATCATCATTGTAGCTCAGCATGCTGGGAGTGGTGTCATACTTGAATGTCTCTTTCCATTCCCAATCCTCGATGTTGCTGCTGTTGGTGGGGCACTCATAAAGTTGAATGGTTAGTGCTCCAATTTCATCCATGTAACCTGTTCCGCCGACAATAAACCAGCTTTGGACCAATCCTCCGCCTGCAGGATATACGTAAGTGGTGTAGTAACTCAAATAGGCATTTGCTCGGGTTGGAGTTGTTTCTACCGAGGAAGCTTGAGCTCCTATTGGAATAATCAATGCAATAATCAGCGTAAAAATCAAAATGCGGGTGAGAATTGATATATTTTTTTGTGCATCAAAAGTATTACCCTCTCTCTATTGAGTCGATCATTCTTTTCGCTTCTTCGAGTGAAAGATCCCCAGAAATCATACACTCATAAGATTCATACATCCAAACCACTTGCAACTGATTCAGATTTGAAAAAAAATAGTACCTTACACCGTTAACTTCACAGATCTCAATTGCGTCCTCAATTTCTATGCTCCAAGAGTCCATGGAAGAAAATGTTTTTACATTTATTCTAACTTCTCTGTATTCGTTTTGATAAAAAGCTTGATACACTTCACTTCCAGGTGTAATATCTTTTTCCACTTTCTTCAACACAAATCCATCCGGAATCCAGGTGGGAATCATACCGCAGTCAATTTTGTTGCGTTCCAGGAAATCCTGCATAGATGTATAGCCTATTCCATCTTCCACCTCCGGCTCACTGACCTGTTCCGCATCTCCGCCGACGAAGGAAAACGTCTCCTTCGCCCACCGGGCCACCACATCCCACAGTTCATCCCAGCCGAAAGCACGGGCCGTGACTGGAATGCATAGAATCAGCGCCAAGGCAGCCGCAGCTGCAATCAAACGTCGTATCCACGGATGTGCTGGTCTGGCGGATCTGCTGGGCCCTGACTTCGGTACGTAATATTCCTGGAAAGATTTCCATGCCTCTTCCGCTGTTTTTTCGCTTTTACCGTTTTCTCTTTTTCTTTCAGCAAGCACCTCCATGACCTCAAGCAAAAAATCTGTATCTGTTTCCTGCTCCACGGGAGTATCTGTGTCTTGACGCAGTATCTGCTCCAGTTCTTCTGTTGACATCTGGGACAGATTCTCACTCCCACGGTCCCGATTTTCGGGCATCTTAGTTCCTCCTTTCACTCTAATATGTATATGATTCATCAATCGGTGACATCCAGCTTTAATTTTCTCTGAAGAACTTTTTTGCCCGCTGGACCCGCTTTTTGCAAGCGCTGATAGAAATTCCCCGGATCCGGGCCATCTCCAGGTGAGATTTTCCTTCCACCGCCATCTCTTTGAGCAGCTGAAATTCCTCCTGGTCCGCAATATTTCCATATAGCACCTCTAAGCGAATCTTGTCCTCGGAAAATGCCGCCTGCTGGGCCTGAGCCGCCAGATATTCCGCCAAAAGCAGCCGCATCGACTCTCGGCTTCGCTTGATATTCTGAATGGTGAATTTCAGAGTTTTGACCAGCCACCCCTTGGGATTTGGACTGTTGCACAGCGCCTCGGCCTTTTGACAGGCAATCCGAAAAGTTTCCTGAACCGCTTCTTCCGCAAGGGCTTCCTCCGGCAGAGAACTGCGGGCATAGGCCATCATGCCATCAAACATTTGTAGATACAGCATCTCAATTTGTGCGCTCTGCTCCGCATTCATCCCCACTCACCCTCTCTCATTGTGCAGTAAAATGCACACTTCTGTTTTTTACAGTACCAGAATGAGCCAATAATTTCAACAAGAATCTGCCAGAAGTGAAATAATAGTCACCCTTTACAAAAAACTCTACATATTTATGGCGAACCTGAGGGAATCTGGTTTGAAATCTAGGCCCATGCCCATAGGGTGGCGGTAGAGTGTGGAGGCGCTGGTAAATGCCACTGTTAAGGGATCGGACTGGGCGGCATGCCACACTAGCGATCCTGGAAGCAATGTCTTATCGTCATCCACGACAGGTAACGAAAAGCAGAACATATTCTAAAGGGGATACATATCCCGTATGTCCACGATGCAGTATGAGTCTGGAGCGAGAATACATGAGCTACTGTGACCGCTGCGGGCAATGCCTTGCCTGGGATCATTATCCTTATTCCTCTGAATATAAGTGAAAATCGTAAGTTTCTAGAATTTGAGTCACATATTATCTCCATGAAGCCCGGAGCGTTCTGCTCCGGGCTATCTTTGTTTTGGAGGTAATCCCCTTGAAAAATCTTGTTCCCTGCAGCGTCTGCGGCTCTTTACATCCGGCGGAAGCCCTGACGGAGTTTGACGGTCAGCTACTGTGCAGTTCTTGCCTGCACACAGAAACCACCCGCTGCCAGCGGTGCGGTCAGCGCATCTGGTTAGACAGCAACGCCGGCGACGAAAATACCCACCTGTGCCAGTCCTGCTTTGATCGCTACTACACCACCTGCGAAGACTGCGGCCGGGTCATCCTCCAGGATGATGCTTACTACGATGATGACGATGACTATGAGCCCCGGTGCTACGCCTGCCACTGTAACCACACCGGCACCCGGGAAATCCACGACTACTACTATAAGCCGGAACCGGAGTTCTTTGGCCAGGGCAGCCGGTACTTTGGGGTAGAGTTGGAGATCGACGGCGCCGGAGAAGACAACGGCAACGCCCGGCAGATTCTCCGGCTGGTGAACGATGGAGAGGAACGGGCCTATTGCAAGCACGACGGCTCTCTGGATGAGGGCTTCGAGATCGTCAGTCACCCCATGACACTGGACTACCACTGCCAGCATATGCCCTGGAAAGAGGTTCTGGACAAGGCCAGAAGCCTGGGCTACCGATCCCACCAGGCGGGCACCTGCGGTCTCCATGTCCACATCAACCGCACTGCCTTTGGAAGTACCCTAGAGGAGCAGGATGAGGTCATCGCCCGGATCCTCTATTTCTTCGAAAAGCACTGGGAAGAGATGCTGAAATTCTCCCGCCGCACCCGAAGTCAGCTTGCCCAGTGGGCTGCCCGGTATGGGCTGAAGGAGCATCCCAAGGACATTCTGCTCCACGCCAAGGGTGACCGGGAACGCTACACCTGCGTCAACCTTCTGCCTTATACAACCATTGAGTTCCGGCTGTTCCGGGGCACCCTGAAATACAATACTTTCCTGGCAGTGCTGCAGCTCCTGGACCGGATCTGCGACTCTGCCCTTTTCTGTACCGACCAGGAGATTCAGGACATGTCCTGGACCACCTTCGTCGCCGGGTGTACCCAGCCGGAGCTGATCCAGTACCTGAAAGAGCGGCGGCTCTATGTCAATGAGCCGGTACATGCGGAAGCGGAGGTGTAAAAGATGTGCTGTCTGTTTGGATTTGTAGACTATGATCACAAGCTGACCCTGAAACAG
>CALWOA010000022.1 GCA_944382965.1 uncultured Oscillospiraceae bacterium | reverse complement strand
TTCACCGTGGAAACCGGCAAGGTGGCAGAGCTGGCCAACGCCGAGTGCATCTGCCGCTACGGCGACACCGTGGTGCTGGTTACCTGCACCTGCAACCCCATACCCAAGGCCGGCATCGACTACTTCCCTCTGACCATCGAGTTTGAAGAGCGGATGTACGCCGTGGGCCGGATTCCCGGTTCCTTCAACCGCCGGGAGGGCAAGCCCTCTGAGCGGGGCATCCTCAACAGCCGGATCATCGACCGGCCCATGCGTCCTCTGTTCGACGAGGAACTGCGCAACGACACCGTTGTGACCTGCACCGTGCTGGCCAACGACTACGACAATCCTGTGGAAATCGTCGCTTCCCTGGGCGCCTCCATCGCCATCGCCACTTCCGATGTGCCCTGGAACGGACCTGTTGCCACCACCAACGTTGCTCACCTCAATGGTAAGTATATCATCAACCCCACTGCCGACGAGCGGGAAGCCTGCGACTGCTTCGTGTGCATCTCCTCCACCTTCGAGAAGGTGGTCATGATCGAGACCGAAGCCAACGAAGCTCCCGAAAGCGTGGTCTACGAGGCCATCCGCATTGCCCACGAGACCAACATGGAGATCGTCAAGTTCATCAACGGCATTGTTGCCGAGATCGGCAAGCCCAAGTTCACTTTTGAAAAGGCCGCTGTCAACCACGAGCTGCTGGACGACCTGATGGCTTACGGCCTGGATCAGATCGAGTACGCACTGGATACCCCCGACAAGAATGTCCGGGAGGAGCGTCTGACTGCTGCCCGTCTGGACTTCCAGGAGAAGTTCGGCGAAAAGTACGAGGACTTCGAGACCCACATCGAGGTCTGCCTGTACAAGATGCAGAAGAAGGTTGTCAAGAAGTGGCTGCTCTCCGGCAAGCGTGTGGACGGCCGCGGCATGGACGAGATTCGTCCTCTGGATGCCGAGGTTGGCGTGTTGCCCCGGGTACACGGCTCCGGCCTGTTCTCCCGTGGTCAGACCCAGGTGCTGTCCATCTGCACCCTGAACCCCCTGTCCGCTGCCCAGAAGCTGGACACCATCTACCCCGAGGATACCAAGCGGTATATCCATCACTATAACTTCCCCTCCTTCTCCACCGGCGAAGCCCGGGCTGCCCGCTCCACCTCCCGCCGGGAGATTGGTCACGGCGCTCTGGCTGAGAAGGCTCTGCTGCCTGTGATTCCCTCTGTGGAGGAGTTCCCCTACGCCATCCGGGTGGTCTCTGAGGTGCTGTCCTCCAACGGTTCCACCTCTCAGGGCTCCATCTGCGGCTCTACCCTGGCTCTGATGGATGCCGGTGTGCCCATCAAGCGGCCTGTGGCCGGTATCTCCTGTGGCCTGATTTCCGATCAGGAAACCGGTGAATGGAGAACCTTTACCGACATCCAGGGCGTGGAAGACTTCCACGGCGAAATGGACTTCAAGGTTGCCGGTACCAGCGAAGGCATCACCGCCATTCAGATGGACCTGAAGAACAAGGGCCTGACCATGGAGATCATTGCCGACGCTCTGGAGCGCTGCCGCAAGGCCCGCATGGAGATCCTGAACGAAGTGATGCTGCCCTGCATCGCTGAGCCCCGTCCCGAGGTCAGCGAGTATGCTCCCAAGATGCTGTCTCTGAAGATTCCTGTGGACAAGATCCGGGAAGTTATCGGTACCGGCGGCAAGACCATTCAGAAGATCTGCGCCGACACTGGCGCCAAGGTAGATATCGAGGACGACGGCAGCGTGTTCATCTCCGCTGTGGATTCCGCCGCTGCTTACGCCGCCAAGAAGATGGTGGACGACATCTGCTTCGTGCCCGAGGTGGGCAAGCTCTACTACGGCAAGGTTGTTCGGATTCTGCCCATCGGCGCTTTCGTGGAAATTGCTCCCGGCCATGACGGCATGGTGCACATTTCCAAGCTGGAAAACCGCCGTGTGGAAAAGGTGGAAGACGTTCTGAACCTGGGTGACATGACCTGGGTGAAGTTCATGGGCTTCGATGAGAAGGGCCGTGCCAACTTCAGCCGTAAGGACGCCCTGAAGGAAATGGAAAATCAGTAATGGCAATACCCCCTCCTGTGAAAAGCAGGAGGGGGTTTCTGTATAAATCCCCCTCTTCTCCGGGAAAATCGGGACAGAAGGGGATTGTCATTTGTTTTGGGTCAGATCGTAACGCAAGATGGATTGGTGGGATACCGAAAAAAAGGTACAAATCTTCTCCAACAATTCTGCATCGATGTCTCGCAGGTAGCCCTGCTCTATCAGCTGAAGTTGATAGCTGGTAATCCCCAGAGTCTTTGCCAGGCACTCCTGAGAAATGCCTCGATTGGTTCTCAAATATAGTACGTTGCTTCCGAAAATATCATCATTGGTAATCACATACATAGCCGCTTTCCTCCTGTAAAGAAAATAAAGGGCATAAAAGATAGAATACACTCCTACGTATATCATTCTACAAAAGGTATTTGTCCAGATTATGTCTGAACTAAAAATACTTTGTAATACTTCAAAAAATGATGCGCCAAAATAATGTCACTTAACCACCATTTTCTAAATGGTGGAATTTTTTCGCTATAATTTAGGCATCATAATGTCACTATGGTGGAAAGCAGGAAAAGGTATGGATGAGAAGCTATTGCGGTATACTTTGCGGATTGACAGGCGATTGTTTCAGAAATTCCGTTACATTGCCCAATGGGAAGGACGTTCCGCAAACAAGGAAATCGAGCAGTATTTGAAAAAACGGGTAGCGGAATTTGAGAAAGAGCATGGGAAAATTGACCTGTCGGATCAGGCAAAGCAGATAACGTAACGGCGGGATGCGTCAGCATCCCGCCATTTTCTATTCTTCCTGGGCCTGATGGATTTCCGCGGCAATGGGGCAGCTGCTTTCGTAGATGCAGCTGCCGTAGCAGCAGTCCACCTCGGTCAGCTGACCGTCTTCCAGCACCGCTTCTACCACCCGGCTGCCATCCAGCTGGCGGCAGTAGCCGCTGAAAAAGCATTCTTTTTCCATGCCTTACTCCTCCGTGACGCAGTAGCCCCGGGGGCCGATGGTCAGGCAGTCCGGTGCCAGAATTTGCAGGTTGTAGCCAAAAATCGGACGGCCGAAGGGAATCTCCCAGGCGTCGCCGCTGCGGTTGCAGTAGACCCGGTAGGTTTTTCCGCCGTAGCTGCGGGTAAAGCCCAGGTGCTTGTCCTCGGCTTTGAAGAAATGAATATCTCCCAGACGGAAGGCATCAAAGTTTTTCCGAAGCTGTCCCAGACGGCGGAAATGATTCTGCAGCTGCGCGTCTTCCCGTCCCCAGGGGAAGGGGCGGCGGTTGAAGGGGTCCCGATGGCCTTCCATCCCGGCTTCATCGCCGTAGTACAGGCAGGGACTTCCCGGCAGGGTGTACTGGAGGAAGGAGGCGGTGAGCAGTCGGTCGTATGCCACATCCAGCTGATTCCGGGACAGCCGCCGCTGGGCCTGCTCCTCCCGGCCGCCCTGGAAGTCATCCACCAGAGCGGTGAGAATCCGGGGGGTATCATGGGTGCCCAGCAGATTCATATTGCACAGTACCACTTCCGGCGGGTAGTTTTCCACAATGGTCATGACGGTATCTTTCAGCCCCTTGCCGCCGTCCAGACCCCGGACGTAGTTGATGATGGCAGTGCGGTAAGGATAGTTCATGACGCTGTCCAGCTCGCCCCGGGTAAAGTAGGTGCGGCGCTGGCCGCAGGCAAATTTGTTGGAGGCATCCTCCCAGACTTCTCCCAGCAGCAGAGCATCGGGCTTGACCTGGTGAATCCGCTGGCGCAGCAGCCAGATAAATTCATCCGGCAGCTCGTCGGCCACATCCAGCCGGTAGCCGTCGGCACCCAGCCGGAGCCAGTGGGCCACCACGCTGTCCTCGTCCCGGATGATATAATCCAGGAAGGATGGCTCCATTTTGTTCACTGTGGGCAGGGTATCAAAATTCCACCAGCAGTTGTAGCTGCGGGGCCAGGAGTGGAAGGTGTACCAGCTGCTGTAGGCAGACTCCTGGGAGTTGTAAGCGCCGCAGCTGTCAAAATGTCCCTCCCGGTTAAAGTACAGGCTGTCCGAACCGGTGTGGGAGAAGACCCCATCCAGAATCACCCGGATGCCCCGGTCGTGGGCTGCCTGACACATGGCAGAAAAATCTGCCTCAGTGCCCAGCATGGGGTCCGGGGTTTTGTAATCACCGGTGTCGTAGCGGTGAGAAGAAAAGCTCTTGGTAATGGGGTTCAGATACAAGATGGTGGTGCCCAGACTGGCGATATAGTCCATTTTCTCTGCGATGCCCCGGAAATTGCCGCCGTAGAAATCGTTATTCAGGACAATGCCCTCGCTGGTGGGCTGCCAGTGGACATCTTCGTACCAGTACTGGTGGACGGTGTAAGGCTCCAGCTTGCCGGTTAGGTCACAGGAGCCGGAGCGGCAGAACCGGTCGGGGAAAATCTGGTAATAGGTTGCACCCTTGGCCCAGTCCGGGGTGTGGAAATCCCCGGGGACGCAGCTGAGCTGCCACAGGTCGCCTGCTTCCATATTGGTGTCGTCTCCCTGTTTGAACAGCCGGAAGCCCCCCTCAGGGGTGTCGATATAAAAGTAGTAAAAGTACAGTCCCGGCTCGCCCAGGGAAAATTCTCCGCTGAAAATTTCATAAGGACCCTGGCGCTCTTTCAGAAGCAGGGAAACATATTGTACGCTGCCGCTGCCGTCGGCATTGAGAAGGCAGGTGACGTTGGTTGCCTTCACGGCGGCAGGAATGTGGATATGCAGGGTACATACCTGGCCTGGGACCAGGGTACCAAAGGGGGATTTATAGATGGATTGCTTGCTGTCGTATAGGATTCTCATGGTTCTCTCCTCGGGTCGTGGTATCAAAAGGGGTCGCCATTGGTTATTATATACGACAAAGCGAAAAAAGGGAAGGGGAAAAATGGAAAAAATTACAAAAACTTTTCCAAGGCAGCAAAGAAACGGAAAAGCCCCGGCGCCTGCCAGAACGGGAGGCTGCCGGGGTGGGGGGTTACTGGGCAATCAGCTGAATCTGGTCGGCATCGGTAAGCGCGCCTTTTTCCACATCCAGGGTGATGTGCCAGCAGGTCTGGGCTTCGTCTTCCTGGGTCTGGGTGTTGCCAATGTAAATTTCCAGGCTGCCCTCTTCCCAGACGGTATTTTCCACAGCGGGGCCGTCGGAAGCGGAGGCATCCAGACGAATCAGCACCAGATCCTGGTATTCAAAATACGTCTCGTCCCGGCTGTCCATCACCGTATCCAGCTGGGTAAGATCGAAGTTGCCTTCCTGCTGCTGACGATAAGTTTGCCAGTCCTGCTGGGAGGTAATCAAGGCCACATAGGTTGGCTGGGCTGCTTCAGTCAATGCAGGAGTGGCGGCATATTGCACCGACAGGGTAGAGGCAGTAGCCAGGTTCGGGGAGCCGTTATCTGCGCCGGCACCATCCGCCATGGGAGCCTGAGCCCCCGGCAGAGCTTCGTCGGCCATACTTGCACTGTCGGCGGCGAACTGGGCAGCTTCCGGTGCGGCGGCTGCGGTTTTGGAAGTGGTTCCGGGCAGAAGACGCCAGCTGAGGACACCGCCGCAAATCACCAAAACGGCAGCGGCGGCCATGGCGGCATAGCGCTGCCAGTGAAGCCTGGGCTGCTTGCGGCAGCGGAGCTCGTCGGTTTCGGCAATCAGATCCACCGGCAGCAGGCCGATGGCATCGTGAAGTTGTGCAGTGGTCATAGGTTAAAGCCCTCCTTTTCCAGATATTCTTTTAACCCAATCCGCGTACGGTAGAGCAGGCTTTTGGCTTTGCTTTCGGACATGCCGCAGTAGCGGGCCACCTCTTTCAGAGAATCCAGGTAGTAGTACCGGCCAATGAAGGCGTTGCGGGCCTCGGGGCTTTGCAGCCGCAGATACACGCCGATGGCATCGGCCAAAAATTTGACGTTGATGATCTCCTCGGTGCTGTTTCCGCCGGAAACGCAGTCATCCAGTTCACTCAGTGACAGCACATACTCCGACGGCATCCGCTTGGCCCGGGTTTTGCCCCGGAAACAGTCAATGGAAATCCGGCGGGTCAGTTTGGCCAGGTAAGACGGCAGGATACTGGGCCGGTGGGGCGGCATGGAGTTCCAGGCTGCCAGGTAGGTATCGTTGACGCTCTCCCGGCTGTCCTCAGCGTTGGCTAAAATGTTGTAGGCGATTTTGGTTAAGTAACGGTCGTATTTTTCCTCGGTTTTCCGGATGGCGTCCTCGTTGCGCTCCCAGTACAGATCCACAATCTGCTGATCTTCCATGAGGGGAAAACCTCCTTTCCCTAATTAAAGTCTCGACAAAATTCCATCTTGGTTGCAAGGAAATAAAAAATTTAGAAAAAAGCCGCTCCGCCAAAGCCAGGGCAGGAGCGGCTTGAGAATTATTCTTCCAGCAGAGCGATGTGGACGGTGTCCAGCTGGCTCTTGTCTACGGTGGTGGGAGCGCCCATCATCAGATCCTGGGCGTTCTTGTTCATGGGGAAGGTGATGACCTCCCGGATGCTTTCCTCACCGGTCAGCAGCATAATCAGACGGTCCACACCGGGAGCGGCACCGGCATGGGGAGGTGCGCCGTAGGTGAAGGCGTTGTACATGGCGGGGAACTTGGCCTTCACGTCCTCTTCACCCAGACCCACCATCTGAAAGGCCTTGACCATGATCTCGGGGTCATGGTTCCGGACAGCGCCGGAGGCGGATTCGTAGCCGTTGCACACCAGGTCGTACTGGTTGGCGTTGATGGCCAGCAGCTTTTCTACATCGCCTTCTGCCTCTTCCAGAGCCTTCAGACCGCCCTGGGGCATGGAGAAGGGGTTGTGGCAGAATTCCAGCTGGCCGGACTCTTCGCCGATTTCGTACATGGGGAAGTCCACAATCCAGCACAGAGCGTACTGCTCTTCGTCAAAGTGACCGGGAACCCGCTTGCCAAGCAGGGTGCGGATGACACCGGCGGTTTTCTGCGCGGCGGCCTTCTTGCCGGCGGCCATGCAGACGAAGCTGCCGGGCTTCAGACTTAAGGTTTCGGTGAGGGCGCCCTGGCACTCGGTCAGGAACTTGGAAACGCCGCCGGTGAGATTGCCGTTTTCGTCCACCTTGACCCAGCAGGCCTTGTTGCCGGTCTGGACTTCCACGTCGGCCAAGAGCTTGTCAATCCACTTTCTGGCCTGGGCAAAGTCGTGAACAACCACGGCCTTGACGGTTGCGCCTTCAAAGGGGCCGAAGCCGCAGCCCTGTACTTCGGCGGAAATGTCCTGGATCTCCAGGTCAATCCGCAGGTCGGGCTTGTCGGAGCCGTAGCGCTCCATGGCCTCGTTGTAGGGGATGTGGCGGAAGGGAGCCTGAGAAACCCGGCTGTACTTGCCGTACTTTTCAAACACCGGCACCAGCACATCTTCCAGGGTGGACAGCACGTCGTCCTGGGAAGCGAAGGCCATTTCCATATCCAGCTGATAGAATTCGCCGGGGGTACGGTCGGCCCGGGCGTCCTCGTCCCGGAAGCAGGGGGCAATCTGGAAATACTTGTCAAAGCCGGCAGTCATCAGCAGCTGCTTGAACTGCTGGGGAGCCTGAGGCAGGGCGTAGAACTTGCCGGGGTGATTCCGGGCGGGCACCAGGTAGTCCCGGGCGCCTTCGGGGGAGGAGGCGGTGAGGATGGGGGTGGTGATTTCCAGGAAGCCCTTCTCGGTCATCAGCCGCCGCAGCTCGGCAACCACCTGGCAGCGCAGGACGATGTTGCTCTTCACAGCAGGGTTGCGAAGATCCAAGAAGCGGTACTTCAGACGGGTGTTCTCGTCAGCGTCCCGGCTCTTGTTGATCTCAAAGGGCAGCTGGTTGTGGCGGCACTTGCCCAGCACTTCGATTTTCTCCGGCACCACTTCGATTTCGCCGGTAGGGATCTTGGTATTCTTGCTCTCCCGCTCCCGGACGATGCCGGTGACGGACAGGGTAGACTCTTTGTTGATGGGTTTGATACACTTCATCATTTCCTCGTTCTCGATGACCACCTGGGTAGTGCCGTAGTAGTCCCGCAGAACACAGAAAGCGAAGTTGGCGCCGACTTCCCGGACATTTTCCAGCCAGCCGACAATGGTGACCTGCTTGCCGGCGTCAGACAGACGCAGCTGGCCGCAGGTATGGGTTCTGGATTGCATCATGGATAAAATCCTCTCTTGCTCTATAATTTAACCCATACATTATTTCACAATCTGGGGGAAAAGTCAATGATTTGCGGAAAAATCCCACAAAAAACCGGAAGTCCTTTGGACTTCCGGCAAAGCTTATCCCGCCTGTTCCAGGGCAATGGCCTCCAGGCATTTTTCCAGGTAGACTTTCTGCACCGCGGCGACAATGCAGGTAAACAGCAGCCGCTTTTCGTCGGTGGAATCTTCGTTGCTGATTTCCATGGTATCCTGCAATTCAAAGGTAAAGCGCAGCAACCCTTCGTATTCTTGGCAGAAATAGTCATAGGCAACGGCCAGCGGATAGGTCTGCTGCTGCAGATGCAGAAAACCGGCCAGAGCATCCAGTGACAGCACATTTTTTGCCACGGCGATAAAAAACAGATAAGCAATCTGATCCCGGCTGTACTGCTTCTTCACCGGGTTGGCAATCAGACCCTTTTTCACATAATTGCTGATCATGGAAGGGGTCAGGGCGGAGTCCCCCAAGGGGGCCAGGTACTCCCCGATGTATTTTGCGGCCTGCTCCAGATAAAGTCCCACGTTGGGAATCTCGGCATACCGGGGCAGGTGGAAGTCCTGAACGGTTGCGGCAATGCGCAGCTTGGTTTCTTGTTTCATATGGATCACCCGGGGGTATTATACCGGAGAAAACCGGAAAAGTCAACACAGAAAACTTTACACAAGATATGCTTGACATTGTGGATAAAGATTGATACAATGTCATCGGTTATTAAAAAACCGATAATAACAACCATTCTTTAGACGAGGTATCGCTATGAATTATAAATATGTTTCGGATTCCGGCTGCAACATTCTGGGCAGCACCCAGGACTTTGCCAGCGTCCCTATGAAAGTCATTGCCCACAAGGAATTTGTGGACGACGGCAAGCTGGATATTGCCGCCATGGTGGCGCAGCTGAAATCCCACAAGGGCAAGTCCGGTTCCTCCTGTCCCAACGTAGGGGAGTGGCTGGAAGCCTTCGGCGATGCCGATGTGATTTTTGCCACCACCATTTCCAAGGCTATTTCCGGCAGCTACAACGCCGCCGCTCAGGCTGCCCACACCTATATGGAAGAGCATCCCGGCAGAAAGGTGATTCTGATTGACTCCATGTCCGCTGGTCCCCAGATGGCCATGATCCTGGACAAGGCCCGTCAGATGGTAAGCCAGGGCCTGGAACTGGAGGCCATTGCCCAGCAGCTGCGGGATTACCGCAACCATGTGCATACCCTGTTCTGCCTGGAGTCTCTGACCAACCTGGCAAGAAACGGCCGGGTCAATCCTGCCGTTGCCAAGATTGCCGGTGTCCTGGGCATCCGGGTTTGCGGCGAGGCCAAGGAAGGCAAAATCTGCCCCGCCCACAAGGCCCGGGGAGAGAAGAAGGCCATTCAGACCCTGGTGGAGATGATCCGGGAGCGGGGATTCTACGACGGCGCATTGCTGCGGATTGCCCACTGCTTCAATCCGGAGTTCGGTCAGGCACTGGGAGACGCCATTTTGGCCCAGTTCCCCAACGCCCGGTTCCAGCTGGAAAAAACCGGCGGCCTGTGCAGCTACTACGCCGAGCAGGGCGGTTTGATGATCGGCTTTGAAGGCGGCTTCAACCAGGATAACCACAGCCTTGAGGATTGACGGATCAGAGAATTCTCTGTTTCGTAAGCGTTTTGCAAATAAGAATGAGCAGGCGAAGAAAGTCGCCTGCTCATATTTACGCATGGATGCTGTGTTTCATAACCTTTTTATGGAGACAAATCTGCCGATGACCCTCTTAGATGGCAGGAGAGTCTTCTTCGCCGGTGTCGCTTTCTGAAAACAAACTCTGGAGCAATTCTTCTGCCGCAGTCAGGTTATCGGACGGTACGTATATTTTCTGGCGTTCTGGGATTCCTGTTTTCATGGTGAATCCTGCGCCATATACCGGTTGAGAAACACATGGAATGCTGTTATCTCTTAATACTTCCATCAACATCGTTGCCCACAGGGCTTCTTTTTCGGTTAACAATGTATAATTTGTTTCCATAATACAACCCTCCAGTTCTATATTTAGATGGATATATCTTTTTCATACAAACGCATCATACAACTTTACGATATTTCTAACTATATTATATATTATATGCTTGAATAGTGCAAGATTTTCTATGCCATAGTGGTCAAAAAATACGCATAAAGGAAATAATAGCCAATGATAATAACCCGGCACCGATTTTTGCAATCGGTGCCGGGTTTGATTATTTCAGACAGTTGCCGCAGGGCTCAAACCCCTGGGCCATGGCTTCGTCATAAGAGGGAAGCGCCACCTGGTTTTCTTCTGCGGGAAGGTTGGGGCAGCTGGGCAGGTGAAATTTTTTGGAATTTTTGTTGCCGATGTAGGTTTGGGCAGCAGTTTCCGAGGGGGCCGGAGCGTCGGGCTGGACGGTGGATTTTTCCCAGGTAAATTGTACTTGGCTTCCGTCGCTGGTTGCCGTAATGGTGCCCAGGGTATCGGTGCGCAGAACCGTGACCTCCGCCTGGTTCAGACGGGACAGGGGCGCTTCGTTGGGATGTCCATAGCTGTTGCCTTCTCCCACGGAAATAATGCCGTATTCCGGAGCCACCTGCCGCAGGAAGCGGTAGCCGGTGGAGGTGTCCGAACCGTGGTGGCCCACTTTCAGCACATCCGCTTTCAAAAGATCGGGCTGGCTGTCCCAGTAGTCCAGCATGTCATCCTCCGCTGCCGTTTCCATGTCCCCGGTGAACAGGAACACCGTTTCTCTAAAGGCGATGCGCAGTACCAGAGAGGTGTCGTTGGTTTCGGCGTAGGATTTTACCGGCCCCAGTACCTGGATGTCCAGCCCCTCCATGGGAATTTCATCCCCAGGTTCCGGGATGGTGATTTCCAATCCCTGCTGGTCGGTGTAGTAAAGAAAATCGTCAAAGACCTTGGAAGCGTAGGTTTTGGTGGGGGCGTAGACCGCCTTTGTGGGGTACACCGCCAGCACACCGGGCAGGCCGCCTACATGGTCTTCGTGGGCGTGGGTGCAGACTACCCCTTCCAATTCGTCCACGCCCTGCTGTTCCAGGAAGGATACCACCAGCTGGCTGTCCTCCCGGTTGCCTCCGTCAATGAGCAGGTATTGCCCGTTCAGCTCCACCAGAGCGCAGTCTGCCTGACCTACATCCAGAAAATGCACTGTCAGGGTGCCCTCAGCCTTGGCAGGGGACTGGGGAACAGCGCCGCAGGCGCTCAGCAGCAGAGCAAGAATAAGCAGCAGAGGCAGGATTCGTTTTTTCATAGGGTTTCTCCTTTTCCTTCTGACCAGGCTTTGCAGCCTTCCAGTAAGGAGGGTTTTTCGTTGGGCAGATTCTCCTGAACCACCTGTTCCAGAAGGAAATCCAGGCACTGACCAATCTGTTTCCCTTCCAAACCCAGGTTTTTCAGGTCATGGCCGGAGATATCCAGATCTTTCAGGGTCAGACAGGCGCCTTCCTCTCGGATTTCTTCCAGAGCACTCCGGATTTTCGGGAAAACTTCCAGATCTTCCGGCGTGGCGGTGCCTTTGCTGTTCATATCCGCTTCCTGGAGGGCAAGCAGGTTTTCCAGGGGTTCCCAGCCCAGCTTTCCCAGCTGCCGTTTCAGGGCTTTTTTCTCCGGAACCAGGGCAGTCATGTGTTTGCCGATGAGCAGCACCACCTGCTCTGTCAGAGCTTTGGGGGCTTTCAGCCGGTGCAGTACCTGCTCCGCCATCTCCGCGCCTGCGGGGGCGTGACCGTAAAAGTGGCCCCGGCCGGTTTCGTCCCGGGTAAAGGTGGGAATTTTGCCGATGTCGTGCAGCAGCGCCGCCCAGCGCAGGGGAAGGGTTGGGGGCACCGCTCCCGTCACCTTGGCCACATGGGTAAATAGGTCATAGGCGTGGTGAGGGCTGTGCTGGTCGAATCCAATCAAGGGTTTCAGTTCCGGTATGGCGGCTCCCAGCACCGGGGCGAAGCGCAGAAGATCATCCGCCTTTACCAGGGGCAGCAGCCGGCACAGTTCTTCAAACACTCGTTCCCGGGCCAGGTTGTCCATCAAGTGGGCCTGCTGCTTCATGGCCTCGGCGGTTGCCGGTTCTACGTCCAGACCGTAACGCACTGCAAAGCGCACGCCTCGCAAAATTCGCAGGGAATCCTCGGAAAACCGCCGTACCGGATCGCCTACCGCCCGCAGCTGCTTCCCTGCCAAGTCTTCCCGGCCCCCGAAGGGATCGGCAAAGCCCCGGCGGGGAGAATAAGCCATGGCGTTGATGGTGTAGTCCCGGCGGGCCAGATCCTGTTCAATGTCCGGCACGAACTCCACCCAGTCCGGATGGCGGTTGTCCCGGTAGCTGCCTTCGGTGCGGAAGGTGGTGATCTCCACCACGCCGCCTTCGGTGCACACGCCGATGGTGCCGTGCTTTTTCCCTGCCAGCACCAGCTTGTGCCCGGCAAAGACCTGCTCCGTCTGCTCCGGCAAGGCGGCGGTGCAAAGGTCATAGTCTGATGGCTGCAGGCCCAGACAAGCATCCCGGACACAGCCTCCTACGGCGTAGGCAGCAAACCCGGCATCTTCCAGGGCGTCCAGACAGGACAGAATATACTCAGGCAGGATCATCTTGGGCCGTCCTTTCCGGCTCCGGGGGCTGCGGCAGGAAGGCGGCGCTCCACAGATCGGCTGCCACCCAGGCGATGCCGCCCAGATACAGCAGGGGATACTCCGTCCTGGCCAGATTCACGGTGCACAGGTACAAACTGGCAAGTCCAGCACCCACATACATCCGGGAATTGCCCATGGCCACGTCAAATGCGGTACAGTAGTAAGCGAATAAGGTCAGCCCCACACAGCCAAGCAGCGCAAACACATAGGCCTGGGGCTGGGGTTCGGCGCTCCAGGTGCGGTACTGGTTGACCATGTGCACCATGAGGAACAAACAGGTGGGCAGGTGCAGCAGGAAATGAGGCTGTTTGCCCCGGCTGGAGGCGATGCCGGCCGCGGCCAGCATCACGGGAGCGAGTTTTCCCAGTACCTCCCAGACAAAACCCAGGCCGCCTTCCATTTTGGGCAGATTCCAGATGAGTGTCAGCACCATGCCCAGACCCATCATCAGGTGGCCTACAGCCTGCTCCAACCCACCGCCGCTGCGCAGGGTCAGATTCTTGTCCATCCGGAAGCAGAAAACCACCACTGCCACCGCGGTCGCCGCGGTCAACACCCAGAGAATGGTTTCCAGAGGATGCCCCAGAGACAGCAGATTTTTCTCGTCCAGAGCCATACTGTACAGCAGCCGCCGCAGCACCAGGCCCACACCGCCCAGGGCAAGCATGGTAAGGGCGGCATATCTTACGGGATGTTTCATAAAAGTCCCTCCAAAGTCCAATTTGGTTGCCTTTTCCCTCCAAAGACAGAGGGAAAGGGAATAATATGGTATTATACCAGTCTATTGTCCCAATTTCCAGCCCTTTGTAAAAAAACTCTTTGGGCAGTATTTGCCCTTGTTTCCCTAAAAAATTCCGAGTATAATACCATTATCAAGAAAAATTGGAGGAAAATCATGGATTCAATCCTTGCGTTATTGGTGCTTGCGGGAAGCTGTGCGTTCTTTCTTCTGCACAGAAGCCTGCTTCGGGGAATTTTCTTTGTGTCAGTGGCGGCTGGCTGTATCGGGGCGCTGGTGGGAAAAGCCGGGCTTTGGCAGTGTCTGCTGATCTTTGCCGGAAGCTATGTGCTGCTGGCGGTGGTGGCTTTTGCTTTTCTTTGGACAATCTGCGCGCTTGTTGACCTGGAAAAACCGCAGGAGCACGACAGTAAATTCTACCGCAGTGTGATGCATCTGTACATCGAGGCTCTGATTACCCTGGTGCGGGTGAAGCTGGACACCCGGGGCTTGGAGAATATCCCCAAAGAGGGCCGTTTTCTGGTGGTATGCAACCACCTGTTTATCGCCGACCCGGGCATTGTGCTGCACTGCTTCCGGAAAAGTCAGCTGGCTTTCCTGACCAAGAAGGAAAACTACTCCATGCCCATCATCAACAAGTTCATGCACAAGATTCTCTGCCAGCCCATTGACCGGGAAAACGACCGTCAGGCTCTGAAATCCATCATCAAGTGCATCCGACTGATTCAGGAGGACGAGGTTTCTGTCTGCGCTTTCCCGGAAGGCTACACCAGCAAAGATGGGTATCTGCACCCCTTCCGCTCCGGGGTGTTCAAAATCGCCCAGAAAACCGGCGTGCCCATTGTGGTGTGTACCATTAAGAACACTCGGCAGATTTTCAAGAACCTGAAGAAGGGCAAGAAAACCGTGGTGCCCTTCCATCTGGTGAAGGTCATCCCTCCGGAAGACCTGGCCGGAAAGACCACCACCCAGATTGGCGAGGAGATCTACGAGATGATGATTTCCGATCTGGGAGAAGAATTCCGGTTTCCTCAGGGGTAAGACGGTTTTGCCCCTTGATTTATAGGGGGAAGCTGTGTATAATGGGTAATTAACCGAGAAAAATCCAAACAATTTGGAGGAAATACAATGAAAAACAGCGAAAAGACACTGGACATGATCGTAAACCTGTGCAAGAGCCGGGGCTATATCTATCCCGGTTCTGAAATCTACGGCGGTCTGGCCAACTCCTGGGACTTTGGCCCCCTGGGCGTGGAGTTCAAGAACAACGTCAAGAAGGCCTGGCTGAAGAAATTTGTCCAGGAGTCCGACTATAACGTGGGACTGGACGCCGCCATTCTGATGAACCCCCAGACCTGGGTCACCACCGGTCACGTGGGCTCCTTCTCCGATCCTCTGGTGGACTGCAAGGGCTGCGGCTCCCGGGAGCGGGCGGACAAGCTGATCGAGGCTTCCGAGTCCGGCAAGGGTGTCAATGTGGACGCCATGAGCTTTGAGGAAATGGACGCTTTCATCGCTTCCCACGATGACGTGGTCTGCCCCCAGTGCGGCAAGCACAACTTTACCTCCATCCGGAAATTCAACCTGATGTTCAAGACCCAGATCGGCGTCACTGAGGATACTGCCTCTACCTGCTACCTGCGGCCGGAAACTGCCCAGGGCATTTTCGTCAACTTCGCCAACATTCAGCGTACCACCCGGAAGAAGCTGCCCTTCGGCGTCTGCCAGGTGGGCAAGGCGTTCCGCAATGAGATCACTCCGGGCAACTTCATTTTCCGTACCCGGGAATTTGAGCAGATGGAGTGCGAATTCTTCTGCCAGCCCGGCACCGACCTGGAGTGGTTTGCCTACTGGAAGGACTTCTGTAAGAACTGGCTGCTTTCTCTGGGCATCAAGGAAGAGTCCCTGCGGCTGCGGGATCATGAGCCGGCAGAGCTGGCCTTCTACTCCCGGGCTACCACCGATATCGAGTACCAGTTCCCCTTCGGCAACGGCTGGGGCGAACTGTGGGGCATTGCCGACCGGACCAACTACGACCTGGGCCGTCACCAGGAAGCCAGCGGCAAGAGCCTGGAGTACTATGACCAGGAGAAGAACGAGCACTACATCCCCTACGTCATCGAGCCTTCTCTGGGCTGCGACCGTGTGGCTCTGGCCTTCCTGTGCGAAGCCTACGACGAAGAAGTGGTGGGCGTGGACAAGAAGGGCAACGAAGATGTGCGCACCGTGCTGCGGCTGCATCCTGCTCTGGCTCCCTTCAAGGCCGCTGTGCTGCCTCTGAGCAAGAAATTGTCTGCCAAGGCTGAGGAGATCTACCGGGAGCTGCGTAAGGACTTCATGGTGGACTTTGACGACGCCGGTTCCATCGGCAAGCGTTACCGCCGGGAGGACGAAATTGGCACGCCTCTGTGCATTACTGTGGACTTCCAGACCGTGGGCGACGACAACAGCCCCGCCGACAACTGCGTCACCGTCCGCGACCGGGACACCATGGAGCAGGTCCGGATTCCCATTTCCGAGCTGAAGGCATACGTGGCTGAAAAGTGCCGCTTCTAAGGAAAAGGCAGAGAAAGGCAGCGCTATGAACATTGCCAAATTGATGATCCCCAAGGTCATGACCGTGACGCTGCACGAAAACAGCACCGTCCGGCAGGGGCTGGAAGTGCTGGCCCGGTGCCGCTACACCGCCATTCCGGTATTGGATGACCAGGAGCGCTATGTGGGCAGCGTGTCGGAAGGGGACTTCCTGCAGCACATTCTGCGCATCGGCAGTACGGATCTGAAGCAGCAGGAGCGCTACCGCATCCGGGAGATTTTGCGTCGGGACTTCTGCCCGGCGCTGAATATCCAAGCGGATTTTTCCGTGGTGGTGGAAGCTGCCCTGCGGCAGAACTTCGTGCCGGTGGTGGATGACCGGAATACCCTGTGCGGCATCGTCACCCGACGCAATCTCATCGCCGCCATGGCCAAGGAGCAAACAAGCGAATAAATAAGAGAACCGCCCTGTGCAGAAAAGCACAGGGCGGATATTTTTGAATTCAGACACCCAGCATGGTCTTGGCGAACAGGAAGTACACCAGAAGGCTCAGGGCATCGACGATGGTGGTGATGAAGGGGCTGGCCATGACTGCCGGGTCAAAGCCCAGCTTCTTGGCAAGCAAAGGCAGGGTACAGCCGACAAACTTGGCGATGATGACGGTGACGCACAATGTCAGGCTTACCGCACCATTGACCATCAGGCTGATGCTGGTATTGCCCATGAGCATCCGGTCCACCAGCAAAATCTTCACAAAACACACGGCAGACAATGCAATGCCGCACATGATGGCGGTGCGGAATTCCTTCCACATGACCTTGAAGATATCCCCGAACTTCAGTTCGTCCAGGCTCAGGGCACGGATGACGGTGACAGAGGACTGAGAGCCACAGTTACCGCCGGTGTCCATCAGCATGGGGATAAAGGCGGTCAGGGCAGGCAGCAGGCTCAGGGCATCCTCAAAGGAGGTGATAATCATGCCGGTAAAGGTAGCCGATACCATCAGCAGCATCAGCCAGGGAATCCGGTGCTTGAACAGGTCCAGAGGAGTGCTTTTCAGGTAGCTCTTTTCCGAAGGGGTCATAGCGGCCATGATTTCCATGTCCTCGGTGGCCTCTTCTTCCATGACGTCCATGGCATCGTCGAAGGTGACGATACCCACCATCCGGTTTTCCCCATCCACCACGGGCAGAGCCAGGAAGTTGTACTTGTTGAACATGATGGCAACTTCTTCCTGGTCGGTCTGGGTGGTGACGTAGATCAGGTTGGTCTGCATGATGTCCTGAATCTTCATCTCGTCATCTTCTGCCAGCAGCAGATCCTTGACCGTAACCAGACCAAGCAGTGTCCGGTCGGTGCCGATGACGTAGCAGGTATAGATGGTTTCCTTGTCCACGCCCTGGCGGCGAATCCGCAAAATGGCTTCTTCCACCGTCATGTTGGGCCGCAGGGAAACGTATTCCGTGGTCATAATGGAACCGGCGGAATTTTCCGGGTAGCGCAGAATCTGGTTAATGGAGCTGCGCATTTCCGGGTCGGCATGCTTCAGGATTCGCTTGACCACGTTGGCGGGCATTTCCTCCACCAGGTCGGCGGCGTCGTCCACATACAGTTCGTCCAGCACTTCCTTCAGCTCATTATCGGAAAATCCCCGGATCAAAAGCTCCTGGGCATCCGGCTCCATCTCCACGAAGGTCTCCGCCGCCAGTTCCTTGGGCAGCAGACGGAACAGCAGCGGAATCTGCTTTTCGTCCAGACCATCAAAAATCCCCGCGATATCCGTGGGATTCATCGTTACCAAGATATCCCGCAGGGTGGAATACTTCTTTTCTTCCAGCATAGCCAGAAGGGTTTTTTCTACAATTTCAAAACGTTCAGCCATGATTATCCTCCTTTTTCTTCTTATTTAAAAGGGGCAATCACACACGAACCGAAAAGGATTACACGCCCACCAAGGCGGGCATTCGTCTACTTCGGCCGGGTATATTGCCGCTGCTGCCAGCATCCATGGTGGTTCCTCCTTTTTTTATTGGCATAGCCTAAAATATTGTACCCAAAAGTAAGGGAAATGTCAACGGGGGCCAGGGGAGTTTCCCAGGGTAAATTGTTTGTAAAATACCCTCTGGCGCATTGACACTCCAGCGGGGATATGGTATCCTGAAACCATCGAGAAAGAGGCAGGTGCGGAGTATGACATGCTGGCAGAAAACAGAAGGCAACAAATGCTGGCGTGCTGCCTTTTTTGACATTTAGCATTATCCCGGCGGGACCCACACCCGCCGGGCTTTTTCCGCTGCGCCTTCGGGCGGGGCGATTTTGTATGGAGCAAACGCCGCTTAAATAGTACCTGGAAAGCGGCCGGGGAGGAAAAATGATGATCCGAATGGCTACGGAGGCGGATTTGCCCAGGATGCTGGAAATCTACGCCCCTTATATTCTGCACACAACTGTGTCCTTTGAATACACCGTGCCCACCGCGGCGGAATTTTTGCAGCGGTTTCGGGAGATTACCGCTCAGTTTCCCTGGCTGGTTTGGCAGGACGAGGAAGGCATAGTCCAGGGCTATGCCTATGCCAGTGCGCCATTTTCCCGGGCGGCCTACCGCTGGTGCGCCGAGCCGTCCATTTATCTTGTGCCCCAGGCCCGGGGACAGGGCATCGGGGCAAAGCTGTACCAGGTGCTGGAGGACATCCTGCGCCGCCAGGGCTACCGGGTGCTGTATGCCCTGATAGCTTCGGAAAATACCGATTCTTTGCATTTTCATGCAAAAATGGGCTACCATTTTGTGATGGAACTGCCCCGTTGCGGCTATAAATTTGAGCATTGGATCGGCCTTACCTGGATGGAAAAACGGTCGAAAATTGTTGAAAATCCCAACAACGCCCCCCGACCCTGGATGGATGTTGTGCAAAATACAAAAAACTTAAGTGATATTTTAGACAATTTGTCCCTTTTCTAATTTACAAAAATATGATATCGTATGAACGTGGAGAAATGTGCCTCCTGTGACCATTTTCCGTTCTTGATACAAGAGCATCCAACAATTCATATAAGGAGCTGTGACCATGTATTTTCAGAAAAAACGTGTAATCGCTATGCTGCTGGCCGGCGGCCAGGGCAGCCGTCTGAAGGTTCTGACGGAAAAAACCGCCAAGCCTGCCGTTCCCTTTGGCGGCAAGTACCGCATCATTGACTTCCCCCTGAGCAACTGCGTAAACTCCGGCATCGATACCGTGGGTATCCTGACCCAGTATCAGCCTTTGGAACTGAATGAGTACATCGGCAACGGCCAGCCCTGGGGTCTGAATAAAACCCACAGCTGCGCCCAGGTTCTGCCTCCCTACGAACGCCATGACAAGAAGTCCGGCTGGTACAAAGGCACCGCCAACGCCATTTACCAGAACATTGACTTCGTGGACCGCTTTGACCCGGATTATGTGGTGGTGCTCTCCGGCGACCACATCTACAAGATGGATTACGCTGCCATGATCCGCTACCACGAGGAGCACAACGCCTCTTGCACCATCGCCGTGCGCAACGTGCCTCTGGAAGAGGCCTCCCGCTTCGGTATTCTGAATACCAACCCCGACAACTCCATTTATGAATTTGAAGAAAAGCCCCCTGTCCCCAAGTCCACCAACGCCTCCATGGGCATCTACTGCTTCAACTGGAGCGTGCTGCGCAAGGCTCTGGTAGAGGACGAGGAAGATGCCAAGTCCTCCAACGACTTCGGCAAGAACATCATCCCTAAGCTCCTGGCGGAAGGCCACAAGATGATGGCTTACCCCTTCGACGGCTACTGGAAGGACGTGGGCACCATCGACTCCTTGTGGGAAGCCAACATGGAGCTGCTGGGCAAGGAGCCTGCCTTCGACCTGCGGGGCGACGAGCGCAACAAGATCTACGCCCGGAACTCTGCTCTGCCTTCTTCCTACATTGATGAGAGTGCCAAGATTGTCAACGCCTTCGTGGCAGAGGGCTGCGAGGTCTACGGCACTGTGAAGCATTCCATCATTTCCATCGGCTGCACCATCGGCGAAGGCTCTCTGGTGGAGGATTCCGTGGTCATGCCCGGTGTGGTCATTGAAGCCGGCGCCATCGTCCGCAACGCCATCCTGGGTGAGGACTCCAAGATCTGCAAGAATGCAGTGGTAGGCGGCGTCTTCGGACCCAAGGACAAGAGAAAGATCAGCGTTACATCCAAGGGCGCTGTGGTAGAAGCCAACACCGTGCTGCTGCCCGGTGAGATGCTGTAAGAGGAGGATTCCGCAATGAACGTAATGGGTATCATTTTTACCAACGATGCTAGCTTGGGTGAGCTGACCGACAAGCGCACCATGGCTTCTCTGCCCTTCGGCGGCCGGTACCGCCAGGTGGACTTTGCTTTGTCCAACTTAAGCTGCGCCGGTGTGCGCCATGTGGGCGTGATCTCCCGGCACAATTACCAGTCCCTGATGAACCACATCGGCGACGGCGAAGAGTGGGGCCTGGAACTGGAAGAGGGCGGTCTGGAATTCTTGACTCCCTACGCCATGTCCGTTACCCATACATACCGGGGCAAGCTGGAATCCCTGGCCCACGCCATGGACTTCCTGGAATACGGCGCCGATGATGAGCTGGTGGTGATGATCGACTCCGCGGTTCTGTCCAACATTGACCTGAACAAGGTCCTCTCTGCCCATGTTCAGAGCGGCAAGGACATCACCGTGGTGACCAAGGCCGGTGTGTGCAACGGCGAAAAGATCATTGACCTGGCCCTGAAGATGGAAAACGGGGAAGTTACCGACATGGTGGTAGACTACGCTGCTGGTGAGGACTACCTGGCTTCCATGGATATGTTCGTGCTGAATAAGAAGTGGATGATCCAGCAGGTCAAGGAAGTCATTGCCCGGGATAAGTTCCACATGGACCGGGATCTGGTGCTGGGCGGCTGGCAGCGGGGCAAGGTCTCCGTCAACGTCTACCAGTTCGAGGGTGTTGCCCTGTTCAACGAGTCTGTGGAGGAGTACTACTACAACTCCCTGGCGCTGATCAACAAGGACATCCGGCACGATGTGTTCCATGGCGCCCATCCCATTTATACCAAGGTCCGTGACCGGGTTCCCACCTACTACGGCGAAGGCTGCGACATTGAGAACTGCCTGGCTGCCGACGGCTGCATGCTGGAAGGCCAGGTCAAGAACTCCGTGCTGTTCCGCCAGGTTACCGTGAACAAGGGCGCCGAGGTGGAAGACTGCGTCATCATGAACGATGCGGTCATCGGCGAGGGCAGTGAACTGAAGTACGTCATCCTGGATAAGAACGTAACCGTTACCCCCGGTGCCAAGCTCATCGGCACCAAGAAGAATCCCATCATTGTCAAACGGGGTGAAACTGTATGAAAATTGCCATCTGCGCTTCCGAAGGCGCCCCCTACGCCAAATCCGGCGGTCTGGGCGACGTGATGGAAGCTCTGCCCGCTGCGCTGGCCCGGATTGAGGGCAACGAAGTGGTGCTGCTGCTTCCGTACTACAATAAGATCAAAACCAATCCTGCTTACGAAACTGAAAAGGTGGCAGAGTTCCGGGTCACCCTGGGCTGGCGGAAGCAGTACTGCGCTGTGATGAAGCTGCTGAACCGTACCGACGGGGTGCAGGTGTACTTCCTGGACAACGAGTACTACTTCGGCGGCCGTACCGGTGCCATCTACGGCGATATGGACGACGGCGAACGTTTCGCCTTCTTCTCCCGGGCCTGCCTGGATTCCCTGCTGGCTGTGGAGTTCGTTCCCGATGTGATCCAGTGCAACGACTGGCAAACTGCTCTGGTGCCCACCTACCTGAAGGCCATGTACTTTGAGCAGTTCCCCAAGACCCGCTGCATGTACACCATTCACAACATTGAGTATCAGGGCTGGGCCAATGCCAACTTCTTTGACGACATGCTGGCGCTGCCCTGGGAGTACCGTCCCACCATGGACATGAATAACTCCGTCAATGTGATGAAGGGAGCTATTGAAACCGCCGACCTGGTGACCACCGTTTCCGAGACCTATGCCCGGGAACTGATGTATCCGTACTATGCCCACGGCCTGGACGGTATTCTGTCAAACAATGCCTGGAAGCTCACCGGCATCACCAACGGCATCGATGTGAACACCTTCAATCCGGAGACCGACAAGGCGCTGCCTGCCCACTATAACAGCGAAACTTTCGTCGAAGGCAAGGCCAAGTGCAAGGCTGCCCTTCAGGAAGAAGTAGGTCTGCCGGTGAATCCGGATGTGCCGCTGATGGTTATGGTCACCCGACTGGCCGGACACAAGGGCCTGGATCTGCTGTGCTACATCGCCCGGCGGCTGATGTGGGAAGAGGATGCCCAGCTGCTGATTCTGGGCACCGGCGAAGCCCAGTACGAGGGCTTCTTCAAGGATCTGGCCAGACAGTTCCCCAAGCAGGTGGCGGCAAAGATCACCTTCAACCTGGGGCTGGCTTCCCGGATCTATGCCGGCGGCGACATCTACCTGATGCCTTCCAAGTCCGAACCCTGCGGCCTGAGCCAGATGAACGCCATGCGCTACGGCACCGTGCCTGTGGTTCACGCCACCGGCGGCCTGAAGGACACCGTGCCTCCTGCCGATGAAAACGGCGAAGGCGGTCTGGGCTTTACCTTCCAGAGCTACAATGCCGACGACTTCTACGCCGCACTGAAGCGCTGCCTGAACCTGTACAACAAGAAGCCCGAGGCGTTCCACGACCTGCAGAAGCGGGAAATGGAAACCGACTTCAGTTGGGACGTTCCCGCCAAGCGCTACATGGAGCAGTTCGAGAAGATGCTCTCCTGGTAACATACAAAAAGTACCGGCTCATCAGAGCCGGTACTTTGAGACTGTCGAAAAATCCCTTACGGGCTTTTCCGACAAACTTTGGCAGTCTGCTGCGCGCATAATTTGTCCCCCGATAGGGGACAAATTCCACACTTGCAGCCTGAGAAGTGTTTTCTGCCAGGTACATGCCCTGACAGAAAACAGTTTGAACTTTATTTGCCGCCTGCGTCGGCAAACTCTGCGAGGCTTTTTTGACAAGCTGAAAGTACCGGCTCGCAAGAGCCGGTACTTTGCTGTTTAAGAGTTGATACACATTGCAAGCTGACCGGGACAGTTCCTTGACCGGTCAGTTTAGTTTTTCCAGAAACCGGATTACCGTTTCGACGGAATCATACAGCTGCTCCCGTTCCTCCGGGGTGAGGGATTGGGTCAGCTTCCGGTCGAAGGCATCGCCGAAGCTGTCCAAGCGGCTGTGTATCAGCTGCCGTCCCTTTTCGGTGAGCTGAACATGGATATGGGTTCGGTTTTCCTCGCTGATAAACCGCTGGGCCAGACCGTCCTCTACCAGCGGGGCTACCGCCCGGGTGGCCTGTTCTTTGGAAGAGCTGATGTGCTGGGCAATCTGGCTCATGGTCAGAGAGCCCCGGCGATACAGGGCGATGCAGATGAACAGCTGGGTCTTGGTATAGCCGAACTCCTTCAGCAGGGGTACGGACAAAAACGTTTTGTGAATCAGCGGCAGCAGAGCCAGCAATCTGAGTTTCTGATTTTCTTCAGTCAGTTTGCCAGCATTATGGGCGTGTCCAACTTCTTTGCCCATGCGGGCAATGCCTATGAACAGGGTGTTGGCATCTTTGCCTTTATTTTGGGCGAGCAGGGATCGAAGATGTTCTTTGCCCTGCTGCTGGTAGGACTTATCGGAAAATTTACCTACAACACCATTCCGGAAATGATCGACGATCTGATCGTCCGGGATAAGCTCACCCGGGCTATGTGCGGCATCTTGGCCAGCATCATTATGATTTCCACCGTGGGCGGTCAGGGCAAAGCCTTTGGTGATTTATTCGAGGTGTTCACCGGCTCCAGCTCGGTGCCCATCGTGATTTTGTTCTCTGCCATTTTCATTTTCTACACCGTCACCGGCGGCGTTTACAGCGTGGTGTGGACCGACTTGTTCCAGGGAATCCTGTGCCTGGTGGTGGGCATTGTGTTCTACCTGTTTGCCTTCAGTCGGGTGGATTTCAGCCTGGAGGTGCTGCGGACCCGGCTGGCAGCAGTGGGACAGGAGAACCTGCTGAGTTTTGCGGGAATGGATTTGTGGGGAGCGCTGAACAAGTTTATCACCGGCTTTATTGGCGTGGTATCCTTCCAGGCCTACTGGCAGCGCTGCTTTGGCAGCAAAAGCGCCAGAACCGCCAAGCGCAGCATGTTCTGGAGCGGCGTGATCTGCCTGGGATTTGTGCTGATGACGGCTATAACGGGTTTGATTATCATGACCTATAACCAGGACCTGAACGCCAACACGGCTATGCCATGGTTTATGATGAACTGCATGCCGCCGATGATGTGCGCCGCCATTTTTGCTCTGGTACTCTGCGCCGGCATGTCTACCGCCGATTCCTGCCTGAATTCCTCTGCGGTTTTGATCGTCAATGATGTGATTCACCCCTTCCGACGGGGAGAATCCGATCGGCAGATGGTGCATATGGCGAAAATTGTCACGGTAATTGTGGGCGTGATTTCCAGCGTCTGCGGCATCTATGCCCAGACGGTGCTGTCGCTGCTGAGCAAAGCCTATACCATTGCCGGTGTGGGACTGGTGCCGCTGCTGCTGATCGGCATGTTCTGGAAAGAGGAAAAAGGGGAGCAGCAGATGGGTAAGCGCAACAGCCGGGTAACACCCTGGGGCGCCCGGTGCGGCATCGTCTCCGGGCTGGTGGCTTCCCAGCTGCCGGTGTTTGCCTCCTATGGCGCCATTGCCGGATGCCTGATTTCCAGCGTGGTGATTGTGGTGGTATCGCTGCTGACGAAGAATGTGCCCATTGAGGCCCGGTTTGCCAGCGTGGGCAATACTTCCCACCTTTCCAAACAGGCATAACCCCGGCACAATTCCGGATAACCCTATGGACGATACGCCCCCTTTTGTGGTATAATGCCTTGAATAAAAGGATTTTACCATGAAAGGGGGCCATGTTGTGGCGCAACAGATGCCGAAAACGCTGTGCCTGGGGATTCTGGCCCATGTGGACGCGGGGAAAACCACCCTCAGCGAGGCGCTGCTGTATGAAAGCGGCACCCGCCGAACCCTGGGCCGGGTGGATCACGGGGATGCATATCTGGATACTCACGCCCTGGAACGGGCCAGGGGCATTACCATTTTTTCCAAGCAGGCCATGTTTTCCACAGAGCATCGGCAGATGATTCTGGTGGACACTCCGGGCCATGTGGACTTTTCCGCCGAAGCTGAGCGCACCATGCCCATTCTGGACTGCGCCGTGCTGGTGATCAGCGGCACCGATGGCATCCAGGCCCATACGTTGACGCTGTGGCGGCTGCTGGAGCGTTACCAGGTGCCCACGTTTTTGTTCCTGAATAAAATGGACTTGCCGGGCAAGTCGGAGCAGGAGCTGATGGAGCAGCTGCACCAGCAGCTGTCCCCGGCTTGTGTGGCCTTTGGGGAGGATTTTGACGCCATTGCGGAGAACGCCGCATTGTGTGATGAAGCCCTGCTGGAAAATTACCTGGAAACCGGAACCGTGACGGAGGGCAACCTCCGGGGGCTGATTGCCAAACGCAAGCTCTTTCCCTGCTGCTTTGGCTCGGGTCTGAAACTAACGGGGGTAGAACATCTTCTGACCGTACTGGACCGCTATGCACCCCAGATGGAATACGGGGAAACCTTTGCCGCCCGGGTGTACAAAATTTCCCGGGACCCCCAGGGCAACCGTCTGACCTGGCTGAAGGTCACCGGCGGCAGCCTGAAAGGACGAAGCGTCCTGTCATACAAAACCCAAAAAGGGGAGGAAAAACAGGAGAAGATCACCCAAATCCGCCTATACTCCGGGGACAAGTTTACCCCTGTTGAGGAAGTGGGAGCAGGTTCCTTGGCGGCGGTGACGGGGTTGACGGAGACCTGGGCGGGACTTCCTCTGGGTGCGGAGCCGGACTCCCTTCCTCCGGTGCTGGAACCGGTGATGACCTACCGGGTGGGTCTGCCCAAAGGCAGTGACCCGGCGGTGGTACTGCCCAAGCTGCGCCAGCTGGAGGAAGAGGACCCTCAGCTGCGGCTGCTGCTGGACGGCGGACAGATTCATGTCCAGCTCATGGGCAAGGTGCAGCTGGAGATTTTCCAAAGCCTGGTACGCCAGCGCTTCGGCCTGGACGTAACCCTGGAAGACCGGCGGATTTTCTACAAGGAAACCATTGCTGATATGGTGGAGGGCGTGGGGCATTTTGAACCCCTGCGCCACTACGCCGAAACCCACCTGCTGCTGGAGCCCTTGCCTCGGGGCAGCGGACTGGTGTTTGACACGGTTTGCCCCGCGGATGTGCTGGACGGGAACTATCAGAAGTTGATTCTGACCCATCTGGAAGAAAAAGTCCATCGGGGCGTGCTTACCGGCTCGCCCATTACGGATATGAAAATCACATTGCTGGTGGGAAAAGCCCACTTAAAGCACACAGAAGGCGGCGACTTCCGCCAGGCGACCTACCGGGCGGTGCGCCAGGGACTGATGCAGGCAAAGTCCATTTTGCTGGAACCCTGGTACGATCTGGTGCTGACCCTGCCCACACCCCAGGTAGGCCGGGCCATTACCGATCTGCGGGCCATGTCCGGAGAGGTGGAACCCCCGGAGCAAAGCGGCGCTTTGTCCACGCTGAAGGGTCAGGTGCCGGCGGCGGAACTGAAAGACTATGCTGAAACTCTGGCAGCCTACACCCAGGGCCAGGGACGGCTGCAAGTGACGCTTCACGGCTACGCCCCCTGCCACAACACCGAGCAGGTGGTGTCTCAGCTGGGCTACGACCCGGAGGCGGATCTGGACAATACCCCGGACTCGGTATTCTGCGCCCACGGAGCGGGCTTTACCGTCAAGTGGAACCAGGTCAAGGAGTACATGCACCTGGACAGCGGTCTGAAAAAAGAGGAAAAGCCCCAGATCATCACCCGCAACCTTGCCCTGGAAGACAAGGAGCTGGAGAAAATCTTGCAGCGGGAATTCGGAAACCGCACCACCACCCTTTATCGTCCTCCGGTGAATCGCCCGGCCACCGAAGAAATCCCCATCCGCCCGCCCAAGCAGAAGTATCTGATGGTGGACGGCTACAACATGATTTTCGCCTGGGAGGAACTGAAAGAGCTGGCCCGGGAGGATCTGGACGCTGCCCGGCGCAGGCTCTGCGACCTGCTCAGCAGCTATGCCGGATTTACCAAGTGCCCCTTGGTTGTGGTATTTGACGGCTACAAACAGAAGGGAAATCCCGGAGAAAAGGGACAATTTCACAACATTCAGGTGGTCTACACCAAAGAAGGGGAAACAGCGGACGCTTACATGGAAGCCCTGGCCCACGAAATCGGCAGCGGCTATGCCCTGCGGGTGGCCACCTCCGACGGCTTGGTGCAGCTGTCCAGCCTGGGCAGCGGCGCTTTGCGGATGTCCGCCCGGGAGCTGGAACAGGAAGTTCAGCTGACCCGGAAAGAAATGGGCAAGCACTTCCACAAATAATGGAAAAACCGGAAAAACTTACATAACGCTCTTCCTATTTCCTCCAGGTTATTGTATAATAGAAAATCATATCTGAAGGAGGCGCTGTCCGTGAGTCACATCCCCACATCCGATGACCCCAAAATTCAGGCCCATCTTGAGAAAGCTGCCAAGCATGACCGCAGAATTGAACATATTTTCCGCCGGATTCTGCGGATTATGGAGCAGATCATTGCGGGTATCACCGTCATTGCCCTGCTGGGTGCGTTGGGAATTGAAGTTTTCCACATGTTTACCAGCGAAGCGTACTTTGCCGATGTCAATTATATGCTGCACAACCTGCTGGCCATTGTGGTGGGTTTGGAATTTGTGCGAATGCTGATGGACACCACCCCTGCCAATATTCTGGAAGTGCTCACCGTGGCCATTACCCGCCATGTGATTCTGAGCCACGACGACCCCTGGAGCAACATCGCCTGCATTGCCTGCATCGCCGGGCTGTTCGCCATCCGCCGCTTCCTCATCCGCCGCAGCGAACTGCAGGAAGAAATGGTGGAAAACGACTGAAAATCCCCCTTTGCAAAACAAAAGCGCTTAGAGAGCAGAATTTGCTTTCTAAGCGCTTTGTTTATCGTCTGTATTGGATTTCCGGCACCTCCGGGCAATGACCCAGTTCTTCCAAAACAGCCAGCAGTTCCTCCCGCTTGAGGGTATATCCTACGACTGTGTTGTTGTATTTCCATGACTTAAGGTCATCCTTAGGCCCTCGAAAGCGGAGAAATACACTGGTCATTGGGTGGAAGGTATAGCAGTACGCCATTGCGGGCCTTTTCGGATTGTACTTTCTGCCTTTGACATTGATGAGAATGCCGGGTCCATCGGCTTCACGGTTGGAAAGGCAGCTGGAGAGGTAGCTGTGTTTGAGGTTTTCATAATACTGAACATCCAGTTCTTCCCAACGGAATTTCTTTTCGAAACCGCGGAAAGAGAAGCGGCACCCCTCTGCATCCAAGGTAATGCTCCGTCCAAAGTATAGGATTGAGCCGAATATCAACGCTTCACAAAGAACAAAGCCAAAGAGTGTGAATGCCAAAAAGTAAGCGTTTTCATTGGGGTGATCAGCCACATGGGGATTCATCTCCGGAGTGACTGGATGGGCTATCATCTGGTAAAAAAGTACCCCGAACATAACAACCGTAAGCAGAGAAAGTACAATGTTCATAGTGATCTCATCTTTGCAAGGACCGATTTTCATAATATCCTTCCTTGTATGCTTCTCCTCCGGCAAGGGGTCAGACCTCCGGTACTTCCGGACACTGGCCGAAGGATTTCAGCGCAGTCAACAGTTCCTTTTGATCCACTGTATAGCCCAAAAATCGCAGACTTCCCCATTTTTCATGCATTGGCGGCAGAAAGAGCAGAAACACGCTGGTCATGGGGTGAAAGAGCAGGCAATATGCGTCGGTTGTCCAGATTTCGTTGTATGTTCTGCCTTTCACATTGATCAGAATGCCGGGGCCGTAGATTGGGGATATTGCGCAAAGACCAAAAAGGGGGCTGCGGTTTTCGCAATACTGGACGGTTAAGTCCTCCCATTTGAATTTCCGTTTAACCCCCCAGATGCTGTAGCAGCAGCCCTCGTCGTCCAAGGTAATGGTGCGGCTGAGATATAGTGGTATACGGATTATCAGCAGCATCAGGATACTCCACAGAATCGTACCCATCAAAATCGACAGAGGATACACGCTATCCATGGTGTCGGCTTCCAAAAGGTTGTGATACAGGGACCAAAGGCCCCTAAGGGGCAGGGGCAGCAGAAAAAGAAGTGCAGTAAACCTCTTGTGACCTTGGATTTTCATAGGGAATCCTCCTGTCTTGGGAAACCAATTGTATCGGCAGGAAAATAGACGACCTTTCCTTACTCCTGGGAAATCACATGGGCGCCCTGGAACTCTACATGCAGGGGGATCATCTGCCAGGAATGCTCCGTGATGCTGTCCAGCTTTTTGGCAAGCTTTTCTTCCAGCCGGGAGTCCTGGGTGATGCACAGCAGGGTGGGGCCGGCGCCGCTGAGGCAGAATCCGGCACCGGTGGTGCGCACCAGAGCCTCGATTTTTTCGTAGTCGGGAATCAGCTTTTTCCGGTAGTTCTGGTGGAGTCGGTCCTGCATGGCGCTGCGCAGCAGCTTTTCGTCTCCCAGCTCCAGGGCCTTCAGCACCAGAGCGCCGTGGGAGATGTTGTAGATGGCGTCGGAGCGGTTGATCTGCTCCGGCAGTACGCTTCTGGCTAAGGAAGTGGACAGGTTGAAGTCCGGCACCAGGGCCAGAAATTCCCAGTCCGGGTGCAGGGGGAAGCTGACGGACACCGGCAGACCGCTGTCCACCATGGAGGCGGTGAGGCCGCCGTAAAAGGCCGGGGCCAGGTTATCCGGGTGGCCTTCCATGGCGTTGGTGATGTTCAGAAGGCCTTGGGTAGACAGCTTGTTGCCCCGCAGCACGTTGGCGCCCATGGCACCGGCCACCAGCAAAGCGGCGGAGGAGCCAAGGCCCCGGCAAATGGGGATGTGGGCATCAATGTGGATTTTCACGCCCCGGACTTCCTCACTCAGGGTGTTTAGCACAGCGCAGTAGGAGGTGTAGGCCAGGTTGTCCGGGCCGGTGAATTCCTCGTCGCAGCCGGTGATTTCCAGGCCGAATTCCGTTTCTTCAAAGGTAACGTCGGTATACAGGCTCAGGGCGCAGCCGAAGGCGTCGAAGCCGGGGCCTAAATTTGCAGTGGTGGCGGGTACGCGGATGGTAACTCGTTTCATATTCTCTGGTTTCTCCGTTGGTTTTTACAGATTCAGCACGAAAGAGAGCATATCCTCTTTGTTAATGACTCCGGTGTGCTTTTCCGGCTTGCCTTCCAGGATGGACAGATTCTTGGGGGTGGGAACGCCGGAGAGGGTTTCCAGGCGCTTCATCTGGTCAAATTCGCTGCCGCTCAAATCGCCGCCGATGGCTTTCAGCACCGCCGCCGGGAACTTGTAGGGGGAGGCAGTGGACAGAACCACCATGGGACGGTTGTCGCCGGTTAAGTTGACATAATCTTCTGCGGCGGCCCAGCCGGAAGCGGTGTGGGGATCGCACAGATAGCCGAACTCCCGGTACACACGGCCCATAATTTCCTCCGCCCGGGCATCGTCGCAGTAGGCGGCCCAGAACAGAGACTGGATTTTCTCCAGAAGCTGGGCAGGAACGGTGTAAGACCCTTCCTGGTTCAGCTGCCGCATCAGGTCGGACACCAGGGATGCATCCCCGGACAGCAGGTACAGAAGCCGCTCCAAATTGGAGGAAACCAGAATGTCCATGGACGGGGAGGTGGTTTTCAGCAGGGGGCGTAGCCGGTTGTAGGTGCCGGTGCGGATGAAGTCCGTCAGCACGTTGTTGGCGTTGGAGGCGCAGATCAGCCGTCCCACAGGCAGACCCAGCAGCTTTGCCAGGTACCCGGCCAGAATGTCGCCGAAATTGCCGGTGGGAACGGAGAAGTTCACTTCCTGACCCATGGTAATCACCCCGGCATCCAGCAAATCCCGGTAGGAGCGGAAATAGTACATGATCTGGGGAGCCAGCCGACCGATGTTGATGGAGTTGGCGGAGGACAGGCGATAGGGCAGGTCTTTTCCCTGGCAGGCGGCGAAAATGTTCTTCACTCCGGTCTGGGCATCGTCAAAATTGCCCCGGACGGCGCACACGGTTACGTTGCTGCCCTCCTGGGTCACCATCTGGGCCCGCTGAACCTGGGACACGCCTCCATCTGGGTAAAATACACAAATCCGAATCCCCGGCACATCGTGAAAGCCCTCCAGCGCAGCCTTGCCGGTATCGCCGGAGGTGGCGGTGAGAATCAGAATATCCTCTTTCACACCCTTCACATCCTTGGCGGCGGTGAGCAGCTGGGGCAGCATGGACAGGGCCACATCCTTAAAGGCAGAGGTGGGGCCACGGAACAGCTCCAGCACCTGGAAAGGACCGACGGATACGGTGGGGGTCAGGTCTTCGGTTTCAAATTTGCCGGTATAGGCCCGGTTTACCAGGGTTTTCATATCCGGAATGTCCGGCAGCAGGGCTGACAGAATCTGGGTGGCCATGTCCTGGCTGGAGCCGCTTAAGCAGGCTTTCCAGTCAAAGCTGGGGATGGATTGGGGCATGTACAGTCCCCCGTCGGGGGCCAGACCTTCCAGAACGGCCTGGGCGCTGTCTGCGCGATGGTTTTCGCTGCGGGTGGAATGGTATAACATAACGGCCTCCTGAATTGTTTTCTTTTTACTAATTGCACAAAAAGACGAAAATTCAAGGCGAATCCTTGGCTTTTTGGTGTAATTGAAATTTGAGCAGGTATATGATATACTGTTTTTCGTAAAAAAGCAAGTGTTTTCGAGCTGGACACATCTGTTTTTATTTTCTGGATTTACGGAGGATGCATTATGAACATCGGATTGCTGGGCTTCGGCGTGGTCGGCCGGGGTGTCTACGAGATTGTCAATTCCCGAAAGGACATGCATGTGACCAAGGTACTGTGCCTGGAAGATATTACCCTGCCCGATGCCCAGGCGGTGAAGGACTTCAATGAGATTCTGAAGGACGACACCATTGATACCGTGGTGGAAGCCATGGGTGGTCTGCGTCCTTCTTACTCTTTCGTCCGTGCCGCTTTGGAGGCGGGCAAAAATGTGGTGACTTCCAACAAGGCGCTGGTGTGCACCTACTATGACGACCTGATTCCCCTGGCGGAGAAAATGGGGGTGAAATTCCGCTGCACCGCAGCGGTGGGCGGCGGCATCGGCTGGCTCAGCGAGCTGGAGCGCAGCCGCCGGGTGCAGAAGATCCAGGAAGTTGGGGGTATTATGAACGGCACCTGCAACTACATCCTGGACAACATGACCCGTTTTGGCCTGGACTACAGCGACGCACTGAAGCAGGCCCAGAAGCTGGGCTATGCCGAGGCCAACCCGGCTACGGACGTAGACGGCATCGACACCTGGCATAAGGTGATTCTGTCTTCCAACATTGCCTTTGGCGTTTCTATGGATAAAGAGACTGTCCCTGTGGCGGGCATCGGCAATATCCAGGCAGAGGATGTGGCGAACTTCACTGCCCATGGCATGGTGTGCAAGCTGATCTCCACCGGCAAACGCACCGAAAACGGCTACAGCGTCTATGTTCAGCCTACATTGGTTGCCCAGGGTACGCCGGAATCCGCGGTGCCCATGAACTACAACCTGATTACCTTCATCGGTGAAACTTCCGACCGGATGAGCTTCTACGGTCAGGGTGCAGGCCGGTATCCCACCGCATATAATGTAGTCGAGGATCTGGTGGATGTCCTGTCCGGCAAGGGCTTCTATGCTCCCTACGGCGAAACCGTGGCTGCGGACAACAGCGCCGCCATGCGCTACTATGTCCGTGGCCCCTGGCAGGGCGCGGTGGAAGAAACCTGGGGCAGCGCAGTGATTACCGCTCCGGTCAGCGTATCCCAGATGCACAATTGGTATAAGGAAAATCCCAGCGCCTTCCTGGCGGCGATTTGGGAATAATCCCATAGTAAGAGAGGAATAAGAAAGCATGAAAGTTGTCAAATTCGGCGGCTCCTCCATGGCCGACGCTGGTCAGTACCGCAAGGTGCGGGATATTCTGATGGCTGACCCGGAGCGTAAAGTCGTCATTGTTTCTGCCGCAGGCAAGCGTTTCAGCGGTGACCACAAGCTGACGGACCTGCTGTACCTGTGCCACGCCCATGTGGAATATGGGGTGGATTGCAGCGCGATTTTTGATTTGATTGCCTCCCGCTACCTGGATATCCGGGATGAGCTGGGGCTGACCTTGCAGCTGGAACCGGAGCTGCTGGAACTGAAGAAGCGGCTGGATGCCAAATCCGTCACCCGGGATGAGCTGGTCAGCCGGGGCGAATATTTCTCCGCCAAACTGATGGCGGCCTACCTGGGCTTCCAGTTCGTGGACGCCGCTGACTGGGTGAAATTCAACCTGGACGGCACCGTGAATCAGGAAGAATCCTACGCCGCCCTGCGCTTCCATGTGCTGGAAGGCTACGGCGCTGTGATTCCCGGCTTCTACGGCACCATGCCTGACGGAACCATCCGTACCTTCTCCCGGGGCGGCAGCGATATCACCGGTTCTCTGGCGGCAGCGGCATTGGATGCGGACGTATATGAAAACTGGACCGACGTTTCCGGCATCCTCATGGCGGACCCCCGGATTGTGGATGATCCCCAGGCCATTCCCGAAGTGACCTATGACGAGCTGCGGGAGCTGAGCTATTCCGGCGCCCAGGTGCTTCACGAGGATTCTATTTTCCCGGTGCGGGAAAAGAATATCCCGGTGAACATCCGCAACACCAACGATCCCGATGCCCCCGGCACCATGATCCAGGCCTCCTTTGAAGGCGACCACGATCCCGACCGGTTCATCACCGGCATCACCGGCAAGAAGGACTTTTCCATTATCTCCCTGTCCAAGCGGGGCATGTCCAACCAGGTTGGTGTCCTGCGCCGGGTACTTACCGTGCTGGAGCGGCACAACATCAGTGTAGACTATGTGCCCAACGGCATCGACAACGTTTCCGTAGTGCTTCCCACTTCCGCAGTGGAGAAGGATCTGTATACCATTATGGCGGAGATTAAGAAGGAAGCAGAGCCGGACACCCTGGATGTTCATCACCAGATTGCAGTGGTTGCTGCTGTAGGTCGGAAAATGGCCTTCCGTCCTGGTATTTCCGGTAAGATCTTTGCTGCACTGGGTGAATCCGGTGTCAATATCCGGATGATTAACCAGGGGCCCGACGAATTGAACATCATCTTCGGCGTGGACAACAAGGATTTCAAAAAAGCCATCCGGGTGCTGTACAACAGCTTCGTGACAAAATAATTCCATCCTTTTCTAATATAGGAGGTCTGTACTATGAAAACCTATACCGTAGCCGTCCTGGGCGCCACCGGCGCCGTAGGACAGGAAATGGTCAAAATTCTCCAGGAGCGCAATTTCCCCGTGGGCAAACTGGTGCCTCTGGCTTCCGCCCGCAGCGCCGGCAAGACCGTGAAGTTTGCCGGTCAGGATGTGACCATCCAGGAAGCCTGCGACAGCGCCTTTGAAGGCGTGGACATTGTCCTGGGCGCTGCGGAGAACGATATCGCCAAGCAGTTTGCTCCCGCCATTGTCAAGGCCGGCGCTGTGTTTGTGGATAATTCTTCCGCTTTCCGCCTGGACCCCAACGTGCCCCTGATCGTGCCCGAGGTAAATCCCGAGGATGTGAAGAACCACAAGGGCATTATCTCCAACCCCAACTGCTCCACCATTATTACCATCACCGCTGTCAATGCTCTGAATTCTATTGCCCCCATCCGCACCATGACTGCTTCTACTTACCAGGCGGTGTCCGGCGCCGGTGCCGGCGGCCCCATCGAACTGATGAACGAGGTGGAAGCTCTGCGCCAGGGCCAGACCTATGAGCCCAAGGTGTTCTCTCACCAGATCGCCTACAACCTGATCCCCCAGATCGGCGGCGAGCAGTTTGAAGGCTACACCAGCGAAGAAATGAAGATGCAGAACGAAGGCCGGAAGATCATGCACCTGCCGGAGCTGAAGGTCAGCTGCACCTGCGTCCGTGTTCCTGTGGTCCGCAGTCACTCCATTTCCGTCAGCTGCCACTTTGACGTGCCGGTAACCGTGGAGCAGGCCCGGGAAGTGATTGCCAAGGCCCCCGGCTGCAAGCTGGTGGATGACCTGGCAAACAAGCGCTACCCCATGCCCCTGGAGACTTCCGACCAGGATATCGTCTTTGTGGGCCGGATTCGTCCCGACCTGACTGACGACAATGGTCTGTGCCTGTGGTGCTGCGGTGACCAGGTCCGTAAGGGCGCTGCCACCAATGCCATCCAGATTGCCGAACTGCTGATTCGGGAGTAATTCTTCTATATATAAATGGAATTGTCCTGCCGCCCCGGAGAGAATTCTCCGGGGCGGCTTTTGCATTCTGGTATAATTTCCCAAAACCACGGCAATACTGGGGTGCAGAAGGAGGCATGGACATGAAACTGCGAGATGTGATGACCAACCAGGTGATCCGGATTCATCCGGACGAATCCGTGGCGGTGGCGGCCAGAACCCTGACCCGGTATAACATCGGCGCTTTGCCGGTCTGCGGCGGTGACGGCCACCTGTGCGGACTGATTACGGACAGGGACATTGTGACCCGGTGCCTGGCGTCCGGCCGCTCTCCGGCTACCACGGCAATCCGGGAAGTCATGAGCCAGAACGTTATCTCCGCCCGACCGGATATGGATACCGCCATGGCAGCGGGGCTGATGGGCAGAGAGCAGGTGCGCCGGCTGCCGGTGGTGGAAAATGGGAAACTGTGCGGTATGGTAAGCCTGGGGGACTTGGCACAGAAGGAAGAAACCAGTTACGATGCGGCGGACGCTTTGAGTGAAATCAGCAGCGGTCTTTCCAGCCGGGATTGATGGAAATGTATTCCAAAAGAGACCAAATGTCTGCTGGCAAAATACACAAAAGAAAAGTGAAAAAATTGTAAAAAAGTGCTTGACAAAAGGGAAATGGGGTGATATACTACGCAAGCTGTCTGATGAGGGCCGCGAATGACCGGAGGACAGCGAAAAGCACAACAGAAAAGAAGTTCGAAAAAACTTGAAAAAAGTTCTTGACAAACTTCAAAAGATGTGCTAAGATATAAAAGTTCGCTACAGGCGATAACAAAACCCAAAACGAACGGTTCTGTACCTTGTAAATTGAATAACGCAAAGACGAACAAGAAACACCTTGGACAATTATAATGGATTGTTTAAGCGTAAGCGAAAAAACAGCCAACGAAAATTCTTGAGTAATAAATGCTAGTAGCAAATTATTCAGAAACTTGATTTTAGAGCTTCGGCTTTAAGATACAATTTTTTGAGAGTTTGATCCTGGCTCAGGACGAACGCTGGCGGCGTGCCTAACACATGCAAGTCGAACGGAAGTAAGTGCTTCGGTATTTACTTTAGTGGCGAACGGGTGAGTAACGCGTGAGGAACCTGCCTTTCAGTGGGGGACAACAGTTGGAAACGACTGCTAATACCGCATGACGCTTCTTGGGGGCATCCCTGAGAAGTCAAAGCTTTATGTGCTGAAAGATGGCCTCGCGTCTGATTAGCTAGTTGGTGGGGTAACGGCCCACCAAGG